>CAZMCH010000069.1:0-23020 GCA_964564735.1 uncultured bacterium
TATTTGGTTCAATAGTAACTAGCATAGGTTGCATCCTGCGATTTGTGCTAGTATTTGTTAGAAGATGGCATTTTACGGCATCCCATTCAATATTTGCCAAAGATACAGGACGATGTTGATTTTTTCGGCAAATACCATCATCAAAATCAGTTTTTTCTACCGAGAAGAAATATCCCGGCTCAACCTGTAATTCATTACTCAATAAAAGAAGTGAATCAATAGAAGGACTTATAAGATTGCGTTCTAATTGAGATATATAGCTTGCAGTTGCTCCGATCTTTTGAGCAAGTTCACTTTGGGTTAGCCTTCTTTTCTGACGAAGATTTTTGACTTTTCCACCGAGGTCCATGACATCTTTTTCACCAGCTTCTTGGAAGAGTATCTCATCGCCCCAGACCTCAAATCTCTGAGGCTTAAACATATCATTTGAGTATCTGTTTTCTGCCTTCTTTACTTTGAGAAATATTTGTGAGCCTATATGAGAGACTTCGATAGATACTTGCGTTACATGCTCAAGATTTGCCTTGAAGCTATATGAATGCGCTCCGCTTTCTAGTATCCAATATGCGATGGTGTTAAGATCGTATAATCTTGGACAGGCATAAGTGAAAAATTTGTATGTCTTAACCTCGTCAGTCCACAAATCCTGCATTCCTGTTAAGCTGTCAAATACATATCTTGCGTTTTCGCCACTCTTTTCCTCTATCTCATTTAATACTTTTGTAAAATGGGATACATCCTCAGGATTATCTATCCTAATTGTGTTTATTGCGTGGGAATGATCTCTAACATCATAAAATCTTGTAAAAGTCGCATCATTACCGCCTTTACCTGATGTAAAAGCATCAAGAAGGGTTATTTTGTGTTGGTTAGGCAGTTTGGTTAGTTTTTTTACAATAGTTGCAGGAGATCTATTGAAACTAATATAAACCAAGTTATGTCCTATTGTTAAGGAATGATTTGAAAATCTATCTACAAATAGATCAATAAACGAACCTGCATCGGTCTCCCATACAACATTATCACCAATACGAAGTTCACCCATGAGATGATCAAGATACTCAATTCCTGTTGAACACTCATTTTTATTCATTGTTGTTATTTCTCTCGTTTTGTGATTGTTATTAAAAAGAGTATTCTTATTCATTTTTGCCTCGATGGTCTTTATGACCTATAGCGGTTCGTAATGGGTAGTCGTCTATCTCTGCCAAATGCCTTCGGAGTAATTTTAACTCCTGGAGGAGCTTGTCTGCGCTTGTATTCGCTTCTATCTACCAATCTAATTACATCTTTAACTGTTTCGGCATTAAAGCCATAGGAAATAATATCATCCATTGATTTATCTTCCTCAACATAAGCCCTTAATATTGGATCAAGGATCGGATAAGGTGGCAACGAGTCCTCATCTTTCTGATTAGGTCTTAATTCTGCTGTTGGAGGTCGTTTAAAGACACTTTCAGGGATGATTTCTGCGTTATTCTTTTTATTAAAATATTCGGATAATTCATAAACTAATGTTTTTGGAACATCTTTGATTACAGCAAATCCACCAGCCATATCACCATACAAGGTGCAATAACCGACAGCGGTTTCGCTTTTATTTCCTGTTGTCAGGACAAGCCATCCAAACTTATTCGATAAAGCCATTAGAATGTTGCCTCTTATTCGTGCCTGCAGGTTTTCTACTTCGATACCTGCCTTGCCTTCACCGAAAGGCTCTTTGAGAATATCAAGATAAGTTGTAAATACAGGGCTGATAGGTATTGTCATAAATTGGATACCAAGTTTTTCAGCAAGAATCTGTGCATCAGAACGAGTTTCGCTAGATGTGTATTGTGATGGCATTGTAACGCCAATAACGTTTTCTTTTCCGAGAGCATCAACAGCAATTGCGGCTGTGATAGACGAGTCAATTCCTCCGCTTAATCCAAGAATCACTTTCTTAAATCCATTTTTTTTGATGTAATCTTTTGTGCCAAGGACAAGCGCATCATATATTTCTTCAATCCTGCCAAGTTCTGGTGCGATTGTTGGATGATATATAGAACACTCAGCATCTTTTGTTTTAAGTTCTATATTATCAGAACCATTTATATCAATATCTGTGATTAATATTTCCTCTTCAAATCTCTTTGCGCTTGCGATTATCTGTCCCTGTGGGCTGACTATAAGGCTTCCACCGTCAAAAACAAGTTCGTCTTGTCCGCCAACGAGATTATTATAGCAAACATAAGTATTTGTGCGACGGGCAAAGCTTGCAAGTATATCACGACGTAGAGAAAGCTTGCCAGCATGAAAAGGTGATGATGACAGATTCAGAGTAACTTTGACGTTATTATCTCTGACACAATCCTCAACTTTCGATCCTTTAATCCATACATCCTCACATATATTAACAGAAGCCTTTATACCATTTATATCAAAAGTTAAACATCCATTTCCCGATGTAAAATATCTTTTTTCGTCAAAAACACCATAATTTGGCAATTCCACCTTGTGATATATGCTAACAAGCTTACAATTGTTTATTAATGCGGCAGAATTATAGACATTTCCGTCCATTAAGTCTGCAAAGCCAATAACTGCAATGATATCTTCTGTATGCTCAATAACACTTTCCAAAGCATTTCGATTATCACGCATGAATTTTGGTCTAAGGAGAAGGTCTTCGGGAGGGTATCCGCAAAGCGAAAGTTCAGGAAAAGTTACGACATCAGCGCAGGCTTCCTTTGCCTGTGCTATTGCATTAACGATTTTATCAATGTTGTTGTTAAAATCGCCTACTGTTGGGTTTATTTGTGCTAGAGCTACTCTTAGTGTTGGCATATCAACCTTGATTTTGTTGGGTTATTGTGATAGAATTCAATATAGGAAATTATTTATTAGCAATAAAGGATCAAAACAAAAAATGAGTTTTGACGTAATAGGTAAAATTTATAATGTTGAAACAATAGCAGTTGGCAATTCCATTCGTGAAATAAATTTACTACGTGATACCTATGGAGATGGATATTGGCGAAAACTCAAAGGCATTGCAAAAGTTCGTCTTTCCGATGGAGATATACGCACTGCCAAAATACATTGGTATGAAGCTCATGGCATCGGAAAAAGGAAAGTCAAAATTAAATGCCTACTGGATTGATTTATATGGCTCTTCCGTTTTGAGTGTGGAAATCTCAAATTCTAACCCACCCCTTAATCCCCTCCCAAGAGGGGAAATGGCTCTAACTCACTCTTTAGCAAAGATGGCGGGGAGATTTGAGACATAAGCAAGATTCATTCCCACACTGGACACCAAAGAACCATTTATATTATTTTTATTTTTTATTATTCTCTCAATATCTAACACACCAAATTAAGGATTGATGAAATGCAAAATATTAAATTACAGCTAACGGATAAAGAAAAAGAAATTATGGATTCCGAAATAACCAATTCTAAAAATGCTGAATGGGAACAGCGCCTTAAAATCATCAAACTATTCAATGCGGGTTATTCCATATCTGAGATAGCCATATATTTCAGCAAAAGTGAAAATACAATTAGAAAATATATAAAAAAATTTGCCATTGGTGGAATAGAAGCCCTTAAATCTATTAGGCTGACCGAATATAGCATAGTAAAATTAGAATTGGCAACTTGTATAAAAAATGATGACTATCCAGAATCATTAAAAATAGGAAAAGATTACCAAACAATGTTTGATGCTAAAGCTGTTAAACACAATCTTATAAGAGTCGTAGATGAAACTGGTGAAGATTACTTATATCCACAAGATTACTTCCGTCCAGTTTACCTACCAATATACCTAGCCAAAGCATTGACTATGAAAAATGAATTTAAATCGTCTAAAATCAATGCTTTAGCATCTACAAGATAATTAGAAAGCTAATAAGCATATAGCTTGCCATAGGGACGAAGCGACTTTGGATATAGCTTTATAAAGTCACGTTTCATTATTTCACCTGCATCATATCCAAAGTGTGTAGCAAATTTGTCGACATATTTGCTCAAAAGTGCTTTATCATTATCATCAAGAGGTAATTCACCAACCTCTTTCCCAAATTGATTTTGGTCAACCTTTCCGCTAATATACATTATTCCGCCGTGCATACCAGTTCCAATAAATGTAGCTTTATGTTTCTCATTTTCTTTTAGCCCAAGCCCAAGCAGAATCAATATTCCACCGGACATATACTCACCAAGAAAATCCTGAGCAGTTCCGCCGATAACAAGCGCTGGTTTTTTGTCTTTATATTCCTTCATGTGGATACCGACACGATAGCCGACATTGCCTTTAACGTATATTTCTCCGCCACGTGCCGAAATACCCAAAATATCACCAGCGTTTCCATGAATAATGATTTCGCCATCATTCATAGTGTTTCCGCATCCATCTTGCGCATTTCCATAGACTTCAACAGTAGAGCCATTCATAAATGCACCAAGATCGTTTCCGGGAGTTCCATAGACATCAATCTTTATTGGACGGGGAACATTTGTGCCGATGTATCTCTGTCCATATACGTTGGTTAATTTTGCTTTATTTATGTTATGAGCAAGGATATATTCTCGTATTAGCTTATTCATATCCTTATAAAATAAGCCATCCGCATTAATCTCAACAGCACCATTATTATTATATATCACGTTTCCCATTTTACATCCCAGCCCCTTTTATACCGAGAACATCTAGTTCCCATTGTTCCAGACCTACACCTCGTAGATGGTGTCTGTTACCTCGCAGACTCTCTATGGCGTTAATTCCCATTCCGCCAAGCATTTCTTTTATTTCAAGCGACCAGCCTTTTACCATATTAACAAGCCTTCTTGTAGTTATTTCAGGGTTCAATCGCTTCGAAAGATATGGGTCTTGTGTGCATATACCCCAGTTGCATATACCTGTATAGCATTTTTGACAAATAGTGCAACCCATAGCAACGAGTGCAGCAGTTCCGATATAAACTGCATCTGCCCCTAAGGCTATAGCTTTAATTACATCTCCGCTATTTCTAAATCCACCAGCGACAAGCAAAGAAGCCTGATTTCTGATGCCTTCTTCTCTTAGTCTCTTATCAACAGAAGCTAAGGCGAGTTCTATTGGAATACCAACATTATCACGAATGATCTTCGGTGCGGCGCCAGTTCCGCCTCTTATACCATCAAGGGCGATTATATCAGCACCTGCCCTGACCATACCGGATGCTATTGCAGCGGCGTTATGAACAGCGGCTATTTTTACACTAATTGGCTTTTCGTAATTTGTTGCTTCTTTCAGAGCATATATAAGCATCGAAAGGTCTTCAATGGAGTAAATATCGTGCTGTGGTGCAGGAGAAAGAGCATCTGTTCCTTCTGGAATCATACGAGTCAATGAAACATCACTGCTGACCTTTTCACCGGGTAGATGCCCACCGATGCCGGGTTTTGCCCCCTGACCAATTTTAATCTCAACTATCGATGCAGAATTCAGATATTCTACATCAACTCCGAACCTTCCAGAAGCACATTGGGCGATAACCCTGTTGCTATATTCTCTTAATTCCATAGGCCATCCGCCTTCACCTGTATTACAGAGTGTTCCCGCCTGTTTTGCCGCCTGAAGCAAAGACTTCCAAGCATTATAGCTAATAGCACCATAGGACAATGCGGAAAAAATTACAGGAACTTCAATCATTACTTGCGGAGGCATTTCAGTCTTTATTTGCTTTGTTTCTGGATCATATTCTATTTTATCGGGCTTTCGTCCTAGATATGTCTTTAATTCCATAGGTTCACGAAGTGGGTCTATGGATGGGTTTGTAACCTGAGAGGCATTCAGGACTATATGATCCCAATATATTCTATATGGTTTGTCATTGCCAGAACCAGTAAGGACAACGCCTCCGCTCTCCGCCTGTCTGGATAATTCTCGGAAATGATCTTTACTCCAGTTGGCGTTGGGACGGTATCCCCAATCATGTGGTTTTATTGTCAAAGCATTGGTTGGACACATCACCGCACATCTCTGGCAACCGACGCATTTTTCCTCAGATGCGTATATTGCATCATCATCTTCATCGTATTTATGTGTATCAAATCCACATTGACGAACACAGACCTGACACCTTATACACCTACTGTCATCACGTTCTATTTTAAATTCAGGCAACAGAGTCGATAGCATTTTCTTCCACCCCTACTATAACAGGTTCATTTTTATATATAACTTCCTTTGTGGCTAATCTTCCAATTATTGGTTCTCCACCTTTAGGAATCCATGTATATTCAAGTTTAGGACATATTAACTTCATAGGAGCTTCTTCGGAGGAAAGATAGAGCATATCATCCTTGATACCTGCAACCAGTGGTCTTAATCTGACTCTATCACCTAATCCGATCATTTCTCCTTGATGAGCAACAACTATTGTAAAGGGACCATTTATTAATAATCCGCTATAAATCTGTCTTAACATTATATCTAGCTGACGTTCGTCTTCTGGCATCTGCTCGATTTCTGTCCAGAGAGGCGCAGCCATTATCTTCGCTACCATATCAATCGGAAGTTTGTGCTTTCTGATAAGAAGATCAACTGCATAAGCCATAACTTCTGTATCTGTGTGCATTGTGCAGAAATATCCACGCATTTCTAGGAAATTCCTGTTTGTTCCATAAGAGGATACTTCGCCATTATGGACAACTGTCCAATCCAAAATACTGAACGGATGCGCCCCGCCCCACCAAGCCTGTGTATTAGTCGGAAATCTTGAATGTGCTGTCCATATATAAGCGTTATAATCCTCTAAAATGAAGTATTCGCCAATATATTCTGGATGCCCAACTCCCTTAAAAACTCCCATATCTTTCCCGCTAGAAAATACAAATGAGTCATCAATCTTTGTATTTATAAACATAACTTTTTCAACAACATAGTCATCAGCGTATTGTTCAGGAACATTTTTTGGCTCAACAAAATAACGCCATACTATCGGCGGATCGAAAACATTTGGATTATATTGATGTGGTATTTCTTCATCTTTTATTATATTGAAATTATCTTTAAGAAGAGATTCTGTTTGTTCTTTTCCTGATTTGTTTGAAAACATAAGGTGCATTGCGTAATAGTCTGCATAATCAGGATAAATACCATAAGCGGCAAATCCGCCACCAAGACCATTTCCACGAACACGCATATTGGCGATAGCCCTTATTATGTCTTTACCTGAACATTTTCGCCCCTCAAGGCTCATCATGCCGAATAAACCACATGCTGATATAACTTTATCTTCATTATACGGGTTTGAGATTTGGTTCAGGTTCTTCATGCTACCACCTCCAATGCTGCTTCTTCTCTGCGTATATTAGCAGGGATATGTATCTGACCGAAATCTTCTAATGCAATTTCATCTCTGAAAGAGTCAATATTTGCTTTGTCTCGCATTAATCCGAGAATTACACCTGCCCTATCAACCTCATTGACGAATATCATTCCAACAATATTATTATCTTTATTTATGATGAATTTCTTATAAATCATTTTTTCTGGAATATGCTTAATTAGCACTTCCATATCTTGACCTTCGGGAGGATTGATATATCCAGCAGATATAACAGGAAAACCAAAGAAATCAACGGAGTTCATTCCAGTTCCCCACACATATTCCTTATCTACACCAGCCATATTAAAACCCGCTATACGTCCTCCAACATGGGCATTAGGCCAGAGAGGAGTCAAGCGAAAATTATCTAGTATAAAATCATAGACTTCTGCACAATCGCCGCAGGAGTAAACGTTTGGAACTGATGTTCTCATGTGCTTATCAACGATTATGCCACGACCAAGTTTAACTGGTGTATCTTTGACTAATTCAATTCTAGGACGAACACCAATGGCAACAACAACCATATCACAAGCGATATTTTCGCCTTTATCAAGAAGAACATCTGTGACTTTTCCATTTTCACCCAAGATTTCTGATATAGTGTGTTGGGTCATAAATTTAACGCCTTTATCCTCAAACACTTTTTGGATAATTGCTGAAGCCTGTGTATCAAGAACAGGGCTTAATATTCTGTCTGCAAGTTCAACAATAGTAACTTCAATGCCCTTTGCTTCGAGACCTTCTGCTGCTTTTAATCCAATTAATCCACCACCGAGTATTACTGCACTTTTAATATCTTCTTTTTCGATTTTATCTTTTATTTTTAGTGCATCATCCATAGTCGTAAACGTTGAATATTCATAAGTTTCCATACCTGCTATTCTAGGAACAAAAGGTTCTCCACCTGTTGCAATCAAGAGTTTTTCATAGCCTATGGCTGTTTGATCATCAAGTATTACTGAGTTGTTATCAAAATCAATTTTGACGACCTTTTTTCCAAGTATAGGCTCAACTTTCTTTTTCTCATAAAAATCTGGTTTTCTATAAAACATCTTGTCGTAGGCGATCTCACCACCCAAATAATATGAGATAAGAGGTCTTGAATAAGTATGATATTTTTCATCGGATATAACTGCTATAGTTCCATCCTCATCAACTTTTCTAATAGTCTCTATGGCGCCGATACCACCCGCTGAATTTCCGATTATCAAATATTTATATTGGTTCATTATTCCTCTATCTCCTCTACAAGACACAATGCTTCATTAGGACAATGTGCAACGCAAGCAGGAATATCTAGTCCTGGGCAAAGATCACACTTTGCAGCAATACGCCTCAATCTTTCATCCCTAAGTATTGCTCCCCTGTGGCAAACCATTATGCAAGTCCAGCAACCGACACATTTTTCAGGATCATGCATCACTTGACCTGTTTCTTCGTCAATGAACATTGCACCAGTGATACAGGAATAGACACAATCTGGCTCTTTACAATGTCGGCATTGGACCGCGAAAGACTTAGCTCCTTTTTCCTCAACATGGACACGCGCCATTGGTGGTTGTCCTTCTTTTTTGAAGGCTCTTATTATGTCTTTTGATTGCGAATGTTGAACTTTACACCAAACTTCACAAAGGCGACAAGCTATACATACATCCTCGTTGGCAACAACTCTTTTCATCTAACGAACCTAACCTTTTCTTTGGCTTAATATTTAATATCAAGCATCAGTGATTGAGTTTATTATTTTATACAAAACAAGTTATTTTTATATATATTTAAGCTCTGCTTAAAAAAATAAGCTAATGGGCAGTAGGAAACCTATTTCCTACGTGATGACATTATAAATAATATTACCATAACAATTTAAGTTTGTCAAGTGTTAATTAATAAAATTATCGCTTTTTTAATTGCAATTTCATAATGTATAGAGGAATTTAGGAAAGAGGGAAGCCAATTTAGGTGATAATTATCATCTAATATTGAAAATTTTCATATTAATTATAAATTAATTGGCAAAAACACAAAAATCAAAACCATCAGGCAACTGCCTGTTATCTTTTCTTAATAGCTCAACCACCTTTTAAGCTGCATGAATTACCTGTTGAGTTTTTAGATGTCCCAACAGAAGCGCAAAAAGATGATAAAAGTCGATTTGTCTCTTTTGAGCCACATTCAGGACATTCTTGCGCACCATTTGCCTTGCTTGCACTTATTAAAATTTCAAACTTCTTTTCGCATTTTTTACATTGATATTCATATAACGGCATGATCACACCTCCATAATATAGCATTAAATAGAATAAGTATTACCTCATATAGCATCTGGAAAATAAAACATAAAATAGAAAATATATTATTCCAATATCTGTGTTTTTTTGTTAGAATATTTTTGTCTATGAAATAAATCAGTATATAGAAAAATCTTAAAGGAGATCATTCATGTATAAAGTTGGAGTTATTGGTCTTGGAAGCATAGCGGCGAGATATTCAAAACCAGAAGACGCATATCCATATTGTCATGTTGGAGGTATTAGACAATGCAAATCAACAGAATTAGTTGCAGTTTCTGATCTTTCAGAAGAAAGACGACAGGAATTTAAGGAAGTCTGGGGTCCGGGATTTCCAGAAGGATCAATCAATTATTATGAGTCAAGTGCTGAAATGCTTGAAAAAGAATCATTTGATATTGTTGCTGTTTGCGTTAGAGGTCCTTATCATTATAAAGTAACAATGGAAGTCATAAAGTCGGGGAAAACGAAATTTATCTTTCTTGAAAAACCAATGGGATGTTCTTTGAATGAAGTTGATGAGATGACAAAATCTGCAGAAGCAAAAGGTATTCCTATCATCGTTGATTATTCACGCCACTGGGCGCCTCATCTCATAAAATTACAAGAAATGGTAAAAAACGGCTTGTTAGGTGATCTTCAATCAGTTATTGGATATTGCGGAGGCGGAGTTCTCTCTTTTGCTATTCATACGACAGACTTAATATGCCAATTTGGAGGATATGATCCTGTTTCTGTATGTGGTTATGCCACAAAAGTTGAAAAAATGCAGGATGGATATGAGTCAGAACCAGCGGTTATTGGTGCTACAATTCGTTTTGCAAGCGGAGTTACAGGATTTCATGTTGGTAATCATGGTGTTGCAGGTGCATTTGCAGTTGACGTGCTTGGTTCAGAAGGAAGTCTGCACGCTGGAATATATACACCGACAATATTGCGCAACAAACAAGGTCAAGTAATTGATAATAATACTCTTGATCTGCCTCCAAATGAAAGCGTTTTTAAGGTTGCCTATGATCAAATATCAGCGTATCTTGATGGAGGCCCCATGCCCCATTGTGCAAAAGATGACTATATGGCTGTTAATGAGATCGGATTTGGGATAATTGAAAGCTCAATAACAGGAAAAACAATAGATATTCCATGCCAAAATCGCAACAGGCTTATCTTTGCCAATGGTTAGTCTTCTTTAAAACTTTTTATGCGATTCCAATATATGATGGGATCGCATATTTGGAACTTTAAAGATTGTGAGGGTCATTATGCAAATAGGCATTATGGCTAGGACTTTCTCTAGCCCAAAATTGAGTGAAATTCTTGACGGTGTTATAAGCCATGAAATATATAGTATCCAATTTAGCTTTGGTTGTGTTGGGTTTCCTGAATTGCCAGAAAAAATAGACTTAAAATTATGTGATGGTATTCGTGCAGAAGTGGAAAAACGTAAAATAACAATGTCTGCTATGTCTGGCACTTTCAATATGATAGACCCTGATATAAATAAGCGCAAGGAAGGTATAAAACGATTAAGCCTTCTTATATCTGCTTGTAAAAATCTTGGGACTTCTGTTATAACTCTTTGCACAGGCACTCGTGACCCACAAAATATGTGGCGAAGACATCCTGATAATGATACAGAGGAAGCATTTATTGATTTAGTTGAAACATTGAAAGAATTACTTGATGTTGCAGAGAAATATAATGTTATTCTAGCATTTGAGCCAGAAGTCTCTAATGTAATTGATTCTGCAAATAGAGGAAAAAGGCTTATAGATGAGCTAAAATCGCCATACCTAAAAGTTGTTATGGATTGTGCAAATATCTTTCATAAAGGTGAATTGGCAAAGATGGGCGATATGCTTGAACAAGCCTTTGAATTGTTAGGAGAACATATAATTATTGCTCATGCCAAAGACCTCGATCATGACGGTGATGCGGGTCATCTTCCTGCGGGAAAAGGCTTGTTAGACTATGATCGCTATATATCGCTATTAAAGCAGTATAAACCTGATGCACCTTTAATCCTGCATGGTTTGAATGAAAACGAAGTTGGGGAATGTGTCAATTTTCTGCGAAAGAAAATTGGATGATATTTTGATATGCTAGAGCAATCCAAAACGTTGTGGACCTGCTAAATTGAAGGCATACATAATCAATTGCAAAACAAGACCAAAAAGTCTGCCAAAAAGCCCAAAATACATCAGAGCAATAAGGACAACAAACATATATGGCGCAATTCTTTGATATTTTACGGCATACTTACTAGGCAGTAAACCCTCAATAATCCTTGACCCGTCAAGTGGAGGAACAGGTAGCATATTAAACACTAGCAATATTAAATTTACATACATACACACAAAAAGTAATGTATAGATAGGTGATGCTGGCGTAAGTATTTCAAAATTAACTAGCCCTTTCATTAATGCTATCAAAATTAAAGCCCATCCGACATTTGCCATCGGACCTGCAAGCCCAACCCAAATAATATCAGTTTTGGGATTGCGCATTAAATATGGATTTACAGGGACTGGTTTTGCAGAACCAATGGCAAATCTTCCACCTGTAGAAAAAAGTAGAATCGCTGGCATGATTATTGTCCAGAATGGGTCTATATGGACAAATGGATTTAGCGATAAACGTCCATTTTGCTTTGCTGTTGAGTCACCACAACGATAAGCCATCCATCCGTGCATATATTCATGGAAAGTAGCAAAAATAATAAATATTGTGAAGTTAAAAACTACCCTTGTGATTAATAGCAATATATCCATAGCAAATTCCTAAGCATTAACACAACAAGAATGATCTGACACTCCATTTGCCTGCAAAATTTCCTCATAGAACTTTTCATACATATTAACGACTCGATCTTGGCGAAAATTTGCTAGAACTGTCTCTCTAGCCTGTTTACCCATCTTTTGTCGGAGTTCTTCATCTCTTAAGAGTTTCTTGCCCCATTCAGCCATAGCGTTTATATCACCTAACTCAGCTAAATAACCCGTTTCGCCATGCTCTATAACTTCTGGTAATCCCCCAACATTGGTTGCAATGACAGGAATTTCACAACTCATGGCTTCTAACGCAGATAAACCAAAACTCTCGGTTTCGCTTGGAATAAGGAAAATATCTGCTATTGGAAGAACTCCCGCAACATCATCTTGTTTACCAAGAAAAGATACACTTGACGAAATACCAAGTTTTTCTACTGCTCTTAATGCAGATGACATCATAGGTCCATCGCCTACCATCAATAACTTTGATGGAATTTCCCGATGTATCAAATCAAAGGTGGAAATAACGTCCTCTATACGTTTTACAGGGCGAAAGTTTGATATGTGCATAACTATACGTTCGTCTTTTGGTGCAAACAAGCATTTTGCTCTGCATCTATGTGTATGGCTGAAACGATCTGTATCCACAAAGTTTGGTATCACTGTAATTGGAATATTAATATGAAATCTCTCTTCTGTTTCTCTTTTCAGATATTCTGATACTGTTGTAACACCGTCGCTTTGCTCAATACTGAATTTATTGATCCTGTAATATGATTCATCACTCCCTACAATTGTAACGTCTGTTCCATGTAGAGTTGTTATGATTTTTGGACAACCGCCAAGCATCTGTTTTGCGAGATATGCGCTCGTAGAATGTGGAATAGCATAGTGGGCGTGAAGTATATCCAGATTCTCGTTTTCTGTTATTTCGGCTATTTTGTCTGCAAGGGCGAGTGAATAAGGTGGATATTCAAATAAAGGGTATTTCAGCATGTTAACTTCGTGAAAGAAAACATTTTCGTTATATTCACGAAGCCTATAAGGTATAGAATAACTGATGAAATGAACCTCATGTCCATTGACGCCCAAAACTTTCCCAAGCTCAGTTGCAATTGTTCCACTACCGCCATGTCCGGGATAGCATATCATTCCGATTTTCATATTCTCTCCTAGATCAAGGTCATAATGTCCTTTATTTCAATCATTTCCCTTATAAGGAATGGCTCACCATATTTGCATTTGATAAGTCCGCCGTAATATCGTGAACGAACTTCTATTGAATCAAGATATTCGGGACTGCTTATATATGTTTGCTCTCCCTGATAGTTGGGATTATATATTTGTGATTTATAGCAATGTATAGCTTTCATCTTTCTTTCGTGTTGTTCCGTTACATCAACGACAAAAGACGGCTTAAATTCATAATGGCACATATAGTATATCAGTTTTTCGGGGCGATGTTTAGGGATTTCTGGCATTAATTTAGTTAATCCTGCAATAAAAGCGGATTCTGATATAAGTTTTGAGGCGTTGGCATGATCGGGATGCCTGTCCTCCCAGTATGGCAAAAAGACTATCTTTGGCTTGTATTTTCTTAAGACTTTGACGACTTTTAGCTTATTTTCCGTATTTGCCTCTATATTTGCATCATGGATACCGAGATTTTCCCTGCATCGGACTTTTAATATCTTTCCTGCTTCTTGCGCTTCATTTTCACGTTCTTCTGCAGTGCCTCGTGTTCCCATCTCACCAGCGGTCAAATCTATAATCCCTGTTTTATATCCGCTATCTGCAAGTTTGAGCATTGTTCCGGCGCAGGTCAATTCTATATCATCACGATGCGCCCCGAAGGCTAGGACATCTAATTCCATTCATCTCCTCCTAAATCATCATTAAGCATATATTAATCGTCCTTTGGGTTTGGGAATAGGACGATTGAGTTCGTTAGCTGTTTCAATCCATTCTTTGACAATTACTTCCACATTGGCAAGTGCTTCCTGATAAGTTTCGCCATCTGCCGCACATCCCGGCAATTCCGGAACTTCAGCAATAAAGGCTTCGTCCTCATCACTCCAATATATAATGACTTCATACTTCATAGTTTTTTACTCATTTTTTCATAACTATCGGAAAATCCTGACCGCGCATATAAACGTTTGGATATTGTGGTGCTTCGTCCTGTGCTATGCTTGTGAATGTAAGGCACAAATTGAGCAATAATATCGCCCATACGAGTTTTTTCATGGTAATACCCCTCATCAAATCATTGTATTCAGAAAATCCCAATTCAATTTACAGAATGATCATCAAAAGCTTTTATTATTAACTGCTTAACAGGAGGAATATCTTCATTTATAGTTTTCCATAGAATTTCAAGATCAACACCATGATATTCATGTATCAATTTATCTCTCATTCCCGCCATTTTCTTCCAAGGAACATTAGGATATTTTGCTCTAATAGACTCAGGAATTCTCTTTGTAGCCTCTCCCATAACTTCAATGCTTCTTATTACTGCTTTCAGAGTCTTTTTATCATCTACAAAATCATCAAAACTCATATCATTTGTGAAAGATTCAATATCATCTATGGATTCTAATATATCAGATAAATAATCTCTGTAATCACGTTTTTTCATATATACACAACTTCCTCAAGTATATATTTTCCGATATATGGTTTCAATGCTTTCTTAGAAACAAGATCAACCTTTATGCCAAGCAGTTTTTTTAGATATTCTTCCAAATCCATAAACTTAAAAAGCCCAATCGGTTCTTCAAACTCAACTAATATGTCAAGATCACTATTTCTTTTTTGTTCATTTCTAACAAAAGAACCAAAGATTCCGATCTCTTTTACCCTATAATCTCTTAACAATTGCTCTTTATTTTGTGATAAAACTTGCTTTATTTCAATTATATTATTCTTATTCATTTTTTATGCCCTTATATTTGCAAACATCCTAGACGCATCTAATATAGTTATGCCCACAAGTTCATCTTCTCTATATCTCAATAAAACACCATTATCCAGCATTTCTGAATCAGTCGCTTCTTGTGGTCTTTTAAAGCTTATATAAAGCACATCTGCTTCTCTGTCATAGTCTATTAGCATTTTATCTTCAGAAAGCTTTATAATATGGGGTATAATGCTGAATACCTCATTTAGTGTTTCATTTATCTCTGTTTTTGCCATAATATCATCTGCTTTTCAATCTTAATTTTGCCAGTAATGTATGCAGTTATAATAAACCCATCTTCAATGTCCAATTCTTTATAAACCACAGCAAGATATTTCCCTGTTTCTATTTCTTTTAAGCCATAAGGGCATTTCTATATCCCTTTACTATATAATCTGGATATTCAACCGTATTTAGAATATCCCCAAAACGACCTGCCATGTCATCATGGTTTTCTATTATGTGAAACCATCTTTCATAGGTTATTCTTATGGGAATTCCATTTACAGATTTAACAATATTCATATATACACAACTTCCTCAAGTATATATTTTCCGATATATGGTTTCAATGCTTTCTTAGAAACAAGATCAACCTTTATGCTAAATTTATCCTTCCCAATTTTTCTTTGCCCTATCAAATATCTCATCAATTGTTTGTCCGTCATATAATCGCTTTGATATTTCTACATAATCAGTTGGCTCATTATGCAAAAGACTGAGAAATCTCAAAGCATTAGTTATACCAAGTGATCTATTTAAGACTTCTATACCGCTAATTATTATCTCTGTATCATCCATTTCTTTTATCTTTTCCATTATATACACCATCCAATCTTATATAATCAATGGGGTTCATAACTTTTGTATTAAATTCTAATTTCCTAGTTTGATTCATTAATCTATCATCACAAGTTAAGAAAAAATCAGCATTTATAAAAGAAGCACAAGCGATATGAATAGCATCTTTTGATGAAAATTTTGCCTTTTCTTGATATGATTTGGCAAGTTTGTATATATCATCTTTGGGTCCTATTCTTACAATGCAAAGTTCCGAAAGGCGAAGAACCTCATACTTTCTTTTTGGAAATGGGCATAAAATAGTTTCATCTTGGTGCATAAAAGACCAGACAAGCCGAATTTCTCCTTTTTCTGCTTTCATAAATATTTCTCTACATGCCAATGCTTCCATTCTAATTCTTACTTGCTTTAGATCGTCAAAATCTCTTTGAAAACAATTATAATCAAGATAAACTAAATCCATATTTTTCTATTCCGTTATGTGTGAAGTTTTGCCATTTGTCTTTTGTTATGCTTGTAAACGTAAGGCATAAGTTGAATAATAATATCGCCCATACAAGTTTCTTCATGACAAACCCACTATCTTTTGTTAAGTCAGATAAGCACTATGTAATATGTTTTGTAGGTCATGATGATCAGGTGTTCCGCTAAAAGCTATTGTTCCTGTTTTTAGGGCATATACGCTATCCGCAATAGCAACTGCTTTATGGGCGTTTTGCTCAACTAATAATATAGTCGTTCCGTCATCATGAATCTGTCTAATAACCTGAAATATCATCTCAACGAGATTTGGTGCAAGCCCCATTGATGGCTCATCCAAAAGCATGACCTTGCCCTGCATGATCAAGCCCCTTCCCATTGCGAGCATTTGTTGTTCACCACCGCTTAGAGTTCCCGCAAGCTGTTTTTTTCGTTCTGATAATCTTGGAAATAGTTTAAAGACTCTATCTAATTGGGCGTTGAAATCGCCTTTAATTTTCCATGAAGATGTTGCTAAATGTAAGTTTTCCATGACGGTAAGATTCTGAAAAATGCCCCTTCCTTCTGGAACATGAGAAATACCCATAGATGCTATTTTATGCGGAGGAATTCCCGTTATTTCTGTTCCATTAAAATTTATACTTCCAGAATTTGGCTTAATTAATCCAGATATAGTTCTCAGTAAAGTAGATTTTCCTGCACCATTAGCGCCAATAATGCTAATTATTTCGCCTTCACCGACACTTATATTAACATTAGATAGCGCTCTGATACCACCATAACTGACCGATAAATCCTTTACTTCCAAAATCATGCTTGTTCCCCTAAATATGCTTCTATTACTCTTTTGTCTTTCTGAATTTCGTCGGGTGTCCCTTCTGCGATTGTCTCTCCAAAATCCATAACTTTTATACGTTCACATACACCCATCACCACTTGCATTTGATGCTCTATAAGAAAGATAGCAAGATTAAATCTGTCTCGCAAGTCATGAATAGTATGAAGAAGCTTATCCGCCTCTGCTGGATTCATACCCGCAGCAGGCTCATCAAGCAATATCAGCTTTGGTTCCGTTGCAAGGGCGCGAACTATCTCTAATCTGCGTTGTTGACCATAAGGAAGCGAACCTGCTTTTTTTTCGGCATCGTCCTGAAGATTAAACATTCCAAGTAGATTATATGCGACATCGCCAATTTCTTTTTCATGCCTGCAAAACTGCTTGGTGCATAAAAAAGAAGAAAATATGCCATACTTTTTTCTATAATGATAAGCAACTTTTATATTTTCTAATACAGTCATTTCAGAAAATAAGCGAATATTCTGGAATGTTCTGGCAATACCCATTTCTGTTATGCTGTATGGTTTCTCTCCATGAATTGGTTTGCCTTTGAAATATATCTCACCTATCGTAGGCTTATGAAGACCTGATATGAGGTTAAAAACTGTTGTTTTACCTGCCCCATTTGGTCCTATCAGTCCAATAATTTCTCTTTCCTGTATAGATAAGTTAAAATTTGAAACTGCCCTGAGTCCAGAGAAATTATGCGTCATATTTTTTATTTCAAGTAATTGTGTCATATTTTTCACTTCAATTTATAAACAGCTAATGAATATTCCCTGATGTGCAAATATATCATCAAAGGCTTGTTATGTCAATATTAATTTGATTTATCTATCTTTTTGGAACTATTCTGTCTAAAAAAAATACTTCCAATAAATGCTCAATATATGATATAGTAAAATAAATCGCTTATTTTAAACTTATCAGCATTTTAATAGAAAGGAAAGAATTATGAAAATCTATAGAAATATCTTTTATTCATTAATGCTCCTGTTTTTTCTAACTCTATCAATTAATGCTTTTTCAGCAGAAGAAGGGCTTATTGCTTATTGGTCTTTTGATGATGGCAAAGGTGATGTCGCAAACGACCTAACTAAAAATGGTAACACTGGTGATATTAAGGGAAAATCACAATGGGTAGCAGGTAAAGCCGGAACCGCACTTGCCTTCGAAAAACCATCAACAATATTTGTTGAGATAAAAGATAATCCAACCCTAAATATAACTGAACAGATTACTATGTCCGCATGGATAAAACCAACTGAAATATATTTGGGTGGAGACTGGAAAGAGAGAAACTGTATAATAGCCAAAAGAAGAGCCTACTACATGGATATATCAGAAACAGGAAATCTCGCAAGCTATCTCTATGGTGTTCAGCCTCAAGAATGGCTTACAGGCAATACAAATATGAAGCAATTTCTTAATAAATGGGTTCACGTGGCTACCGTATATGATGGAAAAGAACATAAACTCTATATAAATGGTAAATTAGATGTATCTGTCAAAAAAAGCGGTAATATTACAGTAGTTGCGGAAAATGTATATATAGGCTGGGTTGATAATAATCGCTATTTTGATGGCGTAATAGATGAAGTTATGCTTTGGTCTAAGGGTTTGACAGAAGGTGAATTAGCAAAATCACTATCAGTTAGTCCAAAAATGAAATTAGCAACTAGCTGGGCAATATTAAAATCATCACAACCTTAGTATATTGCCTCCGAAAAGAATGGCAATATTCTTGCAGTATAATGAAGGTAAATAATAATGAGGTTTTGAAAGCTATTTTTTACATATTGTCATTCGGAGGTAAAATAAAATGAGTATAATGGATAGAATAAAGATGAACATCAGGGCAAATCTAAACTATGCCCTTGACCAAGCAGAAGACCCACAAAAGGTCTTAGACCAAATGCTTTTAGACATGAGAGAAAATATCCAAGAGTTTAAAGGCTCGATAGCGGAAGCCATCGTTGGCGTAAAAAAGTTGGAACGAGAGGCAGAAGCAAGCGCCGAAAAGGCAAAACTTTGGGAGGAAAGGGCTGTTCTTGCTCTTAAAAACGGTAATGAAGAACTTGCCAGAAAGGCTGTTGACCAGAGACTGACATGCCTTGATGATGAAAGCAGAACAAGGAAAACCCTTGAATTGCAAAAACAAACAGTTGAAGAACTAAAAGCAAGCCTACCTGTTTTGGAAGCTAAGTTAAATGAGTTAAGTTCTAAAAGGACTGAGTTGATAAAAAAGTCATTGCAGATAAAGGCAAGTCAAAATATCAGATCGGTAGATACTGTTTCCGAAATTGGTATTGATACAGTTGTTTTTAACACTTATGATTCAATAGTGGACAAGATAACTTCACTAGAAGACCATGTAGAGGCACTTGCAGAACTCTCTAAGGCAGATGAAGTTGAGGCAGAATTCAAAAAGATGGAGAAAAAATCCAAGATTGATGCTGAACTTAACGCTGTAAAAGAAGGCATGAAATAATAGAGAATGAAAAATGGCAGAATTTAGACATTTTCCTGAGCAAATTCGTAAAACTGCTCTTGAAAATATACAACCTGATGAAGAAGTTAAGATGTGTTTCATTGCTGGAACATCAATAAATTCCAGTAAAGATTATGTTATAGTAACATCTCAGCGGGTTTTAGTATTAGACGAAAGAACGATAGGATACCTTGGCAAATATTACGTTAATGTAAAAGAGAACGTGCCAATCAATCAAATATACTCAATAGACATAACACGAAGCTTTATAAACAGACTATTAGGGCAAGCAAGTATGGGGCTACAAATTGATCGCTATAAATATCTGATTAATAATGGAAATATCGGTGATATAAGAAAAGCGGAAAAACTAATCAAAGAGCTAATTCAAGAACAAGCGAAATAAAGGTTGATTTAGCTAAATCTTTATGATAAATTATAAATAGAATGTCTTAAAGGTTTAGAAAGTAGTTTCCGAAACACTAGAAAATAAGGAGAAAGACAATGATCGAGGTTGAAATTGCGATGGTAAGGCTCGATCCAGAGATTAAAACTCCAATCGTCATTTTGAGAGAAAAAGAGGGCAAATCAAAACGCTTTTTACCGATATGGATAGGAATTTTTGAAGCAGTTGCTATTTCGATGGAGATAGAAGGACAAATGTCTCCAAGACCGATGACCCATGACTTGCTAAAATCAGTGATTGAAAATTTAGGTGCAGAGGTAGTATCTGTAATTGTTTCTGCTCTAAAAGATGAAACTTTTTATGCTGAAATAAATTTACGCTTGGGTGATGGAAAAGTCATTAAAATAGATTCAAGACCAAGCGATGCAATGGCTTTGGGAATTAGGGCGAAAGTTCCTATTTATGTAGCAGAAGACGTTATGAATAGCTCTGGGATAAATCAAGAAATGATGGATGCAAGCCCCGAAGAACAACTTAAAATGGTGCTGGATAACCTTAAGCCAGAAGATTTTGGTGGAAAAGTCTAATACTGAGTAAAAAAGGAAAATAAGGGAATAAAATCGGATTAAAATATCAAGAAGCAATGAAGTGAGTTCCATATAGATATTTTTTCGGTATCCAGTTTTATCATCCTTTCGTTTGTTTGTTATGACCCCGCTGCAAATATATAATTAGGAGGTAATTAAAATGGGGGTCCTTGAAAGGATAAGCAGAATAATAAGGTCAAATATCAATGAGCTTTTGGATCGTGCAGAAGACCCAGAAAAAATACTCCAGCAACTTATAACTGATATGCAATTGGATTTGAGAGAAGCTAAACTTCAAGTTGCATCTGCTATAAGGGAAATGAAAAAACTGGAAACTCAATATCATGAAAATCTAAACATGGCTGATATATGGGAAAAGCGCGCAATATCCGCAGTAAAAGAACAGAATGACTATCTTGCGAAAGAGGCTTTAAGACGCAAGAAGAACTGTGAACAATTAGCGACTGAATACAAAAAACAGTTAGATGATCAAACTAAAAGCGTGCAGTTCTTAAAAACAGGTCTTGGCGAACTTGAGGCAAAACTGGAAGATGCCAAACGCAAGAAAGACATTCTTCTTGCCCGTCAAAAACGAGCTCAAGCACAAAAACGAATTACTGAGACCATGAGCGGTATGTCAAAATCTAACGCAATATCTGCATTTGAAAAGATAGAGAATAAAGTAAGAGATGCGGAGGTTCATGCAGAAGCACTGAGAGAAGTCGAGGCTGATAGTCTTGAGGCAAAGTTTGCAAAATTGGATAGTAGCAGTGATATAAGCGTTGAATTGGCTCGTTTAAAGGAAAAGATCAAGGAACAGAATAATCAATAATTGCGTTTTGAGGAGATTATAATGTTTAAGAATCTATTAATATTAATAGCTATTGCAATTCTGGCGGGGATCGGCGCTGTGGCTGGTCTTAAAATTTTGAGTTGGCTGATTTCCGCTATTGCCAATATTGCGATATTTGCTCTTGCTATATTTGGAATTCTGTATCTTATAAAGAAATTAAAATCTAGGTAATGATTTAGGTATTATCTTGGAAATAAAGAAGGTTTCTTAAATGGCACAAACAATTACAAAATCTCATCCTGAAATAACAACAATTTTCGGTATTCCTGTTACCATTGAATATGATGAATATTACACTGTCATTGATAATGAAATAAATATATTCGGCGTAGGCGATACTATTGCAGAAGCGGAAGAGGATTATAAAAGCGTAGTTCTGTCATATTTCGAAGATTTGGAGGAAAACGAATCTAGGCTTGCTGATAATCTAAAAGAGCATCTATTTTATCTTAGAGAGAAACTGGCGGATTATATAACCAGATGATACAAACACAGAAATTAAGATCAACGCTTGAAAACAAGCTTGGGTTCTCAAAATTAACCAAAAAACATGAAAATTACAAATTGCAAGATAGAAATGGCAATTTCATAATTCATACAATAATATCAAAAGGTGCAAGCGGAAAAGATATAAACAAAGGCATTTTGAGTGCAATATCAAGACAATTACAACTAAATTCGCAACAATTGGAGTCAGCAATAAAATGCACGCTTTCACGTGAAGATTATTATGATTTATTGAGAAAAAAGGGATATAATATGTAAAAAAGCGAGGTTAGATTATGGACAAACAATACGTTGAGGAAGAAAAGGGAGTAATTTTTGAGGTTATCATAGAGCCTGATGATGGACGTTTCCATGCCTATTGTCCTATCTTAAAAGGTTGTCATACATGGGGACATACAGAAGCTGAAGCTTTTTTATATATTGAAGATGCAGTTAAATTATATTTGAAGTCATTAATCGAAGATGGTGAACCTATTCCGAGTATATCTTTACCGCAGGTCTAATTATGAATATTATGAACAATGATAAAGATAGAATGAAATTCAGCGCTGTTAGGAATATTTTGCTGTTTTTATTTTTTATGGATTATTTGTTTCTTTTATATGATATTATTCGTGGTGCTTTATCTTGTATTGCAGAAATTGGTATTTTTGATATTGTTTTATTTTTTATAAG
>CAZMCH010000070.1:0-22542 GCA_964564735.1 uncultured bacterium
GGGAAGTAGGCAAAGTCCATTTTAAGTTTGAAAGCAATCAGATTCAGGTTGACAAAAACGGTGGTGGTAAGATCGTTTTTGCAGCAGAAGCAGGCAAATGGTATCATATCGTCTATACAACCGATACAAAAGCAAATAAACATAGCTTATATGTAAATGGTGTATTTGCATCGGATGGACCCGGGGGAGTAGATAAAGAAAAGTTTGATGAGCGAAGAATTGGGAGCGAACACGATGGAAGATGGCTGAGAGGAAAAATTGACGAGGTTCGTGTCTATAATCGTGTTTTGACTGAAAATGAAATTAATAAAAATTTTAAGGCAAAATCAAACAAAACTGCGGTTGAAAAATCAGGCAAAGCCTCAACTTGCTGGGGGGTTCTGAAAACAGATATATAAACATATTGATAGGTTGGGTGTTTGCTCAACCTATCAATAATAATCTATGCGAATGAATATTAGCCTTTTATACTGCTAATATGTTTGATTTTTAGTATAGTTTTATTCATCAAAAAATAGCGGAAGATGTCCTAATGCCATAACATCGCTTCTTTTGTCGCCTTCGGTTAGAATAGCAATTTTGGCAATTATATTTCCATTGATCTTAGAAACAAGGTCTTCCATCGCTATTAATGTGCTTCCTGTGCTTATCACATCATCAACTACAACAATTTTCTTTCCCTCAATTTTTGGTAATTCTCGCCTATCAAGCCAATATTGTTGTGGCTTGCCTGTTGTGATAGATTTTACATCTGCGGATATTGGATCAAGCATCCACTGCTTTTTATCTTTACGAGGCACAACATAAGGAATACCTGTTATCGCTGATATTTCATAAGCCAATGTAATAGCTTTTCCCTCTGGATGTAAAATAACTTCTGCGTCATCAGGAATCATCTTACTTAATGCAGGTGCAACAGCCTTTACTATCTCAACATCACCAAGTATATTAAACAGTGCAACTCTTAATTTTGGTGCAACACGAGCAAGAGGAAGCTCACGTTTTACACCACAAAGCTCTATCGTATAAAAATCCTCTTTTATTTCCATAGGAATTTCTCCTTAACAAAAAATAGGACTATAAACTAAAAAACACTATTGTCTTATAGCCCCGTTATTCCGAATCCATTGCACAACGGAATCCCGTATCAATAGTTGCTTCATAAGGGTCTGCATGCCTGCGCGCCGCTACTCTCAAACCAAAATCTTTATTGTTTCTATATTCTTCATTCCACGCACCACCACGTATGACATAAGTTTTGCCTGATTTTGGACCTTTTGGATTCTCTGCTGGAGAAACACTATAGTAATTGGCGTCATAAAAATCTGCACACCATTCTTGTGGGTTGCCAGCAACTTCATATAGACCATACCCATTTGGGGTAGTGCTGCCTACCACCGCAGTAAATTCCCAAAAATCTTTACCATCTACACCATAATAATTAGCATCATCTCTAGTTATTTTGTCTCCCCATGGATAGAACTTTCCGATCAATCCACCACGAGCTGCTTTTTCCCATTCTGCTTCTGTTGGAAGGCGTTTTCCTGCCCATTTGCAGTATTCAACCGCATCATACCACGTTACTGAAACAACAGGTTGATTAGGTGCATTTAGCGTATTATTAGTCCAATGGGCTGGTTTTTTATAGCCTGTTTCATCTACAAATTTCTGATATTGTGCGTTAGTTACCTCGTATATATCTATATAAAATGGTTTTAGTGATACTTTATGGACTGGTTTCTCATCCTCCAAACCTTCGTTACAACCCATATCAAATTCACCTGCTGGAATTAAAACCATTAGCGAACTATCTTTGCCCTTAGGAAATATTAATTTATCGACCTCCGCTTTTGCTTGTGCATAATAGCTACTCTTTGGAAATTTCTTCATGAAAATCAAAAAAGCTCCAGTATTATTTGCAGACAAAACATCATCCCATTCCATTTTTTCAATAATGGTATTTGCTTTTTCCGCAAACTTCCCCTTTGGATATTCTCTTAGATAATTCTGATAAGCCTTTATAGTATTTTCTTTTTGCGCTTTTTTCCAGCTATTTCTCTCTGCACAGCCCGATACGAACGCAACCAATAAAAGCATAACTAAACAGCCAAGAAATAATTTCTTAATCTTTAATTTCATTGCATTCCTCCCGTTTTAGTAGCAAAAAAATAAACAGAACAATATCAATAATGTCCTATTTTTTAACTAAGAAACAAATAAAAAAGATTTTTTAAGAACTATCAATATTAATATCCTCCGTTGTTTTCTTTAATTCTCTGGCGTGTGAATAAAACTCCTCTAATGACATCCTCTTTAAAAATACAAACCCCCTTGTTGCACGAATCAAAGGACTTGGATGCTCATTAAAGAACCTTCTACCCAAGCAAGTTTTAAGCATCTGATATTGTTGCACTTGAATTTGTTGTGCCAATACCGAAAAAGGACCATCACATTCATAACTAGGGAATGAAGCATCTTTTTGAGACGAATAGGCATTAATAAATGCACTTTGCAGGACAGAAAACATATTCAACGATACGGGAACATATATATTGGCTTCTGATGGATGAAAACGATACCAAACATTGCGATAGCCAAGTATCTCAATATCAGAACATCCTGTTTGTGTTTCGTATTGTCTTAATGCCTCTGCTATTGCCTGCAAAACTTTATAATGTGTATCAGGTCCGCTTGCTTCTGGATCGAATGCTACTGTGACTACATCAGGTTTAGTATTTACCAACAGATCGAGTATCGGTGGAACATCACGACTCATCTTTGGTTCTTCGGTGAATATATCACCTTTGTAAAATCCTAGCCGCAAATGCTTTATAGAACTTGTATCAAATCCCAGATAGCCCCACAAGCAATCTTCTTCCCATTCACGTATCATACCCTTAAATTGCTGTATATATGTCAAGTCTTTTCTGCCGGGATATTGGGTCTCAAAATAGTTTATCATTTCATCAATGCGATTTTCAAGATATTCGAAGCTTTCTTCGTCAAAAATCTGAATAAGATTGCGTAACATGCGCCTTGCTTCGCCTTCATCCTTCATAATTTGGCTATCACCAGCCAAACCATCAAGATATTGCCATACATCACGATTTCTGCCATTAATGTTATTTGGATTAAAATAATCTTCATTAATTAGCGTCTCAAAATCTCCCTTTTTGAGAAAGTATTTAATCTTTTGGACAAGCGATAAAGCATATTGATTTGTTACAGAATTAAACCCTGACGTCATGCAGGCAAATACATGATTATTGCTTGAATCACGAATATGCCTAACCGCATGTGGAAGATAACCAAGCATTATATCATCATGATGCGGCGCTGTATGCAAAAAAGTCGTATTTTTATTTCCAATACTACCTTTTGTCAATTTATCCAAAAGTTTTTTTTCAACCATATTATTGATCTCTGTTATGCTTAAATTAACTTTGCTCAATAGCGCAGAAGCGAAATTGTCGCTCTTATAATCTTCATCAATAAGGTCAGATATACGCTTTTTGCAATTTAGTGCAAGATCAATAACAATTTTTTCTATATTTTCGTCAGGTATTTCTTCTAGTTTTATAAAATTTCTATATTGTCTTTCAACTAAATATTTAGCAGAACCTTTTGTTAAATACATTCTAGCATTAGGTAATTTGTGAAGAGCAGTTGCAGGATAACGAACATGATAATTACTTTGAATTGCATCTGCAACAACCTGGGCCTTTGCTTCACCTGCGGCAATTATTATCGCAACACAGCTAGGATTATATGTGATTGTTGATAATCCTATAGTAATAACCAACCTTTTTCTGGAAACCTCAATTCCTCCAAGATCACTTGCTGCTGATGCTTGTGTCTCATAATTCACTTGTGTTAGACGTGTTGTTGAATTATGATCAGAACCCATCACATTAAAAGCTATATGTCCATCGGGTCCAATACCACCTAAAAAGAATCCTATACCTCCGAGTTCTCTAATTTTGTTTTCATATTCATAACACCATTGATCAACATTTTCTATAACTGATTTTTGTAATCGTTCATGATCATTTATTGCTTGTCGATAGCGAAGCCCTAGATCTACTTCGTAATTTTGCCAGATATCTTCCATATTTAATCCATTTGGAATACCTATTTTCTCACAATCTATTAACAATGCCTTATCTCGATCTAGTCCAAAATCCTTTATATAAAATTTGTTGACATAGTAATAAAAACTGTTATGTTGCGTTGATGGGATCGGATAAAATTCATCTATCTGGACAAAATGCAAACTTTTCATATCGGGCTTGATATTAGGATCAAGACCATTTTCATCAAGTTCTCTTTGCACTTCTGAAGCGTTCCATTCATTTAGATAATGCGTAACCCATTTAATAAAATATTCAGGCGTTTTTCCTGTTGGTAGAGATATAACTCCCCCGGGATTGTTCTGCACCCATTCAAGAAATCTCAACGCGGTTAGTTTTCCTAATGTTGGAAAATTGTCAACAATAATAACACCCATTTTTTCTGAAGGTGGATAAATTAAGCTTTGTCCGTTTTTTTCTAAAATGATTTTCTCCACCTTTGATTCAAAACACATAACTTGTCTTCTTTCATTAGTTTTTTACTATTTTTTACCTTTATTTCCTTGTTTATATCTCCGAACATAATTTTTATATTATTATATCAAAACCAATGAATTATCATGACAGACTAATCCTTGTCATTCCAGCAAAATTGTGATCCAGAAATAATACAAAATTTTACCTTGTGTGAATAGTAGGTTGGATTTTACCCAACCCACTTGATAGAATATTACTTACAGCAACCCTCAAATTCATAAGGAACAGGTTCTGCCTGATGACTGTATGATGACTTTTCTGCAAGATCCATTACAGCAATAACTCTACGGGCTTCTTCTGGCTTTACAATTAGCTCTTCGCCTTTAAGAAGATGCGCTGATATATTCTGATAATAACTCGGTCCCGGTCTACCATGAAATTTTACGATCTGATCTTCTGGAAAGCCTTTTTCTACTGATAATACCCTGAATCCATCACCTTCAGCGACTATTGCGCCTTTTTCACCTAATATACGCCATCGTGGCTTGCCGATTTTAGCGATCTGAGACATCTGAACATTTGCAACACACCCATCAGCAAAACGGATTATCGCTTCAACATGATCTTCATTTGTAGCGTCTTTCCAAACACGATTTGGATGAAAATATCCAGTAACGTTTATCATTTTTTCAGTAACTATATTTAATAGCCAATCAAGATAATGCGCACCCCAATCATAGAAAGCACCACCAGATATTTTCTTGTCAGCACGCCACCATTTGCCAGGATGTCCATACCCTCCGCCCCACATCTCAACATGAAACACCTTGCCAATAATGCCACTATTCACAAGTTCTTTGAGTGTCCAGAAATCAGCATCCCATCTGCGATTATGGAATACAGTTACCATCAGGTCTTTTTCTCTGGCTATATTGATCATCTCTGTTGCCTCTGCGATAGTTATACACATTGGCTTTTCGATTATAACATGCTTGCCAGCCTTTAGGCAATCTATGGCAACTGGTGCATGAAGGAAATGCGGAAGAACAACAACGCAAAGGTCAACGTCTTTGTCTTTTGCAAGCATTTCCTTATAATCATTATAAGTTTTAACTCCCGGATAATCTGTTTCTGCTGCTTCGGTTCTGGCTTTATCAACATCACATATAGCAACACATTCCAATCCCTCGGTTGACTTTAACTGTCCTGCATGATGTTTGCCCATGTTAAAAGCTGCACCATAGCCAATAACCGCCCCACGAATTTTATCAGGCATTATTTTCTCCTTTTTTTCATTTTATTGTCTTTTTGTGACATATAAAAAACATGATTTTATTAACGTAACTGTTTAAGAAATCCCCTAGCAGAAACAAGCTTTTCTGCTTGTGGAATATGATTAAAAAGTGGATTTTCTGAACCACCAATACAAGAATACCATTCAAAAAACTAAAAACATGATGATTGTGTTATTTTCTTACGATCATTTTCTTTGTTGCCAAAAAATTGCCTGCTTTGATAGTATAGAAATAGATTCCACTACTAACCTTTTGCCCATTTTCGTCCATACCATCCCAATAGGCTGATTTCGTTTTATCTGTGTAAAAGCCCGCTGTTTTATAGCCTAAATCCAATGTCCTTACCAATTCACCATTTAGATTATATATTTTAATGTTTACATCGGTAGATTCTGCTAGTTGATATGGTATCCAAGTTTCTGGATTGAACGGATTTGGATAATTCTGATTTAAAGATGACTTTGTTATTGCAGGAGCAGATTTTGCTTCCTCAATAAGATCACGAATATCAACAACACCGTCGCAATTTGTATCGTATGGATGTAACTCAATCGCTTTAATGTCTGTGCCTTGTGGAACAATGCTTATAAAGGTATTATCAGACGTATAAGCGGTTGCATTGCTAAAACTAATGGTTGATTTACCAGCGGATTTGCACTTTAAGGTTAATGTTGCCAAATAGCCTGATCCACTCACTCCACCTTTTCTTGTCGCATTACATTCAAAAGTAGCGAATCCAGCTTTGTTGTTAACTACAACGTTTTTCCAAAGATCAGAGTCTTTTGCTAGAGATGAAGCAGGACTCCAAGAAATGAAAGACAATTTCTGAAATCCCATTATCTCAAAGAAATTCGGATCAAATTTAAATATAAAGCTGAATTTATACAAATCAACTACATTTTTTATAACCACTCTTACATCAATTATATCACCAACATAGATAGAACGATTGATTGGCGCAAAAGCCAATGTTGGAACAGCTTCTCCTGTTGTGAATTCCCACACAAAATCATCATAATATTCACCTTCGGATATTGCATTGTAATTACCATCTAAACCTATGTTTTCTGTATCTTTGGATCTACCAGATACCACGAGAAGATATCGAGTATTATAATCAAGTTCCCTATTTGGTGTAAATATCATTGTATTTTCTTCCCAAGAAAATGAACCTTTGATTATCCCACTTTTCTGTGCAACCATATTAAAAGACCTTTCAACAGAATCTTTGTTCATTGCTTTTGAAAATGATACAGAAATTTTTGTTGAAGTAGGAACATTTGTGCTTTTATCTCTGGGAGTAACCATTACTATTCTGGGTGGTTCTGGTGTAACAGTAAGTATATCCATATATTTAGCCCATTCGCTTGCATTAAGGGAACTATCTATAAATCTGACTCTGAAACTATACTTTCCTAGTTCTGCATCTCTGGGAACTGTAAAATCTGCGTTCCAGCGCCCAACAGGTGCAAGTCCAGCATATTCAGTGGGCAAAGGAATCCATGAACCACTTGGGCTTTTATATTGAATTTCGCATATCAATTTATCTTCTCTATCTTGCATATCAAAGCCATCACTACTTATAGTAACTGTCCCAGTTCGAGCAATAGGATCATTGGATATAAAAAAATCTGCTACAAAAGGATCTTCAATAAGTGGTGCTAACGATGCCTTCATTAAAAACATTCCTATAAGCTCATTTTGTGATACTTCATTCATACCTGTTGTATCTATTGTGATGGTTGCACATGCAGGCATAGTGCTTGCGTCGAGTTCTTCAAAAATTACAAAAATTTCAGTTCCTCTTTCATCTTCAATAGAGAGTTGATAAGGCAATAAGGTGTCTTTAAGTATCCATATTTTTATATATTGTCTATAAACAGCAGAACCAACTGTTATTATATGAGCCAATCCCCCTGCTGTTTTATCCATACCTCTATATCTTATAATTGCTTTAATATCACTTGGTGATAATTGATCTACATAATCGATACTTTGTCCTCCACCAACGGGTGAACCAACAAAGAATGAACCCAAAGGTATTCCTCCAAAGATATTGAGCAAAGTGAAAAGTCCACCATTATCGCTTGGAAATATAAGATTAGCAGGAAGAATCTCTGGAAAGTAAGTTTTTGCATATAAATTATCTTGTGGCAAAACTGCAAAAGACTCAGCCCCTGACCTCAAAAATTGTATGTCGCCCAAATTGCTTGTTAGGTTTAGTCTAACAATATCAGGTTTGGTCTTGATAATCTCCATACGGGCATTGAATATCATATCAGAAAGGTCTATAGGGACTATATTTGGCATTATTACATCAGAAATAATCACCTTTGCTTTTATAGAAATTGCCTGATCATAGTCATTGGAAAAACGAGCATTATTGAAAACTTGTGATGCAATAGTCAAAATTTCTAGCGAACTTTGATCTATTGTTATTCCGTAGGTTTCTCTATCCTGACCAAAAGATAATGCTGGTATAAAAAGCATAACAAAAACGATGATTACAAAAAATTTCTTTCTCACTCCAAACTCCTCCATTAAGTTATGATGCCCATTATGATTTATATGTTATAATTCAATAAAAAGATAAACCTATAACTATTATGGCTCTTATTATTTTCAGTATAACAAAGTAATGAAGTCATTGCAAGAATAAAAAGATTGGCTTATATAAATACATTGTGAAAAAATGTAAAATGAGATACATCCACCATTAAGGGATATAAGAGCAAAATCAACATGGCTATTGCATCAGTAAAGCACTTTACCAGATAGGTACATATATTTCTTCTTCCTGATGAGAAAGGTAATCCATCAATAAAGAAAATAGCAGAAGATTTCATGAACCCATCCTACATGAAACCCATTTTTTAATGATTGCAATAAAATCGAATAATTATCTCAGAAAAAATGATACAATATGGAATTTTATTAACGGTGAATTATGTTAATAAAAATAATTAGGGAATTCTCCACTTCCACCTGAGGGAATAATAAAATTTTGCTTGAACTCTTTTGAAAACATGTTATAATATTTCCACTATTAGTAAAAACCTCAGGTGGAGAATTTTAGCATGTGTGAGTTAAACAAGCAAAAAGAGTTTGAAGAACTAGCCTTACCTTATATGGATTCATTCTACAGCTCAGCTTTAAGGATGACAAGAAATGAGGCTGAAGCTGAAGATCTTTTGCAGGATGCTTATCTTAGGGCATACCGTTTTTTTGATAAATTTGAAAAGGGTACAAATTTTAGGGCTTGGTTATTTAAAATCATTAGAAACGTATACATAAATAAATATCGTAAAGAGGCAAAAGCTCCACAAATGATGGATGTATCTGACGCTGAAGCCATAGGTTCGCTTTCTGATACAGATACACCAGAAAATATTATATTTGACAAACTGATTGATGATGATTTAACAAAAGCTCTTGATGTTTTACCAGATGATTTTAGAATAACATTAATCATGTCAGATTTAGAAGGATTTTCATACAAGGAAATAGCCGAGATACTTGATTGTCCAATAGGAACTGTAATGTCTAGACTTCATAGGGGGAGAAAAATTTTAAGACGTGTTTTAATTGAATACGCCAAAAATATGGGTTATATAAAAGGTTAAATATGTATGGATTGTGAAAAAGTATGCGAGCAAATCTGCTCATATCTTGATAATGAAATGGATGAGCAGACAAAAATAACATTTGAAAAACATATAGCTACATGTGAAAAGTGTAGCCGTGAATTAAATACTTGTAGTTGTATAAAATCGAGAGTTCAAAAGGGGCTAAAATCAATCAAAGCCCCAGATTTCTTGAAACAAAAAATATCTTTGATTCTACAAAATTCCCACAACTATCGAGATTCAGGGATACCTGCCCTAGACCTTATCAAATGGGGAACTCATATTGCTCAATTATATAATAATAAATCTGATTTGCCTGAAGTTCTAATACCCTATATCCTAAAAGGATTAGAAGAAAATGAAAAATGTCTATGGGTCACTTCTGATATTTCTGTATCAGAAGCAGAAAAAACGCTAATTGAGTTCTCTCCTAATACAGAAAAATATCTAAACAATGGACAGTTGGAAATATTATTCTATAAAGACTGGTATCTTGCAAAAGGTCAATTTGATGCTAAAAATGTAATAGATTCTGCTTTTGATAAATATCAAGATGCAATATCAAATGGCTATTCTGGTCTTAGAGCCATAGGAACTACACAATGGCTTGATATGGATAGCTGGAATATTCTTCTTGATTTAGAGGATCTTTTAGATAAATCAATATCCAATGAAAAGATACTTCTTGTCTGCACATATAAGCAAGATAAATACGGTGAAGAAAAGATAGCAGACATTATGAATCATCATAAATATGTGCTTTTTAAATCAAATGGCCTATGGGAATTAAAGAGATCGTGTATAGAATAATCTATGGGAAAATTTATTCGAACCTACTGGTATAAACAAGGCATTGAATACGCTAATCCATTTTATAATTCTCGCTTTCGAGTGAATTCTCCAGAGGCGTCGCTTCATCCAGATTTTATGTATCGTAGTGAAGCCAGAGAAAATGGCATGATGCAGATACTTATTAATGAGGATTTGAATCTGCTAGACGAAGCTAAATTATACCTAGAAATCTGGGGAGGACATCCCGGAACAGCAAATAAACGGGTCTCAATAAATGGAAGAAGCATATATTCTATCGTAGAAGTCGGAACTACAAGAAATAATTGCACACACCAATATCCTATCATTCCGCTAAAAATAACAGACCTTGTTAATGGCTATAATGCCATTCAATTTTCATGTGATCAGGGAAATAGCTTTTGGGGTCATTTTATCGTTGATAACGCCTGTCTAATAACAACCTTGAAAGCTAACCATCCAGATTTGAGAAATATCGATGATTTTGATGTATCCGTAATATCTGAAATCATTAATAATGAGTATATAAAGCTTGGCTTATCTTCTCAATCAGACATAATATCGAAGGTTGATTACTGGGGTTATTATTATGGATATGATGAAAATGGCAATCTCGAGATGAAAGACTGGCATGGCTTCACAAAAGAAAAAGAGCCATCTTTTATTATCGGAAGTATTGATAAACATCCCTTTGAAATATCTTGGAATATTTCTATGCTACCAGAACAAGATGACATGAAAGTAATGGCTGTTGTGCATTTCAAGGGTATCGAAAATATAGTTTATCTTACATCAATTGCTGATTTAAATATCTCCAAATATGAAAATAAGGTAAAAATATATGCTTCCAAAGACATTCCAACACCTTTTTGGTCAAGGGCAAAAAACGAAAAAAGATGCTCTATTAATATAGATGTCGATCCAAAGCATATTAAATGTGCCGAATTGCATATTGTGATCTGGGACGGTGGGCGTGGTAATATTGAACATCCATTTAAGATAAATGGACATCCGATTGCTATTGCAGATGAAGGTCACCATGATGTTATATATCGTAAATTGAATATTAAACCAAATTTCCTTAAAAAAGGGTTTAATGAGATTACTCTTCTTTCGGATACAGAACATCATGGTATAGAAGTTCTTCTTCCAGGTCCTTCACTGTTTATCAAGACTTAATAAGAATCTAGCTAAATTCTGGCAGGAAAGCCTTTTCAATCCTCAAAAAATCATCAATCATCTTTTCAGCGCGATCAATGCTATCAACAACAGGTTCAAGCATCATTGCCTCAAGAAGCTTTTTCTTTGATCTTGTATGGTATGCCTCAACAAGTAATTTGTGTATTGAAACTTGTTTATTGCATAACGCTGAAATGCCTTCAGGTAAAGCACCAACTTTGACAGGATGAAGACCTTCTTTATCAGCGATTGCTGGTATCTCAACAATTGCATCTTCAGGCATATTAGTAATTGCAAAACCTTTATTGGGTATATTGACAGATAACATTCTCTTTTTCTGATCAAACTCTATTCCACAAATGATTGGTATGGCAAATTCCCCGCTTGGCTTTGCTAATTCATCTGTCAAAGGTTCATCACCATCAACAACGCTCTGTATCTTTGATTTTGAGAACAGCTTTACGCCATATCTTTCCTCTTCTTCTTGGGCATGTATCTCATCTTTCCAAGACATATAAACAGGACCACATATCTCATAAGCAAATGAAACATATTCGCCTGTATGACTTGGCGATGGAAATGGAAATAACCCGAATATATCAAACATGCGCCTTGTTAGCGTATCAACTGGGAATGATGTATCTTTTAATTTCTGACGAAATTCTAGGTATAAATCCTCACCAGTCTTTTTATCACGAATATCCGTAACCCAATGGAAATGATTTAATCCACCTATTGTCATCTCAAGATCATTGGCAGACTTACCAAGTATCTGAGCCATTGAATTTAATGTTCCAACAGGACCATGACATAAACCAACTGCACGTATTTTAGTCAATTTATTTACTGCCATGCTGACTCGGTTTTCTGGATTTGTAAAGTTCAATAGCATTGCATTAGGGCATAGCTTTTCCATATCTTGTGCTATAGGGACAGTGATATGAAAACTTCGCAACGTATGAAAATTAGCCCCAGGACCTCCACATTCTCCGTATATATGTCGAAATCCATAGGCATAAGGAATTAGAAAGTCCTGTTCCCAAAGTTGATAGCGTTTCTGTGATAATGCAGCTATGACATAATTGGCATCTGGTAATGCTTCAAGTCTGTTTGTTGTTGCCTCTATTTTGGCATTTGATTTATGATAATCTTTAAGCATTTTTGCAAACTTGAACATCCTGTCTAAAGCGATTTTATCAATATCAACGAGAAATATTTCCAGATCAAGCTCATTTAATTCCTTAGAAGACACCAGATCGGCGATTGTTCCTCTGCCAAAGCTGTTACTACCAGCACCCATTAAGACAATTTTTAATTTTTTCATATATTCTCTCCTGAAAAATAGGCTATAAATTGCATAGATTTTTAATCAATATTATATATGTTACAATTTTATATTTGCTAGGTCAATAATTCATATATGAGAATATCTATCTTAAAAGAAAAAGCCTTTTATAAATTCAAAGGTATATTTTGCCTGATTATTCCAATAGATTACGAATAAAAACACGTTGACAATTAATGTAACTATACCAATTATCATACTAACCTTTTTTGAGTGCATATAAAAAATCCTCAATCTTGACTAGATAGTCATCTTTCACTGCTTTTTCTATCAATTGCATTTGCTCTGGAGTTATGCGTTCAATAGATAAATAATTGATGTTTTTTTCTTTCATTCTTCTGACAAACTGAATATCATTAATTGGAACATATTCGAGATGACGTGAATAATCTGAATCATAAAGTGGATATGCCCAACCGTTATTTGGATAACAAACACCTATTATCTCATCTTTTGGTATTCTTTCCAGAACCTTCTTAAACATACCTTCTTGATGATGTGTCAATTCTGCAGTGCTTCGTCTTAATGCTGGCAAATTTATCATCTTTTGGAAATCTTCGGTTGATATTTCACCTACGTTCAAGACAGCAACGAAATTTAGCAGACTGCATATTATTGCAAATGTGATTAATATCGCTTTTAACCATTTATAATGCAAATTTGATATTAGACAGGCAAAACTAAGGGCAAAAATGACAGGAAACCACATTGTAAAACGCATAAACCAAGGGTCTATACTAATAAATGTAAAAAGCCCTATTAATGATATAATAAATGTAACTATGAGTAATCTCATATACTTAATGAATATAAGCGCATAAATCATTGCAGAAGTTCCACAGGCAAAATTAAACCAACCCCATCCTGTCATATCGCTAAGATGTGAACTATATGCACCACTTTTATCAAAAATCCTGATTGTTACAAGAGATTTCAAGTTTTCGAGTAATCCCGAGATACTAGCTGATCCTCGCTGTCCGGGACCGAATTGCACTGCATTACCTGTTCCAAATATTAAATGATCACCTATCCTGAAATCCGTTGGATGAACAGGATTTGCGAAAACAATCCAGTTTCTTACATACCAATATGATCCAAGAAATAAGCTACTTACTATTAATAGAAGTATAATTGAAATATAAGATTTATTGTGATGTTTTGTCCATACACGAAAATTGGGAAAAATCCCGCTTGAGCGTATTTTCCATAGGGCGATAACACCTATTATAAATATAGCAGGAGAAATAAAGACCATATAAGGCTTTATACCGATACCCAAACATAAAGCCATCATAATAATCAATAATTGACGATGTAAAGGGAAAGAATCCTGTTTGCCATTTATGAGTAAGTTTAGCAAAATGGCAATAGATATAAGATAGACAGCGGATATGCCGACATCATTCTTACATGCAGTCGCTTGGATTGAAAGTGAGGGCGTATATAAATAAAATACGACAACTGCCATTGCTAAAGAACGATTAAGCTTAATTGCTCTGGTGATTGCATAAGCAGATGCGCCTGTCAGAATATAATAGATAAAGGGTGCAACCTTAACAAGCAAGTCATTATGCAAAAAAACAGTAAACCACGCCTCAAGCAATTCAAAGCTGGCAGGCCAATAAACTCGATCAACTGGCGTTGCAACAGCAAATATCCTGCCCTTCTGCACCCATTCAGCAACATTAACAAGATGATAGACCATCGTATCCCAAACATAAGGCGGGATATACCATATATGGATAATTATTCTGACAAATTGTATTAATGCAAGAAAGCAAAGTATTATTTCAAGGAAAGATAAATGAATCTTTTTGGGAAGAAAAGACTTAAAGTTCTCTTTTGTTAAATGGGTTTGTGGAGATTTTCTGAATAAATGCGAGATAAATAGAATAATAAGCCCAATAATACTGATTACTGTGATTTTATGTGAAGTTAAAAGACCCAAAATGCCAATGATAAGAGTGAAAAAAGTTGCAGTATATATCCATACAAATCCGAATATGGGAATATCCAGATAATTAATTTTACTTCGGATAATACGAAACAATATTATGGAAATGGCGGTAATAAAGGCATTTCCGATAAACATTTCAATAATTCGCATATACATGATTATAAAAGGAATATAAATTATTGTCTGATTCTTTATGGAAATATGGTATACATGCCCTTATTTATTATTAATCCAAGCAAACTCCAGAAACTACCCATGAAGAATTGACCGAGTATCAAACCAAGAAATAAAGGAACAGCTATTCTATAAGCTTTTGAACCCCCATAGGAAAGAATAAGCCTTTTGATAAGCCAGCTAAGGAATACAGAGAACCACATCCAGCTTATCGCCCATCCTGAGCCAACTGCATAACCAACAGGATGAAATGTCCACCAAAGGTATCGTCTTGTCATAAACATTAGAAAAAGCGTAAACAAAAAGCCAAATCCAAAATGTTGCATGACATCATAATTGGGACCAACAGGATGTGACATCCAGCTTTGTAATGTATAGAACGGTCCTCCACCCCAGATCGCATAACCGGGATATTTATAATAAAATCCCAAATGTGAAATATAAGTCGCTATCGTGCCAACAACAGTGGCAACCATTAGTGCAATGATCATTTTGCCGTAGCTGAGATTAAGCCTTTCTGATAGCTTTAATGCCTCAAGCTGATGTGGCATAGGATGCGATCTATATCCATAAGCTATCCAGTCTAATAACGCAAAGGGAGCAAGTGTATTGGGTCCAAAAGGTCTTGTGCCTGCAAACATTACCATTAATTGATCAGGATGGACGCTGTGGAGTTCATGAGTAGGGGGTCCAAGCTCTGCACGCATGCGAGTTACTGAAACAGAAAGAAGAGTAAAGATAATAAAATAGATGGGAATAGCCCAAATAGATGCGCCCGTTTCATACCAGAAAATCATCATAAATCCAGCAGAGAATAAAAGTCCAATATAAGCAAATTTATATATTTTATCGTCTGATTTGCCTTTCACAAGGCTAATCAAAGTATCTCTTATATGTCCTCTACTGTTAATAAGCACTAAAATTGCAATGCCTATCCATGCCCCTGCGCGCTGTTCTGCTTGCCAACCCCCGCCTGCGCGCCATCCAATTGCGCTGAAAAAGACAAGCTGAAACTTCCAGAATAAATTAAAGAACCATAGTGAAAAAGATAACGAAAGAGGCATAAAGAAGGCAAGCCCCATTGCAAAACCGTATATATTCATATCAAGTGAATCTATCGCATTCCAAGGTTTGCTTGTCATATATCTGCTTACATTCCATTTAAGCCCCGGTGATGGAATTATAGGATATAGATAATGCAAGCCATTCAGCAACTCAATGCCTAATGTTATGAAAAATCCTATCCACATTAGCTTATTTTTCAAAAAACTTGGGTTACTACTTAACTCAAGAGGCAATCTAATAATGGGATAGCTCAATTTCTCGTTTTCTGTCCATTGCTTTCGGACTATTACATTGACGCAAAGCATACCAAAAAGAAGCACAACAATAAATGCGCTCCATGCAAGGGAAGGGAGTAGCCATTGTTTCATATTATAGGTATTAAAGAATGTAAATCCGCCGCGGAAGTATTCGTCAAGCGTTCTCATATCGCTGACAATAAGCCAATTCGGAAGATAGCGCTGGAAAAGCTCTGCCCATTCATTTTCTGGCGTTGCAAACCAATGCCCATATCCCATTATGGGAAGCAGTTGGCGCATCATATCATGCGAAAACAGTGAGGTTGCTATGGATAGCATTGCATATATAATGATTAACTCATATCCTTTTAAGCTATATTTTTTTCCAAAATATTTGCCAAATAGCAGGTTAAAAATGGCAAGTATGAAAAGGACAAATATAACTGTGGGAAAAAGCGAGAAATCGGTTATTTCCCATATTATCCTGTTTTCTGCACCGACGACCCATATTGCACTTAATATTAATAATATGCTTCCGAATATTAACGCCCTTGTGATTGGGGTTTGTAGTGTGTCATGTTTTTGATAATCTTGCATAATCACCTATTTTCTTTTTTAAGTATTTCTTATGTAACTGAACATATAGACCTTATACATTAGAAAAAGTATTGATGAAACAAAATTTTGCACAGATTATACTTTTGAGATTAATCCTTTATCACAAAATCACAATCATCAATGACATTGTCATTGGAATCAAGACATTTTACATTCCATTCGCCTGAATGTAGGTAAATATAGAATGGCTGTTTTATCTCGTTTTTTGTCTTGACTGAGATAGTATCCTTTGTTACCTTAATATCAAGGATTGTGTCGTGTAAGTGTATCTGTGTTATCTCTAATTCTTTCCAGTCTTTCGGTAATTTTGGGTTAATTTCAAAGCCATCAGCACGAGGCTTAAAGCCCAAGAAGCCATTGAGCATTATTTGTGGAACGAGTATGCTTTCAAAAAATTCATGATCAAGCCCAAGTCCTCCGGCAGTTCCGCCACCTTGAAGCGTTGTTCCTTGCTTGCCGTCTTTGTAATATTCACGATAACCGCCAACATTCTGAACTTCATCAAACCATTGCATTATCTCTTTCAGGCGTTGCCATGCGTTATCTGCACCATAGACTTTAAGCCTTGACGCTAAATCGTGATAAGAGAATCCGAGAACCGCACCGCCATCCTGAACCTGTCCCCCCCAAGGGATGCTTTCAGGCGCGCTCCAAAACCAGCCATAATAATCAATATTGCGTTTTGTCGTTGCTCTGGGACCAAATCGCCAACGATAGATGTCATCGCCCTGTGAGGTATCGCCATCAACTATCCTTTCTCCAGCAATCCATGACATTATGGACTTTGCCTGTTCATCAGTCGCAAAGCCATAATAGATCGCCTCGCAATTAACAAACGTGAATCCATAATCATAAAATTTACCATCAACATCAATACCACAAACAAATCTTCCAGTCTTATCATTCCAGAAAAGTTTACTTGAGTAGTCTTTAATCTCTTGTGCGTGTTTTTCTATATCTTTGGATGATACTTTCAGGGGACCTGCTGGAATATTCCATTCGGGATGTGACTCAATATCTTTTTCAAGTTGCGTCATATAATTGAGTGTATCGTAATAATGTATCGTAGCATAGGCATCTTTATAACCCATTGGAAGCAAATCCCAATAGTTATTGCCAATGCCACATCCAGAATGGATAATCTTTTTGCCATCGGGAGTTATCTCTATTCCGCTTCTGCCGTCATGTCCGGGGAACGGAGCAAGTATGCACTTTTCGTTTTTTCCACCGAGAACATCCATCATATAAAGTAAAGCAATTCTAATGCGCCCTATGTTATTTCTAAGAAAATTCAGATCACGAGTCCACCAGAAGTATTGACAACAGCCCCTAATAAAATTTTGGTTGTTGATGTTGTGGCGTGTATCATATTGAGTAAAAAGAGCTTGTATGCCAACTTTTGCATTTGACGGATTATCAAAATTTATGCCTAGTTGCGTGATCTTTCTTTGCCAAGATGGTGATTTATAGACGGGAATCATTGTATAGAATATGCCCTGAGATTCGTTTATAGGGGCAAAGTAGAATCTTTTATCTGCATCAAATTCAGGATCATCCTCTGTTGTCCATTCAAGATATGGCTGTGCGTTATCCATTCCGCTTGCGCGCCATCTTAACTGAATGAAAGGGGCTTGATCGGTTAATATCTCTAGTTTTGGAGTTCTAATATAAGTATTAGGTGATGTTAGCTCTATATTCCATGCTCCGTCTGATATGCCTTTATCATTGCCATCGCTTAATTCCCAACCGTCTTGTGTCTTTTCTTCTGTCCCATGCCAACCATTTGGAACGCCCTGCAAAGAGAAATGCCAGCCCCATGTTCCCGGACCGCCTTGCTTCCAAAACGGAAAAGGCCAGCCGTCTTGATGGGCTATTGATGAGTGTTGATGTGTGGCAACATAGCCTTCAGGATCGATACGCCTTGCTGATAATGCCTGTGACCAACTTTGTCTAAGTGATTCCATCCTGTTGTCTTTTGATACCGCAGGCCATAGAGACGACCCTGATAACCATTCATCCCATAATGTCGCCAAAGGTCCCGCAGGAACATAATGTAAATAATATAACTCTCGTAATAGACTCATTTCTTTTTCATAATCGGCGACATAAAATTGCGGGAAGTCTTCGGGTATGTCTAGCTGAACATGACTAATTATATTAGATGAGAATGTATATAATATGGCTGATAATGTTAAATCGATAATCATTATGTATTCCTCCTATATGATATTTTGAGTTAATATATTTCCATAATGTATCATAAATTATCTATCTAATGCAAGAACATTTCTGAAGATCAGACATAAGTTCGGACATTGCCTAAGAGTATTCTCATGAAAAGCAGATACAAATTATCCATTATTTCCGCAAGAACCTTTCTGTTCAGTTGTATCTTCTGCTTAATGAGTATAAATAGTCCTGAATATTGACACACGCCTTCTGCCTTCACATATAAAGTCGCGAGCCCCTTCTCCCAAAAGTAGAGTCTCCCGTTTCATTAACTTATTGCCTGCTTTCAGTCTGATGACAAAATTTATACCTTCTGAAACCATATCTGAAAGCAAGTCTTCATAGCTGAACTCCCTATCAAGAACCAAAGGCTTATTTTCCAATAATTTTTTCAGTTCTCCTATGACTTTTCCATGCTCAAGATTGCGTGATGTTAGCTCATCATTAATAATCTTAGATGAGTAAGTTAATTTGATATATCAGAGATTCTTGGTGATTTGTCATCAAGAATTCCTTTTATGATAGATGCCACTTTGTCGTTATCTTTATCAAAGCATTGATCTGTAAATCTTTTGATGTTATATAATATTAGGTAACAAAAAAGCCATCCGTCATGAACAAATGATAGACAGATGGCTCAAAGCATGAAAAACTATATATTCATTAAATCAATACAGATTCAACTTTGCCAGTATCAATAGAGCGATTTGCGTATACTGTAACCGCAAGGGTTTTTAGTGCATCAGCATAATTTGATAAAATAGATGCCTGATCATTAGCCTCAACAGCCTGAATAAATCGCTCAACCTGACGATAATATCCTGATTCTTGCCCAGTGAAATCAATATTTTGCCCGTTGACTCTACCAGTTAGACGCAAATCAAGAACAAATTTCAGATAAAGGTCATCGCCAACAAATTCTGCTGCGAAGCCGTCTGATGCCCCTGCAACGCATGTGCTTGTTACATTACCAACCGCCCCATTGGCAAAATAAAGATTGCAAACCGTGCATTCCTCAAAATCTGCAATTCCAGAAGCAGAAACATTCTTTATTCCAAAAGCCTGAACTTTCTCAACATCACCCATAAAGTATCTCAAAAGGTCAAATACATGCGTGCTTTGCTCAAGCATTTGTCCTCCACTCAATTTGAAATTACCCCACCAAGGATGGTTTGCTCCCATCCTGCAAAGGAATCTTCCAAATCCCATTGCAGGTTTATGGTCTTTGACTAGCTCTTTGGCTTTTGCGCTGATGTCATTATATCTTGCCATATAGCCAACCTGATTTAATACTCCTGATTTCTCTATGGTATCACAAGTGTGAAGCGCTGTTTCCATATCTATTGCGATTGGTTTTGCAACAAACAAAGATGCTTTTGCTTCCGCAGAATCTGCCACCTGCGTAGTATGCGCACCCGGAGGAATACATACAAAAACTACATCGGGCTTTTCCTTTAAAAGCATTTCTTTATGATCATTATAAGCATTTGCGTTTTCTTCTTTGGCAATGGCATTTGCACGTTCTATGTTAATATCACATATTGCACTTATTGGCTTATTAAGTTTTTTTAAGCTTCCACGATAGTTGCCAGCAATTCCACCTGCCCCTATAAATGCTATTTTCATATTGGACTCCTTATTGAATTTGTTTATGAAGCAATATATTAAAGCAATTTCATTATAAAGATGTTTGGTCTTAACGTCAAACGAAATATTAAAATGACGTGATATTTAACATGAGTTTGGCGTAATACCAATTAAAATAATTCTAATACTTTGGACAAATTATAGGAATCATTACTTGAGGTAACAGTTGAATATTGTGCAGATAAGGAAAAGGTTCGGCGTTTATGAGGCTATTCTTAGATTATTGAGCAAATTCAAACCCGAGCTAATGGGTTATAAATTTATGTCTAATTATTTCAATTGTTATAATAAGAAAGAACTTGGTAAAATGCCAAAAGTAACCTCTCCTGACTACCCATTAAATTAATACAATCTCTAATTTTAAAAAGTGCATTGCTATTTGGCAGGATATAGGCTATAATTTCTATAAAAATAAGGTCTTAAAAATGGAGTATAAGCTTTGAAATTATTGACAAAATACGCATTATCAGAAATTATAGAACCTTTTATACTTGCTTTGGTTGCGTTTACATCGGTTCTTATTGTTGATAAAGTATTTCTCTTGACCAAATACTTTGTAGAAAAGGGTGTAAATCCCTTATATATGCTTGAGATGCTATTTTTTTATCTGCCAGCAGCACTTGTGCTTACTGTTCCAATGGCTGTTTTAGTAGGGATTGTAACTGCATTTGGTCGTATGTCTGCAGATAATGAGATAATTGCAATGAAAACTTCTGGTATAGGTATGCAAAAAATGATTATACCTGTTGTCATCTCAACACTAATATTAAGCGTTTTTATGATATTCTTTATGGATTACAGCATACCAAAGGGAAATCAGGCATATACTGAGCTTTATTCGCAATTAAGGCGCAAACATCCTGCGTTAGTTCTAGAGCCAAATACAGTAATGGAAGAAATGTCCGTTGTAGGTAGGAAATGGTATTTCAGTGATATAGACGGAAAAACAGGAAGAATGAAATCGATTACTATATGGGAACGTTCAGGAAATACACCAAAGATAATAACCGCCAAAGAAGGAGAGCTTGAGTTTTTTCCCAGTTGGACTGCTTTGAACTTATATAACGGCAATATATATCAAGCTGACCCAAAAGATCCATCGAAGGGCTATACTACTGGAAGTTTTATAAAAGATAGGATTTTTCTTGATATAGCCAAATCTCTTCAGGGTGATGATAGAATAACTGCAGGTCCCAGAAATATGAGCATAAATGAAGCAAAAGCAAAACTTAAGGATTTAAATGAGCAACTTGTTTCACCAATGACTCATGAATATGTAAGGGAATATATCAGAAAATATCAACTCAATGATTTTCGTGTTGAGATATATAAAAAGATTTCAATACCTTTTGCAAGCCTTATTTTTGGGCTTATTGGAGTTCCTCTTGGATTGATAGTCCGAAGAGGAGGAAGAATGGTTGGGCTTGGTGTAGGAGTTGGTCTAATTATTGTTTATTATATTCTACTTACTATTGGTGAAAAACTATCAAAGGCGGGATTATATCCGCCTCTGCTTGGTGCTTGGACTCCCAATATATTAATTGGTATAGCAGGGATCATATTAATCATAAAAACTGTTCGTGAAGCGCCATTAAAAACGCTAAAGATAATAAATAGATTGTTCCCATCACAAGAACAATAGTGGTATTCAAAAATGAAAGTTATAGATAAATATATCACATGGGAATTATTGAGAAACTTTCTTTATTCCCTTACATTTTTCACAGTCCTTCTACTTGTAGTCAGGTTTGGTGAAAAAGAGATGGGAACTTATATAGCACGAAGAATGTCGATAGCGGATTCATTAAAAAGCC
>CAZMCH010000071.1:0-22033 GCA_964564735.1 uncultured bacterium
TCGTTATCTCTAATCCAAACGTTTCTATTGCACTATCAGGGATGAATAGTATGGCAATGGTTGAAGAAAATTGCGCCGTTGCAGATAACGAAGAGCCGTTAACTCCTGATGAAAGACAGCAGGTTATCGAAATACTTGCTCAAAGTGCCGAACTTGCGAAACTTTATTGCACTGGTTGTAATTATTGTATGCCATGTCCGAATGATATTGATATTCCCGGCAATTTCAGCGCGATGAATCTTCATAGAGTTTTTGGGTTGACTGAATTAGCCAAACAAAATTATAGACGGCTTGGCAAGAAAAGACAAAATGATGGAACTTTTGTTGAGGCATGGGCTTCTGCTTGTGTTGAATGTGGCGAATGTGAGCCAAAATGCCCTCAAAAAATACCAATAATTGAACAGTTAAAGGAAACTCATTCCGCTCTGGGTGACAATTAAGATATTTAATTATAGGATGGTCTTTGATCATCCTATATTTTTTACTGAGGCAAAACCCATGAAAAAACATATTATCATTGTTTTTCTTATAATGACAATTTCTACATCATTAGCTCTATCTGATGATAAGCAAGACAATAATTATATGTCAAAAGGTCGTATCCCTATTGTCCTTACTTCGACTGCATATTCCGCTGGGCTGTATGGCTGGGGTATTCCATATATAATAGACCCTGAGGATAATGTAACAAGAATCTATGTTGGATCCGAAATGGTGGCTACTTTTGGTGGGTTTGCTCTTTCGCTTTTAGCTACTAATAATTATAGTCAAGGACCTGTTACATCAAAGATGATACAAAGCGGGGCTTTAGCTGGAACTCTTTATGGGATCGCATTACCTGCTATGTTTGCTCCAAGAAAAGATAAGGCTTATGTGGGTGGGGCAATGATTATGACACCTATAGGGGCATTAGTCGGTTACCGTCTTTCTAGGCTAGGGGGATTGGATGAAGGCGACACCGAGCTTATCAACTTTGGAAGTGTTATAGGCGCAGGCTATGGGTTAGCTATACCGTATCTAATTAACATAGAAGATAAGAATGACTTTACAGAAGCCAGAATTTATGCTGGTTCAGCGATGGTAGGAATTCCTGTTGGGGCATTGGCATTTAACGAGCTTTCTCAAAGATCTGGTATTGATAAGGGTAGAGCAAGATTGATTGAATTAGGGACTTGTATGGGAATATACTATGGCTTTAATTTCGTTTGGATGAGAAATCCGGGAAAATCCAGACCTTATATCGGCTCAATGATAGCTACTTTGCCTGTCGGAACTGCTATTTCATACCTATTGACTAATAATAAGGAATATTCGGAATCTCGTAGTATGCTAATAATACTAGGAACAATTCTTGGTGATCTATCTGGCAGGGGGATCGCATATTTATTCGGCGCAGATTCTTTTAGAACAACGTCAATCGGAGCAATGATTATGTCTCCTGTTGGGACTCTTACATCGACCATGCTAACAAAAAATATGACAACAACAAAATCTTTACAATCCTCAACACTGATTGATATTTCGTCCAAACTTGCTTTGCTTGGAACAAGCTATTTTTTATCTCGTAATGGCAATGAATTTCCTATTTATATTGATTTTTGTAATATCGCTTTTTGAAAAATAGAAAGCGATTTTTCGCTTCACTCAAAATAGCATCAGTTGTCTCCTGAACTCAGTGAAGGATCTTCCTGAATTAATACCAAAAATATAATTTCCTAGACAATAAAGAATCTAACTTATAATTATTTTTTTCTCTTATCGATATTATATTGCCTTATTTTTCTATGAAGATTTGTCCTTTCAATACCAAGTTTCTGTGATGCTTCTGTAATATTCCAGTTGCTTGATTCCAATACTTGAATTATAAAATCTTTTTCAAATTCATTTCTTGCATTTTTTAAATCCATTTTTTCAACAGAGGGCAAAGGTCTTGAATAATCAAAAAAATTGCTAGGCAGGTCTGATGCCTCAATCGTATCAGAACTTACCATTATTACAAGCCGTTCAATCAGATTCTTTAATTCTCTGACATTGCCAGGCCATTGATAAGACTGCAATGCTTTTATGGCTGACTGGGATATTTTTTTCTCTTTAACGCCATTTTCAACGCTGAATTTCACTAAAAAGTATGTTACAAGCAAAGGTATATCTTCTATTCTTTCTCTAAGAGGTGGGACATATATTGGTATCACATTAAGCCTATAAAATAGATCCTCTCTAAAACGTCCTTGTTCAACTTCTTTTTTGAGGTCTTTGTTTGTTGCGGCAATGATTCGCACATCTACTTTGATTTGTTCTTTACCACCTATTCTGGAAAATTCCTGTTCTTCTATAACTTTAAGCACCTTAGCTTGTGTCCGAAGGCTCATATCTCCAATTTCATCAAGAAACAAAGTTGCCCCATTTGCTTGTTCAAATTTACCTTGTGTTCGAGATACTGCACCAGTGAAAGAGCCTTTTTCATGACCAAATAACTCAGATTCAATCAGTTCATCTGGAATCGCTGCACAATTTACTTGAAAAAATGGCTTATCTGCACGTTTGCTGTTCTTGTGAATAGCCCTTGCAACAAGCTCTTTTCCCGTTCCATTCTCACCAAATATAATTACTCTACTATTAGTCGGCGCAACATACATAATCTTGGAAGATAAATCCCGCATAATAGGACTTTCGCCAATTATCTGATAGCGTTCATCTATTTCCCTTTTTAGCATCATATTTTCTGTTTGGAGTTTCTTCTTTTCAACAGCCTGATCTAACCTTATCAACATTCTTTCAACAGATAGCGGTTTCTCTATAAAATCTATTGCACCTAATTCCATTGCCCTGACAGCCATATCGATATTGCCATGTGCAGAAACCATAATAACAATCGTATCGAAATTTGACGCTTTAATCCGACTGAGTGTCTCCAGACCATCAATTCCACCCGGCATAAGAACATCTAACAAAACAACATCTGGCATTATTATTGGTATCTGCTCAAGAGCTTCTTCTCCACTACTTACAGCAAAGGCTTTAAATCCCTCATCCTCAAGAACAGCCTTCAGACTCGATCTGACACTTGGCTCATCATCAACTATTAAGATTACCTTATCATCTTGCACTGTTTAATTCCTCCGATATAGGAATTCTTATTACAACATTTGTTCCTTTTCCCTCTTCGCTTAGGACATCTATATTTCCGCCCTGATCATCTATTATCTTTTTCACTATTGTAAGCCCAAGCCCTGTCCCACCTTTTTTCATTGAAAAATGCGGTGTGAAAAGATTATTCATGTCCTCTTTTGACATTCCAATTCCTGTGTCTGCAAATTCTATTTCTGCATATTTTTCTATTTTCTGCTCTGTTTCCATTTCTTTCAATGTTGTGCTAATAATCAATTTTCCACCATCAGGCATAGCTTCAACAGCATTTTTTATTATATTAAAGAATGCACGCTTTGTCTGATCAGGATCAATCATGACACAAGGAAGATTATCTTCATATTGCGATATTAATTCTATATTTTCTGGAAATTCACCATAAAATCTTATGGAATCTCTAACAACATCATTTATATCCGTTAAAACAAGTTTAATTGCAGGCATTCTTGCAAATTGAGAAAACTCATCCAAAAGCCGTTTTAACCTTTCGACTTCATTAACAATCGTATCTGTGCATTCATTAAGTATTTGCTCATATCCATCTGATTTTGAATAATAGCGCCGTTTCAGTCTTTCTGCTGATAATTGTATAGGTGTCAATGGATTTTTGATCTCATGAGCAAGTTTTTGAGCGACTTCTCTCCATGCAGCAGACTTCTCTACTCGTTTCAGCTCTTCAGAATTTTTGCGTAGTCTTTCAGTCATCTCATTAAAAGAATCGGCTAAAATTCTTACCTCATCAGTTGTTGTTATATCTACAATATAATCAAGATTTCCGCCAGCAAGCTCTCTAGTTCCTAATACAAGCTTATTAATCGGCTCTGTTATTTCTTTCGCTATTAATGAGCTTATCCATAGTGCAATAAGAAATATTGAAACTGCCACTAGCCCTAATATCGCAATTATTCCACGCCTCATATTTTTAATATCAGAAATTGCAGAAGGTATAATTTTTCCAACAACAACTATTCCCAATAATGTCTTATAGTCTTCAGATATGCAGGCATTTGCAACCAAAGTAAATTCCTTATTATTTAGTTTTATTGGCTCTTTTGGCAAAATAGGACCAACTATTGGAAAATGTGATACAGGTGGCAGACCAAGATTCTCCAAAGAAGCTAATTTATTGTAAAGCAATGTTTCTGCATTTGAATTAAAAAGTAATTTGCCCGTTTTATTATAGATCGCCAATACATAGCCCTCTGGCAGATTATAATCAACCGCAAATTCAGTATTTCTTTTCAGACCATCTATTACATGCGGATCAGATGCGATTCCTCTGACATTTTCAATCATTGGCAAGATGCGGAGTTTATTTAATTCATTTGTCATTATCTCCCATCTGCTTATTCCTTGAGCTATTATCAAATATGAAACTAAAATAAGGACTACAGTTGGAATCAATGATACAAGCGCAAATACCAATATTAATTTGCCTTTTAGGCTTGTTGCTGAATGATTTTTTAGTCCAAAAAACAATAAACTCACTTCCTCAATGATAGATATGTCATTACAGAGTTATCTTCAATCTCATTCCAAACCCTGGAGCATCTTCAGAAATATGCAGTATCCCATCTATAAGTTTATAATCCGAAAGATCAGCATTAAGAGTATTAGAAGGTATCCCCTCAATAGTAGGGATATTACCGAATCCTGCGGACAGATGGGCAGTATAACAGACCTTCAAAGGATCGCCCCATGTATGTGGTGAAGCCAAAATTCCCATTTCTATTATTTTAGGCATAATTTTTCGCCATTCTGTAAAACCAAATCCGCCTGTATCCATTTGAAGAACATCAATTAGTCTTTCTTTCCCCATTTGTAAAAGAAAATCTATATCCCATCCGCCTTCGCCATCTGCAATAAATATATCAAGATTTCTACTAGAAAGATAATCTTTCAGCTTGATTAAGTTCTCTCGATTTTCCCTGAAAGGCTCTTCTATCCAATATATATTACAATCCGAAACTTTATCAATAAATTTAATCATGTCATCACAAGTATAGCCATCATTAGCATCGACAAGTATTCGGCTTTTGGGAAATGCTTTATGCACAGCACGAACAATATCAACGTCACGGTTGAAGCCCTCAATATGACCCATCCATTGAAAACCACGTCCTACCTTAATCTTAAAATCACGAAAACCATAATCATAATCATCCTGACAACTCTTAAGGACAGCACTAATGCCTCTTGGTGATTCCTCTGGTGTCAGATCATCCATATATATTGCGCCATCATAGCAGGGTATAGCTGTATCTCCTTTTGCACCAAGCATTTTATAGACTGGCATATCAAGTATAACTCCTGCAAGGTCGTGTAAAGCAAAATCAATTGGCATTGCAGTATCATCAATAACGCCAATTTCTGAATCAAAAAGTTTACCAATTGATCGTCCTATTAGATCAGGCATTTTATCATCAGGTATCCAAGATATCCCCCAACCCATCGCCCCCTGATCTGTAGTAATTACCCTGATCTGGCTATCAGGACCATCTCCATGATGGCGTATCCTTGCATTTTTCCCAATAGTCCTAGTATATCGGCTTCTGACCTTTAAAGTCCTTATTTCTCTTATATGATGTTTATTCAAAGACTTCATTATAACTCCTTTTACCAATAGACGAAATCTAATGTCCATTTGTTGAATAAATTTCCATATAATTTCCATAATGCAAGCATCATCGCATCACCCATAGTTATACCTAAAAATATCGGCACAGATTTGGTATATCCCTTTAAACCTCCAAACTTCAGAATCATCCATTTTAATAACCAAGCTATGAATATTGAAAACCAAAGATACCTCAACATCCATTCGCCACCGAGTATATAGCCTAGTGGATGAAAGGGCCACCACACAAAAAATCTACTCATTACAACCAAAAAGCTCGTAATAATGCCACCTGCACTAAAATAGATGATATAAAGATAGCTTATACCTGAAGGGTATCTCAACCAATTAGCAAGCTCAGCAAAAGCCCAATCACCGACCCATGTTTGACCTTCTGTTGCATAACATCTTTGAAGATTCCCAGCCATGCCTGTCAATGTCCCAATTACAATAGCGATTATCATTGCGGTAATTAGTGTGCCAATCTGTTTAATCTGTAATTTATCCTTCATATAAAAACTCTCAAGTATATGAGGCATTGGGCTACTTCTATGTCCATAATCAATAAACTTGAAAAGCGCAAGCTGAGTCAGAGTTGATGCGTCAAAACGTTTCGGTCCAATCATACCCATCATAAATGAGGTTGGCGTGAAAGGGAAATCATGTGACGGAGGACCAAGTTCTGCCCTGACACGTGTCACTATAATAGATATAATAAAAAATCCTCCCATAAACATAATGGCTACCCATATCGCCATACCAGCATAAAAGCAAAACATTATTAAAAGCATAAATCCTATTATTAATCCGATTATTGCAAAACTATATTGACCAAATTCATTTTCATAAGAGCCAGTATTTGATCTTAATAATGTCTTTAATACCCTCCATAGATGATTTTTTGACCAAAAGATAAACATAACGAAAAGCACTAATATTGCACCCATGCCTTGTGACCAATAGCCCGGGAACCAGGGCAAATAATTATATCCAACCGCAGAGCCTAGAACCATCTCCATTTTCCAAAACCAATAAAAAAACCATGTTGAGAATGAAAGATTAACAGGAATAAAAAAGGCAAGACCTATAATGAAGGGCAGAAATTCTATATAAGTCACATCCATAGCGTTCCAAGGTTTTTCTGTAAAATAAGGTGTGAGATCAAATTTTCCATAGGTAATGCCCGGAATTACAGGATATAGCCTGTGTAAACCATTGAAAAGACTCAACAGAAGCGTTCCGCAGAATCCATACCAAAACAGCTTGTTTTTAAATAAGGACAGTTTTGGATTTATAAGCCCCAAAGGGATTTGAGCAACTGGAAAAGATAATTTCTCATATTCCGTCCATTGCTTTCTTAATATAAGGTTTATGCAAATCATGCAGAAATACAAAACAATTAAGAAAGCTGACCAAAAAAGCAAAGGCTTAAACCATGTCCAAAAAACTCTTGATTCATAGAAGCTTTCTTCATAAGTATAAAATCCTTCAAGAATACTTCTATTTTGCACAGTAAGCCAATCTGGCAAATACTTAAAGAATAAGTCCTGCCATTCATTTTCAGGCGTTGCAAACCAGAATGGATGACCTATTGTCTGAGCAAGCATTTCAAGGGTATCATGTCCAGCCGAACCTGTTGCAATAGCAATCATGGTATATATCAAAAGCATTTCCGAAGGTCTTAAAACAGCCTTTTGATTTATCCTTGCCAAAATTAGGTTTAGCAAGCTTAAAATGAATGCGACAAAAACAGCGTTTATAAATAAAGAGTTCAAAGAAAAGCCATTCCAAGTGCTTGATACAGCATAGTTCTCCGCAATCACAATCACTGTTGCAATAAATATAACACTGATTCTAATGCCATTTTCTTCTGAAAATTCATTTATATTATCTTTTTTTGCTTTCATAGTTTATATCATTTATAGTTTTGTTGTGCAGTAGCCCAGTGGTTGACCAAATTAATCATTATAGAGCGCTGATTGGATGGATTTGGCAGATTAAAGCGGATAGAAAAATCGTAAAACGTAATGTGTGAAACGTAAGACGTATTACGCATAACGCATAGCACATTAAGTATCACGTATCACTCATTACGTTTTACTCATTACGAACTAAATCAACGTCAATACGCTTAATCCGTTCCATTCCTAAAAAAATTAATCAGATCAAGCACCAAAATATTAGAAGCTTGCCTTTTCTTCATGCCTTTGTATCTCCGTGTTTTATTAACTGAAAAAGTCGTATCTATGAATATATTCTTTAATATATTTATGACCTCTGTATTCTTCTCCAGACCAAAATACTAGCTAATGCGGTTACTCCAAGAAAGATCGCCAATACTGTAACAACAAGATTTCTTACCATATTGCTTGGTTCGTCCACTATTCCCATAGCATTTGCTTTTTCTGATGAATTGACGGTAAGTTTCTTTATTTCTTTGCTTAGCTCATTTCTATCCCTCTTTACAGTATTTGGCAATTTTTCTTGCTCATTTAAAAATTCCTTCTTATCATCAGGTCTATTATCTATTTTTTCAGATTTATCGGAATTCCCATTGGCTAATATAGCAATCTCTGACGTTTTGTCATCAATCTTCACTCCGTCGTAAATATCCTCATATAATGCCCTGTTCCAATTAACAGACATGAGAAGGTCAACACCGGGATTCATCTCCTTAACCTCACATGAACACCAACCAACAAGAAAAGAACATACTGACTCAATATTATCTGCGTTGATACCTTCACCCACCAAAGCATAAAGGCATCTACCTTTCCCAAATATCGGAAATACCATAGGCTTATTGATTGCCTTTAAGTCTGACTCACTATTGAGAAGCATTTTAATAAAAAAGCTTTCATTCCTATCATTTCTTGACAGTTTCAATATAGAAAACCTAGTTTTCTCATCTTTCTCTGTTATTTGTCTTGTAGAATCACTTATGATTTTCATTTTAAGCGTTTCAGACATTTTCTTTAACTGAGCCTCTAATAACTGAAAAGTTGTTTTATCTTGTTGATTATTTCCACTTTCAAGAAATACCCAAACCGCAACTTCTCCATTTAGTATGCGCTTTGCAATTTCCTTTCTTACAGGCGATTCAATAATGCTCTCAACATTGGCATCTTTAAGATTTGCACTCCAAACATCCTCAGGAATTTTGGAAAATCTTGGATACCTAATCATCATGTATGGCAAATCAGGTTTCCCTTTCGATTCCCAAAGTTTTCGCATTTCTGGGCTTTGAGAATTAGACAAATCAACAGTCTTGACCAAAACATTCGCTCTAAATTTTTCATCTTGCGACGCTTTTTTCAAAGCGTTCAATTTTGCCTGTTTTTCGGATGATAATATTTCTTGGTGAAATACAAAAACTTCATAGGGATCAGCAGACCAATGCTCAAGTGCGTATTGATATACAGGCGTAGAGCATGGATGAATAGCAGAAGACGAGAAAATAAATAATGCAATACAAACGCATAAAGAATATAGCCTAAACATTGATTCATTTCCTTATTGTTCGATTTCATTTGGTGAAAGAGTATATTTTGGGGCAAAAGCAACAGACGGAAGCATTTGATAGCTACAATTGCATCTTGCCTGTCCCTCTGGAACAAGAACAAGCCCACCTGCCACAATTGTATTAATCCAGCAAGCAGGACGAAATCCCCCCCAGTTCTTCACCCCTGATTGCCAATCTGAAAGGTTGTAATATCCAAATGTGCCTGAACGGAATGTGAGAATATGTTTTCCTGAGCATATCATACCACAGTTATACGTTCTACCAAAAGGTCTATTTATTTCCTCGCCTGTTTTAAGTTTTAGTGAAAATGGCTCAAAGAATATCTCATCATCAATTATGATAGGTCTTGACGAGTAATTATAGCTACCTGGTGCATTTCCCCCGGTGTATGGATAGTAATAATCAGGTCCCGCCCCGTCTGGTAGTTCCTTTACCCATATCTTTTGGTTTTTTCCGATACCGATCTCTTTATCCCATATCGTTTCGCCTGTGCTTGCCTTATATGCAGATATTCTTCCACCTTCTTCTGAAGGCAGCTTGAAGCGAGTAAACTGCTGAGTTCCAATTAAAATATCATATTCATTGCTTACCGCAAGCAATGTTACGAAATCGTTATCAACACTATACTTTATTTCCCCGGTCTTTGCATCAAGTGCGATTAACTTACCAGGCTCTAGACTATTATACTTTATTGGATTCCGTAATCTATCCTGCAATGCCTGTGGTCTGTCAATAAAGAATACTAATCCATCGCCTATCGCAAAAGTATTATTGCGTATTGAATCTTTTGCTTTATATATCCATTTCAATTCACCAGTTTCTGCATCCATAGCAAAGACAGCCTTTGATTCGCTAAATTGACGGCTCATATTCGCTTCCCGATATCCACCAGTAACTATATGATCTACATCAACGATACTTCCATAAACTGTTCCATCTTTTGCAAATACAAATCCCCAATAATTCAAAGGTCCCCAATTTGACTTAGCTGGGTCTTCAATTGATGGCGATTCTAGTATCTTTATAAGTTTGCCTGTGTGAATATCAATAACATGCACCAACCGAAAAGCCAAGCTGTGTTGTTGCATACCAACACGAACATAAAGTCTATCGCCATCAATGGCATAATTTGATGCAGTAATCGCAGCACCAAGTAGATTATCCTGATCGTAGTGTTCTGCCAAATCCTCGATATAATAATCCCATATCTGATGACCATTGTAGGCATCATAAGCACGTATGCCATTAATGCCCTGCACAAATAACATACCATCTTTATATAAAGGCGCAATGCCACGACCATGACGAGATGGAACATCAAAATCCGGGTCATTCCACCAAAGGATACCAAGTTCGCCTTTTACTATGTTATCCATTGAGCATATAGTATTGCTTGGGTCTGCATACATGTGTGTCCATTGACCTGCGCCGGGGAGTGCTTCTCTTACAGTTTTTTTCATTGCATTTGGCATTCCAGTAACCATAACTCCCCCATTTGGTCTTTGAATATGAGGCGATTCTTTAAAAGGGCTTTCTCCTTTATCTACTGAATATCTTGATACTGTGAGATTGGCAAAATAGCTTGGATACCTTTTAAGCGATAGGTCACTTTGATGAACGGTAACACGAGAACCATATAATCCCGCTTCATTCAGAAGTTTTCTTGCTTTTTCAACATTTGCCGAATCAGGATCAACAGCTATAATATATAAATTTGTTCTCTTGGCAAGTTCATAAGCGAGCGCACCATCGCCACAAGCAACGTCAATACAATAACCATGAGTTATTCCTGATTCTTTTATAATTTCCTTTGCAGATTTCTCATATAGTTCATTTTTGCCATAGGGCGAGTTATTAATTTTTTTGGCAATAATTATTGAGCTGTCTGAATTGGCTTGATCATCAAAGCAATATATGTAACCTTTATCTGTGCTGACAAATAGCTTGCCTTGAGCCACTGCCATACCATAAGGCACTCCCTCTACCTCGCTTGTCCACTCAATATCTTTCTTTTCTGCATCTATTATGGTTACTTTGCCATTAGTCGTTCCTGCAATTATCTTGTTGCCAGCCATTATTAATGAGATTGTCTGAGCCTTTTCTATAGTCTGAATTGTCCAAAGGGGTTCACTTAGCTTATATGCTGTTATTTCATTTCCCTTACGGTCTTTGCTTTTAGTCTGTTTTAGAAAATTCTTTGCATCATAGGCTTTCAATTGAAGATTATTGGCATCAACACCTATGATATATTTTGGGCTTATAGCAAGTCCCGGTGAATTAAGCTGTTGATTGACCATCTGTTCGCCATCACTTTCGTTAAAGATGCCATTTGTATCACCGATAATCTCCTCATAGTCACGTGTGTTGCCTGTTGTGATGAAAAGGTAATCATTATTGGCAAAAACCCTGTCTCCGCCATAGCTCCCATATTTCTGAAGATGGTAATATGCTAATTTACCTGTACTAATATCAAATCCCGCAGGAACAGACCTTCCTGTAGGCACAATCACATGGTCATCTGTAACCACAAGATAGCCTTGACTAGATATTCCGCTGTATGCTTCTGCCGCACCATGTGGCTGTTTATACCACATTTCACCTGAATCATTATTTACCCATTTTACGTTTCCTGTCTCAGGATCAATGGCAAAGATATCAATGCCGTCAGAAGGCCATATCCCTACGCCATAATAGAGAACATCATTTTTTATAGCTATGCCACCTCTTGAAGGCCAATTAGATACCATTCTATTATTCCCAAGTTTATATATATCTGCTCTTGGTTCTTTTTTCCAGAGCAATTTACCCTGATTTGCTGTTATGCAATATAATCTGCCGTCATCACTATTGGCAAAAAGTCTGTCTTTCCAAACAACTGGAGCCATACGGACAGGCGCATCAGTAAAGAAAGACCAGATTTCCTCGCCAGTTTTTATATCAACGGCGTGTATTTGATGGTCAGTTGAGCTACCATAATACATCATATCACCCTTAATTATAGGCTGATAGGCATGGTCAGAGATAATCCTTGTATGAACGCCAACCCATGCAGGCGTAGGGATACCCGCTTTAATTAGCCAACGAACCCCCAAAGAAGATGGTAATTCATTATCTGTATATCCACTTCTATTAGAGTCAGAACGAAATTGAGTCCAATCATCATCTTCGTAACATGATGAGTTTGTATCAGAAACGACATTTGTTATAGCCGATAGGAACATAATTAGAATTATTAGCAACAATTCACAAATGCAAAATTTTTTCATTATTATCCCCCACAAATATTTATCCCTTATGCACAGTATTAGTGACGCTTTGTAATGATAATTTTACCTTTCTGCCTTGATTTCAATTCCACATATCAATTGGGCATTTTTGGAATCCTTGGACGGGACAAAATCTATGGCTAAATTATCTTTAACCATAATTCCTTTGAATTCCTTGATTATTGGACTATCCTGACTACCGGATTCGCCAACTATATCAAAATTTTCAATAACTTTCTTTCCCTGAATTGTTATGTCAAATTTCCTTTGACCAAGTTTTACATCATCAGGTTCAGCAAAATATAGCCTTATTGTGTAAGGTCTTTCCTGAATCTGGCTTTGCTTATCATTACTAGCAAGCTTGCCTGCTAACCCAATGTTAATAGATGACGCGCCTTTAATGCCTGACGAAACAATCCACTCAGGGGCAATTCCATTTTTTTGGATATTGGAAGAATGTTTAATAAATCTCACATAATCGGTTGGATTGATGGTGATTGGTATTTTCGGCGATGGTCCACCAGCAATGGGATATTCCATCCAAAGCGTTCCATTGTCATCCCTTCTATCCCCATGGGCGCCAAAGTTTATTCCAAGTGATTTGATAAGTCCTTCGCCCACTTCGCTTGAATAATCCGTCCATATTTCCACATCAGGCGTATATATCATAGCAAGCGATGCCTGATTTTGATAACTGCAAGAGCAAGTTCTAGTATAATCAGGGGCATTTAGAACTCCATCGGCAGCTATAAGGTTTGATGTGCAACCGGATTTGAAACCACCAAAATTTCCTGTTCCGCCGTCATTATCCAGATCAAAGAATCCAGCCGCAGCAGAACGAAAAGTGAGTAAATGTTCGCTGGCTATCACATAATTACAGCCGTAATTTCGCTTAAACTCCCATGGTTTTGATTCACCAGTTAAAGGGTCTGTGCGCATTTCCTGCTTTCCTGTCAGAAGATTGTATGCGTATCTATCTGTGATGATCTTATCCTTGTGAAGCATGACAGGTCCACCATAGGTAGCTTCATTGCTCCATAAAATTGATCCATCTTTTGCTTTATATACTGCGATGCCTTTGTCAGGTTCGCCTGTAAGCATATCTCTTGATTTTCTTGTAGCTTGAACTACTACGTCATATTCTTTTGAATAGCTTAACCATGTGCCAAAGATGTTCTCATCAACTTCCCATAAAGGTTTTCCACTTTGTAGATCAAAAGCCATAAGCTTTGGTATTCCTGAATGCTCTTGCCCTCTTCTTTTCAACGCATCAGATACAGATGGTGGAAGCATATCTATACAAAAAATCTTATCATTGCCAACAGCTATGGCATTATGCCGAAATCCCATAGTGGAATCCTGAGTCCAGAGAACCTTTCCTGTATGCCGTTCCATTATAATAAGCTGTTTGCTTGAGGTTATATCGTAGTTTGAGAAAGCATCTTTATTTGAGCCTATTTTTGGTGTAATACCAAGAAAACCGGTATAATTTACAAAATCAGCGCCTGCAATTAGATAATCTTTATAAACTCCAATATAGCCCCATTCCTGTGGTTGATTTGTCTTTGGATTTAGCGGTAAAGCAATCACATTTATTCTTTCACCTGTCTCTGAATCTAGCACTAGACAGCTATTTGTCAGAGCAACATAAATTTTATCCTGAGTAGCTACAAAATTTGTGCTTCTTGCATTGGCTCCGGGAATGTGAAGCTGATTATATGCCGTGTCTAATGGGGTTTCTTTGTAGGTTTCATCATAGTAAATGCCAAAATTATTCAATTCGGGTATCTTTTTCTTCCACAAGATTCGTCCAGTATAGACATCCCTTGCACTAATACAATCCATCCCTTCAATGAATAATCTTCCCCCTATAACTTGCTCTGGAGGACCATGCCCATGTCTAGGCAAGACATCAGTATTAGGGCTTCCACCAAACCAGAGTATTCCCAATGGGAGTTTTACCAATTGATCATCAGATTTTACTGTATTGGCAATATCTCCGTATTGATGTGTCCAGTCACCAGAACCCGGTAGAGAACCATCTTTGACTAAAAGCAAAAATCCATTGGATTCACGCAAAATTGCTTTTGGCATATCAGCTTTCTGGATATTCTGCTTAATGTTGAGTAGCCCATCTTTGTCTGATGAAAAACAGACAATTCCGCCGTAGGGACGGGTATTATGATAGAGTTTTTTTATGAAAGATTCATCATTTATATAACTAGCTGATTCAGCATCCTCAAAGATCGTCAATGACGCAATATATGGAGGGGCTTCAAATGTAAGAGGGTTACCAACTTGAATACTTATCCTTTTTCCGTAAATGCCAGAGTGATCAAATATTTTCCGAAGTTGCTCAACTTTATCTGGATCCGAGTCTATCCCTATAATCTGCAATTCAGACTTATCGGCAAGTGCTTGTAACAGCTGCCCATCTTTTAGACCATAAGCAAGGCAATATCCATCCTTAATGCCAGTAGTATTCAGGATAGATTCGGCTTTTTCAGAAGCGATTTCCGAAACTGGATTATTTACCGCATTATAGACGTATACTTTGGGTTCAGATTTTTTATGGCTAAAAGCATAGATATTTCCCTCAACAGTAACCACGAATAATTTGCCATCTCCTGCTATTATTCTCCCAACAGTTCCCTTTATATCATTTTTCCATAATACTTTAGGTTCTTTTTTTCCGGTGGGTATGTCAATTGCATATATAGCATTTTTGCCACCAGCATAGAGCTTACTTCCCGCTTTGATCAGATCACCAGAGGAATCAACATCACATTCCCAAAGTTCATCCATGACCCATTTCAGACTTTTGACTTTTTTGATTTCCTTAGTTGTGCTATCCTTAACTTCCTTTTCATATTCTACTTGCCTAATATTAGCAAAATCAAAAGCGATGATAGGATTTCCCATGCAAAAAATCTCACTTTGCGTCATTACTGGAATTTTCCCAAATCTTGGAATTGCAGATTCACCTTTAGTAAGATCATAAATGCTAGTTACAAAATCCCGATGATAATTAATGAAGAAATTATTTTGGGCGCATACGAATGCTCCACCGGTCTTGTTATTTTCTGCCAGATGGTAATAAAGCAATTCCCCTGTCCGTAAGTCAAAGCAAGCAGGAACTGAACGACCACATGGAACTAACAGCTTGTCACCAGAAACAACAAGCGCCCCCTGTGGGGCAACGCCAGCATAAGATGGAGAGTTATGTGGCTGAAGCATATAAATAGAACCTGTGCTGTCATTAGCCCAGATAACATTCCCGCTTGTAGCCTCAATAGCATATATATAAACACCCATAAATGGCCAGATTCCAGACGCAAAATATATGAAATCATCCTTCAAAACAAGACCGCCACGAGCGGGCCAAGTAGAGATTAGACGTTCATTTCCTAATATTCTTCTATCATTAGGACCGCCACGAAATTTCCATACAAGCGTTCCATCTTCGGCTTTTAGGCAATATAGATACCCATCATCGCTAACGAAATATATTCTGTCTTTATGGGCAATCGGTGAAAATCGTATAGGACCATCAGCATAAAATACCCATTTTTCTTTTCCTGTTTCGGTATCAATAGCATTTAATCTATCATTTATGCTAGAACCAACGAAAAGTGTTTTGCCCAAAACCACTGGCTCATATACTTTATCAAATTGCATTAAATCCTGATTGAGTGGGTCTTCCCATGCTTGCTTGAGTTGCGGATATTCACGAATCCATTGCAGGTAAAGCTTATCTGGTAGTTCTTGTGGTGAGGATGCACTGCGATTAGCATCATATCGCCACATAGGCCAATCATAATTCTGGAACGGAATATTTTGCTGGGCAAGACACTGAAAGGAAAGCAAAAGTAGTATAATGCTTGTGGCAAAAAATGCCCAAAAAAATAAAAATATTGAAGATTTATCTTTCCCAATCATAAAATATACCCCTTAATGAATATTTGATTTTCCCTTGAGTTTTCTAACCAATTTGCCCGTCTTTTAGATTAATAATACGGTCTGCATATTGATCCGCAATGACACCATGCGTCACAACAACCACAGTTCCACCATTTTTATGAAATTCTGATAGGTAACCTATAACATCACCAGCATTATCTGGATCAAGGTTTCCTGTGGGTTCATCTGCCAATATGATCTTCGGTTGATTAAGTAAGGCTCTTGCTATGGCTGTGCGCTGTTTCTCTCCGGCGCTAAGCTCTGATGGTTTGTGGTGTTCTCGTCCTAAGAGATGCAAACGTCTTATAAGTTCCATTGCATCTTCTTTTGTCAATTTATTTAATCCAGTTTTTGAAGGTAGAAGAACATTTTCGATGACGTTTAGATATGGCACAAGATGAAACATCTGAAAGATAAATCCTATGTTTTTCGCCCTTAAATTTGCCCTTTCTCTTATTCTCATCGTGTAAATATCGCTATCGCCTATAATAATCTTGCCTTTGGTCGGTCTGAGCATTCCTCCAATAGTCAGCAATAATGTTGTCTTACCACTGCCACTTGCCCCTCGTATAACAATGAATTCCCCATCATTAATCTTCAGATTAACATTATCAAGGGCTTTAACTTCATTAAATTTGGTTTTATATATTTTGCTAACGTCATCTATGTATATCATTATTATCCCTCCTTTAGAGTATCAGCAGGGTCCTGAGTTATTGCAAGCATTGTTGGAATAAAGCTTGAAATTGCAGAAAATAACGGAGCAGAGAGAATTGACCATAAAAGCATAATATATGATGGTTTAATCGTATTTGCTGTTATTTTAAATATCTCAGGGCCAAACTTCATGGCGAGTCCAGTGCCAACAGCAAATCCTATTGCAGACCCTATAAATCCTATTAATATAGCTTTGCCTAAAAATAGAATTGCAATTTTGCCAGAACCATAGCCTATAGCTCGCATTATGCCAATTTCCTGCTTTCTATCACGAACGTTTATTATTGCCAATACACATATCCATACTGCACAAACCACCAATACTATCGGCAAAATCAATGAAAAATACTTATCCGCCATAGCTCTTTGCTTTTGGCGCGTATCTGCAAGAGAGCGGATCAGAATTACTTTCGCCTCTGGAATCAGCTTTTCTACCTGCCTCCTCAAAACATCAACAGGTTCTTCCCCTGGCTTAATTAGGCATAGACATTCCAATGCTTTTATCTCATTGATTTTGCCTTTCATGTTTAAGACATTCTGTATTTCACCTAAATTGCCATATATGCGTATATCATCGTCGCTTCCACTTTCAGCAAGGCATTTCTCTACCTTAAAAGTTTTGCCCAAAATGTCTATCACATCACCTTTTTTTATTTCCATATTTTTCGCTATTTCAAATCCAACATATACCGACCCAGGGCTAATTAAAAACGCCATCGGATTCTGCCTATCAGATCGGATGGCTTCCGGTGAAAGCCCAGTTAATATTATATCTTTATTACTCCAAGATATTTTTTTATGGAGTATAGCTGTTATGTGATTATAAGAGATATTCCTCGTATTAGCGAGGACATCAATATAATTCTCTGGCATAGTATAATCGGAGAAACCTGTCAGCCAAAATTTATCCATGTCAGTCTGCTTTGGGATAATACGCAGGTTAAATCCCATAGTAAGCATCAATTTGACAGTCTCCCGTTTTGATGCTTGACCAGCAGTAAAAAAAGATATGAATAGCGCAACAGCAGTTATAATTGCCAATAGACTGAGAAAAAAACTCAGCTTTCTATGTATCATTTCTTTAATTATTAAAATAAGCATATTCTATACCCGCTTGTTTAGTGCCTTGCTATAATTGCTTCCGCATTATGCCAACAGTTATTGTTCTGCCAAAATCAGGATAGCCTATTACAGTCAAAAACTTTTTGTCTAATACATTTCTTACCTCAACATAAGCTTTTGTTTGCTGGTTTTTGCCAAATGACCAACCGACAACAACGTTTAAGCAATGATAATTACCGAGAGGTTCTGGAATTAGAGGCTGATTTTTCACACTTGGAAGAAATCTTGTGCTTTGGTAAGATGAAACATATTTCCAAAAGATATTAAAGCCAACATTTGAATTTGCGGTATATATTCCGCAATTCATTATATATTGTGGAGTTTCCTCATCTAATTCCATCTTTCTTTCTGATTCTGAACGTGGTCTCATTGCAGTAAAATTGAAAAATGGTTCAGCAATGTCTAATATTGGGGCAGATTGCACATCCAATTCCAAGCCAATCTGATCTTTTTTCCGATTCATATATAATTCCATGACACGACCATTTACTTCCTTTGTTTTACCACTAAGATCAATTGCATCTTTCTGCTGAGTAGCAAAACCGACCAATGATATACTGCCAATTTTTTGATCTGCTATTCTGAATCCTAAATCTAGTTTGTTTCGCATTTCGTTTTTGGGAGGTTCAAGGTTTTCGTCCAAAGTGCCGACTCTTGGCTGAATATAACCAGAAGCCAAGTTAAGATTTATAGATAAATTTTGCAAGATAAGATACGAGGCGCCAATACTTCCATTGAATATTGATGGTTCCCATTGATCTTCTATTTGAGCTACTTCCTTGAATTTACCTGAGCTTCCCTCTATGTTAAATGCTCCATAATCTTTTACATAATTCTTATGCCATCGCAATCCAGCATTTAGATTTAATTTTCCAATTTTCTGTTCGTCGACTAAAACTGCTGAATAAGTCTCAAGATCGCATCTTCTACCGACATAGAATCTCTTTCCGTTAGGGGCTACCCAATGATTATAAATCCCGCCGAATCTTAATACATTATTGCTAGAAATTAGCAGGGATTGAATTAGATTTGCGCCCCATTCAAAATCCAACTCGTCAGTGGTTGTATAAGGTGTTTTCGTCTCAACTATATAGGTATCATTTCTATTGCTATAATATATTAACAGATTTGTGGCAGATTTTCTATTTGGATGAAAGTTTATATTAGAATTAACTATCGTTGTGTTAATTGGATCAAATCTTTCAATAGCATTCTGAAGGTTGAGGTCTGCGGGTGGTTCAGCTTTTGTTAATTGCCTCATGCCGTATAAATGAAAAAGCTCTGTCTTGACAGATAAGCTATTTATTGGATGCCATTTTATATTACCATAGAAATTAGAGATATTTTCGGTGGAATATTTATCTTCTGGTCCCTCTGTATGATACGAACCTAATCCGATAGCATAGGATACATTATTAATTTTGGAGCCATGAGATACATGAAAACGATAGGTATCAAAAGTCCCATATTCCATCTCGCTTTTGGTTTCTGGTTTTTCATATTCTTTTGGGACAATATTAATAACACCCGAAAGTCCAGATAGTCCTGTCAGAAGAGCCGAACTTGATCGAATAATCTCTATTTTCTCAATATCTGATGATGAAAAGAAATATGGAAGTTCATAAAACTCTCTTTGCCATGCACCATCTAAAGCATATTCAGGATATGGATATTTTTGCCCACGAACTGAAAAGAATTGCTTAACTTTGCGCCCACGAGTCTCAATCCATGCACCCGGAACATACTGCATTGATTCTACTAGATTTTCTGCCCCTTGATGTTCAATCTCAGACTGATTGATAATTGAGGTTGAAAGTTCCAGACCGGGTGATTCAGAAAGTGGGTATGCCATTAATTCAAGCGTGCGATCCATTTCTACAATAATGGGTTCCATTACATATACTTTTTTTGCTTCCTCTTGACCCTTTGATTCTTCTGCCTGTAAGTATGTGGCATTTAATAAAGCAATCAGTATTATGATAAAAACCTTTCTTAGCATGTGATTCTCCTTGATATAAATCTTTCACTTAGCAGAAATACAGCTTTGGTTAAAAACTTATTGGTTCCTGATAATTTTAGAAATCAGTTAGACCCAATTAGTATATGGGCTGAAACGGTATGTGCAAATGAAAATGCTCAACAATTGTTATTCCTGAGCAAGCAGGAATCCAGTTTTTAAAGCTCATTTCTCTGGATTCCCAACCTCGCGGGAATGACATTGATGCTTTATGCCGAGTATTTTTATTTGACCAGTTGACGCAAATACTGACCAATATTGACTTATAAACACTTTTTAGAACTATCAGTGGATAAATAAATAGGATTTTTCACTTCGCTCAAAATTACAGCGAAATGTTACTCTTTTATGAATGAGTTTTACTCATTCCATAACAACGCGATGGATGAACCTGCTTATCACATGGAGTCTGTATGCAATGAAGGGCTTTCTTGTATTATACAAAAATATAATTTCCTAGACAATAGAAAAACTGTAACCCAATTTCCAACCATAAGAATTGGGTTACAAGTCTGATTTATGCACATGCTTTGTATTGGAGAGAGTGAACCTCAGACAACTCTTATAATATTATACCTATGTTAATCTATGCTAAGTATCAGGTTAATTATTTGTTAATAAAGATTGCAAATTAAAAAATTTGGGAGATTTTCGCTGAGCTATTTTGTAATATTTATAATGAAATACGTAATTAGCAATAAGTTTTATTTTGACATACTCTCGCTTTCACTTTTCACTTATTATACCAAATGCCAGTTGAAATATAACATAAAGTGGTAATGCACAATTATATTACATATTCTCAATGATTGCAGAAGCAAATTGGGAGGTTGATAGCTTGGTTGCGCCTTCCATTTGACGTTCAAAGTCATAAGTAACACGTTTCTGGGAAACAGTCTTTGCAAGAGCATCGGTTATCATCTTTCCAGCTTCATTCCATCCCATATACTCAAGCATCATCACCGCAGAGAGTATCAACGAACCGGGGTTGACCATATCTTTCCCTGCATATTTTGGGGCTGTTCCATGCGTTGCTTCAAAGACTGCAACACCATCACCAATATTAGCCCCAGGAGCTATTCCAAGTCCGCCAACCTGTGCAGCACAGGCATCGGAAAGATAATCACCATTGAGATTCGGAGTAACAACAACATCATACTCATCAGGACGGATAAGAACTTGTTGAAACATGCTGTCTGCAATTCTATCTTTTATGATTATCTTGCCCGAAGGGTCATTCCCTTTTTCAATTTCGGCTTCTGTGATTGTTTTATCGGCAAATTCCTCTTTTGCTAATTCATAGCCCCAATTTTTGAATGCACCTTCAGTAAATTTCATAATGTTACCTTTATGGACAAGAGTAACGCTTTTACGATTATGATCAATCGCATATTGTATCGCCATTCGGACAAGTCTTTTTGTTGCATATGCACTCATAGGCTTAATACCGATTCCGGAGCCTTCCCTTATTTTGCTATTGAAATTGCTATTCAGGAAAGAGATGACTTTTTCTGCTTCCGCTGTTCCTGCCGACCATTCAACACCTGCGTAAACGTCCTCAGTATTTTCTCGGAATATAACAATATCAAGTTTTTCAGGTTCTTTAACAGGTGCCGGAACGCCGTCTATATAATTAACAGGACGGACACAGGCATAAAGGTCAA
>CAZMCH010000072.1:0-21935 GCA_964564735.1 uncultured bacterium
AGAATTTGCGATTAACTGACCTTTACCCGAAATTGTCGCTTGAAATAAACATTCTTGGGTTAGATTAGAATTTACCTTTATCTCACCTACACCACCTAATAATGCCCATTCCACAGATTGCAGTTGGCGGGAATTTCCATATACATCAAATCCAGAAGCATTAAAATTGGCTTGTTCACCTGATCTAATATTTACGCTTGATGGCTCAATAGCAATTTTGCTTAATGATGCAGGAACAAGAGAAAATTGCGCTTCTGCAGTAATTTGGTTTATCGATATACTAACCAAACCTTGTCTATTGTCTGGCAATTTTTCAACTGCCTGAAGTATCCAGATATTTGGTATATTTGAAAGCGTAAGCGTTCCAAGCCACGATGCTATACTAATATTCAATCCCGAAAGCTCTGTTATTGGATTGCCTGTGCTGTCAAAGCCCTTTACGATACAATTTGCCTTTCCACCAGCCTCAATAATTGATGGTTCAATATTTATCTGCAATCTTGACAAATCACCAAGTTCAGACACTATTGTTACATCAGCATTGCCTTCAATATTTTGAAAAGACGCAATTACTTTTCCAGAAATTTTATTTTCCTCATTAGGCAAATAAATTACTCTTAAAAGACCGTTTTCGTCAATCTCACCAATTCCACCGATAACTTGCCAAACAGGCTTAATATCTGTAATCTGATTACCATATCGATCATAGCCAATAGCAGTAAATTTCTGCTCTTTATCTTTTTCAGAGATAATAGACAACGTTGAAGGTGTAACTCTAATGGAAGCGAGTTCTCCAGGGATCACCTTTATATAAAAGACTGATGATATATTGCTGTCTTTCGCTTCTATTGTTCCGATTATAGCCTCATTGCCGATAAATCGACCATCGCTTGTTATCGTTCCTAATCCCTTTGTATTTACAGACCAAACAGGCTTGATATTAATCGTATTTACAGGCTTGGTTTTTCCAAAAACATCAACATCTGAATCATAGCCAATAGCCTTAAATATAACAACAGAGCCAGCTTTAGCAATCAATGGCATATTTTGTGATCCGATATTGCTATCTGTCTGTAGTGGTTCTGTGAATATTTGAATCCTTGTCAACTTGCCTTGAATGACATTAACAGGCAATTTCCCTTCTTTACCTGAACTTTGCGCTATTATTTCACCTGATCCGATAGCACCCGCAACAAATGTCGCCTTATTCTTTGTTCCGCTAATTGTGCCGATTGGATTGCTTATTTTCCAGCTTGGGGATATATCTATCACATTTCGGAAGCTATCATAACCTATGGCTGTCAAATCAATTGCTTTTCCAGATTCGATAGGTTTGCTACAATTATCATTCTCGCATGTAATTTCTATTGTCTGCAAGGGACCAGTAATAATATTAACAATAGCTTCGCTTTGTATTGTTTTTCCTTCAGTATTTTGAGCAGAAGCGATTATCCTCCATTTTGATCCTATTTGCATATCTGGAGTTGTTTTTAGAATACCATCAGCAGATATTACATCTTGTTTTTCAACACCAGAATCCATATTAATCAATCGCCATTGAGATTTGAATTCCATATCCAAACCATCATCATTTTTGCCTGTTGCTGTGAATTTCTGAGTATCGCCCTTTATGACATTTACAGGATTAGGCGTTACGGTTATTGATGTTAATGGCTTTATATTTGGCTGAATTATGACTGCCGATCTGCCTGTCAATGAAAATTCGTTTGGTGTTCCGATATTGAATCTAGCTACAATATTTATATAGCCTGTCCTTGATTCTGTTAAGCCTGTGATGTTAATAAAAACGCCTGTATTAGAGTCTATCGTCCCGATACCATCTGTTACACTCCATCTAATTTCTGCGTTTGATATGTTAATGATATTGCCCCAAATATCCTCAAAAATAGCCTTAAATTGTCGTCTTTCTGCTGTTTGAGATGATATTGATACCAATGGCGGATCAATCAAGATAAATGACGGTGAATCAGGAACAACACTGATATTTGATGATGCAGATAACCCACCAAATCTAGCATAAACTTTGCCTGAACCGACCTTATTTGCAACAAAAGAACCATCTGAGCCTATAAGCCCTATATCTGATTCCCATATTGGATTTATTGAAATTATATTGCCAAAGGAATCTCTACCGATTGCAGAAAATTTTATAGAACCTCCCGCTGATACTGTCTGATTATCGGGATTAATTCTTATTTCTCTAACATTATTTTGGATTATTGAGATATTCGCTTTTCCAAAAACATCAGATTTTGAGATCAGCATATAACCAGAACCGATATTTTGTGCAGAAAAGACGCTATTTTGTGAAACCACGCCTAAACCAGATGATATTTGTATTAAGCAATCAGGCGATTTACATTCTAAAGTTTGTCTATTTCCCATCTCATCAATAGCTGTTAGCCCTAATTTCTGTTCATCAGAGGATTTAAGCGATATTACTGATGGGCTGATCTCTATATTTTTTATATTGCCAAAAGATACCTTTGTAGAAATGCTTTTTGTTATGCTATTAAGAGATGCCTCAATAAAGCCATCACCAGTATTACTTGATGTAAATTTCCCCATGCTGTCAATTTTGCCTATATTGCCGATAACACGCCAAGATGGAATTGCTGATGACAAGGCATATCGACCACCGTTATCATCTTTATATGAAATAAGCATTATAAATACCTGATTTTTACCAGCAGATAAATTTACACTATCGGGTATAATGATTATATCATCTGCCTTTGGCGTATCGGATACAACCATAACTTTTGCCATTCCATAAACCTTGCCATCTGTTACTATAATTTGCCCTAAGCGATTATTATCTGTCTGTTTAGCAGAAAAAACTCCTGATTGGTCGATATTTCCGATATTTCCAGTAACACTCCAAAACAGATTTTCTGACTGAAAAACATTACCAAAAACATCTACGGCTTGGGCAGAAAATTTATAGTTTGATCCTAATTTAAGTGTTATAAGTTCTGGTGTAATCTTAAAATAATATGGATTATTTGATGATGAAATAGAATCTTCTGTATTTATTTTGACATCCGATATTGGCATAAATATATTGGCATAGGCTATAAGATCACCAACTACTGCGGATATAATTCCAGATGATTCTTGTGGATTTGATATTAACTCAACTTCGCATGAATTGCCCTTTGGCGTTATTTTTATTGAATTATTATCTGAAGACCATTTGACATTATCAATAGGAACAATATTTTCATAAAGATCATAGCCTATAACAGAAATAGATTGTTTTATGCCTGATGTCAGATATAAAAAGTCAGGCTTAATCTTTATTGAGTTTAGCGAACCTGTGGTAACATCAACAGCGATCTGCCCATTATATCCGCCAGCAGTTGCAATAACAAAGCCAGAACCCGATTTTGTTGCGGTAAATTTCCCATTTACGTCTATATTGCCAATACCACCAATTACAGACCAAGTTGGATTGATTGATATATCTCGTCCTGCAATATCGTTTCCTGTCGCCTCAAATTGTATTGATTTTCCTGTTGCTGTTGATATTTTTGGTAAACTTCCGCTAGTTCCCTGTATAAAAACCCTTATGGATGTCAAAAGGCTAGTCGGTAATCTCTGAATTACAATATAGCCTGTTCCCTGAATGACTTTGCCTGTTGGTGAGACACCATTAGCATAAATCGTCCCATTTGTTATAACTTCACCGATACGGACTCCTGGGTCTGTGATAGCTGTAAATAAACCATCTTTTGTAATGGTTCCTGCTGATTCGTCGGTTGACCATGATACAGATTTGAGTTGCACTATATTACCAGCAACATCACGACCAATCGCAGTAAATTGTTGAGTTGACTTATATTTGCTCGTTGTTACTGGAATATATGCGGTATATGGACTTACAGAAACATAGGCGAGTTCTCCAGTAGTAACTTCTATATCTAACAAAGCAGATATGTTTGCTACGGTAGCCATTATCTTTCCCTTTCCAGCAATGCCACCGATAAATTTTCCATCAGAATCTATTTTCCCGATATTTCCTATAACTGACCATGAAGGTAAAATACGGACTTTATTTCCAAAAGAATCAAACCCAGATGCGACAAATTGTAATGAATTGCCTGCTTTAATAACAAAAGGAGATTTGGCGTTGTTAATTTCTGCAATTGTAATTCTGCTTAATTTTGATGATATAACTGTTATATCACTGATTGCGCTTAATTCATTATATTCTGCTATTAACTTTCCCTTTCCCGTTTTGCGAAATGCTAATATACATTGATTCTCTTTCGTTGTGGTTATATCACCAATCCCATCACTAGAATCGAGTCGCCATTTTATTTCTGCCTGTATGGAATTATTGTAAATATCTGTTATTGATGCAGAAAAAGTCATTTGATCGCCTGCAATGGCAATAACGGAAATTGGATTTAGTTTAATATATGAAGGCTGTTTTGGCACTATTTGAACCCATGCTTCTGCTTGTGCGATATTGTTATTTATGGAGGTTGCTATTATTTTTCCTTTTCCATCACCGATAATTTTTCCTGCTGCTAAAAAAGAACCGTCCTGAGAAATATACCCCACGCCATCAGTTGAAACCCAAACAACATCAACAGGTATCGGATCATTAGAATCTGTTTTCCCTATTGCAGAAAACTTGAGCCTATCACCAGCACCTATAATAATTGGGTTTGTGCTTGTTGATATTGGAAATATCTCTATATCTGCCAAATCGCCTTTTAATGCAGAAATTACATCAATTGAATAATCTCCTGTTATTGGGCTTTGTGATGATCTATTTTTGCCTGATTGATCTGGTAAATCTTGTGCAGATATATGATAATTCAATTTTCCGATAATGACATCATCTATTGGAATTTCGGCAAAATGAAATCCGCCCTGATTATTCATCTTTACAGACTTATAATTGCTATTTATCTCATTTTTATAGTAAAGTATTGCTTCAACATAATTGCTATTATCAGTTATTATCGCCTCTATTATTAAGGGAACTTCAGCAATGGCTAATTTTACAGGGTTATGATCGATCAATGGAGGTAATGTATCTTGAACAGATATTTTTGCTGGTTTTGGTGAATCCAGTTCCGATGGCATAAATGTTCTATTTTCAGCAAGGTCTGCTACACTGATGTAATAGATTATGCCATCAATTACATCATGGCGATCTATTAATGCAGAATATTGTGATTGGCTAGTTTTGCTCATTATAATAGATTTTGTTTGATTATTCGGCAGAATATAGAAAAGCATAGCCTCTTTTATTGCTGAATTATCTGTAATTTCTGCATTTATTTGTAAATCTAAACCAAGTTCAGCCTTTGATATTATGTCATGCTTTATGATTGGTTTGGCTGTATCAACAACATTGATTATGCCTGAAATAGTTTCTTTATTATCTGAACTATCCTCAGCTATGATCTGCCAATTCATATTTCCAAAAAGAACAATACTTGATGGAATGTTTGTTTGGTAATTTTTCTTGTCTGATGACAGCATTTGAAAGTCAATCCATGAATTGCCGTAATCATTTGATATACGGAATATTGGCGATGCTTTAATTTCGCTTAGTTTGTCTGTAATCTTTGCGGAAACTTTTATCTGTTCGCCAGCCTCAATTTGCTCTGGAATTGTGCCTAATTCAATTATGGGAGGCTCGTTATCAACAATAGGTTGGACTCTGAAAGCGAGATTACCTTCTATGATCCCATATAATCCAGCGTCAAGGCTTATTTCTGCTTTATAATCACCTGCTATGGAAGATTTTGGAAGTGTGAATTCAAACTCATCAAAAATAAATGTGCCAATATTATTAGCAATGGGTGTTCCATTTGGATCCCAGATGGTAACCATAGGAAAAACATTTCTAGCGCCTGTGTAATTAAGTATACGACTTAATGTGTTACCTTTGCTATCAATGAAATGATAAAATAGCTTTATATTGTCCCCAGGATGATAAATTGGGGTTACAGCACTTTGATCAGTAGCTATATGAAGGCTGAATTTTTCAGTTTCTGTTGTTCCAACACGCATTTCGCCTGGGGTTAAGAGATGAACTGATGGTCTTATCTCATAGGCATATATCAATCCCTTCCCAAATGTTAATGCAAAGCTCATATTGAAGTTATAATTAATATTTGCCGATAAAGTAAATGGTATTTTTTCGGTTATGCTAAAATAAAAGTCAGTATATGCGACGTCATAGCCAACTTCTGGCTCTAAACCTTCTGAATACTCTATTGTGTATGTGCTTTCCAGAACCTCAAACATTGCGACTGCATAGTTTTTTGGAAGTTCAAATCTTAATACAGTTGTTGGCATATCTGCAACATGAAGCGCAACGTTTTTTTCGGGCTTGGATACGACAAAATTCGGTAAAACTAAATAATGAGGTCCCTGACCACTAACAGCCCATAGGACTATGTTATATTCACCGGGAGAGACATAAGCCTTTATTTGTCCGTTATTATCAGAATAGCCGATACTAGCCCTTGAACGTTTTGTAGGGCGAAAAAAGACTTCTGCTGTCTTTATAGGCGAACCATCAGAAGCACGACAGCTTATATTAACCGGAACAGCATCAGTGGCATTTATTGTTACCGAACTCGGAACAGATGCTTTTGCGACAAAAAGGAAGTGCTTTGTCTGAGAGAATCCAACAAGGGTATATAGTCCATCTGGAAGATTTAGCTGGAGTTTTCCATTGGGAAAAGTCGCATATCCTAACAGGTCTTCTGACGGTTCATCTATCTGACCATCTCCATCATTGTCCATACCATCTTTGACATCACCTAATATGATTGGTAGAGCATTATCATCAATGCTTATTTCCCCTTTGAATATTTGAAATACAACCCCACCAGCGGGTTTACCGTCAAGATCGTTAACTGCAATGTTTAGGATAGATGCGTTGGCTTGGTTTATGATGAATAATATGATAGAAATTAATAAAACATATTGATATTTTTTATCTGGCATAGTAACTAAAAATTTATATACTCCTTAAACAAGATTTATCTTTTGATTTTTGTTATTATTGCATTGATGATTTGATTAAACTCTTTGATTTTTAATAACCAATAGGCAAAACATAATATTATAATAGCGACTATCATTGAAATTATAAGGGAAATAGTATTACCAAAAAAACTTAAAGAGTACTTAAAAGTCAAATAAGCCGAAAAGCCCATAAAAGCAGATGAAATCAGGGATTTAAGAAGAACAGATATTGTGCTTGCTAACCCAAAATTCCTAACACGTCTCCATAGAAGCCCAAGTGTTAATAAAAAATTCAAAGTGATAGTAAATGCGGTTGATATAGCCAAAGAACGGTGATCAAACCCAAGACGGAATATCAATATATAATTGGAAATAACATTAATTGTTATTGTAAATATGCTTATGATTGCGGGAGTTCGCATATCTTTGAGAGCATAAAATCCGCTTGTTGCAACTTTGACCCCTGAATATCCACATAAGCCAAAAGCATAACAAAATAAAGCCCCTCCAGCCTGAATCGTATCATATCTTGTAAACTCGCCCCTCTCAAAAAGCAAGGCGATTATTGGTTGGCTAAGAGCCATCAAGCCTGCCGAAGCTGGTATAGCAAGTATAAACATCAGCTTTAGAGCATGTGCCATCGTTGACCTGTATTTATCCAGATCATTCTGCGATGTTGCATCTGACAAAGTGGGTAATGCAGCAGTTGAAATAGCAACCCCAAGCGCGCCTATTGGAAAATACATTATCCTGAATGATAAAGTTAACCATGTAATCCAACCTTCGCCATGAGAAGCATAAAAGGAATTTATCAGGACGCTTATTTCCACTATAGCGGAACTTAAGACCGCAGGTCCAATTAATCTAAATATCTGCCTTAAATATAGATCGCCAAAACTGATAATTGGTTTATATCTAAATCCGATTTTATACATTGACGGCGTTTGCACAAGGAACTGCAAGAGTCCACCAGCAAGAACTCCGACAGCCATCCCAACAGATGGATGTTGACCTAGTTTTGGGAATGTGTAATATCCGATAACGCCAACAATGACAGACCCAATATTAAAAAACGATGGTGCTAGGGCGGGTATTGCAAAGTGTCTTTTGCTGTTAAGTAAGCCCATTGCTATTGCAGAAAGCGATACAAGAATCAAAAAAGGAAACATTACCCTTGTGAGATATATTGTCAAATCCCGCTTATTAGAAAAACCAAAACTGGAATCTTCTGGCAAAGGTGTATCAAAGCCCTTCCCCATAAAAACTAAATCAACTATCTGTGGGGTAAATACGATCCCAATAACAGTGATCACCAAAAGAATAATTGTTGTAATATTAAATACTAAGTTGGCTAATCTCCATGAAGAATCCTTGCCTGATTTCGTCTCTGCCTCAATAAATGTTGGAACAAAGGCATTGCTTAGAACGCTTTCCGCAAACATATCCCGCAGAAGATTAGGAATACGAAATGCCGCATAAAAAGCATCAAGACCTGTTTTGGCAGGCAATAAATATGCAAGGACAGAATCCCGCACAACACCAAGAATACGTGAGAACATAACAGCGATGCTTATTGTGCCTGCAGATCGAATAAGACTTGGTTTTTCCTGTGTTTTTTCTGTTTTAGGCATTTTTTTCAGTTAAAAAGAGATTTTTCGCCTTGCTCAAATTACGCATCACTTATTACGAATAAATCCGCTTAATCCGTTTCATCAGCGTTCTATTCCCAAAAAATTAATCTGGTCAACCAATAGCAATGAAACTTATTAATAATTTGCTTTTTTGGCAGAGGATTGACTAGAAGCCATAAATAAACCAAATGATTCAATTATACACTATCATTATCTTTACTTCAAATATATTCTAATGGCTATCAAACTTGGCGATGTGATATAGACCAATGATTTTATGGCAATACTATTTAGGTGGGTATATATGTAGAAATAATTACAGAATATTTTTTAGTTTCTTGGCATAACCTTATACTCAATAAAAATTCTTGGATTACCGTTATCTGAAATCTCAATAGGCACTTGCCATCCAATTGACTCAATTATACATGTTCCCTTTGCTTTATCACAATAATTAAACGTAACATTCAGCTTAATCTGACAAATTCCAATTTCTGAGGTAGAAAAAGGTATTGTCAATGTATTTTCGGGCTTTAAAATTGTCCTTTTTTGATCTTTTTTATCAATAATTAATTTTTCACATGTTTCAATATCATAATCCATTGGCGCACCTTCTGTAAAATCATAGCCCGGTGGAAATTTGATATTCAAAACAAGATTTCCTTTCGACCCTAAATGCACTTTTCTCGGTGGTAACATTATCATCTTTGACGAAAAACCAGTTGCTCCAGATAAGCCTTTTAAACCTTTAATAGTAAGTGTGTCAACTGAATTGTTTGATAAATTGGCAATCCTTATCAGATTATTATTTGTATCTGCAATATACATCCTTTCTCCGACTATTGCCAGTCCACTTGGTTCGTAAAAGCTCGGTGACTTTCCATCGGTATTGCCTGTATTTCCTGTTCCCAAAAATGTCTTTGATGTTTTTTCTATTGGATCAATAATTTTTATTTTATGGTTATATGTATCAGCAACATATAGCTTATTCCCATGATAAAGCACGCCTAATGGATGTTGTAGTCTAACTTCACGACCTTTGCCATCAACATCACCATAATCAAACAAATCAAGCCCTACTATTGTCTCAACATTTCCGTTTTCATCAAGATCAATTGCACGTATTGCGCTTGCTTCGCTATCAGCGATATAAAGCCGTTTCCCATCAGTTGTAATTCCACTTGGTTGTGCAAGTTGGGCATCCATAAGTTTTCCATCTAATCTTCCTTCGTGACCGCTTCCAGCATAAGGCTTAATAATATCATCTTTCAAATCCATGACCCATATTTGATGATGTCCTGCCATTGCGATATAGATTCTGCTATCGATTGCAATTAAATCCCAAGGCGAGTTTATGTCAGTTTGCAAGGATTTTCCACCAACATGATCTCTACCTTGCTGACCTGTCCCTGCTATGGTTTTCACTATCTTTTTCTGCAGATCAGCAACCCTAATCAGATGATTTTCAGTATCAGCAATATAAAGCAGATCACCAGCAAGCGACACCCCTTGAGGCTTATTAAAACTTACATTATCAAAATCTCCATCCTGATTTCCCTTTTCTCCGCTACCGATGATTTCTTTTACATTTCCATCAAGATCAGTAATTACTATCCTATTATTGTTTGAGTCCGATATAAACAGCCTTCCTTCATTGCCAGTCAAATTATTTGTTATGACCTTTCCCGGAAAAGATAGTAATGTTTCAGGAACTTTATTCTTTTCGAGAGCAAGACGAAGCGGAGTCTTGTCTATCTTTCCATCTTTGTCATATTCTGTTATAATTGCAGATATAACTTTATCTAGTAAATCATAATTTCCTTCTCCTGATACTGCACCAGCAACATAACCATCAGGATTTATAACAACAAACGTAGGCCATGCTTTAACACCATAGCTACGCCATATACGAAATTCAGAATCATTAACGACAGGATGAACAATACCATATCTCAATATTGCTTGGCGTATATTATCTGAATCCTTCTCATTTGTGAATTTTGCGGAATGTATACCTATAACAACTAATTCTTCTGGATATCTGGCCTCTAGCTTTTTTAAATCTGGAATTACGTGCATACAATTGATACAAGCATACGTCCAAAAATCAAGCAAGACAACTTTGCCTTTCAAATTGGCAATATATATTGGTCTGTCAGTATTTAGCCAACCTGTCCCGCCATTTAGTTCAGGTGCTTTAACTGGTCTTCTATTTCCCATTTCACTCATCTTAATATCATCTCCCATAGCATATCTTACAGACACATTTGATAACATAATAATTGCAGAAAGCATAATGATTGAATATATCATAAATTTTGTCTTCATAATTTTTCACTTCCTACTACATTGACATAAATAGCTGTGTTTATTTCTTATAATAAATAACAAATTGACAATCATTATTATTTCATAAAAGCTATATTCCTTCTTTGATGAAAACGCCATCTTTCTATGTTTGCTCTTTCATCATCATAAATCGTTTATTGCTATTACCCAAAAACAATAGTATATTTGAAAAAAAAAAGATTTACATTACAAAAGAAGTAAAATTTCCCTTGACAACTTAACGTGTGTGCAGTATATTAATTAATAAGCAATATATTAAACAGAAAGTAGAGGCTGAAAAAATGCGAAAAAAATTAACACCAAAACAACAAAAAATATTAGACTTCATTGTCAAATATATCAAAGAAAGTGGCTATCCACCAACGGTGCGGGATATTGCAAATGAGTTTAAGATGTCATCCAAAGGCGCTTATGATCACATGATCGCAATAGAGAAAAAAGGCTATATAAGACGCGACCCTACCAAACCAAGAGCTATTGAAATCATGGATTTTATACATCGTGATTATTCAGATATAATCAGCATTCCTGTTCTTGGTAGAGTTGCTGCTGGTGAACCACTACTTGCGACACAAAATGTTGAAAGGACAATTACTATATCAAGTGATATGGTGAGATCAGAAGAGCCATTTGCGCTAAAAGTCAAAGGTGATAGCATGATTGAGGCAGGTATATTTGATGATGATTATGTTATTGTTCGCCAGCAAAAGACTGCAGAACAAGGTGATGTTGTTGTCGCGCTTATAGGTGATGAGGCTACTGTCAAAAAGTTTTATAAAGAAGGTGATCATATCAGGCTACAACCAGCAAATTCTTCTATGCAGCCAATTATTGCTAGAGATGTAGCAATTTTGGGCAAAGTGGTTGGGCTTTATAGACAAATCTAATAAGAGGTGTATATGTCAAAAATTAATAAAATCGGAGTTCTAACAAGCGGAGGAGATGCACCGGGTATGAACGCTTGTATTAGAGCGGTTGTTCGAACTGCGATATATTACAATATTGAAGTTATAGGGATTATGAGGGGCTATGCTGGACTAATAGATGGCGAAATGGTAAAAATGGAACTTAGTTCAGTATCAAATATTATTCAACGTGGTGGAACAATACTAAAAACAGCACGTTCAGAAGCTTTTAGGACTCTCGAGGGGAGAGAAAAAGCATCTAAAAACTTGGAAAAATGGGGTATTGATGCCCTTGTTGCAATAGGGGGAGATGGAACTTATCGTGGTGCAAGCGATCTGAATAAAGAGTATGGAATATCCGTAATTGGTGTGCCAGGAACAATAGATAATGACATCTTTGGAACAGACTACACTATAGGTTATGATACCGCGATCAATATAGCTCTCGATGCAGTCGATAGAATCAGGGATACAGCATCATCACATGAAAGAATCTTCTTTATTGAGGTAATGGGACGAGATTCAGGTTTTATTGCCCTTGATGTTGGCGTTGCTGGAGGGGCGGAATCAATCTTAATACCAGAGATAGAGACAAATATTGATAAACTAAGTAATATCCTTATGGGCGGATTAGAACGTGGCAAAAAAAGCTCAATCGTTATAGTTGCCGAAGGTGATGATTCGGGTAATTCATACGAGATCGCTGAAAAGGTTAAAGAGAAAACAGGACTAGATTATAGAGTTACTGTTTTGGGGCATATTCAGCGAGGAGGTTCGCCTACTGCAAGAGATAGAATTTTGGCAAGTAGATTAGGTTCTTCAGCAGTGGAAGCTATCAGAGATGGAATGACCAATGTTATGATGGGCGAAATTCAGGGGAAGGTTGTGCCAACGAAGCTTGAGGCTATCTGGTCTAATAAGAAGCCAGTCGATCACGATCTTTGTCATCTAGCTGAAATACTATCAATATAGTTCATGCTAAAAAAGATAATCGAGGCAAAAAATGGCTATAATATACATAGGAACTTCTGGATATAGCTTTAAGGATTGGGTTGGAAATTTCTATCCTGAAAATATCAAAAGCGGAGAAATGCTGAGTTTTTATGCCCAGTATTTCAAGATTGTTGAGATTAATTCCACATATTATGTTATTCCTAAACCTCAGTCTTTTGAAAAAATGTTAAGCAATGTCCCTCCTGATTTCCAGTTTACAGTTAAGGCTAATGGTGGTATGACTCACGAAAAGCCTGAAAGTGTATCAGTTTTTGATAGATTTGAGGAAGCCATACAGCCTTTGGTTGAAGCTAACAAAATGAAGGGCATACTTGCGCAATTTCCGCCATCTTTCAAAAATACACAAGAAAATAGAGTATACTTAAATAGGTTTAAAGATACTTTATCGGAATATCCTCTAATTGTTGAATTTAGACATTCATCATGGGACAAAGAACCTGCTTTTGATTTTCTCAAAAATCTTGGTATTGCATATTGTTCTGTTGATGAACCTGATCTGCCCGGACTTATGCCTTCCAAAGCAATTGCAACGACGAATCTTGGATATATAAGATTTCATGGTAGAAATAAAAAGGCTTGGTATGGCGGAGATTCTTCTGAAAGATATAATTATTTATATTCCGATCAAGAACTTAGATGTTGGATACCTAAAATCAAGCATATTTCCGATAATACAGAAGAATTGCTAATCTTTTTTAATAATTGTCATGCTGGTCATGCTACAAGAAACGCCCTAAAAATGCAAGATATGCTTCAATCTGATCTATTCAAGCCAAATACTGATGACAGAAAATAAAAATGGACAGGTTATAAAACCTGTCCATACAAAATATAAAAAATGGTTATTACCAGTTTTCTGCAAGCAATTCAAAGTGTGCTTGTGGATGTATACACGCTGGGCAAGCCTTCGGTGCTTCTGTTCCTTCGTGTAAATAACCGCAATTCCTGCATCTCCACACAACGGGTTTATCTTTCTTGAATACTGTATCATTCTTAACGTTGGCTAATAAACCTTCATAACGTTTTGCATGTTGTTTTTCTGCAATAACGACAGCCTCAAATGTCTTTGCGATAGCTTCAAAACCTTCTTCTCTTGCTGTATTAGCAAACGATGGATAAAGGTCTTGCCATTCATAATTTTCACCATTTGCTGCCGCTTGTAAATTCTCTGCTGTTGTTCCTATAACGCCAGCTGGAAAAGCAGCGGTTATCTCAACTTCTCCCCCTTTTAAGAAGCTAAAAAACCTCTTAGCATGTTCTTTTTCTTGATTAGCTGTTTCTTCAAAAATATCAGCTATCTGGATAAAACCTGCTTTTCTTGCTTCGCTTGCAAAATAAGTATAGCGATTTCTTGCCTGTGATTCACCAGCAAACGCACCCATTAAATTCTTTTCAGTCTTTGAGCCTTTAAATTCCATTAATTAATCTCCTTTTTGTAAATAAAGAATTCTTAAAATATTTTTTAGCCCATTTCTGATCTGTAAAACAACAACTAATATTTAATTTATTTCCAAAAAACTAGACTTTTGGATCGCCCCAATCTGGTATTTTCATCAATTCACCATCTCTAATAGCGGATTCATGAGCAATAAAGCCCGGTGCGCAATATCTAACCGCTTCCCATACATTTATACGGGGCAGACGTTGCCTATTAACAGAATCAACAAATTCATGAACCAAATAGGCATGTGAGCCTGCATGACCGCCAAGATCGGATGCCAGCGGTTCTGGCAAAGGTTCATGATCCATTGGCAACTGAACAACTTGGCTACCATGTGTATCAGCCCATACTGCCCCTGCAAGATTATGCTCAAAGCTACCTTCTGTTCCAAATACAGTTGATCGGACACACCCCGGATGACCAACCCGCCTAAATTCATTGATTCGTGCAATTGAGCCGTTACTCATCTTAAAAAGTGCAACCTCATTTGAAAACTCATTTTTCCATATTGTATCTTTGCGATACCATTCATCATTAGGATAGATAAATCCTTGTGCAGATACATGAGTCATATATGCACCTGTTACGGAAATAGGAAAGCATAAAGAATGTGATGGATAATACATCGGAACATCACCCGTTTTATCCCATCCCCATTGCGCACCCCAGCGACCTTTTGAAACATCATAAAGACCATGACTCATGTCGTGGTAATATTCGCCTTCGCAGTATACTATATGACCGAATGCGTTTTCTTTTGCTTTTTTGCGACAAAATGCAGTTTCAGGATAGAAATAGCTAGTTTCACCATTCATATAGATCAAGCCTGTTTTTTCAACTGTCCTTACAAGCTCATCACATTCATCAAGGGATTGTGCAGCAGGAACAGCAGTATAGACATGCTTTCCTGAATTCATCGCTTGGACTGCCTGCCTGACATGAAGCCAAGGCTGAGTAATTATAACTAAGGCATCAATATCACTTTTGCATATATCATCAAGGCTTGAATATGTCTCGGATATTTCAAAGCGTTTAGCCATTTCTGCTAGACGGTCTGATTTTAAGTCACATAGTGCAAGACGCTTGACATCTGGATGCTTTTTGTAATGTCCAATAAACGAAGGTCCAAACATTCCCAAGCCAACAATACCAACACTGATGCTCATAGATATTTCCTCCATTTTTTATTATATCTTTTTGGCACAAACATAAAAGCTATACATTGCATCCGGTCCATCATCAAAGGCAATGATTTCACAATTAAGACTTTGAATAGCAGATTTTGCTATTTCTGGATTTGGTATCCATTTATGCGCATCACCAACAAAAGGTGAATTTGGAAGCCAAATACCACATTCTGGATGTGGCAAATAAAGAAATAAGATTCCGTTAGAATGTAGCTTATCAACCCATTGAGATAAAGCATTTTGCCAATCTTCAATATGCTCAAGGCAGTGAGAACTGAACACATAATCCAGTGAACCATCAGCAAAATCTTCAACTGCTTTTCCCAATCCAGGTCCTTGTTTTATGTCAACGGGAATCGCATTAGGCAATTGCCAAAAACCAGCGCCGATGTCTATACCATTTCCTCTGCAATATTGGGTTGCTGTTCTAAAAATAGCATGGCTTGCACCGCCTATCGTAAGATAATCAGGATAAAACTTATCCCTATAAATCCAGCCTCCGGGCTTGCGTTTGAGTTCAGGATTTTTTAAATGAGAACGATATAAGCGAAATAAATTAGGCGCATCGGGTAATGATTCTAATGGAGTCTTGAATAATAAGCCTAATCTTTTTCCAAATCTGCGCAATGCCTTATGTATTTTGCTAGCAGACATGATATTATTTCGCTTTGCCTTGATTTGCAACGCTTTGCATTGCCTTTTCGATTGCTTCTTGATCACCGAGATAATAATGCTTTATCGGCTTTAGGTCTTTATCAAGTTCATACACCAAAGGCACGCCTGTTGGAATATTTAGTTTTACGATTTCTTCTTCACTCATATTATCAAGATACATAACCAAAGCCCTAAGGCTGTTTCCATGTGCTGCGATGATGGCTCTTTTGCCAGTTTTTATTGTTGGTGCAATAGTCTCATGCCAATATGGTAGAAACCTTGCAACTGTATCTTTTAGGCTTTCGGTAAGTGGAAGGTCTTTTTCATCAAGGTCTCTATATCTTGGATCATGACCGGGATAGCGTTCATCGGTTTTTTCTAGTATTGGTGGAGGAATGTCGTAGCTTCGTCGCCATATAAGCACTTGCTCTTCACTGAATTTCTTTGCGGTTTCTGCTTTATTTAGCCCTTGCAAAGCCCCGTAATGTCTTTCATTTAATCTCCATGAATTATAAATAGGTATCCACATCAAATCCATCTTATCTAATGCGATCCAGAGGGTTCTTATAGCCCGTTTTAGGACCGAGGTAAAAGCAACATCAAAGATGTATCCTTCTTCTCTCATAACGTCACCTGCTTGTTGGGCTTCCTGTTTGCCCTTATCACTCAGGTCAACATCTGTCCATCCAGTAAATCTGTTTTCTTTGTTCCATTCGCTTTCACCATGTCTTAAAAGCACAAGTTTTATAGTTTCCATAAAAATACTCCATTTGGCTAATTATAATTATTTGCGACATTTTCTATGATTGACAAAAACTGCTTTGCCATAAGCTCAATTGTGAATTTCTCACGGACAGCATTCATGCCTTGATTGCCTAATTCACGCATTTGAACAGGATTAAGCAATAAAGATTCAATGGCATTTGCCAGCGATTGAGGTTCATTTGGCTCATATATTATACCACCTTTTGTCATATTAAGCAATTCTGGAAAAGCACCATGATTTGGCTGAACGACTGGAACTCCTGAAGCCATTGCTTCCGTAATATATACCCCAAAGGCTTCTTTATGCTCTGCTGGAACAGATAAAACAGATAGGGATTTTAGAAAATCTGTTCTTGATTTTCCACTAAGATTTGGCAAAAATTCTACATCATCTATGACATTTGCAGATTTTAGCTTCTTTTTGATGCTATCAACATAAGGTTCATCACCCGGCGACATACCACCAGCAAGACGTAATTTGACATTGGGAATACGATTGTTTTTCTTTAATATTATGAATGAATCTGCAAGGACACCTAGCCCTTTTTCTTGGCATTGCCTCTCTAAAAATCCAATAACAAAAGGATTGGATGGTAAATCTGACTGTAAATAGTTTTCTGCGCGTATACCATTATATACGACATGAACACGTTCATAAGGAATATCTAGTTTATTACACATCAAGTCTTTATAATATTGGCTAACGGTTATAAATGCATCTATATCTTTTGAACGCTTTGATATTGTTTCATATAATAGCTTGCTCTGTGAAGCAGACATTGCATCAAGCCAAATATCTTCGTCCTGCAAAACACAAATAAGCGGTATTTTAAGTCTTTTCTTGATTTCATGAGCCATGCCTATAAGTAATGCGTTTGAGAATTGCACCAGATCGGGCTTACCCTCGAATTCTAGCCAATCTACAAGCCTTTTGACCTCTTTTGCTTGATTGCCTTCTTCACCAAGTAACATAGAAAGTGTCATATCGCCAAGTTCTTCTGCCCTAGTCATGCCTGACTTTTTGCCTACCCATTTTAACAAAGCAGGAAAATCAAATAATTTATCTATCCATCGAGGCGTTTTTCGAAAAATTGAAGATTTTTGCTGGAGATATACGTTTATTCCACCAAAGAATATAGGCGCATCAGGCTTGCAATGCTCATTATCAGACATTATGGGAAGGTAAAGAGGCACAACCGCAACTTCGTGACCTTTTCCTCTCATTGCCATAACTAGATTAGTGTCCCGAAAGCAATTCTCACAATAAAAAGCATTTCCAGAACCCGGAACAAGTTGAATAATCTTCATATTATCTAACCTTTCGTATGCCAAATTCTGTTACCAAAAATTGTCATTTAGGAATAACATACCAAATATATATATAATATACAACTGCTATTTTGCGTTGAGTATTCCCTGTGTTTTCGAAAGTTTGGCACTTGAGGCATCTCATAACTAGAATGTTATAATATAATCATTAAATTGTTAGAGATTGTCTGTCGTCATAATGAGAAGACTGATGACTAGACTATCATTCTAATTATTCAGAGTTATCCAAATTTGAGGCGCACTTAGTAAAAAGCCTTGCATACAGATATCTATAGTGCTAAAATTAGACATCAGGCAATTGTTAAATAAGGCATATCTCTGTATTTATATAGATTTAATTTATTTGTTTTTATCTATGACTAAATAAATATAATAAAAGGAGAAACCGATGGGTATAGCAGTTGAGGAAATACAAAAGGTTGATCGGATTTTATTCTTAAAGGAAAGAATCCCAAGTGGAACTCGTGAAACTTGCTTTGATAGAGCAATTTTAATAACGGAGGGATATAGAGAAGCCTCTGCAGACCCAATTATCATTAGAAGGGCCAAAGCCCTTGCAAATGTCTTAAATAAAATGACGGTGCGAATATTTGACGAGGAATTAATTGTTGGGGATCAGTCTGTCAGTCAACAGGCAGGGCATAATTATCCTGAATTTGGTGCATGGGGCGGATTCTCAAAGCCTCAACGTGTCCCAAGAAAAGATAAATCAAGTTATAAAAACCTTGCGCTTCTTCCTGATGCAGTTGCAAATGCATCATCAGTTTTATCGGGTCATTCTATTCATCAGATAACCCATCTAAATGATGGTTTATACAATAACCAGAATAGCTGGATTTCTAATGGTGAACCTTCATGGGCTGAGATTGATTTGGGCGATATTTACACTGTCTCAAAAGTCGTTTTTGGCAGTGAACACGCAGGAAATTATGATGATAGATCTGCAACAGAATTTCAGATACTTATATCAACTGATTATGAATCATGGGATTGTGTTTATGAATATTGTGGTGATCCTGTTCGTAGGACAAAATCATTTGTATTTGAGCCAACCAAAGCAAGGTGGGTGCGTATAAATATAGATAAAAGCGTTGATGGGAATGTCCGTATAGATGAGATTGAAATCTATGGCGATATGAAAACTGATGAGATAGAAGAAATTGATGAAAAGGATTATTATGCAGAACAGATGGCTGAAGTAGCAAGATTTTGGCAAGAAAACCCAAGATTGCGTGCCACCGGATCGCTTTTTGGTCATACGGTCCCTGGATTTCAAAAGATAATAGAAAAGGGCTTTAGCGGTATAGGCACAGATGCCCAAGCTATGCTTGATAACATGGATCCGACTGATCCAGAACAGATCGAGAAAGAGCCATTTTGGAAAGCGATGGTAATAATATGTGAGGCTATGGGAAATTTTGGTAGGCGATATGCAAATAAAGCAAGGGAAATGGCTATTTGTGAAGATGAGCCACGCAGACGGAGCGAATTAGAAAGAATCGCTGAAGTCTGTGAGCAAGTGCCTTATAAACCCGCAAGGAATTTTTATGAAGCGTTGCAAACCCTATGGTTTGGGCATCTTTTTATTGAGCTAGAAGATCCGCCAAATGCTCATTCAATCGGCAGAATTGATCAAATGCTATATCCATATTATCAACAAGATATAGAGAATGGCAAAATAACAAGAGAAGAAGCCCTAGAGTTGTTGCAGTGCTTTGCCTTGAAAATATGGAAAAGCTATGACGTTCAAGATACAATGATTGGCGGACAGAAAGCGGATGGTTCTGATGCGGTCAACGATATTTCATTCCTCTATCTTGAGGCTGTTGAGAGCCTTGATCTGCATTTACAGCTTTCAGCAAGGTATCATAGGAATATTGACAAAGCGTTTTGGCGTAGGGTTGCAGAAGTAAACGCTAGAAGGCGTGGGCTTCCACAGATGTTTAATGATGATGTTATTGTTCCTGCTCTTGTTAAAAAGGGCGTACCCATTGAAGAAGCAAGGGATTATGCAATAATTGGCTGTATAGAAGTGACTATCCCCGGGAAGTGTGATCCAAGAGTCGTCAACCATTATGTAAATCTTGCAAAATGCCTTGAATATGCCCTTAATGATGGCGTCTGCATGATGACAGGCAGACAAAATGGTGCAAGAACAGGTGATCCCGCAACATTCAAATCTTTTGAAGACGTTTGGTCTGCATATAAAGAACAAGTCACTTTTGACATGAGAAGCCATGTTCCGGGTATGCACAGAGCAGAGATAGAGCAACGGGAAAGATTTCCAATGCCAATATTATCTGCTTTAACAGATGATTGCATTGAAAAAGGAATTGATATAACTGCTGGAGGGGCAAGGTATAACTCAACAGGTGTCTGTGGATATGGTATGGCTAATGTTGGCGATTCGCTTGCGGTTATAAAGAAACTCGTTTTCGAAGAAAAAGCCATAGATTTAATGGATGTCGTCAATGCAATGAGAGCAAATTTTGATGGACTGGAGTCTTTGAGATTGATGTTTCTCAATGATGTTCCAAAATACGGCAATGATGAGGATTACGTTGACAACATAGTTGTTGATGTATGCAAGCATTTTTGCGATGAGCTTGAGCAATATCGCAATCCCAGAGGCGGAAAATATCATGCCCATTTGTTTTCATTCGTTATTGCTGTTCATGGTGGATCAGGAACAGGCGCATCTGCAGATGGTCGCAAAGCAGGACAGCCATTGGCGAATAGCCTTGCACCACAACAGGGCAGAGATATAAAGGGTGTTACTGCAATGCTGAAATCTATCAGTAAGATAGATCAAACGCTTGCAGCTGCGGGAACTTCACTAATATTTGATCTTCATCCATCAGCCATATCGGGTGAACATGGCATAGAAAAGCTAGATCATCTAACAAGAACTTATTTTGATTTAGGTGGCGGACATGCTGAATGTAATATCGTTGATGAAAAGATATTAAGGCTTGCGCAAAAAGAGCCAGAAAAATATAGTCATCTATCAGTTAGAGTTGCAGGCTATAGCGCATATTTTGTCAATCTAGATTCTGCTATGCAAGAACATATCATACAAAAGACGAAAAATGCACTTTAGCCATAGTCGAATAGGATGTCTATAGGAGAAAAAAGAGAGATAATAAAGTCTTTTAAGATGAAAAAAATCGTGCTTTTTTATTTATGGAAAAGTGCTATTTGGTGAGTAATATCAACAAAAAAATCAGTTTTATGAAGATTTTATTTTCCTATTTTTCCACAAATTTTTTAATTATTTGATTTTTGAAAAAACTATAAAACTATCTCTATATAATATATAGAGTTGAGCAAAGAAAAATGTGAATAGAAAAATAGGCTTATATCAATTGCCAATTCAAAATTGTTATTATAGACGTTACCGCAATAAAGAAACTATACAATATATTTCATATATCACTCCATTCGGAGTTTTTATGTTTTTTTGATTGCTGTTTCTATAAATATTTCGTCCCTTCGGGACTTATGAAATGTGATTTCACATCAAAAATCCCTTATGTTTTTCTTAAGTTGATACACATGGAGGATTTTTAATACCCCCCCCTTTATCCCCCCTTGAAAAGGGGGAATTATAGTAAGTTGCCCTTAAAAAGGGGGGATT
>CAZMCH010000073.1:0-21206 GCA_964564735.1 uncultured bacterium
CTTTCATGTGGACTTCCAACAGCATTTCCAAAAGATGCAAAAGTTATCCGAATTGATGTTGAGCCATCAGAGATAAATCGCACTTTAATTCCTGATATTGGTATTGTTGGTGATCCCCGATCTGTTCTTGGGCAAATGGTCGAAAAGATAAAAGGCATCACTAAATTAAACAACGCAGGCTGGCTTGCAGAAGTGGCAAAAGCAAGAGATGAACTTATACATAAATGGGACGGTCTCTGCCATGAGGACGTTTGCCCAATGCCATCATTGCGCATAATTCGAGAGGTGAAAAAGGCTCTTGATAAAGATGTTACTTTCCTGCTTGATGGCGGAAATATCGGCAGATGGGCGCACATGATGTTATTTGATCGTCATCCTTCCCATTGGTTCACATGCGGGGCAAGTGGTGCGGTTGGATGGGGAATATCAGGCGCAGTTGCTCTAAAAATGGCTAGACCTGAATATCCCTTGCTATTACTCAGCGGAGATGGTTCTGCAGGCTTTAACATTAGTGAAATAGAAACAGCTTTAAGATTTAAGACACCCTATGTTGCGGTTATAGCGCATGATGGTGCATGGGGAATAGTTGCTGATGGGCAAGGTGATGAATGCCATGTCGCTTGCGAATTTGGAGAAATCAGATTCGATAAAGTTGCCAAGGCGCTTGGTGCAGAAGGCATATTTATTGATGATCCAAAACAACTTGCACCTAGCATTGAAAAAGGCTTACAGTCTAATACCGTTACTATAATCCACGTCCCGACACAGCTTGCAGGCATTAGTTTCTGGGAAGAAAGATTTGGAAATTGTCAATAATTAATTGGAGGGATTTTTATGCCAGCACCAACAAAGATATATTTTGCCCAAGTCGCATCTGCCGAATGGAAAGACTGGGTTCAAGTTATTAACGTTGATTTTGAAACTGCTAGGATTATGGCTGTTGCCCGTAACGAAAAGGGCGAGACTGTCTGGTCTGGAGAAAGACAATTAGGACCTTTTCAGGCTTGGTCTATACCTATTGATCCTGTTTCTACAAATCAAGAGCTTTCGTTGACTGTTTCATCAGATAAAGGTATCGTTGGAGAAAGACATTGTCACTACCAAACTCAGGTTTTAGCGTTCCCAGGAGCCGCTCCTGAACTAAAAAATGTCGGAAGAAGACTTTTTTTTCCTGAAATACGACCACAAACAGGCGAGTGGTTCAGAGTTCTTAATATAGGTATCAACCAGACTACCGTTAATGTGATAGTGCGTGATACAAATGGAACAACAGTTAAGCAATTCAGCAATAATATCGGAGCGCAATGTTTTTGGAGTTTTGTTGATAGTGAAGTTGGCAATGTCTATGGAACAATGGAGATGATTTCTACACAACCAATAGTATCAGAAAGGCATCTACATTATGGGGAAGACATAAAAGGCGTTGCTGTTGGTATGCTAGGGCAGGCACTTGACGTTAGCCCAATACCAACAAAAATATACTTTGCTCAAATAGCCGCTGGGGCATGGGGCGATTGGGTAAAAGTCATAAATGTCAGCAATGAAGAAGCAAAATTGCTTGCATTGGCACGAGATCAAAATGGGCAGACCCTATGGACTAACGAGAAAACATTACGCCCATTTGCTGATTGGGTTGTTCCTGTTGATCCCGTTGCTGCGAAGCAAGATTTATCTTTAACTATTATGTCTGATAAGCATATTGTTGGTGAAAGACATTGCCATCTACAAACAGAAGTCCTTCCATTCCAAGGCGCCGCACCAGAAATGGGAACTGCTGGCAGAAGATTATTCTTTCCAGAACTAATCGCAGGAAGCTATGATTTCTTTAGAATCCTGAATATAACCGATCAGGCATCACTTGTAAATGGAATTATACGAGATGTAAATGGAAATGTCATAAAGCAGATTGGAAGTCAAATCCCGCCCTTTGGTTTCTGGACATTGCGTGACGAAGATACCGCAAATGCAGCAGGAACTCTTGAAATCATGTCAACACAGATAGTTGTTGGCGAAAGACACTTACACTATGGTCAGCAATATCATCCCGGTGTTGCAATAGGTCAACTCGGACAAGTTTTGGATTAATATTACGACTTTTTCACTATGGCATAGGGAAGTGGCATAAGGAAGACTCTGACGCCAAACCAAGTTTGGCGTCAGGGTGGCAAAAAATGTCATTTTCCTATGAATGAGTTTGCCTATAACATATTATTCAAAGAATTTCTTGGAAATTAAGCAAGGCATTGGTTGGCGAGGTTCTGGATGAGAAATAAATTAAATTTATTTTTATTGTTAGGACAGGTTTTCAAACCTGTCCCTAAATTTTACAGCATCAAAGATTAATCTGATTGTCCACTATACACAATGATAGAAACAAAATGCTATTATTTCATTGGCAGAACAATCTTTGATTTCTCTTTTGCTGATTTATATGTTGCTAAAACTATCTCAACGGCTTTTCGTCCCTCTCTGCCGTCAACGATACATTTTTTACCTTCTGCAATGCAATCAATAAAATGCTGTTCCTCTGCAACAACTCCGTCTTGTCCTTTATTTGATGGGATATTTTCTGTCCAATCCTTTTCACCCATTAGTTTTGTATAGACGTTTCCAGAATCCATATCCAGTTTCATTGAGCCTTTTGTTCCGTCAATAATAGTTCCTCTACTGCCTCTTGATCCCAAGAAGGGCCCCCATCTGAGAACACCAACCGCCTGTGGCTTATATCTGATTAGCGAAAGCGTATAATCTTCCCAATCGGGGTCGCCAGAGAAACTTCCTACTTCAGCAGAAACTGCGAAAGGATCACCACCGAACCAGTTTATAAGGTCAGCTTTATGGATACCATTTTCCAAAAGTCCACCCATTTTGCCAAACCATGATTCAGGTTTCTGTCTTGGTCCTGAGTATGTCCCGCAGTAATCTGTCTCAAGATAGACAATATCACCAATCAAGCCATCATCAACCATTTTTCTACCAAGTTCATGCAGAGGATAGAATCTCAACACTTGACCAACCATGAGGACGGTCTTTGCTTCGTCTGATGCCTTAATCATTGCGTCTGCATCATCAAGAGTAGCGGAAAGTGGCTTTTCACAGAAAGCATGAACGCCCTTTTTCGACGCATCAATAACAACCTGTGTATGTTGCCAAGGTGGAGTCGCTACAACGATAGCGTCCACTTCGTCAAGCATCTCATTATAATCTGTAAACGGCTTAACGCCGAACTTTTCGCTAACAGTCTTTACCTGTTCAGGTCTAACATCCGAAACCGCAACAAATTGGCAATTTTTCACCTTTGTTAGCGAGTTACAATGTGCCTGACCCATTCCACCAACGCCAACAACTCCAATGCGTATCATAATATTTACCTCCATTTTTTAATTATCAAACATCCGATAGGAAAGTATAAAGATTTTGGTCAAGAACGTCAATAAAATATTACCTGACATCCCAAGCAAAGAGATTCGTCTTTTCTGATCCCCAAGTTTCAAGCGGAATAAATCTCAAAGCAATAGCCTCTATATTTGTTTTGATTTTGACCAAACGCTGATAGTTATTATACTCTTCTGCGACAACATTCCAGTTGCCTAAGAAGTCAACCACTTCTATACGAAAAGCCTTTATCATTGATTTGGGAACACTAACAGGTTCCGCATTTAAAGGATAATTACATGGCATATTAAGTGGTCTGCGATTCAAGTCACTATCAAATACAAGGCGTATTTCTGTTATTAATTGCGTAAATTCAAAAGTATATTCCAAATAAGAACCAACTTTGCCAGTCCAGCAGTTATTATTATCTCCAACAGGTCTATCGATGCCATTTCGTATCGGCTCAGGATCGCCTTCTGATGCTTTAAGCGTTGCCGATTTTACCGCATCAGGAATTCCTCTGACCTGCCAAGGAAGATAGCAATCATCATCCATGAGTGTTTGCTGAAGCTCCTTAATCTTTTCTTGATAAACGCCTCTCGGCGAAAGGTTATATTTTATTGCTATACTTCCTGCTGTGCCAACTGCCTGACCAAGTATTGCGCATGTTGCCATGACTCTTGTTGAACTCATTGAGGCATGTGTTGCGCTGATATTTCTACCAGCGAATAACAGATTACTGATATTCTTTGAATAAAGGCTTCGATAGGGTATACCAAAAGGAGATGGTGCAGGATGAAATATAGTCGGCTGACCTTTCCAGTTCATTCCGCCGGGGTGATGATCATCCATAGACCAACCGCCATAAGCCACAATATCATCAAAACGTCCTTCTGCCCTAACGTCGTTTTGCGTGATGATGTAATCGCCGACATATCGCCTGCTTTCACGCTTTCCGGGGAGAAATCCAACCCAATCAAGCACCCAATTTTCTGCACCATGATCGCCATGATTCTTTATATGATCCCATACACCAAAAGCAACTTTCAGTAATTCGTCTCTTATCTCCTCTGTATCATGTATAGAGTCTTGTTCTCCACCAAGCTCAATCCACCAAAAGTTTGTATTACAGACATCGTGTCCCCTGTAAGGAAGATCATCCTCTGTTGGATATTCATAAGCCCATTTTGGCGGGATAAAAGGCTGTGGTCTATCCGTTTCCCTCGCTTGAATAAGGCAACTCATACCCATAGTTTTTTTATCTGCTTCTTCAGGCTCAATATCCTCATTAAATTCGCTTGCTGATTCACGCCCAACACGAAATTCTGCACCTGATAATGGGGCGAGAATGCTATCGCCAGAGCAATCAGCGAAAAGCGTTGCTTCAACAATGTGCCATGTTTCTGATGTAAGTTGCCAGCCTTTGATAGATTTGATTTTATCTCCGTCCATCACTAAGTCGTTGCAAGTGCAGTTAAGAAGTAATGTTATATTTTCCTCAAACTTCACTTTTTCATATAAAATGCTATCCCATATTGAATAAATTCTCTGAGGATTTCGGTAGAGATTTTCAAGCAAAATTTCTTCAAGGATGCCAGTTTCCTTGTTATTTTTTCCATGCGCCCCGCATACCCACATGCGTATCTCTGAAGAGGCATTGCCTCCCAAAACGGGTCTATCGTGCATCAGCAAGACCTTTGCCCCATGTCTTGCTGCGGATATACTTGCAATTAGCCCCGCTAACCCTCCACCAACAACACAGAAATCAACCTTATGTATCTTATGTTTCATTATGTTAGTCCCTGCCATAAAAAAGAGACAGATACTTTATATATTCCCCTATTAGCTTTAATTCATGGTTAAATCACACCATATTTTTCAAGTCCTTTGTTTAGTTCATCTTCATTCCCAGAACCCCATCCGACAAGGATTATTCCTTTTGCACTACCTATTTGATCAGCGATTATATCAAGCGTATTTATATCACCGAATATCTGAATTAATTTACCTGCATTATGTATCTTACGATATACTTCTGGCCATTGTGTACAATCAGCCACACCTGACCCCGGAACCCATTGCACCCCTTTTAATTCCTTTATTTCAAGTAATGAGTCAAGGTGTGGTAATTGACCCGGTCCATCAAGATGATAGAATGGATTAGTTAATTTCTTGCATGTTTCTACCAATTCAGGTTTTACAAACTCATCAAACATGTCAGGTCCAATCATATATGAAAAATCGCATTGAAGCATATAATAAGGTTCTTCTGAGAATATCGCTGTCCATGCTGTATAACCCGGACTTTTTGGTTGGAGGATGCTGTTGAATTCATCAAAATATTTCCACCACATTTTATGGGCATCCCATGCAAGTCTTTTTACATCATCAGGGTAATCATACAGCGCAAACAAAAGCTGTTCCGCAGGCAGAAAAGTTGACACTATATCGAGATTTCCTCCGAGATCAGTCATACTAAGCTGAACCAAGCCATCCCATCTTGACATACCAGCTTTATATATATCCTTTACTCTCTTGAACCATATATTATCTGGATCGAATTCAAAGTGTAAATCTTTCGGTTCAACCTTTTTCTTTGGAATAAACCAGCAAGTTCCGCTACCTGTTTCCAGTGTGGCACCCAAAAATGCTGCTACAACACCAGGTCCGAAATTAGGCCAGATATTCGGAAACGAATCCCCCAAATATTTTACACATGACAGGTTATAGTCCCATAGATCGACTATCTCTTCCGCAGTTACTGAAAAATCATAAAAGGCTGTAAATCCATGATTAGGCAAATCAGGTCTTGTCCTTTCTGGATCTCGTCCCCAAAGATTTGCTTGTATTAAAGGACGGTCCAATTCTCCTGCCCACCATCTGCGATAATTGTCTTTTACATTTTCCCATCTTTCTTTGCTAAAATCAATACTCATATTTACTCCTTTGGTCGACATGTCCAATATTTATGCTTTTTGTCTGTCTAAACAATTTCTATGGCGATCTCTGTAAATCGCTTAAACCGATAGTCGCTTGCAAGAAATGTATCACATTTTGATTGAGATTTTTGTTTATGTTGGCTATTATACTGTCATCTATAACGATAGTCAAGAATGCTTTTTTGATAGTTGACTGTATTAATTGATAGGTAATTTAAAGTATCCAGTTCCTTTAACGCCCTAACCCAAGTTCTAGAACTACAATATTTCTGAGGTTATTATAGCAGATGACTTTTCTTTTCACCCACTAAATTAATACAGTCTCCGCTTGGCAAGAGTCCAATTCAAATTTTAGGCAAATTATCTATTGAGAAAAAACAAATAAATTGAGAAAATCTAGTTGTTAGAATAGTAAGCCAAAAATGGCGTTATCTCGTATTATACTGATGACCATATTGCAAAGTAATTGATATGAAATAATAAAAATATGGGGAGGAGAAATGTATAAATATATTGCAATAATAATAATGATTTTGCTTTTGAGTGGCTGTGGATTAAAAACAACCATATTCCCGCCGAAGCCTGTCAAGGCAAAGGTTGTCCGAGAAGCCGAATGGAAAACTAACTTTAATGATGTTTACTTTGTTAATCCAAATAAAGGTTGGATCATCGGAGATAATGGAACGATCATACATACGTCAGACGGAGGAAAGAATTGGGAGGCACAAACTAGCAATACAGAAGCCAATCTTAATAAAATCCAATTTATAAATGAGAAATTAGGTTGGATTGTTGGCAATAAAGGGACTATACTCCAAACCATAGATGGAAGAAACTGGCGAAAACAGGAAATAACACAAAGTAATTTAAGTGATCTGCACTTTATTGATGGGTTTCAGGGTTGGGTAATCGGTGAAGGTGGCGCATTATATCATACGCCTGACGGAGGCAAGACATGGAAAATCATGCCTACAGGCATGGGTGAAATGCTTCATAGCGTGTATTTTAAGAACCTAAAAGAAGGCTTAATAACCGCCGAATTTGGTTTAACATTACAGACAACCGATGGTGGTCTAAGATGGGAAATGCAAAGGATTGATACTGTATTCAGTATGCTTAATGTGGTATTTGCCAAAGATGGAAAAAATGGTTGGGCAGTGGGAACTGGTGCATCAATATTTTCTACAAATGATGGTGGTAAAACTTGGAAACAAAGGGATGGAAAAATTCCTGATAATCATTATGCGGTTTTTGGTGTTTATTTTGTTGATGATAAAATCGGTTGGGCTGTCGCTCAGGGCGGAACTGTAACTTATACAAATGACGGTGGAGAAACATGGAATCTACAAAATACAGGAACTCGTAGTGACTTAATTTCCGTATATGCGCTTGATAAAAATAACGTCTGGGTTGTTGGTATGAGAGGAACTATTCTTAATTCAAAAGATGGTGGAAAAACTTGGAGTATTCAAGCAGAAAATACCGCAGAGCCGTTAAGAGGCGTTGACATTGTTTCCGAATCTGGCAGAGGTTGGGCTGTGGGTGAAAGAGGGGCTATATTAAGAACTAATGATGCTGGCAAGTCTTGGGAACGTCAAGAAAGTGGAACAGTAGCTGGACTTGACAAAATCTTTGCAATAAGCGATCAGGAAGCATGGGCAATCGGTGAATCTGGCAATATCTTACATACAGAAGACGGTGAAAAATGGACAATCCAAAAAGGCAATGATTGGCTAGGTTTGCATGATGTCCAATTTCTAAGTAGGACTCGTGGTTGGGCCGTGGGCGATCTTGGTGGAATTTTTTATACAAATGATGGTGGCAAACGATGGTTTCAGCAAAGAGGTTTTAATTTCGAAGCGCTTTATGCACTTAATTTTGTCTCTTCTGATGAAGGTTGGGCGGTTGGTTGGCCAGGTATAATACTTCATACAAAAGATGGCGGAATGACATGGGAAAAGCAAAACGGCAATACTTTTAATGATCTTCATTCAGTCTTTTTTATTGATAATATGACAGGCTGGATCGCAGGTCAATATGGCGAAATAATATATACAAAAGATGGTGGCAAAACATGGCAAACTCAAATCACAGGTACAGATGCAACCATAAGAAAGATATACTTTGCAAACTCTTTGGTTGGGATGGCAGTTGGAGATTTGGGAACATTGCTAACAACAGAAGATGGTGGAAAAACTTGGAAAAAGCAAAATAGTGGAACAACTGAACGTCTTAGAGATATAAGCGTTGGCAAAGATAAGCTAATAGCGGTTGGTGATGGTGGCACAGCTATTGAATATAGGATACCAATGATAACGCAAGTTGCACAAAAGAAAATCATTATTGAGGAACCAGAAGAATTAAATGTAGAGGCTGATGTAACTTGGGAATCGGTAAAAACTCCTATTGATAAGAATTTCAGAGATTTATTTTTTGTTACAAAAAACGAGGGTTGGTGTATCGGTGATGAAGGAACTATACTTCATACCATTGATGGTGGAAAGTCATGGGAACAGCAAGTATGCCCCGGTAATGTTGATTTAGTTGGCTTGCATTTCATATCACCAAAGATCGGCTGGATCATGGCTCAAGATGCGACTTTTCTAGCAACAAGTGATGGTGGAAAGAAATGGAATATATTAAATGAAAAATCAAGACCGATGCTAATAAGCCAAGATGAAAATTTTGTTACTGTAAAAACAAAACACAGCTTGAAACATGCTCATTTTCCTATTTCTAGCGAGGGATGGGCTGTTGGAATTTATGGTGCGATACTTAATAATGTTGATGGTGGATCCGTATGGACTGCACAAGAAAGCAATACTCCAGCGGGACTTAACAAAATACAGATGATAAACGATTACATAGGTTGGGCTGTTGGCACATGGGGAACTATTCTATATACTAACGATGCTGGCATTAATTGGAAATCTCAATCAAGCAACAGTGGATATGACCTTGAAGGTTTGCATTTCTTGAACGAAAAAGAAGGTTGGATAGTTGGTAGGTTCGGTATAATTTTGCGGACAGTCAACAGTGGATCAAACTGGCTATCACAAAAAAGCGGAGTTACGGATGATCTCCATGCCGTATACTTCGCAAACTCAAAAGAAGGTTGGGCTGTCGGTCAAAAGGGTCTAATTCTTCACACAATAGACGGAGGAATAAATTGGAAAAAGCAAAATTCTGGAACAAATAAGGATCTGTATAATATCAAGGCTATCAGCGATGATTCTCTGTTAGCAATCGGTGCAGGTGGAGTGATGATCTCGCTGAAAGTTGAGAAGACTGCATCATAATATTTGTTATACTTGCATTAACCCATGATAAAATACCAAAATATAAAATTTTGATAGAATAAAAAAAATTAAGGAGAAATAAAAGATGGCTAAATCCTCTGAAAAAAAGATGCTTCGTGCTTCATGTGTAAAAGTTGATATTACCCCTGACAAAACTCAATGGCTTTTGGGTTATGGTCCAAGACAATCAGACGGGATACATGACCACCTCTATCATCGCATTGTTGCGATGGACAATGGCGAGAAATTATTATTCCTTATATCTTCAGATCATGCTTGTTTTTCACCGTTTGTTTATGATGAATTCTGCAAGGAACTTGAGCAAAAAACAGGGATCAAATCTGATCAAATCTGGTGGATGACTACCCATACTCATGGAGCTCCAGAAGCAGGTCATCCAGGGCTTGCTATGCTTTTTCTATCTGAAAGATATATCCATGATTCGAATCCAGAATATACAGAATTTTTCAAGGATACATTGCTCGAAGGCATAATAGAGGCACAGTCAAAACTAGAGCCAGCAAAACTTGGTATTGACAAAGGTTATTCTATGGCAAATATAAATCGTCGTCAATTTACTTCTGACGGTAAATGCCATCTTGGTATAAATACCGAAGGTGCAGTAGATCGCCAAATCGGATTGATAAGACTTGATAGACTAGACGGAACTCCAATAGCTTTGATAGTTAACTATGCTATGCACGGAACTGTTTTGGGTGGAGGAAATTGCCTAATTACAGCAGATGCACCTGGGGTTGTTGCGGAATATGTTGAGAGCAAAATTGGTGCGCCAATGTTATTTATTAACGGGGCAGAGGGCAATGTAGCCCCTATATACAGCACTCAACTTAATTTTTCAGAAAGTCATATTGACGAGTTTAAGACATTATTGGGGGATAAGATTCTTGATGCTAATCAAAATATAAAAGATACAAGTTCAGATATAACCTTGTGGACAGGAAAAACTTTTGTTGAAACTCTCAAAAGGTCTGATTTTGGATGGGTTGATAATCTAAAAGATTACCTGCGTGTAAATGGACAAGAGCTAGTTCGTATTCCTGTTTATTTCTTGAGGATTAACCTTGATACTATAATTTGGGGGGCTCCATTGGAACTATTTTGCGAAGTTGCTTTGAATGTGAGAGAAAGCTCTCCTTATCAAAACACGTTTTATTTTGGTTTAACCAACGGAACATTGCTTTATTTGCCCACTAAAGAAGCCTTTGCAGAAGGAGGATATGAGCCAAGCGTTTCACCTTTTACCGAAAATGCAGAAGAAGACCTTACAAAAGCAGTTATAAAATATATTCATGATAGTAATCATTGAAAAATTACTACTCGTTCAAGTATCTGTCCTAAATCATTCGCCAATAAAAAACCATCTGCTATAATATCATCAAAAAATGGAATTAATAGATGTTTGTTACAATTATAAACCTTGCTTTTTTCAACAATCTATGATTGGGTTTGAAATAAAGGATATATTTGAAATATTGGAGGCAAAAATGGAAAAAGTAAATAAAATTCAGGTATTATTTATATGCACAGGTAATTCTGCAAGAAGCCAAATATCAGAGGGTGTTCTAAGAAGTAAAGCTGGAAATATGGTTGATGTTTATAGTGGAGGGACATTTCCTGCAAAACAAGTTAATCCATTTGCTATCAAAGTCATGGCAGAAAATGGTATTGATATATCCAAACATTATCCAAAAAGTCTTGATCAATATCTTAACAAGGAATTTGATATAATAATAACGACTTGTGATAGAGCAAAGCAATCTTGCCCTATTTTCCCTGGAAATGCTATTCGCTACCATTGGAATCTTGACGATCCTGCCGAAATAGAAGACGAAGAAGAACGTCTTTTGGCTTTCCGTAAGACTTTCAATGAAATATCAAAGCGCGTTGATGATTTGACGGAAATTATTAGACATCTAAATTCAAATAAAGGCAAATATCAGCAAGAAAAGACATTTTTAGTATTAAACAGCGATGAATCATAAATTCATCGTTTATAAAATAGAGCATAAAGTAATTCAAGTCCCTCTACTACTCTAGGTCCTGATCTGAGAAGAATATCAGGATCAACTGGATATATCATTTCATTTTTAACAGCAGATATAGTTTTATATTTATCCCATTTAGTTTCCTGAGCCTTTTCAGAAGATACCATTGTAGGAGGTGCTGTTAATATTATATCTGGATTCTTCATTATTACTGATTCTACACTATACATAGGCCAAGGATTAGGTGCATCATTCGCTATGTTAATTCCGCCAGCGGTTTCTATCAAATCGTTGACAAAATTATCAGGTCCCACAGTAATAAGAGGGTCTTTCCCTATTTCATAAAAGACTTTTAACCTTTTATTTTCAGGTATTCTCTTAACGTCATTTTTTATTTTTGTAATGCGTAAGCGCATATTTACAACTTCCTGATTTGCTTTTTCCTCTTTTCCTGTAATTTTGCCCAATAACAATATTGAATCTAGCACATCATCAATTTTTAGTGGATTAACCAAAAAAATCGCTATCCCACTTTGCTCTAACCGTGCTATACGCTCTTTACTATAACCATCAGGAGTTGCAACAATAAGATCAGGCGAAAGAGATAATATTACCTCAATATTGGGATTATAATAACCCCCAATCTTTGTCTTGCTCTTGGCTAAATCAGGATAATTACAAAAATCAGTTACACCTACAATTTCATTATCCAAACCAAGAAAAAAAAGCATCTCTGTAACATTTGGAGCCATAGATATTATACGTTTTACTGGTTTGGGGATTTTTACTTGCCGTCCTACCGCATCCGTAAAAATTACTGTGTCTTGTTTTGATGTTTTCTTTCCACAACCAAATTGTAATAAGAGACATAATACAAGTATAACAATTGATATAATATTAAATGATTTTTTCATATCAAAACGCTTTCGCCTGAATCTTGTTTTTTTGTATTATCAAATTAGTTTCTGTTTTTGATCAAGCCCCACTGTGAAGGTAATTTATCTTTTGAGTCAACTGAGGCTGCTGCTCCTAGATATTCCATTATATTTTCATGTAATTTTGTCATGGCATCGCTATACTTGCATTTTTCATCATTAGAACGAAAAACAGTAAAACGCCAACCACTGACAATGATTATTCCATTCCCGACCTTATATTCAACGAGAGGTGTAACTTGCCCAAACCAAGCTTGAGGATGAGGCTCTTGGTATGCTTTTCCCAAAACAGTGCCATCTTTAGCAGGTCCATTGGGATAGAAATCACTCATACAATCATGTCCATAGCAATCGATGTTGAAGCCTTTAGCTGGGTCCAAACCCATAGCCTTAAATCCAGCAAATACAGGATGTGTTTCTTGACCTTCTGCAGCAATAATACCACTTGGATTATGATCAACGTTAGGAGCGCATAATCTTGGTTCAAGGCTTTCAAGCCCAAGATCGAAAATATAGTGCAAAGCGACTTGGCTCAAAAATAAAGAACCGCCAGCTTTTACAAAATCTAAAAAGGCATTTTTCGTTGAGTTTTCAAGAAAATTCGGCGGTATTGTTGCCGCATTTGCTCTATGCCACCAAACAATCTGGAAATCAGTAAGTTTTACTGCATTGCCTTTTTCATCTTTAAATTTCCCTGAACCTGATGGAAAGATAAGTGTAGTCGCTTGATTTGCTTTTGCCCATTTATATTCAGATTCATCTTCAATAGGCATTTTATCTTCTGCTTCTAAGAAAGCTAACCTATATGTTGCTCCAAAAGCTAAAGAGCTAATGCACATAGATATAACCAAAATCAATCCCAATAAGACACAACATTTTTGATTATTCTTCATGTTACCCCTCCATGTAAGTGAATGGCTGATGTTATAAAATCGGCAAATACAATAAAAATAGGGCATATAACATACGCCCTTACCAAAAATAAAACAAATTACCAATCTTGAAAATCTCGTAGTTTTTCACTTCTAACAGGATGACGAAGTTTTTTTAGTGCTTTGGCTTCTATTTGTCTGACTCTTTCTCGAGTTACATTAAAAACTCCGCCGACTTCCTCAAGAGTTCTCTGCTGACCATCTCCAATACCAAAACGAAGACATATTACCTGTTCCTCACGCTTTGAAAGCTGGTCTAATGAATCTTTTACTTGATTACATAACATTCTAAAAACTGCTTCTGTTGCAGGACATTTTGTGTCTTTATCCTCAATAAAATCTCCTAGATGTGCGTCATCATCATCGCCTACAGGTATTTCAAGAGATATGGGGTCCTGAGCAATTCTCAAAACTTCACGGATTTTATCAACAGGGAGTTCCATTTCCTCCGCAATTTCCTGATGGGAAGGTTCTCTACCTAATTTACTAAGAAGATATTTTGAGGTTCTTATCATCTTGTTAATAGTCTCGATCATGTGAACAGGTATTCTAATAGTTCTAGCCTGATCGGCAATAGCCCTAGTTATAGCCTGCCTTATCCACCATGTAGCATAGGTGCTGAATTTATAGCCTTTGTGATATTTAAAGCGATCAACAGCCTTTATTAAGCCAGTATTTCCCTCTTGGATAAGATCAAGAAACATCAATCCAGAACTTTTGCTAGAATACTTTTTGGCAATACTCACAACAAGACGCAAATTTGCCTCAACAATTCTCATTTTTGCGTCATAGGAGAGCTTTTCTCCTTTTTCAATTTGTGCAACGGCTTCCTTTATTTCCTTTATGGATAATCCTGCTTCTTTCTCTAATCGCATAATGATTCTTCTAGCTCTTACTATTTTTGAATTGTACTCAAGCAGTTTTTCCCATTTTTCTTTATCAAAATTCGTTTTTGGGCTTGATATATTATCATGAATAGCTTGCATTATTTCAATAGCTGATGTTCCAGCACATTTTTCTGTAAGGGAAATATCATTTTCCGCTTCTGATATTCTGTTGGCAATAGACTTAGCAATACCTGAAATTCTGCTTATCTCATCACGACAAAGATTTAGGTCTATAAATGTATCAATAATATGCTGTTTATTTTCATTAATTGTATTCAGAAGAGACACTTGTTTTTCTTGTGATAGATTATTTTCATTCAAAAGTTTCTCATAAGCAAATATATTATTTTCTACTTTATTAACATAAATCATCTTATTTTTTAGGCGTTCCAAGACTTTGGATTCTTTTTCTGAATCTGTTGTTCTACTGAACTCCAATTCAATAACTTCACAGCATCTAATTTTTTTGGCAATTGCGCGGTTACAAACTTTCTTTGCTTCTGATATAGCAATAGGAATCTTGAATAATGCTTGCTTGGTAATACGTTGTCCTTCTTCAATTTGCTTGGATAATTCAATCTCATCTTGTTTGCTTAGAAGAGGAACACGCCCCATTTCTTTGAGATATAATCTCAAAGTATTATCAAATTTTGAAACTTTTTCAGAAGATGGATCAAAATCATCTCTATCATAATCATCTATTTCACTTGCATCAGATTCATCATCAGTTACATCCTCGATCAATCCAACTTCATCAACTTCCGATTCATCTAATAAATCTATATCAATCTCTTCCAGATCATCTAGCATATTATCATCTGAATGAATAACCTCATCAGGTAATGTATCCTCATCTTCATAGTTAAGATATCCATCTTCTTTATCTATACCGATGAGTTCTTTTTCTATTTCATTTTTTTGTCTCATCACACTAAGTTTCCCCCAATAGAAAATTTAGAAATACGGAAACCTTTATTCCAAGCTAGCCTTGATTATCCAGTCACCGATTTAATACGAATTTCCCTTTCTTATATCCATTAGTCGTTTTGCAATAGTTAATTTGTCCTCTGCGCTTTCCTTTAATATAGTTTTTCTGTATTCACGTTCACGAAATTCCATCATTTTCTTTATACAGCCATTATAAAGCGCTTCTCCATCTGGTAAAGGGCTTTTTTTCAGAATTAGACTGGAAACAAAATCTCTTGATTCCTTATTTTTACACATATTAATCAAATCACCGAGTTCTATCACCCCTTTATTATTATCAAAACTTCCCCATAGTAATTCGATCAGCTCAATGTGGTAATCATTAGAAAAATCATCTTTGGTTAATTGTGAACGAGATTGCCTAATGAATTCTGGATACTGTATTAGACATTCAATTAATTGCTTTTCGATATTTTCTTTTGCGCTTTTTTTAGGCTTAGATTTCAATGAGGGTTGTGTAGAACGCACCAAATTCTTGCCTGCACCATGTTTGGCAAGTTCCTGCCATATAAATTCTTCCTCAACATTAAGCCTTTCCGCGCATTTCTTTACATATTCGCTTCGTTCAACCTGATTTTTCATACTTGCAAGAGTGCCAACAAGGTTATTTACAGCCTGTTTCTTGCCATCAACATTATTAATGCCAATATATTTCTCAATCCTATTTATCTTATATTCAACAAGATTATCTGAATCATCGACTAATTTTCTAAAAGCAGATGTCCCATTCTCACGAATATAATCATCAGGGTCTTTACCTGATGGAATTGTTAGCACGCGAACTTTAATGTCATCTTTTACTAAAAGATCAAGCCCTCTTAAAGTAGCGTTTTCACCAGCCTTATCTGTATCATAGGCAATAACAACATCACTTGTCCAACGTCTTAATAACTTGACATGATTATCAGTAAGAGCAGTCCCAAGAGATGCAATAACATTATTCACACCAGCTTGGTAACAACTAATTGCATCCATGTAACCCTCAACAAGGATCGCAAATCCCTCGTTTTGTATCGATCTTTGTGCTAAGTTCAGATTATACAAAGTTTTGCTTTTACTGTAAAGAGGAGTTTCTGGAGAATTTATATATTTTGCTGTGTTTTTTTCTGCCTCAAGTATCCTCCCACCAAAAGCGATTGGTTCGCCTTTTGGATCAAAGATTGGGAACATAACACGCCCACGAAATCTATCGTAATAATGATCTTTGCTTTTTCCCTCTAATATAAACCCGCCCTGTAAAAGCGTTTTTGTAGAAAATCCTGCCTTTGTAGCTGACTTAAATAAGCCATCCCAGCTTGGCAAGGAGAAACCTAGTTTAAAATTTGCTATTGTATTATCTTCAATACCACGATTTTTTAGATATGTCAAGGCTGAACTACCTGATGTTGATCCTACAAGTATTTTATGAAAATATTCTACTGCAAATTGGTTAAGATTTTTAAGCTCATCTTTGACTTTTTGCGCAGTTCCGTCTCCCTGTGTTAATTCGGCTATTTTGATACCATATTTTTCTGCAAGCGATTTTATTGCTTCGGGATAGGTCAAATTTTGATATTTCATAATGAAGGTGAAAACATCTCCACCAGCATTGCAAGAAAAGCACCTAAATTGTCCCATATCACGGCGCACTGAAAGCGATGGATTCGTATCATCATGGAAAGGACATAATCCGACAAATGCCTTGCCTTTTTGTGTAAGAGGTATATATTCTGATATTACATCCACAATATCGGCACGGCTTTTTATCTCTTCTTTTATTTTATCGGTAATGAAACCTTGTTGCATTTTGGCTGTCCATTGTTGTTTATCTCAACTCCACGATAGTTACGCCCTGACCGCCTTCTTTTGGTGGTGCGAAATAATGGTTAGCGACTTGCGGATGCTCATTTAACAATTCCGTTATTGCCTGACGCAAAGCCCCGGTTCCATGACCATGTATTATAGATATAGATGGCAAATTAGCTATGGCGGCGTCATCAAGAAACTTATCTGTTTTTTCTATGGCTTCCAATACTCTATGTCCACGAAGATCAAGCGTGCTGGAAATATTTGATATTTTAGCGGTTTGTAAATTTACCGCGCTATATCTATTATCCTTTACTTTCTTTTCAGCCGATTTTGAAAGCAATCTAATATCGGAAATAGGAACACTTATTTTTGCAGAACCCGATAAGACCTGAACAATATCTTTTGAATCAGGCAAAGAAGCCAAAGTTCCCTGAAATTGTAGGCTTTTGACATATACATCATCACCAATTTTTAATTCATCTCGTTTTGCCTCTCTGCCCTCTGTTTTCATCTGATCTTCGGGTTTTTCGTATTTAGTCTTCTGAATTGCCTTTGCAACATCTTCCCTCGCTTTATATACTACCTGTCGGGCTTTGTGAATACTTTCGGGAGTTGCTTTTTCTTTTTTTAGTTCAGCTATTGTATTTTCCATAAGTAATTTTGTTTTTTCTATTATTTTTGACGCTTCGGCAAGGGCTTCTCGTTCAACTTCTTTTTTACTGCTTTTTAATTGGCTCAAAAGCAATTCATGAGCTTGCTGGGTCTTAAATGCAGATATTGTTCTTTCTTCGGCTATCTTCTTTTGCTCTTCCAATTCTTTTTGCATTTCCTCAACATTGGATATAAGATCAGCTATTTGTATATTGTTTGGATTTAGATGTTTCTTTGCATTATCTATTATTTCTTTTGGCAAACCCAATCTATCCGCAATTTTTAGGGCATTACTACTGCCGGGCAATCCTATTCGCAATTCATAAGTAGGCTTTAATGTTGCCAAATCAAAGGCAACGGAAGCATTTTCCATGCCTTCTGATGAGTAAACATGCGCTTTCAATGAATCGTGATGGGTTGTCGCAACAGTCCTTACGCCCCGTGAATGTAGATAATCTAATATCGCCATGCCAAGAGCGGCGCCTTCGGATGGCTCTGTTCCTGCACCTAATTCATCAAGCAGAACAAGCGAAGAATCGTCTAATTGCTTTATAATTCGGTTGATTCTGGTTATATGGGATGAAAACGTGCTGAGATTTTGCTCAATGCTTTGTTCATCGCCAATATCCGCAAAAACTTCATTGAATATAGACATTTTGCTTCCATCACCGACAGGAACATGCAGACCTGTTTGCATCATCAGCGTCAAAAGTCCTACAGTCTTTAATGCCACAGTCTTTCCACCTGTGTTCGGTCCTGTTATAACAAGCGTATTAAATTCGTCTCCAATATAAAAATCTATAGAAACTATTTTTTCTGGATTTTGTGTATTATTTTCACGTGCTAGTCTATTGCGTTCATCTATATTCATTTGCAGAATTGGATGTCTAGCCTTAATAAGATTGATATATCCATTTTGGTTTAGTTCTGGTCTTGTAGTTCCTAATTTTACGCATAATAAAGATTTTGCATTTATGAGATCAATCTCTGCAAGGATTTGTATTGAGTTTTGGAGTTGGGGTATAGCCCGCCGAATCCTATCAGTAATGTCGCCTAGTATCCGCCTAATTTCTATAAGTTCATCGCTTATGAGTTCTTGTAATTCGTTATTGAGTTCAACAACTGCATTTGGTTCTACGAATGCAGTTATTCCGCTTGCAGAGCGTCCTTGTGTGATACCGGGAACAGAACCTCTTTGATTTTGCTTGACGGGTATAACATACCTATCATTGCGAAGGGTTATCACATCCTCTTGAATTGCTGTTTGGTAATCTGGTGAACGCAATATAGAACCCAACTGCCTTGTTATTCTCTCTCGGACAGCAAATATTTGTCTGCGGATTCTGTAAAGCTCAGGGCTTGCGCTATCTAGTATATTCCCTTCGTGATCGATACTACTTGATACGGATTCCTCTATATCAGAAAAAGTATTTAGATTGTCTATAATTTCATAGATTATGGGATATTTGTCAAAGAATTCTTTTGCAAATGAGCGCAAATTTCTAGCAACTCGCATTGTAGAAGCAACATTAAGCAATTCCAGAGGCTCAAGTATCGTTCCAACAATAGAGGCTTTTTTCATTATTTGTCTGATGTCTTGTAATCCGCTTAGAGGGAAGCCTCCTTCGACTATATTAATCCTCTTGGCTTCGCTGATGATGTCTAGCATTCGCTCTATATCTGCCATATCTGAAATAGGCTTTAGGTTTTTTGCCAACGACTTGCCGAGTTCCGATACGGAAAGCCCTGCAATTGTATTTCTTATTTTATCAAATTCTAGTATTTGTTCAATGTCTGTGTTCATAATGAAAATGATTTTAATATAATAGATGCGTTATAGTTTTGCTCAACATAATCATAACTACGAAAGACCACCCTTTTACTGATTGCATGGAAATTAGAACTTGAAATTTCCCTTTCAAATTGTTTTTGCCTTTCCTTAGGAGCAACAATAGTCATCTTTGTAGTAAAATCCTGAAGCTCAAGAAATTTTAGTAATGAATTTTTGAAATTTGTGGAATGTTCTACTTCGATTATATTTGAAGGAAATTTTCTTTCATTAAACCAAATAACGTCAATATATTTTGCTCGTTCCATTACATAATCATAAGTAAAGACAGGGCATTTATCAAATCTAATAATATCACTTAGTTTTTGATTTAGAAATAACGCATTTTTGTTTGGTGAATATGTTGAATACCCATTTATATTGCCGATTTGTATCAAATACCCTTGAATTAAAGCATGATTTATTTCTATTTTCTCCGCATCGCTTTTTTGAATTTGTGGATTAAGATGTTCTGGCAATTTATTCAGATATTCCGATAATGCCCATAAACCGGGCATTATTTTAGTAAATCTTTCATCTCTCTGCACTTTTTCTCTAATCGTATTGTTAGGAGTTTTACCTGCGTATTTCTTAATCTTTGGGGCTTGTTCATATAATTGTTTTAGTGTAGCGAAATATCCATTATCTAACATTACTTTTTCAATTGCTTCTGACCATGTAAGTTGCTTTTTATTCATTGGTTTATCTCATTTTCGTCTCAACCTGTTTTATATCCAAAGACCAATGCTTCCAGAAGCCATCTATTAGCAAGGATTGGCTCTCTTTTATGATTATCTCTTTTTTGAATATGGGTCCATCAACGACAAAAGTGTGAAACTCCCCGTTTTCTCCGCATGGGCATATTTTCTTTTGTAATAGTTCATTAACAAAATTATGGTCTATGATTCTTCCCATTGATTCTTCGCTGAAAAGGTCTGCTTTTGCACTGATTATCTCTGATTTGAAACCGACATCAATAAATTCTCTGATAAGGTCTTCTGGCGACTGATTCCACAACGGCTCAATTGCTATAATTCCTATATCATTACAGACTCTTTCTACCCAATCTTTGTGTTCATCAAGGTAAATATCACCAAAAACCATCCCTTTTATGCCTTCTGATTTTAATTTGTTTACAGAGGATTTAAAATTTTCTTCATAGCCAGCCATATCGTTAGGCATTTCTTGCTGTATTAAAGGGATGCCGATGGATTCCGCCTGTATTTGCAAAAGTTTGCTATCAAGACCATGAAAGCAACAACGCTTTGTTTCTGATGATGTGAAATTTAGAAGGTATTTTATCTGATAGCCTTGCTTAATTGCTCTGTAAAGAGCAAGACAGCTATCTTTTCCGCCACTCCAAGAGCATATTACTGGTATATTTATCATGTTAAAATAAAAACCTATTAACAAAAGTGAATAAAAGATGTAAAATGTGTAGGATGCCCCATTGCCCTAAAAATCATAAATATCCCAACTTTAATTATACCTATGGTTAATTAGCTTGTCAAGGCATGGTTCAGGCTGATTCACCCTCAGTTTTTATTAAGCAATGATAAAATAAGGACTTGGGATAAAA
>CAZMCH010000074.1:0-21082 GCA_964564735.1 uncultured bacterium
CAATAGTAACTTTGACTGCAACATCAGAGTCAGGCTATCACTTTGTTAATTGGATTGGTGATGCAAGTTGAATAGATACATTAACTACTGTAACTATGGATAATGATAAATCGGTAAACGCTAATTTTATTAGAACATACATACTTACTATACAGCTATTAGAATATTTTTCAGATGGAGGCGAAATTCCATGCGACAATGTAAGTGTTACTTTGGATCCAATTCCTTCATACGATTTTTATGATCCCCTAATTGGTGTAACTTGCTCAACGACCTTTGAATACGATGAAAATACCACAGTGACTCTTGCAACAAGCAATAATGTTGATACGGGCTGGTTTTTTATGGGGTGGAGTGGCGATGGAATATCAGATTCAGATTATTATGTAAATTCTGTATTAATGGATGCAGATAAAACCGTAGTCGCGGAATATGCATCCGAAGGACAGGGAATCTATGCACCTGAATTTGTCTCAACCCGCTTATGTGATATTGACAAAAACGGAAGAATTGATGCGATTGACATTGTTTTGGCAGGCAATTATCTTGGCAAGCCATTAAAAACAAATGAGCAAATACCCGACATCAATCATGACGGTAAAATAGATATACAAGATATAATCATGATCGGCAAGCGTTTTGGCACTGTCTATTCTCCAAGTGCGCCATCTAGTGATATATGGATTATCGACGAAAAGTATCTTCCAATATTAATCAAAATATCTAGTTATATGAACTATAGCTCAAGGTTTGATCCCGATTTCATAAACATCAAGGATTTGATTAAAAAACTTATTTCAAGTGTCAAAATTTCGAAAACAATGACATTTCCTAATTATCCTAATCCTTCTAATCCTGAAACATGGATACCATATCAGCTTTCAGAGGATTCGGATGTAGTTATCAGGATTTATAGTCTAAATGGCAATTTGGTTAAGACAATTGATCTTGGGCATAAAAAGTCTGGTGTATATCTGACAAGAGATACATCGGCACATTGGGATGGAAAGAACGAATCTGGGGATAGTGTCTCCAGTGGAATATATTTTTACAGCTTTAAGGCTGGGAATTATTATGTTGTTAGAAAGATTATGGTTGTTCGTTAAGGTTTGGAGAAAGGCTTAAAAATCAAGGATTTCCCTATGTTTTTCTCAAATTGGAGGGCTTAAATAATGTCGCATGGCAAAGTGAGTTTTAAGATATTCTTTGGTATCTTAGTATTTATGTTATGTTTTATATCAGTATCAATTGAAGCGTATGATGTTATCCTAACAAAGAATGGAACTGCCTATACAGAAGAAGGTGCAAGGGAATCTGACAAAGGTAGTGGAATATTACACATAAATGGCGGTTGGGTAAATTATGTCTTCAATGTATCAGAATGGTATCCATGGATATCAAGTTCCACCAATATGAGAATTGCAGTTTCTCATTCAAGAGCTGACAAAAATGAAGGAGTAAAGGGCGGAGTATGGGCTACAATGCAGGTGAAGAGACAATCTTCCTATGATGACCTTAATGATTTGACTAATACAAGTAGCACTGCTTCATGGGTATATGACTATTTTGGCAAGAGTAGCTATGTTGAATCAAGTGATGGCAAATATATAGTTACTGTCAGAATATATGCCAAAGATGGTATCACTGATCATGCAGAAGCATATATACATCAGGTTCAGCTTAGACTCACTCTTGATTATACCTATAACGCCATGCAAATTCAAGGAAGCCCGAAATCCATAGATTTTGGGTCTATTAATTTGGGTAGTAGTACTATAAGCCAAAATGCAACAATTGAAAATATTGGTCCGGGTTCAGCAACAAAAAACTGGAAGATCAATACCCCCTCTTGGATTAACACTAAAACAGGCGCAGTTGTTTCTGGTAATGCAGGCACAATTCCTGTTGAGATTAACCCAAATAATCTTAATAGCAACAACATTAATGAACTGTCAGGAAAATTGGTGCCTGTTTTTGATACCGGCTTGGATCCAAATAAAGCGGGACTTAAAGGCGACTTTTATCATGTTCCAAACGCAGATTTAAGTACCTTAGATACTGCTCTATCACATGCAAACAGAAAGCTTGTTTATTCAAATATTTTTCCAAGTATCCAGTTTAATAAAGGCGCCATTACCGACGCATTTTCTGAAGATGAAGAATTTAAATCTGGAACTGTGACAACCAATGTAAGAAGTGATTTTGTTGCTGTTTTTACAGGCTTTATAAAGGTAAATACATCTGGCATACATAGATTTTATGTAACATCAGATGATGGGTTTCGATTGAAAATTGGTGGCAGTCAAGTTATTGCATTTACAAATGGACGTGGAACTGCAACAACAGAAGGAACTAGATCACTATCTCCGGGAATTTATCCTATAGAATTGACTTATTTTCAGGGTCGTGGGCTAAAAAGTCTTACATTGGAATGGGAACAACCCGGTGGAACAAGGGAAGTAATTCCTAGCAGTGTTTTTTCTAATGGTCTGAATATTTTTGTAAAAGCATCTCCATTAAAGCCCACAGTGCAGATCACTAACTCAAAAGGAAGCAATAGCAAAGTTAACGTGGCAGTCAATAGGAGTGCAAAGTTTACAGCTACTGCCACTAATGGAAGCACTGGTGTCAATATATCGGGATTTCTATGGCAAAAAGTTACTGGTAGTGCAGATGCAGGAACTGCTTTTGAAAGCACAACAGCAGGAGAAAAAAATTATACATTCACCGATGTTGGAAATTATAGAATTTATTGTAAATCAGTTGACGCAAAGGGCGTTGAATCAAACCTTACAAATGTTGATGTCGTTGCGTGGAATCCACCAATAGTCAAAGATACTCCACCTCAAGCTGCAATTACTAACAAAACAGTTTCGTGGTATGCTGGAAAATATGTAGGTGTAGTCAATCAAGATACTTATTTGATGGCAGATGGTCAGCTAGGAAGTAATAATCCGACTGGTGAATCTATTCAAAAATTTATATGGGATTTTGATAATAACTGGAGCACAATTGAAAAGACTCAGCAACCAATAGATCAGCGTGTGTCAAACAAATGGACTACTCCAGCAGGTGGGCAAATAAAGTGCAAGGCAGTCAATAACTATGGTATAGAAAGCGATGAAAAGCTTTTTAGCCTAAAGATATACGATGCAGTATCAGCAAATGCCAAAGGGCCCTATAACGGCAGACCAAATAGAGAATTAGAATTGTCTGGAGCTATAAATACCACAAGTTATGCAGGCGCATCATTTCTATATCAATGGTATGTAAAAATTGGCACTGTCTTTACTGCAATAGCTACTGGAGCAGATGGAAAAGCAAAATATACATGGACAGCAGATGGAGAATATGAGGTTAAATTTGGGGCAACAGTCACAACTTCGGAGGGATTAATTTTGACTGGTGAAGCAACAGCCATTGTAAAAATAGAATCTGGCTTACCTACCGCTATGCCTGATGGACCATATCGTTGTGGAATTTTTGGAGGGAACTTTACACCCGTTCAGGTGCAAGGTAATCCACCTGATTATGTAGAAGCAGATGATATTGGTTTAATAAAAGATTGGATATGGATTTTTGATCGTGGTCCAGATACAAGTAGTAATGGACAATTTAAAACTTTACTTGCTGAAAATGTAGATTCAGTTGTAAATGATTTGAATGCAGGTGGAGCAACTGCCTCAAAGAACGCAGGTAACGTCAACAGTGGATTGGAAGCCCTTAAGATAAGCGTTGTTGCTAATAATGCTGATAGACAACGTTATAGAACAACAATGCCGAATTGGAATTATGCAATTGTGGAGAATCCAACTAGCGCAAATCAGTTCCGATATATTACTTTTGCATGGAGAAAAGATGGCGGAACAGGGATCATGATACAATTATATGGAAGCGGAAACTGGAATCACCGATATTTTGCTGGCACAAATGTAAATGGTTGGACTTCTGCTATACAGGTCGCTACCAACATGCCTACTCAGTGGGAAATTGTTACAAGAGATTTATTTGCAGATTGGGGCGCTTTTAATCTTAATGGTATCGCTTTTTCCGCCTTAAATGGAAATCATGCCTTTTTTGATGACATATATTTACATAAATCTCCATTTCCTCCTATTGGCATTGCCAGAGGTAATTGGAAGGCAACTCAAACCTATGATAAAACTGGTAAGTATACAGTCAGCCTTAAGGTATTGTCAGAGTTTGGTAAATGGAGTATGACAAATATATCACAAGTTCATGTAATTGATGGGAAGATTACCGGATATGTTCGTGCTGCTGATCTACGAACTCCTGTCAAGAATACAACATTAACCCTTAAATCAAGCCATGTGGATGTAAATGTTCTTAAGTCTATTGCAGGTACAGACCCTAACCTCAATGTTTCAAATGACGGAGAAGGCATCACTACAACCACTGATGATAAGGGATTTTACTCTTTTGATCATATCCCACTAGGAAGCTATAGAATTATTGCTACAAAAGTTGATGGTAGCACTATACATGAATTTCAAGAGAGTGGTATAAAAGTAACAGAACTGACACTTGATGCGCCGAATCAACTCGCTATAGACTTTGTTGATCTGAGTGTATTTCCTATAAGTGGTAAAATAGCCTATAGTATAAAGAAGAATGGTGTGGATGTCTATGTTGAGGATGTTATGATAGAGGCACAGGCTGTTGGAAGCACCAACAGCATTAAGTCATTATTGAGTGCAAAGTCAGGAAATTCTACAGGTGGTAATTATAGCTTGCCTCTATTTAGCGGTCAATATCTCTTTTTAGCTGAACGTCAAGGACATGACATTCGCATTAAAACAGATACGCCAAATTATAATCAGGCTACAGGTCTTGTTACAATTGACCGTGCAAGAACTGATATAGATTTTATAGATTACACAACACGCTTACTTACAGTTTTTGTTGTTGATTCTGGTGGATACAAAATTTCTAATAAAAATGTGGAAATAAGTGGAGATAATGGACAAGGTGTTGGAAAATCCGATAATAATGACGGAAAATTCGAGGTTACTTTGCCTCCCGGCAAATATACAGTAACTGTCCCAGGAGCCAAGCCAGAGACCAAAGAAGTAGATCTAACATCTGGGGATCAGGCAGTCACAATGACCATCCCCGCAAAAATCGTTCTAACTATTAGCCCAAAACCCAAGCTTTTTTATGCTACGGATGATTTTCTTGCGCTTTTCAATCTGACACCCGATCAAAATCCAGAAGGCTATATGTTCTATTATCCACCAGAGCCAAGAACCCATGTCTATTCTATTACTGCAACAGCAAATGGCTATCCGGTTGATAATTTTGAGCTTATTGTAAATGATGAAGTCAGCATGATGTTAGATGCGCCTCCTAATGATGAGGCATTTTTTTCTGAAAAAAATGAATATCAATATGTCATAAAAGGTGGGCTTCCAAAGATGGATCGGGCTTTTAATCCACCAGTTGCATCTCCGAAGCGATTTGCAGTCTGGGCAAGAAAAGAAGGCTATATTGATAGCGATATTGCCACAGATTCTGTTACTGTTCTTGGTGATGTGGCTGTTGGTGATGCTATGAGGATTATTTCTATTCCTGTCGTTAATTATACGGTTCTTCATGATCCTCCGGGCGATGGTAGTTATTCATATCTGGAAGATGCCTTGACTCTTAAGGGCATAGTTTCTGGCATGACTACCACAATTGATCAAAAGGAAGTTCCTGTTTATCCATCGCCGTGGAGAGATGAAAGAACGATAAAGGATTTTAGTTTTGAAAAAGAACCCGGCTCTGCAACAAAATCTCAAGACCTAGAATATAAAGGATTACTTGGTTCAGACAGAACGGTTGTTTCTGCTGGGGCAGCATTTGTGATTGCTGGACTTGCTGAAGCAGCTTCCGGAGCCCTTATATTTCTTGCAGGTCCTGCCGCATTTGCCGCCCAATTGATAAAGGTTCCAATCATGGCTGCATCTTTTGAAGCTGGTGCAACTATTCCGGGCGTTACTGGAATTGTTCAGTATGAGGTTAGTCCCAAACGACGTTTGGAAACAGCTTCTGATGACGAAATAATTGATATATTAGGTCCGGGCAAAGGCGATATATATTTTGGTGAAGGCTGGACACTAGGACTCCAAACTAAATACAGGCTTGGCATTAGATTTAATAGTAATACAGGAAAATGGGTGCTAGAAACATCTCAGATAGAAACTTATGATATACTTGACCGAACAAATCAGTATATATATTCTACAAGAGATATTGAAAATGTCATTAAAAATCTTGGAAACGCTATCGCATCAGCTACTGAAACCAGCGAAATAGAAAAATTGACATTAGCCAAAAAGACTTGGGAGGATCTACTTAATAAAAATCTGGCTTATATATGAAACAGGGATTATGTTGCTCAAGACAAATCTTTTGAAGATTTTGCTCAAGATAATTCACTCCCAGGAGAATCTGAGAATATCATTTTTAGCGCAGGACCAAAGTTTGAATATTCCAGAAAAATCGGTGAAGGTATAACCACAAAACTTGGTTATACAATGACGATTGGCTCTGCTGGCGGAATGGAATGGGGCTTAACAAACAAATGGGGATTTGAATTCTGGGGAACAGGTATAACAATGGAAATGGACTTTAACGGACAAGCCACCATTGAGACAGGTGCGGAATACGGCGCTGAATGGGAGAGCGGAAAAGGCGCAGAACAAACTGTAGGATTTGTCCTCAATGATAATGACGTTGGAGATAATATCTCTACAAGAGTATATGCAGACCCTGTTTGGGGAACACCTCTATTCTTCCAAGATGCTGGTAGTGTCACATCCGACCCATGGGAGCCGGGAACAAATAAGGCTGTTGATATTTCTCTTGAATTGCTTGAACAACCTTCAGGAAAATCAGACTATCGTGATGGTGCGCATTACAAACTTAAAGTGCAATATGCCGGTCAGCGTAAATTAGAAACTAACTGGACTGATTTTGTTATCTATTCGTTATGGACAGATAATAAAGACAACCTGACTGCAACTATCAATGGACAGCCCGGACCATATCAATTTTCTCTAGCACCGGGAGAGAGTTCATCAACAACGACTTTTATTGTTTCACTTTATCCTCCTGAAAAAGATTGGTCAAATAGTGCAGATAAAGAATATAGCGTAGTCATTGAGGTTGATGAGGTAGCAGACGCATACCAAATTAACCGAGTGATAACATTAAAACCAAAATTCGCTGATCTTCGCGCACCTAGAGCCTTAATAACTGCCCCATACGATGGGCAAAGAATTAGCCCCGTATTTTTCCCAGACACAGACCCATTTAACATCAAGACTGTGTCCAATGATTTGGATCTCGATAAAATTCAACTCCAAATACGAAGTAAACAACCTAATGGAGTATGGGAACCATGGCGAAATCTGTCTGGAATGTTATGGAAGGATGGCGATCCGAATCTTAATGTAGAGGTTTTTGACCGTCTGGATCGTGTTCCGCCAATACGTGAATTTACTTTCAAATGGACGGATAACGAAATAAGGCTACTTGGTGTAGGGGAATATGCGATAAGGGCAGTTGCAACTGATAAGGCGACATCACCCAATATGGATGTTGATCCGCCATTTGTTGTCTTTCTTGTTGATGATGCCAAACCAACAGTTTTGACTACAATACCAAATTATCAGGACAGAGAGAGTCAAAGAATATATCGTGGTGAGTTAAGCGCAATATTCACAGACGATATGCGCGCAGACGATTTCAATGACCGCACTTTCGCAGTTACTGATCTACTAAAAAGTGGGCAGAAGGTTGCGGGTTTTGTATCTTATAGTCCAGCTTTGCGCAAGGCTATATTTGTTCCTGTCGTGCCTTTTGATCCAAACGGATTTTATCGTGTTGAGATAAAGACTGATACTGAAAAGGACGGTGTTATTGAAAGAGGCGTTCACGATCTTGCAGGTAATCCACTAGATAATGCCTTTATGTTTACATTCCGAACAACAGATGCACCGTTTGAACCAACTTGGTCGATTACTCTAAGCGCATCTGACGGAACTTCAAAAGACGCCAATAATATTGCGGGTATAGAATACGGAGTATTGGATGGTGAGGATGAACGTGACGCAAGGGCTGTACCCGGACTTGCATCAAAACTGCGTTTAAGCTATCTTGATATAAGCAAGACCGAATATGACCGCGATATACGTCCTGCCGATGGTAGGCTTTCTTATCATTGGTTCTTTGTTATCAATAACGCAAAAAATGGCTCAACAGTAACGATAAAGTGGAGACCGACAATCAAATTAACTAAAATGGAAAGGCAATACCAAATTATTAGATTGATTGAATTTAATGCGAGTGGTAACGTTATAAAAACGATTCCATTAGACCCAACAACTGCTGTATATAATATAAATACAGGTGATTTTGAAGAAATGGTTGCATATACCTATATAAACACAGGTGAGGCTTCTCGATATTTTAGGTTGGACGTTCAAAAAGCTGACCTTGTTGCAACTGAACTTAAAAAAGGGTCATCAGGTTGGAGATTCATATCTGTTCCAATAATTCCACAGCGAGATGATCCATTTGTAAATCTTGGTGATGATATTGATCCATTCCAATTATATCATTATGACACAAAAACAGATGGATATAAGATATATCCACTTGATCTTGGTGAGGTATCTCTGCAAACTGGGCGAGGATATTTCACTCGATTAGATTCTGATACTGAGATTGATGTTGGTGGAGTTTCAAATCTGACGGATATAAGCATATTACTTAATACTGCTGGTTGGTATGCTATTGGTAATCCATTTATTTTGCCCGTCAATATATCGAATATTGAGTTTAATGGGCAGAATTTCAATTCCGCTGTTAATGCAGGTCTGATTGAAGGAACACTATATCGCTGGAAGGTTGATAATATTAATCCAGACAGCTATGAAGCTGTTAATAGTAGTGGTCAATTAAACCTATGGGATGGATATTGGATAAAGACAAAACAAGCTAATATAACTATGAAGATTCCAGCCCCAGCAGGTTTGGCAAATGCTGTAAATCCTTTATCACCAAGTTTTAATCCACCAATGGCGCCGTCCAATATGCCTTTGATCGCTGACTCTCAATTTTCACTTCGTCTTGATCTCTTGTCTGATTTTGCATCAGATATAACAACAACTCTTGGAGCTCGCAAAGATTCAAAATTGTTGTGGGATTTATATGATCAAAGTGAACCGCCTACACTTGGAAATACAGTGGCTGTCTATTTTGATCATTCTGACTGGGGAAGTGATTCAGGCTTCTATAATACAGATTTTAAGCCGATATTAGACGTAGGTGAAGAACATATCTGGACATTTACTGCTTTTATAGATAAATCAAACGCAGATATGAAGCTTTCTTGGGAAAAATCTATATCTCAGGTTCCGGGCGATATAATGCTGTATTTCCGCTATGCTGATGGTAAATCTGAATGGCAAGATATGAGAAAAATTCAGTATATTTCCTTAAAGTCAACATCTATGATAACTAAGATTCCTTTTGAGATTAAAGCTCAGAGATTTGCTATATCATCAGTTGAAAATATTCAGGTATCAGCAGTAGAAAAGCAAGCTGTTATAAGATGGACACCGAATAATAACGAGTTTATCGATAGTTATATAATTATCCGTCAGGATGGTTATTCTTCTGATTGGCAAAATGGCAAAGGCACACAATACACTCTCAAGCAAATAAAAGGAAATACCATTTCAGAATTTGTTGACACAAACATATATGAAGATGAGGTTTACACCTATCAGATAAAAGTTAGATTCCTGAGTGGTGTAGAATTAAAAAGCGATTTATATACTGTAAAAATAATGCCTGTAATTAAGCAAACAGTCCTTTTACCATGCTATCCCAATCCATTTAACCCAGAAGTATGGATTCCTTATGAGCTTTCTGAGCAAACAGAGGTAACAATCCTTATATACAATCTCAAAGGTCAGTTAGTCCGTTCTCTTGAGCTGGGGATGAAAGATAAAGGGCGATACACTAACAAAGATAAATCAGCTTATTGGGATGGTTTGAATGAAACAGGCGAAAAAGTTTCAAGCGGAGTTTATTTTTATGTTATGAAAACTCGTGGCTATAGTGCATCAAGAAAAATGGTAATGCTAAAATAGTTTCAAATGACCATATAATATATGATGTCTGGGATAATATATCCACAGACATCATATTGTCAGATGAAAAATCAATATTGTGTAATTTCCACTTCCAACGTTTTCATTATTTCATTAATATATTTTAAATTTTTCTGGTGTAATATCCAAAACACCTTTTTTAATTCTAATTGTGAATATTGAAGTTTTTATATCTCGTTTTGATGATGTAGATACTGAAACATGCTTTTTCATGTCATTTTCTTGGGTGGCAATTTGCCACCCAATCTCTGCCCCTGCTATTATCACTTCCCTCTAAGCTTTGTTCATTTGCTCTAGTAATACCATTTCTCTTGAATAGTTATAAAAGTTGGGATATGCTGTATATCGCTATAAAAACGAGAAACAAAAGAATCAGAAAACCTATAGGAGAACCTTATGAAAATAGAATATTTAGATATAAAAGAAGTTGGTATTTTGACTGATACCTATAATAGTCAAATCGTTGGTATACCACATTCCTATAATGTTTCACCAGAGGAATTTATAGATGGTTCTCCACACCAGAAATATTCCCGTCATGGTTACAATGAAGAAATTCATTCTGAAAAGCTAATCGTCTGCAAAGAAAAAGATAAAATAATCGGTTTTGCTGATGTTGCAATAGCAAATACAGAACTCGATGGAAAAAAAGAGCAAAAAGGATTCATACGCTTTTTGACATACAAGCCCGGCTGTCGATCTGCAGGTCAACTTCTTTTAGATGAATCGGAAAAATATTTGAAAGGTTTTAGCATACAAGAAATCAAGGCTTTTCGGATTTTATATATCAACGACCACTGTGGCTATCGCTTTTATCATCTAAGCTATGGCTTGCTATCTGACAAGTTAGGGCATATTTTCGGGCTTTTTGGTATGAATGGCTACAAAATAAACGGAGGCGAAATCTGCATGGATCAGCCCAATTATAATGTCAATGAGCCTATCTTGACCAATAAAAGCATTGATATTAAAGTAGAGCAAAAAGCAGGACGTGGCAAATTGCCTAACTTAGAGGTATATGCTTATCTAAATGGCAATCAAATTGGCGAATGTGTATCATGCTCAATTGGTGAATTCATTAACGCAAGAGAGGCGCAGGATTGGATTTTTATAGTAGCATTATTTATTAATGACTCTGAACAAGCAAAGGGTTTGGGACGCTATTTGCTACAAAGAAACCTTTGGGAATCATTAAAACTTGGCTATAAGCATACATCCATAAGCACTGATTGGCGTAATTACAGAGCATTGCTTTTTTATACTAACTATGGATATTACTTGGTTGATACTTCCTATGAGTTTATTAAAACTATAGCCTAGAACACGGATATTTCCCCTCTTGGGAGGGGATTAAGGGGGTGGGTAATGAACCCCGTTCTAAAAAGTCTTATAAAATTTCTTTATCCAGCGCAATGTCATCACTGCAAGGAAAACCTAGACCCAACAGATCATTATATATGTAAATCTTGTTGGGAACAGCCGGAGTTTATAAAAGAGCCTGTTTGCCAGACATGTGGTTATCCTATTGGATTTACAGATAAAACCAGCGATGAAAGACCTAATGATGTTTGGTTCAGGAAAGCGCGCTCAATAGCGAACTATTATGAGCATGATAAGATTAGTTTGACTGATTACATAACGAATGATAAGCCGAACAACTCATGTAATAGATGCCCAAAAGATGTTAAGCCATTATTTAGCATAGATTTATATTTTCATAACGAGTTAAACAAAGGTGCAAAAGGCTTTGTAAATCTAAAAAGCAAGCCATCAAAGGAATTATCATCAGCATTTGGAGAATATTCATCTAAGGCATTTGTAATGGTTGATAAAATTGATTATGGATGGCAGTTGATAGATAGAGATAGGGAGTTTTTGCTGAGAAGAGATGGCGAAAAAATAAATGTCTATGGAATCAATCCAATTCACCCTTTTGAAAACAAAGCAGATTATCAGGAAAAAAGTATCTCTGCAATATCAAACGCCATTCACTTATTAAAATACGGAGGCAAAACCATCATGGCTGAACCTTTGGCAAGGCTTATGATAGAGAATATGCCGAAATTGCTTAATAAAGATGATTATGATTTCATAATTCCTTTGCCGATGTATAAAAATAAACTGCGCAAACGTGGCTATAATCAGGTTGAGCTAATAGGGCGTAGGCTGTCAAAGGCTATTGGTATTCCCCTTGATACAACAAGCCTAATTAAGATCATGGAAACGGAATCTCAGGCGAGTTCGTCATTTATGAAAAGAGGCATCAATCTCAAGGGGGCGTTTGATGTTTCGGATAAGTCAAAGATAGAAGGCAAGCGTATCTTGCTCATTGATGACGTTATGACTAGCGGTGCATCCATGAACGAATCCGCAAAGGCTTTGATGACAAAAGGTGGAGTTGAGTTCGTTGATGTGCTTACGCTTGTAAGGGCGGTGTAAATATGAAAAAGATTGAAGAAATAAAGTCTATTTTGGAAAAACACAAGCAAGAAATCACAGAAAAATATAAAGTTTCGGAAATTGGCATATTCGGTTCTTACATAAGGGATGAGCAAAAAGAAACAAGCGATATAGATATTTTGGTTGAGTTTGATGGCAGTATTGGATTGCTAAAATATATTGAGATGGAAAATTACTTAAGCGACTTGCTTGGTGTCAAAGTTGATTTGGTGATGAAATCATCTCTAAAGCCAAGAATAGGGAAACATATCCTTGATGAGGTTGTTTATTTATGAGAGAAATTGGCGATTATATACAAGACATTGTAGAATCCATGAATAAAGCCATAAAATTTGTTGAGAGCATGACATACGAAGATTTTGCCCAAGATGATAAGACTATTTTTGCAGTCATAAGGGCATTGGAAGTCATTGGCGAAGCAACCAAGAATATTCCTAATGAAGTAAGGGAAAAATATCCAGAAATATCATGGCGGGAAATGGCAGGTATGAGAGATAAGCTAATCCATGAATACTTTGGCGTAAAGCTGGAAGTAGTTTGGAATACAGTCCAAGAGGAAATTCCACCGATTAAGCCCTTATTTGAAAAAATGTTAGAAGATTACACATAAATTTAAATTCGTTGATGTGCTTACATTTGTAAGGGCGGTGTGAAAAATTTTTTAGTTTTTGATTATTTGGGAAAGGATTATTCTTTATGAGATACCACATTTTTTTAGTTTCGGAAAAGAGTTTTGATATATGTCGCCAAAGAGGAATATTCGGCGCGATTCAATCCTCTGGCACACCAAAATCAGCGCAGGTAAATTCAGAAATCATAGCAAGTTTTGCAGGTATTAATCTTGGTGATTTCGTATTTTTCTATGTCAAAAATAAAGGTGTCTATGGATTATGGAAGACTATATCCAAATCTTTTTTTGATACAACACCTATCTGGAAAGAACCAGATCCAATTTATCCTTATAGAGTATGTATTGAGCCAGCAGTCAGAAAATTCTCTAACTATGTTGAAATGGCTGATATATTGGATTTGCGAGATAAGGGAAAAATCTGGACATTTGACCTAAATCCCATGACAAGAAAAAGTCATCATCCTATTACTACCAATGAAGGAAATGAATTGATTCGTCTATTACTGAGAAACAACCCTATTTCTGAAAGCCCAGATAAAATTCCTCAACCTTATTTCCAACCCAATAATGATCCTTTACCTATTGATCTTCAATGTGATAAAAATGGGCGTTTAAAATATGAAGGCTACCTTAATGCATGGTTCATGCAAGCTTTTACTTGTGGAAAATTGAAGGAAATCATTGGTGATTATAGGGATTTTATAAATTTTGCGCCAACATCCTTCAATAAAGTAATGGATATATTTCTTACTCACGTGACAAGAATTGATTCTGTTGATATTTTACATAAATATACATGTATGGAATTAAAGACAGGTAAGGTTTCAGAAGATGATCTTAATCAAATTATTAAATATGAGAATTGGCTGGTCAGAAAACTTGCCGATGGTGATTCTGAAATGATCCAAAGTATTTTGGTTGGATCAAATTTTGATGAAAAGGTTTTAGATTATAGTAAAAAGAGAAAAGCAATAGAAGAGAAAACTGTAAGACTTATAGAATATGGAATTAATAATGAATTAAATGATCTAATTTTAAAAGAAATTGATGATTAGAACTAGGTGAATTTTTTGCTTAATTTCCAATTCTGCGATATTTTTATACTAAATATATGCCGGAATCCCGGCACTTTTCGCAATAAAAACATTTGTTGCATCCGGATCCGAAAGCGATTAAAATCATCAATGCGTATTATAACAAATTCATTTGACGTTTGCCAGACAAAAAGATGAATAAAATGCTTGAAAGTATTCCCATACCTTGTGACGTGAATGCTTAAAGGCATAAACGTAAGTCAGCATTGATAAGACTGTTTCAATAAGCATCCTAACATTTGCATGGACGAAGATTGGTTGGATGCCAGTCGTTCTTTTCAAAACCAGTATCTGCGAAAACAATCATTTGGTCAGCGACATCATCAACCATATTCTGGAATGCTGAACCATCATAAACATTGGCAGTATCACAAGCCCATGATACAACCAATCCAAGATAATTGAACAGGAAATAAAGTTTTCCACCAACAATCCATCTTTTATTGAATTTTCCTTTTTTCCCAATCTGCTTATCACTTCGTCCTTCTCTTATAGGGTGAAGGAGTTCGATACCATAGCTGTCAATAACACTGATAATAGATGGTTCAGCCATAAAACGTTGAATATAGTGCCGATGTGTATTGAAAAATCTGAATAACCGAGTTCTATGTGGTAGAGGATGAAATAATGGGTGATAATCTTTTATCAACCATCTCCAGAAAGCGTTTTGTCCACATCCTTTGAGAGCATATAACAAGCCTAGTGTAACCACTTCGCTGGGATATAATTTTGCTTGAGAGTGTTTGTTGTCATCAATATTATCATCTACCTTGCAGAACAATTCTGTGATAAAATCTATTTTATTAGTCATGGGGTCATCTCCTTATGTTAATGTTGTTTTGTATCAACATAATTTTATATGATCTCATGATTTTATTAAATTAGCACCAAAGGTTCATCTATATTGGAAACAACAAAGTATGGTTCAGCTTCGTCTGATGGATCCTTGGCACTGTATAGATTTACCTTTAACTGCTTCTTGATATTTCATTTATTGTTAGTTTTTCAGACTTTGCCATTGCTATTGCGGTTAGGCATAGGTTCTTGAGATTTGGTTTGCTTAATGAATCATTGAAATATTCTTGAATTGTTTGTATCATTCTGTCAGGATTAATTTTTTCTTTATAGCATATCCTCCAATACAATATTGTGTTTATTTCAAAATAAAAGGATATGCTATTTTTTTGTTTATTTCCAATACTTTCTCACATATTTTTATCCCAAGTCCTTATTTTATAATTGCTTAATAAAAACTGGGGGTGAATCAGACTACCTGTTATAACACCTTGGAAGCACCAACATCATTTCGTGTTATATCTTAATTGGGAAATGGTATAATATTGTAATACATAAAGGGTAGTTATTCGTTCATTAGATAAACGAAATTTTAATGCTATTTGGAAATAAAAATGTAATTATTTTGGTTAAACTATAATGGATTTGTTATAATTGCAAAAAATCTGTTGACAAGCAGATTAATTTATGGTAATATTTAAAAGTTTTTCAATTTTCAATGCTTATACATAAAAATCAATAGGGAACAAACCTAAGTAATGCAAAAATAACAAAAATCCATTGAGTCACACTAATTTAATTCCAACCAATTTAAGCTATTATAAATTCCCATTATCAATTTTATACATATAAGGGAAAATATGTTCTAAGTAAAAATTATATTAGACTAATGTGATTGGGTGTTTGATAACATGAAGCAGAGAGAGTGATTTAGCAATGCAAAGAATGCAATTAGAAGAAGATTACGAAATTGATGAAGAAGATGATCATCCCATAATTGATGAGCCATTAGAAGAGGAGTCTGACGAGATCATTAGTGCTTTAGATGATTTAGATGAAGATGTCAATATTATTGAAGACACATCTGAGGTATCAGGTAATACAAATCAATATAGCATTCTCACTGATTTGGAAGACCCATCAGAGCAATATGACGAGTCTAACGAGTATATTACACATTATGAAAATTATGGATTGGAAAGATCACTAGCGATATATCTGCGCGAAATTGGGCGTCAACCATTACTAACAAAAGATGATGAAATTACTCTTTTTACGCAAGTTGAGCAGGGACAAAATATTATAAAACATGCAATATATGAAACATGTCTTATCATTGATACTGAATCAGAAATCGCAATTGAAGATATATATAAACATGCTACAAATATTATAGAAATGATTGATAACATATCATTATTAAAATTAATTATAAATAATATTGATTTTAGTATAGATGTAACAAGATTTCAAATATCAAGATTATTGAAGATCGCCAAAAAATATTCTTGTGAAATTGTTTCTACAAAACAGAGTGATCTAAATAATGAACAATTGCGCTCAATGGCAGAATCATCTCTGAATGCCATAATTCAAGAAGTAGGTGTCGATGAAGACAAGCTTTGTATTATAAACGATAGGATATGTCAGGGATTCAACATAATAAATTCCGCAAAAAAAAGGATTATAGAGGCGAATCTTCGCCTTGTTGTCAGTATTGCCAAAAAGTATGCAGGTGTGAGTCCTGCCCTTTCTGCATCTGATTTGATACAAGAAGGAAATGTAGGGCTTATGCAGGCAGTTGATAAATTTGAATATCAAAAAGGCTATAAGTTTAGCACTTATGCTGTTTGGTGGATAAGACAGTCAATAACCCGTGCAATAGCGAATTATGGTGGCGTTATAAGGTTGCCTGTTCATATAATAGAGAGTAATAAGGAATTAAGGCGCGCTTCTGCTCGTGCTGCAAGAAAACTTAGCAGAACCCCAACTGTTGACGAAATTGCTAGACAGATGCAGGTGCGCTCCGAGAAAGTTCAACAACTATTACAGATGCCTAGACATCCTGTATCTCTGGAAACTCCTGTAGGAACAGAAGATAGCTATCTTTCTGATTTTATTGAAGATGAAAAAGTAGAACCACCTGATAACGAAGCTGCCCAAGTTGAGCTACTTGAGCGGGTTGATGAAGTTTTGAGCGGATTGTCAGAACGAGAAGAGCAAGTTATCAGACTTAGATTCGGTATCGATGATGGATATGCTCATACTCTTGATCAGATTGGGCGCACATTTGGCGTTAGCAGAGAAAGAATTCGTCAGATTGAAGAAAGAGCATTGAATAAATTGCGTCATCCTGTAAGAATCCGCAAACTCAAAGATTTTCTATAATTTAATATAATATCATAATGGTTGACCGAATTAATTAATGTAAGGACAGGTTCAGAAATCTGTCCTTACATTAAATTTTCCATTTCCTAAAAGAGATATTTAAAGGAATTTTCAACGAAAACCGAATATATCAAATTTGTGTTGGGTTTCGTTGCCTCAATCCACCTACCGATTACGGAATATAATCATTTACATTAACATAATCTTATGAAACGCCACACAATATTGCCAACTCTTCAACTGCGCAATTTATCCTTTGCAGTCGTTAGTATCTGTTTAGTTCGCCAACGGACTTTGCTTTCACATTTATTATGGAATATCTTCGCGGACGAGAAGTTTATGCTTTGTGGGGTAAGATTTGCTTTGCAATCTTTTTTATATTATGCTAAAATACTCAAAATAATATTTATGTTATGTCATCAAATTGTTATTCTAACCAATAAACGGTTCTGAACAGCGACACTATATTTTGGTGTCCAATTTGAAAGAAGGGGAAACTAATGAAATCTCTCAGGTTTTACTTTCTATTAATCTCTTTATTTTTTGTATTGGTCATGTTATTTGGATGCGCTTCAAAGGTTCAACAAGCAGATAAAATAGCAATGTCCGATCCAAAGGCGGCGATCCCTGCTTATGAGGAAGTCATAAAAAATAAGCCCGGAACAGACGAAGCCAAACAGGCTCAACTCAAAATGGCAGATGCTTATTACAAAGCCGATGAAATGCAAAAAGCGATTGAGATTTATGAACAAGTGGCAAAAGAAAATCCAAAAACAAAATTTTCTGCCCAAGCCAGAAATGCTATTGGTATGCACTATTATAATTCCAAAGAATATGAAAAAGCTATTGAAGAATTCAAAAAAGCAAATGAAGAAGCACCTGATTCTGATGTTGCGAATGATGCTACCCTTGTGATGGGTAAAAGCTATGAGTCATTAGGCAAAAATGAAGATGCAGTAAAAGTCTATCTTGATTTTGCAAAAGCACATCCATCACACCGCCTTGCGGCGCAAGCTTCGTTAACTGCTGCAAAAATTTATGAAAACAAACTAGATATGGCAGATGAAGCTATTGAGACCTATAAATTCGTTGCATCAAAATTTCCGCTTTCATCATCAGCAAGAGAGGCTAGAGAAGCCCTAACCAATATGGGTGTCGATGCTTCAGAAATACCAACTGGTGATACTCATATCCAAGGTTCAGGACAAACAGGAGAGCCTCAAACAGTAACACAACTTGGTGGTAATAGAGCTAGAAGAAGGGCAACAAATGTTCCTCGCACCGATGCGGATGGACTCACGAGATCAACACAAAGACCAGCAGAAGAGGGCTCAGGATTAACAACTCCTAGCGCACAAGTAGCAAGTTCAGCATCAAGAACTGTTTCGCCTGATTTCGGTGTTGACCCGTTGAATCTATTACCTGATATTAGTGCTGACTCGCAAGGAACTATGTATGACGCTATCTATATGATAGGGATTACATATTTACAATCAGGACAATATAAAGAAGCAGGCGCTCTTTTTGAAAAATCTCTCCAGCTAGTTGGCGACAAACCATGGAATAATACTGCCTCTGCATATCTCTATCTTGGTAAATGTTATAAAGGTATCGGAAAACCAGAAAAAGCTGCTGAAATGTTCAAACAAGCCATAAAAAAAGACTCAAAAATGATTGATAAAATGATCGTTGAGGGTGAAACCCAATATGGTGAACAGGAATATGATAAAGCACTAGATTCTTATAAGACTGCATTAGGTCTTGTTCCATATAAAGACGCTGATATTTATTATAACATAGGGCTTGTTTATAAAAAACTTGGACAAAAAGAAAATGAACTGGATGCATTCGAAAGGGCGGTTGCCCTAAAACCCAACAATATTGATGCTGTTCAAAGTCTTGCAGAGGTTCTTTATTACAGGATGAATAACCCAATTAGAGCAACTTTGTATGATAGCGAAGCAAAAGGACAAGGCAATAATGATTATAAAGTCCAAAAGGAAATTGGCGATCTATGCTATAAATACAACAGCTACTCTTGGGCAAGCACGAAATATAACAGTGGTATTCGTGTCCTAAATCTTAAGATTAATGATGATTTGAAGAAAGCTATCGGAACTACTGATGAAGCAAAATCCGCATTTCCAGACCCAGCAAAAATAACATTAAAGGCTGTAATCGAATCTGCAAATTCTGGAAACAATATAGCAATAGACGCACTGAAAAAAGTAGATGAAATGGTAAATGATCTCTATTACTTGACTGCAAGAAGAGCATTAGCACAATTGAAAAATAATCAATTAAAAGGCGCGCAAGAATCCATTGCGACATCTAGAGCAGAATTTCCTGCTATTGAAGGCAATGCAGAATTTCAATATGCTGTTGGTGAAATTGAATTAGCACAAGGTAATAAAGATGCTGGTGTTTCTGCTCTAAAAAAAGCACTTGAAATCAATCCAGAACATACAAACGCATCTGCGAAGCTAAAAGAACTTGGTCTCTGATATGAGTTTTTCTGCTTTGTAGAATAATTATGGGGGCGTATTTTATATACGCCCTTTTTTAAACCATCTATAAAATCACAAGGAGACCCATTGTGGAAAGAGTGAATGAAAGCGAAATGACTTTCAGAAAAGGCGATTCTGGTCCAAAATATATATTTCGTGGTCCTAAACTTGAGTGGGGGGTTATTGTTCTAAAACCCGGTGAAGCTATGGGATGTCATGGACATAATGAAGTTGAGGAAACTTTCTATTTTCTTGAAGGAACACCAAAGATGATAGTTAATGATGTTCCCTATCAAGTGAAAGTTGGGGATGCTTTCAGAATTGAGCCTCTTGAGAAACATGATGTTCATAATGACAGTGATTCATTAACAAAATTTGTCTTTATCAAATGTCCATATATACCAGATGACAAAATAACTTATTGAGAGTAGCTATTGTGAGTTATATTATTCGACAAATACCAGATGACGTTTTGCCAGTTCCATGTCCATGTGGACATAGCATTAGGGCTATTACAGGCAAAGATACTGACCTTGCGAGTATCCATGTTGTTACAATTAGCAAAGATTCCAAAATACATTATCACCGAAATACAACCGAATTTTATTATGTTCTTGAAGGTGAAGGCGAATTACTGCTAAATGATGATATAGTTGGTATCAAGCCCGGAACTATTGTGATGATTAAGCCTTTGACTAGACATAGAGCAAGAGGAAACTTGAAAATCTTAAATATCGTAATACCACCCTTTGATGAGTCCGATGAGTATATCGTTGATGAGTCTTAGGAGGTGAAATATCATGTTTGGTAAAGAAAAAGACCCTGTTTGTGGCATGAGCGTAAAAAAAGACAAAGCAATTGCAATATCCGAATATAAAGGCAAAAAATACTATTTCTGTGCTTTATCATGCAAGGAAAAATTTGATAAAGAACCAGAAAAATATATCAAACTAGATAAAAAGTAGTTTTTAGGAATAGAACGCAGATGAAACGGATTAAGCGGATTGACGCTGATTTAAT
>CAZMCH010000075.1:0-20862 GCA_964564735.1 uncultured bacterium
GGATATATCTTCATATCGGGGAACGTAATTTTATAGAACTATTTAAGGGTAATCCAGAGATGTCCGATAAGGTATCATATAAACATTTCTGCTTGGAAGTTGATGATATTCAATCAACTGCGGATGATCTCAGGAAAAATGGTGTTGATGTTACAGAAGTAAAGATGGGTTCTGACCATAGCTGGCAAGCATGGTTGGCTGATCCTGATGGTAATCGCATTGAATTACATCAATATACTTCCGAAAGTAAACAAAATATAGGTCTAAAATGAGAATCAACGTCAAATCTCCCTTTGGGAAAAGGTGAGGCGACGAGTTAATGATAAATATATCGCTCCTTTGGAGCTATGAATCTCTTATTTGCACGTTTTCTATAAATATAATGCCCCTCTGTGGCAAAAATTGCTTAAGATACACATGAGACAGGTTTGGAAACCTGTCCTTACTATAAAAATAAGCGTAATAATTAATTTGGTTGAACATTATTGTCTAGGAAATTATATTTCTTATTAATTCAATAAGACCCTTCACTTTGTTCAGGGTGACATTTTATTGTCATTTTGAGTGAAGTGAAAAAATTTTTTATTGGAGGAAGACAAAATTGATAAGTAAGATTGAAACGTTAATATTTATCACTTTTGCTTTACTTTCATTTTTTATAAATATAGCCAATGCACAAAACGAATGGGATAAATATACTAATAATCCGATTCTAAGTCCTGACAAAGATAGCACATGGATTAAATCAGGTATATCTAATCCGTCAGTTATATTCAAAGATGGCGAATTTAAGATGTGGTTCACTGGCTTTGATGGCAAAAACATGCGGATCGGTTATGCAACAAGCCCTGATGGTATTAAATGGACAAATAATCCTAACAATCCAATACTTGATCTAGGCGAAAATGGCGCATGGGATTCTATTCATGTTGCTAATCCATCTGTATTGTTTGATGGTATTATATATAAAATGTGGTATACAGGCTTTGATGGCGAACACATGCAGATCGGCTATGCTAATAGTCCTGACGGTATTCATTGGCAAAAATGCGATGAAAATCCTGTTCTGAAAATAGGTGCTTGGGGCGGTTATGATAGCAGTGATGTATGGTCACCAAGTGTTGTCTTTGATGGTACTAATTATAAAATGTGGTTCACAACCTATGACGGAAACCTGAAAATAGGTTACGCTTATAGTTCCGATGGGATACATTGGGCGAAAAATACATCCACACCAGCACTTAATATCGGCGAATGGGGAGCATGGGACGATAGAGGCGTATGGTCGCCTGATGTAATCTTTGACGGTTTCGAATATAGAATGTGGTTTACAGGATGGAACGGCACAAACATTGGAATAGGCTATGCCACAAGCCCTGATGGTATTAACTGGACAAAACCCTACAATAAACCTGTATTGAACATTGGAACTACTGGAGAATGGGATTATTATTATGCGAGTAACGCAAGCATTGTTTTGCACGATAAGAAATATAAAATGTGGTATTCGGGATGCTCTTCCGATGAAGTATATAAAATTGGATATGCGGTTGGTGCAACTAGACCAGAGATATTTCTTTCAGATATTTTTCATGACTTCGATGATGTTGAAATTGGAAAATATGTAGATTGGGAATTTAAGATTTATAACAAGGGAAACAACGACCTTTTAATAAATAGCATCACTTCCGATGATAAGGATTTTATGCTTATATCGTCAGTTTTTGATAATGGCTCAAAGCCTGTCAAAGAACATACATTCTCGAAACCCTACCTTATTCAACCTCAAGGTTATATTAGTATAGTAGTAAGATTCACTCGTGGAAAAGAAAAGAATTATAATGGTTCTATTACTATCAAAAGCAATGATAAAAATCATCCAGAGGCTTTAGTCCAATTATGGATGGGAAGCAAGCTAAAATATGTTAGACCGATCCCTGATAACTTTAGGTCATTTGATAGAGATTTACAATTTGGTGATAGAAATCAAGACGTTAGATTTCTTCAGGTTATTTTGGCAGAAGAAGGACCTAGCATCTATCCAGAAAGCGAAATTAATTGGAGTATTAATGATTTTACGAGAAGAGCAATTATTGAGTTTCAACGAAAACATAAATTAGCCGATTCTTTTGGCTATGTTGGGTCCGAAACAAGAAAAAAGCTAACAGAATTGTTAAATAAACATAGAAAAGAAAATTATGATAGAGTAAATATGGTTTATGATGCAGTTATAGGAAATTATATGGATTTTCTGCCAGATGATTTTCCACCAGAAATTGTTTTAGCCATCGCATCACAGGAAACAGGTCTTTTCTATAATTTTAATAATGAACTTGTCGAGGTGCGAGAAGATGGGAATAAAGATAATGTAGGTAGAGGCATTATGCAGATCACTACATCCGATTACGTTGGCGCAGGAAATAGGGCAAATATGAGTAATTTAGCCTTTGATTGTCGCAATCTTATAAATAGAGATTCAGTTTATAGATATTATTCAAATACGCCGCAGGGAGTAGAGGCAAATTTAAGAGATGGTTTGTATGCACTCAGAGACAAATATAATCAAGTCAAAAATAGCAAGGAAATCAAGCAATTTGATATAACTAAACAAGAAATGCACTGGATTTCTGCAATTCAGCGTTATAACACTTATGGTAAGGTAATATTTTCTATTAGTGGTGATACGGACTTTCGAAATAATCTAAATAAGGGAGTCATTCCAGATAAATTAATGAGGGCTTTTGAATCTAATAATGATTTTAGGATGCTTTCGAAAAATGCGACAATAATTACCGAAGAACTAAATCGCAGATGGTGCATAATTGATGATTCATGCACATATATTTTAAGGCGTGATGAGGGAACAATATATGCTTGTCGTGCAGGGATACCAACTATATATGTGAAGAATATAGCAGAAAAACTAAGAAGTCTAAAAAGCCCTATTCTTTTTCCAAAAGCAAATAGCAAGCTTTGTAATGACCTTGCAGACAAGATGGATGTAGTTTACAATAATAGCCAGACGATAACTCTTGGTTGTCCAGCAGAATTAAAGGTTTATGATACTGATGGACGTATGACAGGCTCGCTAATTAGTAATCGGTTGGTTAATAATGGATTTGACCCACAAAAAAGAGATGGCGTGGAAGAGATACCAAATTCAATATATATTGATGAAGATAAAACAGTAGTATTGATGTTTCCATCAGATAAACATACATACGAGGTTATAGGCACAGGTGAAGGGTTTTATAATCTATATATCACAAATATTATTAATGGAGAAATGGCAACTTTTAATGCAGTCAATCTCCCAATAACATCAAAAACAGTTCATAGATGGACAATTGATTGGAATGCCCTTAATCAAGGCGATAAAGGGATTAAATTGCAGATGGATACTGATGGCGATGGTATCTTTGAAAGGTCAATTATAACGTATAAAAAACTTATCAATTCTATAGTTGAACCTCAGTCATAATAGTGCCTGATCAGATTAATCATTTATAGAACGCTGATTGAGCGGAATTGTCGGATTAGCACGGATAAAATCAATTAAATACTAAATCAGCGTCAATCTGCTTAATCCGTTGAAAATCGTTCTAAATCTCCCTTTGGAAAAGGGAGATTTATGGGGCATGTCAATAGTTTTGGTAAGTTTCCATTTTGCCGTATTATAAATACTTATTAACCCTTAAGTCTCATTTTCCCATAGGGAGATATGTAGGGATTTCTATAAGTCATCCGTTTATTTCTTTTTTGTAGCGTTAAAAGTTTTGATTTGCTTATTGGCGTGTAATAGAAAAAGGGAATTTCTGAGGATAGATTTCTATTGATTTATAGAACTCTTCATAGGAATAGAATTCTCTGGGAAGCATTTCTTGATTATCAATTTGCTCATCATCTATTATTGTTAGGATAACTGTGATCATTTTATCATTAGAAAGATTTTTGGGATCAGGTTTTGATAATCCATAGGATATGAAGTTTTTCATATTGCCGTCATTTCTTATGCCTGACAGGATATTAATTGCAGAAGTATCGATTTTTTTCCATTTGCGGTCTGTTTTTGTTATTTTATCACATGATACAATAAAATCCATACCAAAGCCATAGTCTTTATCTAACTCCGCAGTGATTTTACCAAAATATCCTGATGTTTCTCGTCTATAAAGGTTTAATGGAATACGATTTTCATTTATATTATTGGGGGCAAGAAATGCGTCTGGTGATTTAATTTCTATAAAATTTTTTTTATCATCAATTTCTACTTTGCTATGAGGGATAATTTTGATTATTATTCCATGCTGACATGAATTTTGGAGCGCAAGGATATTTCCTGATGGCATAAATAAAATCATTAATATCAAACAGATAATAGCTTTTGGCACTTTTTTCCCACGATTAAGCATGGATAAATTCCGTTATTTTGTGACAAAATACCAACATTGTGTCAGAATATTGTCATGCTACCGATTAAAACCTGTCAGTCATTCCGCATATTGACAAAATAAATTTGATATGTGATAATTAACCCACTTTTACGGGAGCTTCCTAGTGTTATATCGTTATTTGTGGCACAAAACTTTAGTTTTTTTTTGTGGATGTAACTAGAAAAGTGCTGAAAGACGTAAAAAAAATACGCCGTCAGACCTCGTTTGCTTTTGAGTATATAAGGACAATGCCCCTTTCCCCGCAAAAAAGGGTTATTAAAAATAACTGTATTGCACCTATTACAAGAAACAGCGTTGTCTGATGGCGTTATTTATCAATCATTTCGGCGAAATTGGATCGGCAGTTCAAAAGGGAAAAGGGAGGGTGTAGAGGTTTCCAAAAAATTTTTTAACTTTTTTGGAACAAATTTTCCCCTACCTGTATCTAATCAGATGTAAAAAATTTTTGACATAAGGTCTGTTATTGTTAGGGACAGCAATAACAGCGTTTTCTGTAAAATGGCAACAAAAAGCCACCAGACAATATCGGTTTTTGTCTTTAAATGCAATGAGGGCAAAAACCCCTTTTCTCGCAAAAAAGGGATTTTTGCACAAAGCGAATTTATAATTAACAACCAATTTCTATTATAATATTTTCTGAAGAAAAAAGAAAGTATTTTTTTTCAAATTCGCAAAAAAATTTCTCATTGAAGCTTTAAGAATATAACCGAATGTTGTCTGGTGATCTAAATGCTAAACAACAAAAAAGCCTTATTTTTTGATAAGGGGGAGGAAAAGTGAAAATGCTTCACAAAATTCTTAGAGCTTCTATTGTTTCTGCGATAATGTTAATTTTGGTCTCTGGCGCCGCTTTTGCAAATCAGGATGATCATCAAGTATCGTTCACTATACCCGAAATTGCAATATTGGATTTGGTTGGAACGGGTGGAGCAGGTGAGGATGTAACATTCACAATTGCCCTTGCTGATAGTGAGTCAAATGCAGGATTGGAACCAGTCATAACTCCATCAAATAATGTTAAAGACTTATTTTACACTTCAATACTTGGTTCAACAGATACCTCTAGGGATATACAGGTGCAGATTTCTGCTGGCGGACCTGTGCCAGATGGATTGATCCTAAGCATTAATGCTTCTGCTGTTGGTAGTTCAGGCGCAGGTAATAGAGGCTCATCGTCAAATATTGCTGCCTTAACAACAACCGCAGTTGACATTATATCTGGCATGACAAGTTGCTTCACATTGAGAAATTCCGGAACTAGCGGTTCACAACTCACATACAATCTTAATTGGGATAGTGATAATTTTGCTAGTATTAAAGCAGGAACGACAAACCTTACAGTTCTGTTCACTTTTCAGGATAATTAGTAAATCTTTATAGGCAGGACAATCGTCCTGCCTATTGCATTACATTCCTAAAATTTCACACCAATTCATAAATTACGGGGTAGCAAAAATGCGCAAACACACTATCACAATATCAGTCTATTTAATTATAATGATCTCATTATTGCTGACATCGGATATTGTGCAAGCACAAAGCAACACAGATTCACACCAAATCTCGATTTCTATATCAGAAATTGCTATTATAGATGTGTTTAACGATGACACATTAACATTTACTGTTCTTCCGCCTTTGCTTCCGGGGAATCCCCCAAGAATTAATCCTCAAATTGATTTCAGCAAAAGACTATTCTATACCTCGATCATCCCAAGTCTAGGCATAACAAGACGAGTAACAGTAAAGCTTAATCCTGATCTTCCTGATGGTATAAGCATAAGATTACTTGCTCTTCCACCATTTGGTGGAACTGGTAATTGTGGACAATCGGTAATGGAATTCGTTGATTTATCAATAACAGAACAAGATATTTTGTATAATATAGAAAGTTGCTGGACAGGAAGAACCAACGGCTCGATTCTAATATATTCTGCGGGTATTGATCCTGCAAGTTTTGATGGAATTTATGCACAAAACAAAACTGTTTCTGTCATCTATACCCTTACAGACAACTAAACCTTCTAATTTCCTTTTATTCTTATATCTAAATAGCGGATTCGCCTTTTTCTTCCGTTCGTATCTTTATAGCATCGTCAATTGTTGAAATAAAAATTTTACCATCGCCAATATTGCCTGTTTTTGTTTCTGCTATTATTGTTTTTACAATTTTATCTACATCTCGATCAAGGACGACCATTTCAATTTTGATTTTCGGCAAAAACTCTACTTTATATGTTCTGCCTCTCCAAATTTGCTCAATACCTTTCTGTTTGCCATGTCCTTTTACTTCTATTATGGTCATACCGGGATAGCCAAGTTCCTCAAGAGCTATTTTTACGCCATTAAGGCTTTCTGGACGAACAATCGCTTCTATTTTTTTCATTTTGCCTATTTCCTTTCATATAAAACCTACTAGAATTTGCATACATCTGTATTATATCAATGCCAATAAGTTATATCAATCATTTTCTTATTCTGGAGTTGCACCTAATACAAATTCTGGATATGCAGAAGCACCATGTTCAGTTTTATCTAAACCACCTAATTCTTCTTCTTTTGGCACTCTAAGTCCGATTGTTGCTTTGGCTATTTTGAAGAAAGCAAACATCAAAACAAAAGTCCATACAAACGCTGTTCCAGAACCCAAAGCCTGAATACCCAACTGCTTAAATCCACCACCAAAGAAAAGACCACTTATACTACCATAAGGCTCTTGAGCAAATAAACCGACTGATATAGTTCCGAATGTTCCACAAACACCATGAACAGATATTGCTCCAACTGGATCATCAATACCTATTCTCTCGATAAATAAAACAGCTAAAACAACGAGAACGCCAGCAACCGCACCTATAATCACTGATGATAAAGGGCTTACATTTGCGCATGGCGCTGTTATAGCGACAAGTCCTGCAAGCGCGCCATTTAACATCATACTTGCGTCAGGTTTTCTTAGCCTTATCCATGATGTAAGCATTGAGGTAACAGCGCCCGCAGCAGCGGCAAGATTTGTTGTTACTGCAATTACAGCTAAAGACCCACCTACTGTCGTAGTGCTACCCGGATTAAAGCCAAACCAGCCTAGCCATAATATAAATACACCAAGAGCCGCTAATGGTAAATTGTGACCGGGAATTGCCATTGGCTTACCATCTTTATCATATTTACCAATTCTAGGACCCAAAACGATTGCTCCTACCAATGCAGCCCAGCCACCGATGCTATGAACAACTGTTGATCCTGCAAAATCGATAAATCCAAGAGATTCAAGCCAGCCTTTGCCATGCCCAAAAAGTGATCCCCATGCCCAATGACCAAAGATTGGATATACTATTGCACTAATAAATAAACTATATACTATATATGTAGAAAACTTTGTTCTCTCAGCCATTGCTCCTGATACGATTGTTGCCGCAGTAGCACAAAAGACTACTTGAAACATCCAAAATGTAAATGTCCATGCGTCAATAGTGCCACCTTCACCTATCAGATATTTAGTTAAAAAGAATCCATCTGTCCCAATCAGATGACCCGCACTTGTTCCAAACATCAATGCAAAGCCAATGCCCCAAAATGCCAGAGTTCCTATACAGAAATCAAGCAAATTCTTCATCAGGATATTTGCCGAATTTTTAACTCTTGTAAATCCTGTTTCTACCATTGCAAAGCCTGCCTGCATAAAGAACACAAGAAAAGCAGCTATACAAGTCCAAAGGATATTTCCATTTACTTGATCAAGTTTGCTATCTATTTTTTCGTTTATTGTAGCAATATCAGATTTTGTTGCCATCTCATTCGCTACGGGTTGCTCTTGTGAATAAGCATTAAAAGCGAAAATGAGCAATGTAATAAATAACAATATTGGTATACTAAATCTAAAGTGTGTCATTATATTTTCTCCTATACATACAGAATTATTACTCTTATCTAAATCTGTGTTTATACCTTTACCAACCATAATGCTTATTTTACAATATCTTTGTTAAATTGTTATTACAGGGCTGTAAATTTGGTGTAAATAAAATGTAAATTATTTGTAAAATGTCATTTGTCATCTATCTGAGCTTTAGAAGATAATTATTGACTTTCTCTTGATTTATCTGATAAAATTAAAAAATAAAGTTATAATTAAAAAGCATTTTTGTATTGATTTGGAGGAGTTTTGAAACTTATAATCGGACTTGGTAATCCTAGTGATAAATATGCTCATACAAGGCATAATGTAGGCTTTGATATAGTTGATCTATTCTGTCACGAACTCGGTATAAAGCCTAATTACCGAAGAGAAAATCATTCTTTATTATTAAATGGTCAATTAGATGAGGAATCAATTATATTAGCAAAACCGCAAACATATATGAATTCAAGCGGAAAAGCTGTTTCTGCTATCGTATCTGAATATGAAATAGCTTTTGATAATATCATTGTTATATACGATGACTTAAATTTAGAACTAGGGCTTATTAGAATAAGGCGTGGCGGAAGCGCAGGCGGGCATAAAGGCGTAAAATCCATAATTGAATCTCTTCAAAGCGAAACATTTCCAAGATTAAGGATAGGCATAGGTAAACCGCCTGAGTGTATGGAAGTTATTGATTATGTTCTTGGTGATTTTTCCCCTGAGGAAAGAGACGAAATAGATAAAGCTGAAGCTTTGGCAGTTGAGGCGTTAAGAGTTATGATCCTTGATGGTATTGAGCCTGCGATGAATAAATTTAATACTCGACAAAAAGATAAAGAAATTTAGTATGGAAATATAGGCACAGAGAGAAAGGAAGCGATTATTAAAATGCAACTAGGCATAGTCGGTCTGCCAAATGTAGGTAAATCAACGCTGTTCAATGCTCTGACGATGGGGCATGCACCGGTGGCTAATTATCCCTTCTGCACTATCGATCAAAATGTCGGTGTCGTTGCTGTGCCTGATGAGAGGCTTTGGAATCTATCAAAATTGTTATCTCCACCAAAAACTACGCCAACAACAATAGAATTTGTCGATATTGCGGGATTAGTCAAAGGTGCAAGCAAAGGCGAAGGGCTTGGTAATGAGTTTTTAGGGCATATCAGAAATGTTGATGCTATATTGCACGTTGTCAGGTGCTTTGATGATGAGAATGTTTCTCACATATCAGAACGAGTTGATCCAGAAGTTGATATAGATATTGTAAATACAGAATTATTGCTTGCTGACTTAAAAACTATCGAAAAGAGATTTGATAAAGCCAGCCGTTCGGCAAGAGTCGGTGACAAAAATGTCATAGAAGAAGCACATTTTCTTGAAAAACTGCTGAATTCATTAAAAGCAGGTATCCCTGCGCGCAATGTCAATCTATTAGAATTAGAAAAAGATTTTTTAAATGAATATCAGCTTTTAACTAGCAAGAAAGTAATGTATATAGCAAATGTTGATGAAAATGGATTATCTGAAGAATCAAATAGCTTTTTGGCAGAAGCAAGGCGTATTGCTGAATCTCATGGAAGCCAGATCATTACGGTATGTTCTAAGATCGAAGCAGAATTAAATGAACTTGATCCTGATGAAAAAAAAGACTTTTTAGCAGAAATGGGATTAGAAGGATCTGGTTTGGAAAGATTAATAAAAGCATCTTATGAATTATTAGATCTAATTACATTTTTTACCGCAAATGAAAATGAGCTTAGAGCATGGGCAATTCCAAAAGGAACGCATGCACCAAGAGCAGCAGGAAAAGTTCATTCAGATATGGAAGAGGGATTTATAAGGGCGGAAGTTATTCACTATAAAGACATCTTATCTGTAAAATCATTAAAGTATGTCCGTGAGCATGGTCAAATGCACCTTGAAGGAAAGGACTATGTAGTTCAGGATGGTGATATAATATACTTTCGCTTTCATGTATAGTTAGGAGTTATTATGGAAGAAATAAAAAAAGAATATCAACAAGAAAACACAAATGACGATCAGATGACTAATGAAGAAGAAATTAATGTCATGCAACAAGAGCTTGATGAGGCAAGAACAAAGTCAGAAGAAGCTATGGATAAGATGCTTCGTCTTGCCGCTGAATTTGATAACTATAAAAAACGTTCTGCAAGAGAATATGAAAATATCAGGAAATATGCCTCTGAAAATATAATAAAGGAATTACTTCCGATAATTGATAACTTTGAAAGAGGCATTGAATCCGCAAATGAGTTAAAAGATTTCGATTCTTTTCTTAATGGCATAAAACTTATACTGAATCAGATGATAAACCTTCTGGAAAAAGAGGGCGTCAAACAAATTAAGGCAATCGGGGAAGCATTTGACCCAAACATACATGAGGCAGTTATGCACATAAATTCAGATGATTATCCAGAAAATATCGTTGCCCAAGAGTTCCAGAAAGGCTACATATTAAACGATAGAGTAATAAGACCTGCGATGGTTGCCGTTTCAAAAGGAAAGGGCTAAAAAATAAAACATAGAAGTATGGAGATAAACAAAATTGGCAAAGAAAGACCCTTATGACGTTTTAGGAGTTAGCAAAGACGCTGACGAAAATGAAATTAAAAAAGCATATTACAGGCTTGCAAAGGAGCATCATCCTGATAAAAATCCCGATAGGCATGAAGAAGCCACCGAAAAATTTAAGGAAATACAGGAAGCCTACGAAATATTAAAAGACCCAAATAAACGTTCTAATTATGATAGATTCGGCTGGAGTGGTGTGGATAGTCAAGGCTTTGGGTTTAATCAAGGCTCTGGATTTGGTTTCGGTTCATTTGAAGATATTGTTGATGAAATATTTGGCAACAGTGGTGGAAGCATATTTGGCGATTTATTTGGTTCAAGATCAAGCAGGCGTGGAGGTTCCAGACCCGGCAATGATCTAAGAAAAGATATTGAGATAACACTAGAAGATGCAGTAAGAGGAAAAGAAATGCAGATTGAGTTCCCATCATTAAAAGTTTGTGATTCTTGTAATGGAAGTGGGGCAAAAGAGGGCTCTTCTCCGCAAACATGCCCAACATGCGGAGGGCAAGGTCAAGTCCGTCAAGGTGGAGGATTTTTCACTACTGTTTATACATGCCCAAGGTGCCGCGGTGAAGGAAGGATCATATCCGATCCTTGCGAAACATGCGGAGGACAAGGGAGAGTCAATTATAAATCTAAACTATCTATTAAAGTTCCGCCAGGGGCAATGGATGGGCTTGTTCTAAGATATTCTGGAGCAGGTGAAGCTGGTATAAAAGGCGGCCCTTCAGGTGATCTGCATGTGGTAGTCCATGTCAAAGAACACCCAATATTTAAAAGAAGTGATGATAATCTCATATATGAGGCTTCAATACCATTTACACAAGCGACTCTTGGAGCAGAGATCGATATTCCGATTATCGGAGATTCGGATAAGCTAGAGATACCAGCAGGAACACAAACAGGAAAAGTTTTTATTATTAGAGGAAAAGGTGTTCCGCATCTTCGTGGACGTGGAAATGGCGATCTTCTTGTAAAAGTCAATGTAGAAGTCCCGAAGGATTTATCTGAGAAAGAAGAAAATCTGCTTCGTGAATTTGCTAAATTAAGGGGCGAAAAAGTCGCCCAACGTGAAAGAAGCATCTTTGATAAGGTCAAAGATGCCTTTACATGATAATATTAACATGAGTTAGATATAAAATCTCCCTTTTCCAAAGTGAGTTTTAGAGCAATTTTCAATGGATTAAGCGAGAGTGTATAATTAATTGTGTAAGTTTCCTCCTTGTGATAAAATAGATTTCTATTAACATTCATAAAGGTTTGATTGAGGAGGAAACTTACACAATTAATTCTAAATCAAGAAAGGTAATCAGTTAATTTCGGAAGTTTTAATATAGTTGATGTTGCCTGCAAAGCGGCTTGATAAGCTTCTTGATTGGATATGAATTTGCCAGCTTCTTCTGCCATATCAACATCCTCAATCTTAGATATATTATTTTTGAGTGAAATCTCTAAGATTTGCATTCCATCTTTGCTAGTTTGTGTCCTATTAATCTTCACACCAAGTTCGCCTCTAAACATAGCAATTCTATTTAATTCATTATCCAAAAGTGATAATGACGTATTGATTTCTATAACATTATTAGAATTAAGGGCGTTTTTTAAATCTGCAAAAATTTTGAATATCCCATTTATTTCAGTTCCTTGACCGAAAACATCGCTACCTATGGTATTTATCTTCATAGTTTGATTACCAAGTTCCACCCTTTGCTTTATTTCACCTTGATCACCCTGATAGGATATATTTCCAGATGCGTCTTTTGTATATGGAGTCTGCAGGATTTTATGACCAGCAAAAATATGTTTACCTGAAAATGTTGAGTTTGCAAGCTGCATCATCTGGTCAATTATTATTTCCATTTCACAACCAACAGTCTTTCGTGCATCACTATCTACTGTATCAGAAGCCATAAAAGCAGCTTTATTTCTAGTCTCAGATATAAGCTCACCAACTTTTTCAAGTATAACATCGTTATAATGAAGGAAATTTAGTGAATTTTCACAATTTTTAATTGTTTGGCTGACCTTATAAAGTTCTTTATAATGACTCATTAGTTTTGCACTTCCAATTGGATCATCAGAAGGACATGATAAATTCTTTGTAGTAGCAATACGATTGTGAGTTTTGGAAAGCTTTTGTGCAGATTGTTTCAAGCCTGTAATTACTCTTTGTTGAATTATTTTGTCAGTTATTCTCATATCTATCTACCTATGTTTATAAGTGTTTGCATCATTTCATCGACAATGGACATATATCTTGCTGCTGATTCATAAGCTCTTTGTAGCCTTATTAATTCCGCAGTTTCTTCATCAATGGAAACTCCTGATACTGCTTCACGGTATTCCTCATAATTTGTGATAAGCAGTTGTGAACTATCAAGCATCAATGAGGTATGTTGCGTATCCGTACCAAGTGAATTAACTATATCAGAATAATAGCTATTTATATTTATAGCATCAGGATCAGATACACTATCAGGAATTTCCACACCACTGGAATTAACTTTTATATCAGAAAGCCTAGCTATTTTGAGGGCAATTTCATTATCGCCTACTTCTCCACTTGCGGATACTGCAATACGTCTCATATCGTTTGCTATACCACTAATTGGGTCATCATTGACTTTTATATTTTTTGCATTTGTTCCATCAAAAAAATTAATACCAGTTGTGCCATCAAGCCCATATCCTGTTTTATGTAATTCGTTGACAGAATTGATAATGGTTTTAGCCAATCGATTAATTTTATTTAGAAAGTCTGGAATAGTTTCATCTCTTATTTCCATAAGTCCAGCGATCTCGCCACCTTCAATATCGACTTTTCCATCATCATCAGCCCATTTCAAATTATTTACAATCATACCATCAATGGATGTTTTGACAGTTTTTAGAGGATTAAATTTGGCGTCTTCTACAATTGCTCTACCACCTATATACATTGTAACAGTGCCGTTATTATGTTCTATTGTCTTTACATATATAAGTTTGGAAACTTGATCTATCAGCTGATCTCTATGGTCTCTTAAACTACTTGCTTCTTGTCCAGAAGCCTCTATAAATTGTATCTGTGAATTTAAGTATGCTATTTGCTTGGCTTTATCATTTAGTTGTTCTAGTCTTTCAGCAATATAACTATCTGCAGTTTTTCTTGTCTCGTTTAGTTGATAATCTATTCGATTTAGATTTTGTGATAGTGCATTGGCACGTTGAACAACCATACCTCGTGATGTAATATTTTCGGGATTATTTGCTAGATCTTCCCAGCTATTCCAGAATTCGCCTAGAAGAGATTTTAGACCGCTTTCTGATGGTTCTAAAAATACACTTTCAATTTGACCATAAAGTTGGGACTTCATTTCCCAACTACCTAGTGATTGATTTTCTTTTCTGATATGTTTATCTATAAATTGGTCTCTAATTCTACGGACTTCGAGAAGACTTATATTATTACCTTGCGAATGAATTGTATTTTTTAGCTCAAGCCTCTTTCTTGAATAACCAGGGGTACTAACATTAGATATGTTATCGCCAATTACCTTAAGTGCTTGTGTTTGAACCATCATAGCTCTCTTGCCAATATCAAGGCTTCCAACAAGGCTCATGTTATTAAACTCCTTTTATGTTATTATCCCCAACCTGAGATCAATTTTCCCTTATATTGATCTTGTTCGATATTTCCATCACCAGAATATTTTATATTTGCTGAATATGATGATGCAAAAATTCTTAATACTCCATTTACATAATGTAAGGACTGTTTAATCAGATAGGCATTACTTTCTCTGATGTTTTCCAAACATTTTATTATGGTGATGATTTCATCACTTAAAAAAGAAAGCTGTTCATCAAAAGGTGTATTAATTAGGTTAGCAAGTTTTATTAATGTAAGGTCTTCTATTGGTATATTGAGATGATTGGAAAGCTGAGATATGATTGATTTTCTTGCCTCTTCAATTGTCTTTATTTTTAGAACAAGCGTTCCTTGTTGTTTATTGATTTCTTCAAAAGAACTTATATTGCCATTTGCTATCTGTTTTCGTTGCTCGAAAAGTGTATTTATCAGAATACGATATTGATCAAGTTCTTTATTAAGTATAACAATAAGGTCGCTTAAAAGATTCTCTATATGTTTTTCCTTTACTATATAAGGAGATTTGTTTTTTAATGCTTTTTCTAACAAAAGTTACTACCTCCATAAAGCAAATATGATAAGGTGAAAAGATCGATGAGTGGGGGAGGCAACTCATCTTTCTTTTCACCTTTAATACCTTTTCTAATCTTGTGCAATTTTTTAGGGACAGAGCTACATTATAGAAAAGGTATTAATAATACCTTTGTAGGTTTATTAAACCGCATATATTTGTATCATTTGAAGCTCGTTTTTGCCTTAGGAGTTCGTTTTTATTCTAGCTTATTAGATCAATAATGCTTTTGGCGATAGATTTTCCATTTATCTTATAATTGCCAGATTCTAATTGATCCTTTATAGATTTAGTTTTATCTTCTCTTATTTCAGGAAAAGATTTCACTGCTTCTTTATATTTCTGCAATTCTGTTGCTTTTGGTGAAATAATAATTTCGTCAGTTTTTTTTACGTTTGAACTTTCTGAATTATTTTGTTTCTGACCAATAGACCGAGATTGCTTTAGGTATGTTTTGTCTATTTTTTGAATGCCGTCATAATATCCAAATATTTTCATGATTATATCCCCCTAATCTGACAACGAATAACTTAACTACTTATCTTAAATTATTATGATTATCATGTTATCCCTTGTCTATATCTTATATCGTAAGAATGGGGCAATAACTTTAGAACTTTTTTCAGTAAATTGACGAAATAAAACATCAGCTAAACCTATTCCAGAACCCTTTGCAACATTACGAGCCAACTCTTCATCCATCATGGATGTATAAATTTCCTGAGAAGAACTATCACCCAAATTACTATTGGGTATAGTTTTTCTCATGCTTTTTAGTATATATGATATAAATACAGATTCGAAATCTTGGCAAATTTCACGTATTTCTTTATTTTGTTTATTATCTTTAGCATTATTATTTATATTAAGTTTTATTTCATGGATTTCCATATAATACCTCAATTAGATACTAACCAGACGTGCATGAAGCGCACCCGCCTTTTTCATTGCTTGCAATATTATCATCATATCTCTTGGCGATACACCTATAAAATTCAACGCCTTGACAACTTCATCAATAGTTGCGCCACCAGTTATAACCTTCATTTTTGTATTTTCCTCTTTGACTTCCAATTCTTCTTTTTTGGTAACAACAGTTTCACCATTGGATAAAGGATTAGGTTGAGATACCTCTTCGGTAGTCTTGACCTGTATACTTAAATTTCCATGTGAGACTGCAACTGGTGAAATCCTGACATCCTTGCCAACAACAATTGTGCCTGTCTTTTCATCAATTACAACTTCTGCAATACTATCAGGGACAACCGATAAGTTCTCCAATTGCGAGATAAATGCAACAAGATTATTTTTGGCTGATTCTGGAACTTTGATGTTTATTGATGTGGCATCTATCGCTTGGGCAATTCCCTCAAAAAGTTTATTTATTTCTGTTGCCATCCTTGAGGCAGTTGTAAAATCAGGATCATTAAGCACAATATTAAAGCTATTGCCATCTGTATATGCTATAGGTGGAACATATTGCACTAGCCCACCATCAGAAACTCTACCAACAGTAGGATGATTTTTCTGAAAGCTGTTTTCTCCGCTTAAAGTTCCCACTGTGAATCCACCAACAGATACAGCGCCTTGTGCCAAAGCGCATACTTTATTATTGGGTAACGTCAAAGGTGTTGCAAGCAAAGTTCCTCCAGAAAGGCTTTTTGCATCTCCAATAGATGATACAAGCACATCAATCCGACCTCCGGGTCTTGCAAAAAAAGGCAGATCAGCAGTTACCATCACTGCAGCGACATTTTTTACACTTATACGGCTTTTTGGAACATCAATACCGAATTTTTGCATCATATTGATAACCGATTGAACAGCAAACATTGAGCTATTGCTATCACCAGTTCCATTTAATCCAATCACAAGACCGTATCCATAAATTGGTTGATCGTATATTCCATGTATTCGCGCAATGTCTTTTACCCGAACACCCGGAACAGAATCAGCAATTGCATTATACGAAACAAAAAGAACAATAATAATTATAAATACTTTTTTCATATTAGATTATCTTTCGGAAAAGTCCAGCAACCAAATGAAATGGTGTAAGCAATGCCTTTGATACTTTGGTTATTGGACCTTGTGAACTTGAAGAAGGTCCTTTTCCTTTATATTTTATCTGAGCATCAGCCATGTATATAGATAGGACAGTATTATCTGCGCCGATGTCATAAGGTCTTACTACTCCACTTATAGTTATTGTTTGGGAATCATCATTTATTGTTACATTTCTTGTGCCTTCTAGCAAAAGATTACCATTTGGAAGAACCTCTTTTACAGATACAGAAATCCTTGCGTCCATGCTTCCGCTACGTGTCGTTGTTCCAGAACCAGAATAACCCGAATCCGCATCAATGCCAACTTTCAATGGCAGTTTATTAACTCCAAGCCCAAATAGTTCGCTAAGACTTCCATTTGTTCCAGATTTTTTGCTTGCCTGAGTAGTATCGCTGTTTGATGCTTTTGATGACTCTGCAACAATTATTGTAACAATATCCCCTATTCTATGTGCTTTATGATCAGAGAATAGCGAAACAAACTCAAATTCCTCTGCGGATAGCATAGAAATAATAAAAATGTGTAATAACAAAGAAAAAATGATAATTTTTTGCAATTTTATTCCTCCCTAGTAAAATGCTATAGATTTATTTTTACTGTATTTTTGTCAACAACTTGTGCCTGTAATTCTTTTAATGATGAGATATTGATGATCCGAATAACTTGATCTTTTATGCCGTTTTCCATTGCCTTGCCTTGTGTAGCTATTTTTAGGGATGCGGATTCTACAAGTATTGTTATTAAATCTCCTTGTTTAATTATTGGCACTTGCTTGATCATATCTGATGTTATAAAAGAGCCTTTTGAGATATTTTTTTTCGCATATTTACCGATAATGTCATCTTTTTTATAGAATACTTCAGAAGATAAACCAATATCTTTTGATGTAATTATAATGTCATCTTCTTTGATTACACTATTTAAATCAATCTGCTTGGTAGAAACAACTACATTATCTATTACCTCTACTTTGAATGGAATAAGCCTCTTTTCACATTCACAACCATCACTTGAGAATGCAAAATTCAAAGGGAAATTGCCATTGACAGGATATTTAGAAACTGATTCAACTTTTATATCAATATCACCATCAGGTAATACAATAGGTTTCATCTCATAGGCAGGTTGGGCATTGACTATTGCATTTTTGCTTACTAAATCTTTGAAAAAATTTTCACCCGCAATTTTCACTTCTTCATATGATACAATTCTAGAGCTGGTTTGTATGACTATGTTATTTGGAGTATTCCAAATCAAAGAATCTGTTGAAACACCTTGCTGTTTTGCTCTGGATTTGATATAACCAATGTTTAGCTTTATGCTTGCTCCGGGCTTTGCAGACTGACATATATGAACTTTGCTGAGTTTTCTACTCTCTGCCACATCAGAAACAGATATTGAGGCAATATCGCCAAGATAGATTTCCTTACCATTAACTATCGATGTTTCAGGTATTGTGATAGAATTATATTCATCAGCATTTGTTACAACAGCCAGAATTATTAAATAAAATATTATGCTTAATAGGAATTGCCTAAACATTGTTTTTACCTACGCAAGTTATTTGCTATTCCTAGCATTTCATCAGAAGTTTGAATAGCCTTTGAATTTATTTCATAAGCCCTTTGAGCTACTATCAGGTTAACCATTTCCTCAACGACTTTAACGTTAGACATTTCAAGAGAACGCTGAACAATAGTTCCAAAGCCATCCATTCCAGGAGTTCCTGTGATTGCTTGTCCTGATGAAGCGGTTGCAAAATAGAGGTTTTTTCCTTCGCTGTTGAGTCCTGCTGGATTAGTAAATCTAGCAAGCTCAATAACGCCTAGCTGTTGAGGTTCAGTCTTTCCCGGCATTAACGCTTGTATAGTGCCATCTGAGGTTATAGCAATATCTTGGGCTTCTTGTGGAATGACAATTTGGTCTTTCATAATGAAGCCATCAGAAGTTACTATACGTCCTTGGCTGTCCTGCTTAAATGATCCTGCCCTTGTATAAGCAATACCACCATCGGGCATCATAATTTGAAAGAATCCATCACCCTCTATTACCATATCAAGAGGATTTCCCGTCTCTTCATAGTCACCTTGTGTGAACATTTTTTGGATAGCAATTGCTCTTGTTCCATGCCCGACTTGAATACCAACGGGAACTTGCGAACCAGATGTATTAGATGATCCGGCTGGTCTGATTGTTTGATATAAAAGGTCTTGAAAGTCTGCCCTACTACGCTTGTAACCAGTAGTATTAACATTTGCTAGGTTGTTTGCTATAACGTCAGTATTGAGTTGTTGTGCTAACATACCGGATGCGGATGTCCATAATGCTCTTATCATATATCAATATTCCTCCTTTTTTCATTATGCACTGATTTTTCCCAATTCGTTGTTTGATTTCTCAAGAGTTTCATTAAATAGCTGTATTGTCTTTTGATATGATTCATATATACGCATTGTTTCAATCATTTTGACCATTTCATGTATTGGGTTGGCATTAGACATTTCAAGATAACCTTGTCTAACAACAGCATTGCTGTTTAATAAAGCCTGATTCGTATTACTAAAAGTGTTATGACCAGTTTTTGTCAATTCATAGGGTTTGGCAAAATCAACAATTCGTATTTTGTCAATTTGATTTCCATCAACAATTACGTATCCTTTGCTATCTATCTCTATATTTTCGCCCTGAATATGTATCGCACCATTTGAGCCAAAAACAGCATATCCATCAACTGTTACAAGCCTTCCTGAATTATCCAAAGTAAAATTTCCACTTCTAGTGTATCTTATGCCTTCAGGATGCTGAATAACAAAGAAACCATCTCCACTTAGCGCAAGGTCTAGAGTGCTATTTGTTTGGCGTATTTCACCTTCCGAAAAATCGGTTATAAATCTAGCAGAAACAGAATCAAGATTAAGAGTGCTGTATGTGCCATCTTGTTCAGGCAAAGGATTGAATGTTCCGCTGAAATCAAGTTCATTTTTCTTGTAGCCAACTGTATTAACATTTGCCAGATTATTAGTAATGACTTCCAGCATTGTTTGTTGGTTCATCATGCCCGAAACTGCTGTATATAAACCGGGAATCATATATTTCTCCTCGTTTATTCTGATAAATAAGTCAACTAATCACCAATTCATTATAGGCAAGTAATATGCCATCAATAGATTTTTGTTATAGAAGCCTTATTTTATCTAGTCTTATTTGTAATTTAATGATCAAATGCCAATTTCGGTTTTCATGATATTTGAGAGAAAAAAAGTTCACAATAAGGAAAAAAGTATCCAAAAAAGATATTTAATGTCTATATTATGCTAAAGTTTGATAGTTCTTTTGCCGATATAATTCATTAGTTTGGTAAATATTATCATCAAATAGTATATGCAGGAATATTTCTAATACCCATGAATTCATTGAGACAAAAAAAGATTTTAATTATTGATGAAATAAGCTATACAAGGCTTGGGATTGAATATACCCTTAGAAGTAGTGGCTATAAAACAAATTCTGTTAGTAATGGTTCAGAGGCAATAAAAAATATAACTAATGAATTGCCTGATCTTATTTTGTTGTCATTACGATCCAATGATAATAGCGGTGTTAATATTGTTAAAAACATAAAGGAATATTTCAGATTAAG
>CAZMCH010000076.1:0-2560 GCA_964564735.1 uncultured bacterium
TTCATATCCGCCTTTTTCTCCCAGGTATCGGTATTTGGATCATACATTTCTACTGTTGTAAGTGCTGACCCAAAATCTTTGACACCACCCATAACATAAATCTTTTCATTTACCACGCAAGTTGTGAAATAACATCTACCTGTTGGCATTGGCGATTTATTTATCCATTCTTCTGTTACAGGATTATATTCCTCAACAGTTGCCAAAAACTGGTTAGGTCTCCATCCACCGATAACATATATTTTATCTTTTATTACGCTTGTGGAAAATCCCTCTCTGCCAATCGGCATATCTTTTTTCTTTGTCCATTCATTTTTAGACGGATCATATACTTCTATATTTGATTTTACCGCTCCATTTCCTGCAGTTCCTCCAAAAACATATATTAATCCATTCAATGTGCAAGCTGATGGCCACATTCTTATAGTTGGCATCACTTCTTTGTTTTCCCATATATTTTTTTGCCAATCATATTCGACTACCAAATTTGGATTAAATATGTTACTAATTATGTATATTTTTCCATTGACCAAACATATTTGATGTGCCGATTTGGCTTCAGGCATATCCTGCTTTTTCGTCCATTTATCAGCTAACGGACTATATTCCTCAACACTTGGCAAAGCACTGTTCTTATTTGATCCACCAAAAATAATAATCTTTCCATTTATCACACAGGTAGCATGATCCGCTTTTGCAACAGGCATATCCGCTTTCTTAACCCATTCATCCGCAGAAAAACACACCGTATTCATCAATAGCAACAAAACAAAAATAACAAGGCTTACACCACGGGGGGGGCACCATTTTTGCTATAAGATTCATAATGTTACTCCTTTTGATGTTGAAATTTGTGGTCAAATTTGTAGCCCAGCCTTCTAGGCTGGCAGATTTCCAAGCTAGAAGCTTGGGCTACAAGAATAATTAAATCCTGCAAATCCTCTTTGGATTCTCTTTACTGAATGGCACAGGCGAAACACCTTCCACTTTTAGCCATGAACGATACGGTGTTCCTGATACCCCCGCACTTGCAAAGTCGCATAGATAAAGGTATTGTCCATCTTTTGCCCTTGCCTTAAAGAGCATAAATGGCTGTAGCCAACCTTTCCATGCAATCATCTCTAATGACAAATTCTTTGCATCAAGTATCGGTATATCGTTTGGGTCAACTTTATTGTAATATCTGTCATAAGTCAAGACAATGGGACCATGATATATTGATGACTTTCCCTCAAGTTCTTTTTCGCCAACCCAATAATGTGTTGACATATCAAGGCTTAGTTCTATAATATCGCCTTTTTTCCATATTCTATTTAATCTAAGATAAGAACCTGATTTTATGTTATCAATTTTTTCTCCATTTATTGACAAATCACTATCTTTTGACCAACTTGGAATGCGAAGGCTTAAAACGAATTTTTCTGACACTTTTGTTTCTATATTTATCTTTATTTTCCCATTTTTTGGATATTCTGTGTCCTGTTTTATAGCAACAATATTCCCTGAAGGCAGTTTTATTTCAAATGAAGATGATCCATAATAATTCAGCGCAATTCCATCATCAGTCATCATCACAGCCCATTCACTTAGCATACCTATTCCTCTAGGTGCATTAACAGAGCAGCAATTTAATTCAGGTGAGCCGGGGCGTGCCTGAAACACTATATCATGTGCGCTTGCCCTTCTTTCGCCATCCATTGGCGTATTATAAGTCCACCAGCGACCCGAAGGATGTTGCGCCCCAAGTATGCCATTGAATAGCGACAATTCAAGTTCGTCTGCTATCAACGAATCGCCTGTTAGCCTGAGCATATCAATCGTTAAAGCCATCCAAGCGACAGTGCAACAGGTTTCTATCGCCCCTTGATCATAGGGATTGCCCTTACATTCCTCAGATGACGTGAATCCGCCTGTGTTATGGCGATCACCTTTGAGCATTGCCCACCATATATGCTTAAAAGCATCAATATATTTTGACTCGCCTGTTATAAATCCGAGTTCACAAATGCCCTGTATGCAATGCAAGCCTTCCCATCTTCTTGCACGAAAATCCTGAATTTCTTTACCCGTAAGGGCATCCTCAATATATCCGCAACTGCCGGGCTTATCAAGTTCTTCAATCACCCAGTTAGCCAACTCTAAATATTGCGGTTGTCCTGTCATTTCGTAAAGCAAACATGTCCCATGCAATATAGCAAGGTTTTGCTCAGGTGCAAGCATTCTTTTTTCTGTTCCGACAAACGTTTTATGAATCAGGTCTCCCGCTTTACAGCAAGCATCAAGGGCAGGCTTATAACCAGTATCCTGATAATACATCAACAATGCCAAAATCCAATGATAATGCCCCCAGACATCCCATCTATCTGAAACAAGGCGAACATCAGTCGGAAATGGTCCCAAATATCCATCGGGTAATTGTGAATCAGTAAGTTCATTTATTATTATATCAATTAATTCTTTTAGTTGATTATCTCTGCTGATTCTCCATTCCTGAATAGCTGATATAAGATATTTTCCAATAAATTCTCCTGACCATGGAAGTAAATCACGATACGGTTGG
>CAZMCH010000076.1:2570-20415 GCA_964564735.1 uncultured bacterium
TGATCACGAAAAATTTGAAGCATGGCAGGATTTGCTATCGGTGCGGGAAGAAGCCAATTTTTACGATTAGCTTCCATTCTCTCAGCGATAAAACTATCAAAATGAAACTTTATATTATTCGGTTTCATAAAGATTGGATTTACAGCCAATTTGACGCAAATATCATTAATCATGATTAACCCCTTTATATATGATGTCTGATAGTAGCGAATAAACTTCATAAATACTGCATTAAGAAGATTTTTCGCTTCACTCAAAATGACAATCTAATTGCCTGAAAATGTTATTAATATTACCTCTCGTTTATAATTTCTTTAATTCTTCTGACAATAATTTTCTCTTGTCCAAGTTCTAGAGTTTGCGGATTCATAAAAATGCTGTTGGCACTTGCGCTAGCTAATTCAATACTAGGTTCACCGTTTCGTAATTGATTCATTATTTCATCTTTTTTGATGCCGAGAGCATCTTCATTAAATATGATCTCTGCTCTTGGCATTGGCTGTCCAGCTTCGCTAGGAAAATCACGCCTTGCAGAGACATTTGGTATGTTTGATAACTCGTCAATCGCATATTTGACTTGATCTTCGTAGTCCTGCATTAGTTTCTTATGATCAAGATTCAAATACCATCTTATAGCTGCCCAAAGCCCAACGATTTCCTCTTTACCAACTTTCATTGGACGACCTATAAATGCTCTTGGATTGGCATTGAGAGCGCAACCTTCTATCAAATCTTTTCTTCCAACGATAAGCCCGCTACTTTGAGGACCGCATAATCCCTTTCCCCCGCTGAATATTGCTAAATCAGCACCCATTTGAGTAAAGTTCCATAAATTATCAACAGGCGGAATCTGTGCAGCAGCGTCAACAATAACAGGAACACCCCTTTTCTTTGCTATTTCAACAGCCTTCTCAATAGGAATCAATCCACCCATACGAGTTATATTATAAAAATAAAATATAGCGGCGGTTTTTTCATTTATTGCATTTTCTAAATCTTCAGGTGAAGTTCCTGTCTCTGATCCAATCTCTACTATTTTGACACCGACCTGTCTTATAGCGAAATCATACCCATTTCTGTTCATCTTATGTATGATTACTTCGTTTTTTAGCCCATCTGTAAATGGTAATTTTGAGCATTTTGCAGGATCTGTGCCAGTAATACAAGCAGCAGTGCTTAGAACTAATCCTGCTGCAGCACCACAGGATATATAAGCAGATTCGTTATTTGTCCACTTTGCGATCTGTTCACCAGCTTTCTTTTGTAGATCGTCAATACTGACAAAATACTTTGATGCCTCAACCATTGCTTGAACAACCTCTGGAGGCATTATTGATCCGCCTAAAACGGTTACTGTTGCTATCCCATTAATGACTTTTTTGACTCCCAGCTCATCATATACATCCATATCTATATCCTCATTAAAAAATTATATAACTGGTTTTTAGGAGATTTAAGATGTTGAGATTATATCAGTACCATAAATGCTTTTCAATAGCTTCATGTTGATATCTAACTGATGAATATATCTATTCCAGATGGATTCTCTAAGTCAGAAGATAGCTTCAAAATATTATACAAATAGACAAAGATAGTTTTTGATGAGACCGTTGCATGAAAAATAATATTATTTTCCAAAAATTATTGTGCATTAGCACTGGCAACTTGTTGCCAGTGGCATAGAAATATATTCTCCCGACTTTACAAAAAAGATAAGCCCAGTACCTCTGATTTACTGAATGGCTTGGACCAAGTAATATAGTGAATCGCTTCACTATATAAGCACCCGAAAACGCCAAAAATGTAACAGGAAAATTTTTTTTAGTTTAACTATTGATAAAAAAACAACATAAGGATTGTTTCCATGACTAATATAATGAATTATATCATAGAATTGCTCTATAAGATAGATAATATTGAGATGCTTTTTATTTCCCTATTATCACATTTGGGTATTCTTTTGTTTAAGTAACTAAACTTTATGCTTGCAATTCCAAAAAAAATCCATTTACATTGAAATAATTGTTATGATATAATTTTTCAATATCTAAAAAACTATTGAATATCAAATTATCGATAAATAATGAGGTGAAATCAACATGGGAAAGGGATCAGTGAATATCCCTATTGAAAAAATAAATGACTATAAATGGCGAGTTCCTAAAAGCTATATGAAGGGAATGCTTGTTGATGGAATCGTCTATGCTGATGAAAACTTGCTAAAAACCATAAAAGCCGATCAAGCACTTCAGCAGGTAGCAAATGCAGCACATCTGCCCGGAATTATGTGCAATTCACTTGCGATGCCTGATATACATTGGGGCTATGGATTGCCAATTGGTGGTGTTGTTGCTACCGATCCAGCAAATGAAGGGATCATATCTCCCGGCGGAGTCGGAAGCGATATAAATTGTGGTGTTCGCCTTGTCCGAACAAACCTAAAATATAAAGACGTTCAGGGCAAAATGAAAGGTCTTATTGCTGAATTATTTGCAAAAATACCTTGTGGAGTCGGTGAGGAAGGCACGATTGTCTTATCACCGCAGGAAGAAAGAGAAGTCCTTATAAATGGCTCAAAATGGGCTGTTGAGAACGGATACGGCTGGGCGCAAGACCTAGAACATACAGAAGAAAAGGGATGCCTTGCAGGTGCAAAACCTGATACCCTTAGCTCAAAGGCTTTTCAACGTGGTAAAAAGCAATTGGGGACTCTTGGTTCTGGAAATCATTTCTTAGAAGTCCAAAAAGTTGATAAGATATTTGATAAACAGACTGCTGATATACTCGGTCTTGAGGAAGATCAAATAACTATAATGATCCATTCTGGTTCAAGGGGACTTGGCTACCAAGTTTGTGATGATTATCTGGCTGGTTGGGGCAATATGATGCAGAAATATGGCTATAATATACCAGATCGCCAACTTACATGCGCCCCTGTCAATTCACCTGACGGTCAGGAATATTTATCCGCCATGGCTTGCGCAGCAAATTATGCTTGGGCTAATAGGCAATGCCTTATGCACTGGACAAGGGAAGTCTTTATAAATTTCTTTGGAATGAAAGCCAATGAATTGGGGCTAGAATTAATTTATGATGTTGCTCATAATATCGCAAAATTTGAGGAACATGAAGTCAATGGAAAAAAGATTAAGCTATGCGTCCATAGAAAAGGCTCAACAAGGGCATTTCCACCTAATCATAAAGACGTGCCTGATAAATATAAGTCAGTCGGTCAGCCTGTAATTATTCCCGGTGATATGGGAACAGGCTCTTATGTGCTTGTTGGCACACAAAAAGCCATGATGGAGACCTTTGGAAGCACTTGTCATGGTGCTGGTAGAGTTATGAGTAGGACAGCGGCAATAAAAGCCACAAGCAAAAGAAGAATTGATAAGGAACTTGAAGAAAAAGGAATTTATGTTAAAGCTGGAGGTAGAGATACTCTCGGCGAGGAGGCTCCAGAAGCCTATAAGGACGTTGACGAGGTTGTCAATGTTGTTCATCAAGCGGGTATATCTATGCGTGTTGCTAGAATGAAACCGCTTAGTGTTATGAAGGGATAAAATCCAATAAGAATAAATTAAATACGGAGACACAGAGGCACGGAGAAAAAAAATTAAAAGAGATGCTATTTGAGGGAGAAATAACAGAGAAAATAATCGAATCTGCAATTGAGGTTCATCGCCATTTAGGTCCGGGACTGCTTGAATCTGCCTATGAAGAATGTTTGTGTTTTGAATTGAAACAGCACAATTTATCATTTGAACGCCAAAAACCTTTGGCACTAAAATATAAAAGCATTGAATTGTGGATACCGAATTGACATTTTAGTTGAAGATAAAGTAGTTGTTGAATTAAAATGTTTGGATAAAATAAATCCTATCCATGAAGCTCAATTATTAACTTATTTACGACTATCAGACAAGAAAGTAGGTTTGATCCTCAACTTTTATGTTTCTTTGATGAAAGATGGAATTAAAAGATTGGTATTATAATATAATTTTGGTCTCTCCATGCCTCTGTGTCTCCGTGTTTATAAATCTATTACTAAATAACTTAAATCTAATCGGGGGTGAAAGTTCTCATGTTAGACCTGAAATATGTTAGAGAAAATGTAGATAAAGTCAAAGAGATGCTTAATAATCGTAATCTTTCTAATTCAATAAGTCTTGTAGATGAAATAATACAGAATGATGATATAAGACGATCTATTCTGCCAGAAGTCGAAAGCCTGAGACAAAGGAGGAACGAGGCATCTAAGGAAATTGCAAACTTAAAAAGAGATGGCAAAGAATCCCCTGAATTGGTTGAGGAACTTCGAGAAGTCCGAAGCAAGATTCAACAACTTGAGGAAGGGCTATCTTTAGCTGAAAAAAAGATTAATGATACAATTCTACTTATTCCAAATATATATCATTCCAGCGTGCCAATAGGTGATGATCCAAGCAAAAACGTTGTGGTAAGAACAAACGGAAACAGACCGGAATTTAGCTTCGAACCTGCGCCACATTGGGAGATTGCAGAGGCTCTCGGCATAATTGATTTTGATCGTGCAACAAGGCTTGCAGGAAGCAACTTTGTTTTATACAAAGGGCTTGGCGCAAAGCTAGAGCGCGCTTTAATTAATTTTATGCTTGATCTGCATACCGATAATCAAGGATATACAGAGATATTTCCGCCTTTTATGGCTAATAGAATTACGATGACAGGTAGCGGTCAATTACCAAAATTTGAAAGCGATATGTATAAGTGCGATAGTGGTATTGACGCAAAAGACGATATGTTCCTTATCCCAACCGCAGAAGTTCCACTTGCGAGTTATCATGCAGGCGAAATACTTGACGGCAACCTATTACCATTAAAATATACTGCTTATACGCCATGTTTTAGGCGAGAAGCAGGCGCCTATGGTCGTGATACTCGTGGGCTTGTTCGTATCCATCAATTTGACAAAGTTGAGATGTTTAAGTATACCATTCCTGAAAATTCCTATGACGAACTAGAAAGCATGGTTAAAGACGCTGAAGAAGTTTTACAGTTACTTGGTTTGCCATATCAAGTATCTTTGCTTTGCACCGCAGATATTAGCTCTGCATCAGCTAAAACTTACGATATAGAAGTCTGGATGCCGGGGCTAAAGAGATTCCAAGAAGTTTCTTCGTGCAGTAACTGTGAAGATTACCAAGCAAGAAGATCAAATACAAGATTCCGAAGAGAACAAGGCAAGCCCGTTGAATTTCCACACATGCTAAATGGTTCTGGTGTAGCAATGCCAAGAACGGTAATTGCAATCCTTGAGAATTTCCAACAGGAAGACGGTTCTGTAATCATTCCTGAAATTCTCAGACCATATATGAAGGGAATAGAAAAAATAGGATAATATTATGAGTTTCACTCCAAAATATACCAGTTTTGCTTTTGCCTATGACGAAATGATGCAGAATGTCGATTATGTCAGATGGGCGGATTATATTGACAGGCTTTTTGCCCTTTACAATTACCGTCCAAAAAGATTGCTAAATATTGCTTGTGGAACAGGAGCAATTGATATACTTCTCGCCAATAAAGGCTATGATATGTCAGGAATAGACCTTGCCTTTGAAATGCTATTATGGGCAAAGAAAAAGGCAAATGCTAGGAATATCAATCTTAATCTTTGGCAACAAGATATGAGACAATTGACTGTTGCAAAACCTTTTGATGCAGCGTTATGCCTATATGACAGCATTAACTATATTGTAACAGAAGAAGAACTAAAGCTAGTATTTGACAAAGTTTATGATGCTCTAGTTCCTGAAGGCATGTTTATATTTGATGTTACAACTGAATATAATATTGTCAAGCATTTCCATAGACAGACTTTTGCTGAAAATTATGATAGATTCTCGTATATATGGAAAAATATATATATAAATAGAGATAAACTATGTAAGACTGTCCTGACTTTTTTTCTAAAAGACGATGATCATTATCAAAAATATGATGAGCTACACATCCAAAAGATATATTCAGTTGATCAGGTAAAAGACATTCTTAATGAGGCTGGTTTTAAGATGCTGAGTGCGTTTGAAACCTTTTCTTTTGATAAATGGAGAAAAACCTCCGAACGTATTAATTTTACTGCGGTGAAAAAACATGAAAAGACGCTATGATATTATATTTAAGCTGTTCTCTGGCTTTATGAGCAAAGCAAGTTGGAGGGTTGTATATACATCAACAGACTCATGGGAATCAGAACTTGTAAGGTCTGCTTTACTCAATGATGGCGTGCAAACATCAATAAGATCAAATGAATATATCGTTGATTCAACAGGGAAAAAAAGGCGTAAATATGACGTTATAGTGCCTGAAGCCAGTGTTGATGATGCACAACCTACCATAGAAAGAGCAATTATAATAATTGCAAATAAAGAAAAGCTAATGAGTGATCAGGATAAAAATGAGTCTGAAAAAGAATCAGGAAAGCAACTAGCTAGATCAACCGTTCCTGAAATCAAGCCATCTTTTGAAAGTGAAGCAGAGCTTATTGCGGAAAAAAGCGGAGTAGGAAAGATATTTCATTATATGCCTGATGATATATACGAATTAAAGGTTGAGTTTGATTTTTATAAAGATTCACATTTTATGAATGCAGAAGACTGGGATGAATTCACAAACTTTAGCGCACAAAGGCAGGAATTTTTTATTCTTCTTAAAGAGAGGTATCCCAAACTTTCCGCTCTTATTAAAGAAAATAAAAAACGTGCTGATTTCATCAAGCTAATAGAATATTCCTATGGAAAAAGCTATCCTCCTAATAAATAAGAAAATTGATTGAATATGCGTTTCAAATGGCATAGTCGGAGACAATTTATATGGAAAGACAAACAAAGATAGTATGCACAATCGGACCAGCAACAGAATCTCCTGAAATGATAAAAAGGCTAATAAAAGCAGGAATGAATGTTGCAAGGCTTAATTTTTCACATGGAACGCATGAACAAAAAAAACAAGTAATTGATAATATAAGGAAGATTTCAACAGAATTAGATACACCCATAGCCATATTACAGGATTTATCTGGTCCCAAAATCCGAACAGGTCGTTTAGTGTCTGATTCGTCAGTTATATTACAGGAAAATGCTGAATTTTCTTTGATTGGTGAAGATATAGAAGGTGATCAAAATAGAGTTACAGCAAATTATTTTAATGTAATATCGGGAAAATTAAAGACAGGAGACAAAATATTCCTTGCAGATGGAAGCATTGAGCTATCAGTTATCGAGATAACAAGAACTGAAATAAAATGTAAAGTTATTGTTGGTGGAGAACTTCGTTCAAGACAAGGAATAAATTTTCCGAACGTTGCTTTAAATATTCCTGCAGTAACCGAAAAAGACCTTAATGATTTAGCTTTTGGAATAGAGAATGGCGTTGATTTAGTCGCATTATCATTTGTCCAAAAGGCTTGGGATTTGATCCCTGTTAAAAATATGATTCAGAACAAAGGTCTTGATATACCTATTATCGCAAAGATAGAGAAGCATGAAGCCATTGATTGCATAGATGAGATTATAGAAGTCGCTGATGGAATCATGGTAGCAAGAGGCGATCTTGGTATAGAGATCCCCCTTGAGCAAGTTCCTGTTATTCAGAAAATGATCACAAAAAAAGCCAGTGCAAAGGGCAAGCCCGTTATTACCGCAACACAGATGCTCGAATCCATGATAGAAAACGCACAACCTACAAGGGCAGAAGTTACTGACGTTGCTAATGCCATATATGATGGCACAGATGCGGTTATGCTCTCTGCTGAAACTGCGATTGGTAAATATCCAATTCAAGCAGTGGAAATGATGAATAGGATCGCCCTTAGCACTGAACCTTATCTTCCCTATGAGGAAATGCTAAGACAACGTGGGTCTTCAACAAGTCATACTGTCCCTGATGCAATAGGTCATGCTGCGTGTTATACTGCATTGGACATCAATGCAAAGGCGATTATCTGTTGCACACGTTCTGGCTATACTGCACGAATGGTGACAAAATACAGACCAAAACCTATGATAATTGCTGTTACACCACTTGAGACGACTTATCGAAGGCTTGCTTTATCTTGGAGTGTAACTCCAATAAAAATTGATGATTATGAGGACTCCGATACAATGATAGAGAAAGCCATTTCAACAGCAAAAAACGCTGGTTTAGTCTCATACGGAGATAGCGTTGTCATTACTGCAGGCGTTCCTATTGGCGTCCCCGGCAAAACCAATATGATCAAAGCTGATGTGATAAAATAAGACTTAATAAGCTATTTTTCAAAAAATACAATAAGATTATTTTTCTATTTTAATTTGCCCTCCCTTCAAAATCTGCTGTAAAAAGCTATGAAAAAAGAAGTCAAAAAAAATATCATCAGGCATATTAGAGAAAAATGGATAACTCATATCGTCTTTTTGGTGTATATTATCCTTCTTACTATAACAATAATCCATCATGAGCCTTGGGCTGACGAGGCTCAGGCTTGGCTTCTCGCCAGAGATACAAATCCATTTGATCTGATATTTAAAAATCTTCGTTATGAAGGGCATCCGCCATTATGGTATATTATAATAATAATTCCAAGCAAGATTTTGCCCTATAGATCAATAAGCGTCATATCTGCTATTATTGCCACCGCTGGCGTATACATATTGCTTTATTATTCTCATTTTCCTAGAATCATAAAATATTTACTTCCTTTTACATACTTCGTGTTTTATCAATATGCTGTCATTGCTAGGAGTTATGCTCTTGTTCCGATACTGCTTTTTGCTATAGCAAGTATATATAACCAAAAGAGTGATAAGATATATTTATTCACTTTGTTGGTTTGTTTACTTGCTTATGTGAGTGTTTTTTCTACATTGATAGCATTATCAATTATGTTTATTCATTTGATAGATACGATAAAGGCAAGAAAGATATTAACAAAACCTTTATTAATTAAGCAAATTATAGCATTTGGAATATTTGTCATGGCGATTGCATTGTTAGTTATAATTCTTTATCCACCACAAGACTATACATTTGCAAAGGGCTATCGCTATAATATAAAGAATTTCTATAATCTAAGTCGTGATATACTAAACGATGCCTTAACTAATAAGCTATATCTATCAATACCATTGCTTATTATATCTTTATTCTGGTTCTGGCAGAAATGTTTATTTTTGTTATATGTCTTGTCAAATCTTTCTGTTCTAACTCTTTTCTCTGTCAAATATTACAATTCATGGCATCTTGGTTTCATTTTTCTGACATGGGTGTTTGTGTTGTGGCTTAGTTTTGACAAACAAGATCAACGAATAGAAAATCATAGATTTGCTAACATAATAAAAAATATAGTTATAGCTTCTGTTTTGATTGTCTTGGGATTCAATATATACTGGGCTGGAACTGCATCTATAAATGATTTTAACGGTACATATTCAGCAGGAAAAGCGATTTCTAGCTATATAAAGGAAAATCAGCTAGAGGACAAAAAAATCTATGCGACATCATTCTGGTCTGTAACGATCCTGCCATATTTTGACAAAAACATTTTTAGCAATTATAATAGCGAGGAAAGAACGACCTATTGGTTATGGTCAACAAAAAACAGTAGGATGGAAGATTTTAACAAGATAATCGCTGATCAACCTGATCTTATTATTTTAGGTCGTGGCAATGAACAGGATATCCCAAACTATAGATTTATTGGCATATTTTCGGGTAATTTATATTGGAAAAGTGGTATCAAGGAAAGCAATCACTTTGCGGTTTTTCGTAAAATCAATGAATAAAACAAAACATGCAAAATCTGAATCCCAGCAAAATAATGATAAGAGCTTTATTAATCGGCTTGTTTTTCGTGCCGATACACTCCTATCTTATCGTTAAGCTGGAGATAATATTATATCGTGGCGGGACATCTGCTTCTCCGATATTCTGGACAACCATATATAACCTTCTGTTTCTTATAGCTATCAATGCTATTTTAGTCAAATTCCTTCCAAAAATTCGTCTTACTCAACAAGAATTATTGACAATATACCTAATGACCAATATATCAACATGCCTAATCGGACATGATATGCTTCAAATACTCGTCCCGATGATGGGTCATGCTTTCTGGTTTGCCACGCCTGAAAACGAATGGCAGGATTTATTTTGGCAATATATTCCAAAATGGCTGACTGTTGATGATAAAAAAGTCTTGCAGGGATATTATTATGGCGATTCATCGCTTTATAAGCCTGAAAATCTGTTAACATGGATAAAACCTGTTTTGTGGTGGTGTGGATTTATCTGCGTCCTTGTTTTTGTAATGACATGCCTTAACTTAATATTTAGAAAGCAATGGACAGAAGAGGAAAAACTGAGCTATCCGATAATTCAGCTTCCACTTCAGATGACGAATCCCGCAACACGATTTTTTCGTAATAAAGCAATGTGGGCAGGTTTTGCTCTTATAGGATTGATAAACTGCCTTAATGGTTTGCATGTGATATTTCCACCAGTGCCATTCATACCATATTGGGCGCAGAACTATTCCTATCTCATCACAGAAAAGCCTTGGAATGCCATTAGTTTTCTCTTTATAGGGCTAAATGCCGAAATGGTTGTGTTAGGCTTCTTAATTCCAGAGGATATATGCTTTTCATTGTGGTTCTTCCATTGGTTTTGGAAAGCTCAACAGATATTTGGCAGTGCAATGGGCTGGCGTAGCCTGCCATCATTTCCTTATGGACGTGAACAGGCGTCAGGGGCGTATATCGCCATTGCAATAATATTGCTTTATGTCAACCGTCGTCATCTTATAAACGTGATAAAGCATCTATTAGGAATAGTGAAAATTGATGACAGACTAGAGCCAATGAGTTATAGATATTCAGCTTTAGGCGTTTTTGTCGGATTTGTCTTGATTTGCATATTTTGCTATTATGGTGGCATGTCTATATGGGTAACAGTTCCGTTTTTTGCCCTTTATTTCCTGATACAGCTTGCAGTTACCCGAATGCGTGCAGAATTAGGAACCCCCGTCCATGACCTTCATTATTCAGGTCCCGATGAGATAATAGTAAGGTCGGTAGGAACAAGGAAACTTGATAATGGGACACTCACAATGTTTTCGCTATTCTGGTTTATTAATCGTGCATATAGATCAAATATAATGGCGCATGAGATGGAAGGCTTCAAGATGGCAGAAAGGACAAGAACCAATTATCGAACCATCTTTCTAGCTTTAATACTAACTACTATTATAGGTTCATTTACAGCCTTTTGGGCAATGCTTCATCAAGGCTATGAGACAGGTATGCAAATTAAAGCACCATTTCCAGCTATCGGCGCATTTGGTAGTGAACCTTGGAATCGTTTGCAGTCATGGGTAAATAACAGAACTAACGCTGATATTCCGGGGACACTGTTCATGTATGGCGGTTTTATATTTACAATATTTCTTGCGATAATGAGGGTGAAATTTATCTGGTGGAGATTTCATCCTGCTGGCTATGCAGTTTCAAATAGCTATAATATGGAAGTTTTCTGGTCGCCATTATTCTTTGGTTGGCTTGCAAAAACTATAATATTAAAATTTGGCGGGTTGAAGTTATATAGAAAAGCTGTGCCATTCTTTTTGGGTGTTATGCTAGGGCATTTTATAACATCGGGAACATGGACGGTTATAGGAATTATATTGAACTATCCGATATAAATAGGTATTTAAAGACAAATCCATTGATTCCATATGGGTATTTTGATAATATGTTTAAGAGAAATCTATTAACAGGGACAAATAACGCAGGAGGGAAGAAATGCTAAAAGTTGATGGCAATCGCATTAATGTTGAAACAAATACTTTGTCTGCAATATTAGAAAATGGAGTAATGCTCTCTTTAATTCGTAAAAGTGACGGGAAAAAGCTCATACAATCGAATTCAGATAACGCAATGCCTTTACAGCTTGTTTATTCTGGTGGAGAAGTAGTCCCATTGGGCGGATATGCAAGTGATCAAATTACGTGCCTTTATATCAATGATCATCATGCAGAATATCGCTTTAATTCGTGGAACGGCGATGGAGTTATTGATGTCTATGAGGATAGGGAAACAGGCGATCTTGTTATTGAACCTAGCGGATATGCCTCAAGACCCGGCTTACGTGGTGTTCGCTGGATGATGAATGGGATCGATAAAGGTTTGAATCTAATTGCACCTTTCTTTCAGGGAGTCAATCTTCCTCTAGAAAGCCCATTTATTAATAATACATTCTGGGAATGGCCTCATCGATGGGAAGCGGGATTATCTATCCTGCAAGGCAATGATGGTGGATTCTGGGTTCATTGTCAGGACAACCGCTACCACTACAAAGCCCTACAAGTTGGCACGAAAGATGATCCACAATGTCTTGGATTTGAAACACAGGTTCATGGACCTCTTGATGAAAAACTTAGTTCAGGTGGTCTTGCATGGCGAATCAACGTCTATAAAGGCGATTGGCAGAATCCTGCGAGTCAATATCGTAATTGGCTATGTGATGCCTATAATCTGAATAAGCAAAAACGTCCAGAATGGCTTAAGGATATTCGTTTTGCAATAAGTTGGTGTCCGACAAATCCTGAAATTCTTGATGTTTTGGCAGATATAATTAAGCCAGAGAAAGTTTTATTACATATTCCAAATTGGCGAACAGATGGCTATGACGAAAATTATCCTACTTATGAACCGAGTGAAAAGGGAACTGAATTTATAAAAAAGGCTCAAGGTATGGGATACAGAGCAATGCCTCATTTTAATTCTGTTGACATGGATCCTTCCAATCCAACATATAACTATGTTCGTGATTTCCAATATCGCGCTCTTGAAAATAAAAGATTACAGGGATGGACATGGTTTGATGGGAGCGTTAAGCCTGTTCCTGAATCAAATGCAACAAGATTACAACATCGCGATAAGAAAACTATGATAAAAGTGCATCCGGGATTGAGTATGTGGAGATCAATTCTCACTGAAAATATCCGTTTGGCAGCAAACAAACTATCATTGGATTTGGCGTTTATTGATGTTACACTTTGCTCATGGAATCTGCATAACAGCCTTGTTGATAATGTATCATCAACGGAAGGCATGAAACTATTGACAGCAAAGGTTGCAAGCATAAACAATGGTCTTTTAGTCGGTGGAGAAGGCAGAAACGAAATCACGATGCAGGATCAGGGTCTTGCGCAAGTGCATTTATTCCAAAGCTGGCATCAGAGCATATCATCGCTGGATGTCTTACTAAATACGGGGCTTTGTCCTCTCAATGAATTTTTGTTTGGTCGCTGGTGTCGTTCTTTTGGCTATGCCAATCTTGGTGGACATTCACCCGATCAGCATGTTCGAATGAAAGTTCATGTTGGGCTTGGTGCAATGCCGACAGTAACAATCGGATCAGCCAATGAGCTAAAAAATCCAAATGAAGCGGTAAAAGAAATGCTTGATTTGGCAAGAGATTAGAATAAATAGGTATTATATTTATTTTTCTCTTATAAGTAATCAAGCAAAATTAATTTATGATCTGTGCTAATGGTTGACTGAATTAATTATTAAGCTTATTTTTATAGTAGGTACAGGTTTGAAAACTTGTACCTACATTTCATAATATCAAAAATTAATTCGGCGAACCATTATTGTATAAGAAATTACATTTTTTGTATTAATCTAAGAAGACCCTTCACTTCGTTCAGAGGATATTTTGTTTTCATTTTGAGCAAAGCGAAAAATCTTTTTTTGGTAGTATATTGAATGCTATAAAATAGTCTAAGGGCATAAATATAATATCTATGCCCCTGAGAGAAAATTAAAGCCCAACGGTCTTTTCTGCAATTTTCAGATACCTGTCGTAAGCGTCATCCCAACCTGCGTTCATTTCTGGCATGTATGTGATAACCTCAAACGACCTTCCGATTAATTCACGTGCCTCTTCTATTGATTTTACATAACCTTTTGCCAATGCTTGCATCATTATATTACCGATTGCGGTTGCCTCGACGGGTCCAGCAAGGACTTGGCGTTGTGTTGCATCGGCAGTGAATTGACATAGTAATTGATTTTGACATCCACCACCGATGATATGTATTGTGTCAATACGTTTGCCCATTATTTCTTCTAACTTCTCAATTCCCCATCTATATTTTAGGGCAAGGCTTTCTAATGCGCAACGGAGTATAGCTCCCTTTGTTTCTGGAACTGTCTGCCCTGTTTCTTTGCAGAAGTTAACTATACGCTGTGGCATGTTTCCATGACTCAAAAACGGCTCATAATTTGGTTCAACTATTGAAACTAAAGGTTTTGCTTCCTCTGCCATTTTCACCATCTCGCTATATGAAAAACTTTGTCCTTCATCTTCCCAAGTCGCCTTGCATTGCTGAATAAGCCAAAGCCCTGTTATGTTCTTCAAGAAACGATATGTATTGCCGACTCCGCCTTCGTTTGTAAAGTTGTATTTCAATGAAAGATCATTAATGATAGGCTCTTTAATCTCCATACCCATAAGCGACCAAGTTCCTGAGCTTATGTATGCCCATCTATCACCTTTTGCTGGAACTGCCATTACCGCAGAACCTGTATCGTGGCAGGCAGGTGCAATGATAGAAACGTCATCAAATCCAAATTCATCTCTCAAAGAAGGAAGCATATAGCCAATTTGCGTCCCTGGTGGAACTATCTCAGGAAGTATATGGAATGGAAGACCTAGTTTTTCAAACAATGCTTTTGACCAATTTTTTAGTCGTGGATCATAAAATTGCGTTGTTGTTGCTATTGTAAACTCCGATACCTTTTTACCTGTAAACAGAAAGTTAAAAAGATCAGGCATCATCAGCATTTTGTCAGTAATTTCAAGGATTGGTGATTTTGCCATAGACATAGCAAGCAATTGATATAGAGTGTTTAACTTCATAAATTGTATGCCTGTAATCTTAAATATCTCTTCTTTGGGAACAATCTTGAATGCTTCTGCCATCATATTGTCAGTGCGTCTGTCACGATAATGATATGGATAACCGAGTATTGAATTATCTTTTCCCACAAGCGCATAATCCACGCCCCATGTATCAAAACCGATACCATCTAATTTTGAGCCATATTTTTGAACGCATATCTCAAGTGATTTTTTCATTTCTTGAAACATCTGCAAAACGTCCCAATGAAGACTATCAAAAACTTTTACAGGAATATTAAGAAATCTGTGCATTTCCTCAAGCACTAATTTATCGTCATTCAAAGAGCCAAGAACTGCACGTCCACTTTCTGCCCCCAGATCAAAAGCTATAAACTTTGCATTTCCTTTCATATTCAAATCTCCCAAGAATGTTATGCCAATAATTCATATCTTGAAAAGTCAACCGCACCTTGAACGGGTTTTTTTGCAAAAAAATCCTCAAGTGCTTGTAATGTTGTTGCACCAATAGTGTAATATCCATAATGCCCAGCACCAGAAACATGAGGAGTCAATATAACATTAGTAAGTTTTCTGAAAGGGCTATCGGGGGGCAATGGTTCAGGTGTTGTTACATCAAGGGCAACTGTTATCCTGCCAGTTTGTGCTTCAGTCAATAGAGCATCGTGATCAACAACGCTACCCCTCGATGTATTAATAAATATTGCCCCATTTCTTAGCAATTTTAGCTGTTTTTCACCTATCATTTTATCTGTTTGTGGAATAGATGGGGCATGTGAACTAACAAAGTCTGATTTTGCAAATAACTCATCAAGCTCAACTTTTTTAACACCAAGCCTGCCAGCCTCCCATTCTGAAAGATATGGATCATAAATCAGTATTTCTACTCTAAATGGCTTTAATAGCTCAATAACAAGCCTTCCGACTTTGCTTGCAGATATTATACCAACAGTGCTACCCATAAGATACTTTCCATTTGATGGAACATCAGGGCTACTCCATGCGGTAGTATTACGAATAACAAGCGCATGATCCATGAGTCTCCGAGAAGCCATTATCATCATCCCAACGGTCGTTTCTGCAACATTAAGGGCAATTGCACCGTTAGCACTAAAAACGCAAATATTCTTTGGTTTTATGTATTTTTCTACTACTGCTTCTTTTAGAAATCCTTTAACTGATCCAGCAGAATGTGATATTATTTTTAACTGATCTGCATTTTCAAAGACCGCTTCGTTTAGATCAGGAGTTCCCCAGCCTGTTACAAGCCCATCAAACCCGCTTATCTCTTTTGCAACTTGATCTGATGAATAATTATTATTAGTTCCATTTATCTTAACATCAAAAATATCAAGCATTCGCTCAAAAACTTCTTTTTTAAAGACTCTCTCTGTATGGCTAACTGTCGGTATATAAAGAATTTTGGGTTTGCTCATCGCTAGCTCCTCCATATAAAAAACTTACAACCAATTCAAAATGTTATTAACTTATTATATCATCTAAAACAAACTGAAATCAATTGCAAATTCTTTACATATTCATTGACAGAGATAATATACTATGTCATAATAAATTATCACAACATATAAGACAATGATTTTTATATCTAGTTAATATATGATGAATTCATCAAAAAGGAGAAAAAAATGAAAAAACTAGGTGTTATACATTACAATTTTCCCGGATTTTCCTTTGCTGATTACCTAAAATATGCAAGCTCAACTGGATATAAATATGTGGAGCTTCAGATAAGCGACGTCTGGAATAATGACATAAGCAATCCAGAAGCCAAAGCAGAAGAAGTCAGAAAAGAAGTTGAATCGTATGGACTTAAAGTTTCGGCACTTGCAGCGGGAAATGACTTTATAGTGCTTGATCCTGATATTGTAAAAGCACAGGTGGAAAGAATGAACAGAATTTGCGGATTAACAAGAATCTTAGGAGCAAGTGTAATTCGCACAGAAGGTGGAAGTCCAAAAGAATCAGTTCCAGAAGATAAATGGATTGAAGCAATGGCAGAATGTCTAGTAAGATGTCTTGATGCTGCGGAAAAAAGCGATGTTAAATTTGCAGTTGATAATCATGGATACGCGACAAATGACGGGGATCTTCAGCTTGCGCTTTTTCAAAAAGTCGGCTCAAAACGTGTTGGTGCAAATATGGACACAATGAATTATCGTTGGCGTGGACATAGCCTTGAAAAGATCGATCATTTTTACGAGATAATTGCACCTTATACATTCCATACACACATGAAAGATGGTAAAGGAAGTCTTGGAGAATATCGCGGAGCCGCTTTGGGTGAAGGTGAAATTCATCTTGCCTATGCAGTAGAATGTCTTAAAAAAGCAGGTTATGATGGTGTATGGTGTTCCGAATATGAAGGAAGCGAAGGCTCAGATATTGGATACCGAAAATGCTATGAATGGATGAATGCGAATATATAATATTCTCTGACATCTACAAATAGTTTATAGAATTAATTACTATGTTTGCTTTACCACAGATGGACACAGATAAAAACTGATGTCTAGGCTTATGAAATAATGGGCATATAAGCATATTTTACTATCTGTATTTATCTGTGGTTTCAGAAATATATATAAAAATTAATCATTCTATCGAATGCAGACTGTGTTAAAATCCTTTTTATATAGGGATTTTCAGACATTTTTTCGATTTTTTGATACATAGTTTTTTTGTATCATTCTTTTTTGGAAACGGCATAATTCGGTGAAGCACTACTGCTTGACCAGATTAATTTTTTTAGGAATAGAAAGCAGATTAAGCGGATTGATGTTGATTTAGTTCGTAATGAGTGATACATGATACTTAATGTGCTATGAATTATGCGTAATACGTCTTACGTTTCACGCATTACATTTTACGATTTTTCTATCCG
>CAZMCH010000077.1:0-20013 GCA_964564735.1 uncultured bacterium
GAGCAAGGATATATGAATCCGCCAAAAAAGCCATATCCATAATTAAAGACGCAAAGCCATTTGTGCCTATAAAGCCGATGGAAATAATGCTTGAGTTTACAAGGGCTGATTATTGCGATGGCACAGCGACACATGAAGGCGTAGAACGTCTTGATGCTAGAACTGTCAGAAAGGTAACAAGTAATTCATTAGAGTTATTTCCATAAAAGAAGGAGAATACTATGAGACTAGCAACACATTTTGGAGTTATTGGAAATGACATCAAAAAAACGATAGATTACTGTCACGCATTTGACATAAAATACATCTGTTCGGGATATTGGGCAGAAAACTTGCCCGCATTCAAAGATCAATTTGCCAAAGAAGGTATAACGCTTGCTATGATGGAAATGGGTTGGCTTAGGGAAGATATGCTCTTTGATGATGCACCAAAGAAGGCAGAATTGCAGGGCTTTATTGACAAAGTAAAGCAGATCGGCGATGCAGGTATAGAAATGGGTCATGTATTTTGTGCGCTCAAAACAGACCGCAATCTAGATGAAGAATGGAAAAGAATAACCAATTTCTTTCAAGAGTTAGGCAATCATGCCAAGCAGAGCAATGTCAAGATCGCTAACCACATGGGTTGGTCGCCAGAATATATTATCAGAGATCGGGTGACATTCAAGAAATTTTTGGACAATACAAATCGTTATATAGGTATAAATATGTGTCTTGGATGTCTTCAGATCGTATCTCCCGAAGATATTGCACAGGAAATTGATGAGACAATGGAAATTATGGGTGAGCGCCTATTCCTTGTCCATATACGAGACATCAAAGTTGAGGAAGGCAATAAATGGGTTGATGTAGCTATGGGGCAAGGCGAAATACGTCTTGACATCATTGTTGATAGATTATGCAACGCATATTGGAACCGTTCACCTATACGCCCAATAGTTCTTCCCGAACACATGCCAAAAGTGCCAAATGAACAGCATAACGAGATAAGCACAGCTTGGGCTTTGGGGTATGTAAGCGGAATGGTGAAACAATGGGGCTTAGGGAAAGGATGATGCTTAATGAATAAAGACGAAAATATCGGTGATATTTATCACGCTGAAACGAAATATCATCGTGATTATAGAATGACAAGGACATGGACACCTCCTGAGATGGCAGAACCATATAAGATATACTCTAATGCAAAGAAAATACATCTTCCCAAAAGCGATCTTTCATCAGGAATATCAATATGGGATGTAATATTACAAAGGCGTTCAATACGTCAATATTCCTCTGAAAGTATATCTATTGATGAATTATCAATAATATTGTGGGCAACGCAAGGCATAACATTAACATTAGGTCGTCATGGATTGCGAGCAGCGCCATCGGCAGGAGCATTATATCCAATAGAAACTTATATTCAGATAAATCATGTTGAACAGCTAGAAGCTGGAATATATCATTATGGCATACTTAACCATGAACTTGAAATGATAAGAAAAGGCGATTTTGGTGCAGAGATGGCACATTCTGCATTAGGACAGTCTATGATGAGGAATTCTGCATTTAACTTAATATGGACAGGCATAATCGCTAGATCAAAATGGAAGTATCTTGAAAGGGCTTATAGGTATATCTATATGGATGCTGGACATATCTGCCAAAATGCCTATCTTGCTTCTGAGGCACTTGGAATGGGCTGTTGTGGCATTGGTGCTTTCTTTGATGATGAGGTTGGCGAAATTATCGGAGTTGATGGCAAAGAGGAAATAGTCGTCTATATGTGTTCAATCGGGAAAAAGCAATAGAGGCAAAGCATTATGAATATCAAAATCATCTTTTTACTATTTTTGATTGTTTCTACATTATCAGGTTGCTTGGGAAGATCTCCTGAAACGTCAAATCAAGAAACAGGTAATTTTAGTGCAACTGTAACAATAACTGATGATGTTCTCAACACTGTCTATCCGCTTATATTTGGCGATAATATAGAATGGGTAAAAAATGGGATGGGGCTTTGGATACCAAGCGAAAATAGATTAGATAAGGTTTTAGTTGAAGAACTTCGTAATGTTGGTATAACTCACTTGCGCTATCCCGGGGGGACTCTTTCGGATTACTTTGATTGGTATAAAGCAATTGGTAAGGAACGCCAACTTATTACAAATCCTTTTGAGAATATAAAGGAATATCCCCATTTTGGTCCAGAAGAACTAAAATTACTTTGTGAAAAATTAGGTATCCCTGCCACAATAACCCTCAATGCTGGAACAGGAAAGCCCGAAGATGCAATAAAATGGGTGGAATATTTAAATGTAAATAAATACAATGTAACAGATTACACAGTAGGAAATGAAATTTACATGGCGAATCCCAAAGAACCTATCGCTAAAACTGTGCAACAATATATTGAATTTTATTCAAAATGCTATGAAGGAATAAGAAAAATATCGCCAAATGCCAAGATCGGCGCAATCGGTCTGCATGATAGCGGAGCAATGCCATTGAGCCAGAATCGTGATTGGATGCGTGATATTCTCAATAATATCGGTGATAAAATGGATTTTGTTGATGTTCATAATGGATATGCCCCGGTTATACGCCCTACATTTGCCAAGATGAAAAAACGCTATCCTGATGATGATTTTGCTCAATGCTTCATGGGCGCGTCTGTCTATGTTCAGGAAAATATCAATCTAACGAAAACAGACATTGAACAATATGCTCCAAATGGTGGAAAAAATATCGATATTCATATTACAGAATATGGTCCTCTAGTCTATCCTATCGATAAAAAACATGCGGTAGAGGATGTTTCTTGGAATAGGACACTTACAGGGGCTTTATATCTTGCTTGTTTTTTTAATGTTATTTTGAAAGAGCCGAAAATAACAAGTGCAAACCATCTTCCATTATGCCAAGATGTATTCGCTGCATTGATAGGCATTACAGGCACTTATCCAAATCGTAAAAATTGGCGAAATATCGTTTATTATGTTTTTCAAGATTATGCAAAGATGGCAAATAGAGATGTTATGTCAGTAAAAGTTGATGCTCCGACATATTCAACACAATCAATGGGAATTGTGCCAAAGCTAGATAATGTGCCATATATAGACGCAGGGGCTTATAAAACGAAAGATACATTGACAGTTTTTCTGATAAATAGAAGTGTAAAAAATAGCGCATCCGTCAATATAGATACGGGACTAGCTTCTTTTTCAGTTAAAAGAATATCAACACTTACTCATGATTCCTACAAAGCAGAGAACAATTCCAATAATCCCTATAATGTCATTCCCGAAAAAAAAGAATTTGAGCAGATAACACAAAAAGGCTTGTTTAATCTGTCTTTGCCGAAACATTCACTTACAATTATTGACTTTTCCATCATATAAACAATGATTAACGCATCACTAGGAAAATATTATTATGGCAAATCATTGATTCATCGTCTTGATCCGAGAACAAAGATAATATCTCTCATATCAATTTTAATATCAATATCAATAGCTAATTCTGTTTATGGGTTCATTATCATATCTTTGTTTGTTATTTCAGAAATAATTATATCACACGTCCCCATCCGCCTAGTGTTTCAGTATATCCGCCCCATGATCTGGCTTTTTATATCAATATTTCTTTTTCATATATTCTTTACAGATTCAGATGATAGGATTATATTTTCATTTGGCTTAATCAAAGCAACATTTGAAGGCTTATATAATGGTCTTTTGATATGCTATCAGTTTTTACTTGCGGTGCTATGTGCATCTGTCTTAATATTAACAACGATGCCGATTCGTCTGGCTGATGGAATAGCAGAATTTTTAAATCCGCTCAGAAAGATAAGGATTCATGTTGAGCAAATACCTGTAATGATGATGATTACCTTAAGATTTATACCAATCTTGTTTTCAGAAGGCGAAAAACTGATCTCATTACAAAAACTCAGGGGGTTAAAATATAATGATAGCGGATTTCTCAAAAAAATGTTTTATATATCGTTATTAATTGTCCCTTTGATGCGCAATTCGTTTAGAATGGCTGATGAATTGGCGATGAGCATGGAATCACGTTGCTATGGTGGAAGTATCCGAAGCCATCTTTACGAGTTATCATTTTGCAAAGCAGACTATATAGTAATATTTATATCAATCTTTATTATACCTTTAATTTTGATGATTGATTTCAATTTTCACTAGAATTATAAGAAACGGTCTAATTTTTCTTTAAATTGAACTTACGTTAGATATTTGATGTGATTGCTCATTAATTCCTTGTTCGTTTTTGTTTATTTTCCTCGTCTTCTTTTTTTTCTTCCGATGTTGGCTTTGAACTATCTAATGTGCTACTAGGTTCTCTTTTACGCTTATAATTTGATGACTCGGATTGTGGGTTTGAGTTTGATTGGGTGTTAATATTTTGGTTAGCTCTATTTTCAATAGCAATATTCTCTCGTCTTGGCGACATAGAAGACGAATCTGTGGAAGTATTTCTATCCCGTATATATGGACGTCTTTCGTTTGTTGATATAGAATTACTAGATGATGATGCTTCTGTTTCTCTCTCTACTCTTTTTGGTGGTGTATAATTATAATAAGTTCCCATAGTCCATGGATCATAAGTAGAATCATAACCATATTTATATTCTGTCTGCTGTGAGTCTGGATAGTAATTATATGCTGGCTCTCCATAGTAACTTTGATTATTTTCTATTGGAGGCAGATCATAATAAGCCGGTCTAATTCCTACGGAGCAGCCAGCAATTATAAAAACAAATGATAAAGCAAATATAAAAGCAAGTAATTTTTCTATCATATTAATCACATCCATCTCTTCAATTTTTTTTATTTGCAACATTCATCAATTATATCATATCATATATAAATGCTAATGTCAAATTATTCCAATCAGGTGGCTTTTTTTACCCACTAAATTAATACAGTCTCTAAATAAAATGAATTTCTTGACGATCTATATTTGTTATGATAAAATTCATAGTAAGGGCAAATAAATCATTGATTATCTGTTATTTATGTCTAAAATTTTCTGTCTGTTGGAGGTGTTTTTATGCATAATTGCCTTTTTATTACATTTTTTTGCCTTATTATTGCAATGATTTTCATTGGTTGTGGTATCTCTAACAAGTCCTTAATGGAAGCGACTCCTATGGTTGTAGTTGATGGTGGTGCTGGTCTTTATAATGGAAATGAGCTGATTGGTAATTTACCAGCAGGCACAGAAGTTACTATGTTAGAGAAGAAAGACAAATGGTGCTTGGTAGAAGTTAAGGTTGATAGTCATAATATGAAGGTAAAAGGGCTTATGAAGCCAGAGTCTCTAGCCCTTTGTGCAGAAGATTCTAGTATTAATGTTGTTGCACCTGTTGTCAGTCCTGTCTATGAATCAAGACGTCAAGAAGTTTGGGCGAATTATTTTCAGAAAACAGGGATCAATGCTATTTCAATTTATGGAGAATATGTTTGGGTTGGAACAACAAACGGTCTAGCAAAATTTCCGGCTTCAGCTCCTGAAAGAGCAGTTACATATACGATAAATGACGGATTGCTGGATAATGATATCTTATCGCTTGATATTTGTGATGGCGAAGTATGGATCGGCACAGCAAAAGGTCTAAATAGATTTAATGGCACTAGCTTTGTAAAGTATACTTGTGAAGATGGATTACTGGAAGGCGCAATAATGGCAATAGACGCTGGTGAAGATTATGTATGGCTAGGTCTTGATAGCGGAATAGCTCGATTTGATAAAACATTGGGATTCATAAAGAATTTTCCACATTCGGGGGGATGGAGTCCAGAATCAGGTAGTGGGAGTGTCTCGCTTGCAGATAAAGGTGGGATATATGCCGACTTTATTAAAGCTGAAGATGATTTTGTCTGGAATGCTGCTTTTAATCTTACCAGAACTTCCATTGATGGTAGAGATTTACAAGTGTATGGCTGTGGTGAAGGATTAATTCATTCAAGAGTCGTTGACTTCAAAAATGATCCAGATAATATGTGGGTTATTACACTTGGTGGTATAACAAAGATCGATAGAAATGATAATTCAAAATATGAAAATTTCTATACAAGGGGTGGTTATACAAACAATCCTGTTATAGCCTCTTGCTTTGATGATAAATATCTTTGGCTAGTTACTAATGATGGTTTAAGTAGATTTGATACAAAGAAAAACAAGACTACAACATATTTTGCCTGCTGGGACCTTTTTGATGGTGGTTATGTATCTAAAATGAAAGCCGATGATAAATATCTCTGGATTGGAACTACCAATGGGCTTTGGAGAATGGATAAATACAATGCCTATAAGATTTCCGATAAAGATTTGCTAGATGATTTTGAAAGCAAGTCAAGAGTTGCATATAGAGGATGGCATCTCGGCAAAAATGGTGGTGGGAATGGTAGCGAGAATACATTTGTTGATTATACTATCGGTGCAAACAATACCAATGCTTCCTTATGCAATAAATACATTGCCCCTGATTACAAAGCACATAGTATAGGGCATATAAGCGTTAGTCTTGCAGATATGGATTTGACAGAATATGATGGTATTTCATTCTATATTAAAGCTGAACCTGCTGTTATGGTTACGGCATCTTCTTACGAAAATAGCGAGACATGGATGATTGGAAGTTGGCATGTTCCAAGTAAATGGATGGAAGTTAAAGTTCCATTTTCTCAATTTAAGCCTCATGGTCAAGAATCTGGTAATAACATCCTTGAATTGTATGCACTAAAAAATCTTTCATTCTCCATCAAAAGAGATTATGCTTTCGGTGAAAGACCAAGACCAAAAGAAGGTGAAACTGGCAAATTCTGGATTGATGAGATCAGATTCTATAAAAATAGTCATTCTGACGTAGCAAATTTAGGTAAGTAATTTGACATATTGTAATAACTGCTTGCTAATTTATATATTTTAGAAAAGGTGATATTCTCTGGATAAAATAAACAGAAGGCAATTCCTTCAAACACTATCAGTATGTGCATTGACTACTCTTTTCTCTCCGATAAAAACTCATGGTGCTACTGGAACGACTATATATCGCGGCAAAAAAGACCCATCAAGCAAGATTGAGAATTTAGAGCGCATAGGCGAGGTGACGCTAACAGAAGCTAGATATTATCGCCCTACTGGAAAAAGTATCCAATGCACTCTTTGCCCCAAGTTTTGTGTTATACCTGAAGGCGAAGCTGGGTTCTGTCGTGTTAGGCTTAATAAAGGACGTAAGCTATATACACAAGTCTATGGACAACCATGTAGCGTTGCCTTCCATCCAATGGAACAGGGACCTATATTTCACGCATTTCCGGGTGCAAGATGTCTTGCAATATCTACTGCTGGATGTAATCTTAGATGTAAATATTGCCAAAACTGGCAGATGAGCCAATTCAGCGCAGTAGAAACAAGCAACTATGACCTACCACCGGACAAAGTTATTGATGTAGCTCGTGAGAATAGATGCGAGGCTATAGTATTTGCTTATACTGAACCGATTGTTTATTATGAATATGCAATAGATACCGCAAAAATAGCTAAATCAAAGGGATTAAAGACAATCCTTGTTACTGCAGGATATGCAGATACCCAGCCGTTAAAAGATTTCTGCAATTATATGGACGTAATAAGGATTGATCTAAAAAGCTTCAGCGAAGAATTCTATAAAAATGTAGTTGAAGGCACGCTACAACCAGTTTTGAATGCTATTAAAACTGTTCATAAACAAGGCACATGGCTTGAAATTGTCGATCCGATTGTTCCGGGGTTTAACGATGACCCCGATGAAATAAGAGATATGAGTAAATGGATTCTTGAAAATATTGGAGCTGATGTTCCTGTGCATTTTCTTCGTTTTTTCCCAGCATATAAGATGAGAAATCATCCACCAACACCTGAAAAAGTCCTAAATCGATCAAGAAAAATAGCAATGGATGTCGGGCTTAAATATGTCTATCTTGGAAATCTACCCGGAAGCGATGGCGAAAATACTTTTTGTCCTAATTGCAAAAAAAGGATCATTGTAAGAACAGGCTATTTAGGTATAACTGAAAATAATATAATGAAAAATAAATGTAAATTCTGTGGATATGAAATAGCAGGATTATGGGCTTAAAAGGTCTTAATTGTGTCTGATACTCTCCTATTGTTGATTAATATTCGTCAAATTTATATCCCTTTCTTGTTGGTAAATATAACACTTTTTTATTTAAAATCCGAACTTTTCTTATATATATTCGTCTAAAATACTGAAATGCGTTAAATAAAATATACATGGCGCCACTATAATAACAAACGCAATTATACATCTTTATAAATATTTAATAGATAAAACAAGTTAGGAGAAAAGAAAATGAAAAGATCAGTTTTAGTTATTTTTACTGTTGTATTGACAATATTTTTTACATACAATTTATTTGCACAAGATAATAGCTCTGCCCAAGTGAATAGAGATAAATCTACTAGAATGAAGGGTATAGGTCAAATGAGAGGCATGGGTCCCATGATGGATCGTGGTCAACGCGGGTTTGAAGGCATGGGTTTGATGTTTATCAAATCAGCTATTGCAGAAAAAATCGGGCTTTCCGATGACCAAAAGAAAAAAATTGACGATATTGTAACTAATCATAGAAAAGATATGGTGACGAAGAGGGCTGAAATAGAACTTGCTCAGATTGATCTTGATAAGCTAATAAAAGAAGATAATCCTGACATGAAACTCGTAAAAGAGCAGATTCAGAAACTTAGCAATCTGAAAGCTGATAGAGAATTTGCTCAAATTAAGGCTAGAAATGATATAAAAAATATCCTTACAAAAGAGCAACAAAATAAAATTACAGAACTCATGAAGGAAAATAGAGATCAAATAAAAGAAAAAGTGCGCCAAAATGAAGAAAAGCGTCCACAAAGAATGGGCAATAATCCAAAAAGAATCGATGAGTAAAGAAACTGATTATATAACGAATCCGATACTAAATTTAGAATTAGTTACGGGTTCGTTATATAAAATACACAATTACAATAGTCTCCGGAGAGATTGGGGCATGGAAGATGCTGAACTCGTTAAACTTTGCCAAGAGGGTGACACCACAGCTTTCGATAGGCTTTACCATAAGTATCGTGATCGAATGTATAATGTTGCATACAAAATGATGAATAATCAAGAAGATGCCTTAGACCTAGTTCAAGAGATATTTCTAAAAGCCTATCAAAAAATTGACAAATTCACTTATAAATCAGCATTTTCCACATGGTTATATAGATTGGCGGTTAATGTTTGTATTGATGAACTTCGTAGGCGTAAACCAACTCAGGAATATTCAACTGAAAATGTTTTAGATCGGATTGTTAGTAATCGTGATACTCCCGAAGATGATATAATACTAAATGAACAAGAAACAATTATCTGGAATGCGATAAACTCACTGAAAGAAAAAGAACGGACAATAATAATACTCAGAGATATGGAAGGCTTATCCTATGAGGAAATTTCTTCTGTTCTAAAATGCTCTCTTGGCAGAGTCAAATCAAGGATACATGAAGCAAGAAACAAGCTAAAATCAGTTCTGCAAACAAAAGCGGAATTTAATGTTAGTTTGAGGAGGTAATGGTGTTGAAATGCTCAGTTATTCAAAAAAATCTATCGGCTTTTCTGGATAACCAACTAGATACAGATAAATACATACAAATAGAAAATCATTTATCTGGATGCTCAGACTGTTTGCACAGAAAAGAAGAGCTACAAGAAATAATAGGGCGTGTTGAAAGGATAGCCATACCGAAAGTAACACCTTTGCAATGGGAACAGACTCATAATAGGCTAATATCAAGTATAGAGAATTTACCAACAAAGAAAAGATTATTGGGCTTTCCTGCTCTCCCAAAATGGACGTTGGCTCCTGTCGGTGCATTTGCAGTTGCCTTATTGATTTTTATTACAGTTTTTGTTATTCCTTCGGGAAACAGGATTTCTAATCCAATATCTGTTGATATTTGCTTACAAGAACATTTTACATTATATTCGAAGCAAATATTTCCAACGGGGATTATGCCTGAATTTGCCATCATAGAGACAGATCAAGTAACGCAGCAAGAATTAATTTCTGATAAAGAAACATCTGATCTGGATACTCTAATGGAGGCTCATTATGGAATTAATTAAAAATGTGATTGAAAAAATTTGGCTAATTCTGATAGTCACTATAATCATATCCAGTCAGATTAGTGCTTATGCAGATGTGCCAAAACCAGAAGCCTTGTTTGTGAAAATGTCACAAGCATATCAAACAGTTGACTTTGAGGGTAGATTTACTATGATATTTAGACTGCCTATGGGAAGTCAATCGCTTGATATACAGGAATATAGAAAAGCACCAAATAAAAGACGTATTGAAATCATATCACCGTCAGATATAGCTGGTTTAGGTATGGTAGTAGATGGAGAAGAACGTTGGAGACTTGAATCAAACGAAAAAAAGCATTTACCTTTTAGATTTCTGCCTCCTGAACACTTAGAAGAAACGCAATTTCAGAATTTTCGTCTTTTGTTAAGGAATTATAAAGTTGGAGTTTTTAATGGTGGAAGTGTTGCTGGACGTGATACATATTTGATAGAAATAACACCAAAACAACAGAATAGACCATCAAGGAAATTATGGATCGATGCTGAAAAAGGAATTCCATTAAAATCAGAATTATATGACACCCAAAAAGTTCTTAGAAGGCTGATTGCATATAGCAAAATAGATTTTAATTCAGCTATCGATGATAAGCTATTTAAGAATCCTCGAAGATTTTGGGATACAAGAAAAAGACCACCGGGGCCCAAGGGGGAAGAGATATGGAATTACAATCACAGCAAGGCTGATATAAATAAATTAAGAGAAAAAACACAATTTGATATAGTTGTTATTGAGCAGTTGCCGGGTGGTTTTGCTTTGCAAAGCATTAATACAATAGAGATTGATAAAGCAAAGAATGCACACCTTAAATATTCCGATGGTTTGACTGCGCTTTCTGTTTTTCAGTCGCCATTCGACAGACCGCCAGATAGAGGAAGACCAGAAGGTCCTCCACCACCTAATAGAGAAAAACAACGTAATGAGCCTCCTCCCGGTCCGCCACCGGGTCCAGAAAAGGAGGAAAAAGTAAAAATTAAAGGGATAGACTGTATAATTCTAGTCAAAGGACCTGTCACAATTATCAGATGGAATAAAGGTGGAGTATATTTCACATTGATCAGTGAACTTGAAAAAAACGATACAATTAAAATTGCAACTGACTTTATTGGAAAATAATTATGTTGTAATTTATAATAAACATAACTCCATTAAGTATCAGAAATTTATTATTTTGTCTTTATTTTACCCCATAATGCAGGTATTTTGCCTGTAGCCTTTATTGCAGTGATAGTCTCAATCGGATAACCCGCATTTATCCATGCTATAAATCCACCTTTAAGAACCCTTAATTTATCATGTTGAAATCCATAACCATCCTCTAACATAAGTGCCGAACTGACACTTGAGCCTTCTGCTGGTCAGCTTCAATAAAGAACAAGCAATTTATCTTTTGGAATTTTATCATGTTTCTCATGGATTCCATTTGGAAATGGCACAGAGATCGCTTTTGGTATATGTCCAGTGTCATAGCTATCTGCTGGTCTTACATCAATGATCACTATATCTGCCTTGCTATCGATCAGTTTTTTTAGTTCTTCTATGGATATATACTCTGGCTCAACTGCCAAACTGTAAGAATTTATAGATTGAAGAAATAGTATGGTAAGACAAAATCCAAATACTGCTATATATTTTCGTTTAGTCATTTGTTTCAATATAATAAAGCCTTGAAAATTGTTCTGGTTGACCAATAGAGTCATTTTGATATTATGAAATGTAGGGATAGGTTTTCAAACCTGTCCCTACTATAAAAATAAGCTTAATAATTAATTCGGTTGACTAATAAAAATATCGCTATTTTTTCATATCGCCCCATGTTGATGTTAATTTATTTTGAGGTTCAACAGGATTAAGAACGCCTTTCATAACACCATTAATTTCGTCAACAGACAAAACACGATTATAAAAAGCAACGTCATCAATAACGAATTTTGCTGCTGGTCCGCCGTATGCGGGAGATTTTCCAATGAAGAAGCTAAATGCCCCCTGATCAAATTTGGGTGGGATAGGCGCGCTGGCAACTTCTTTTCCGTCAACATAAGCGGTTATTGATGCTTTCTTGGTGTTTGTTGCACCAGCTATATGAAACCATTTATTTTGGTCAAAGAAATCAGCGTTTTGGTTACCAGTTTTTGTAATACCCCATGGACCAAGATTCCCGGGATTATATCGCCAATGTATGCTCAATCCTTCTGGTGTAACCCAAAGACCCGGAGATCTATCACCACCTGGTGCAGGCTTGGCTATAATCTGATCCCAACCACCACTGGCAGGTGCAGTGAAATTGATCCAAAAAAGCAAGGTATTATCTTGATATGTTTCCAATTCTTTGAAAGTTTTTACTTCCATTGTTTGATTTCCACCATCAATTCTCAAAGCGCCAGTTCCGTTTTTCTTAACATCTTTATCTATCTTTGCCCCCGATTGTAATTCGCCATCATGTCCTCCACCTGACAAGTCTTTTGTATCACCATCAAAGGTAAAATAGAGCATCAATCCATCCTTCGGAGCAGAAAAGGCAAATGGCACTGCAAAAACTAAAAATATAGCCATAGTGGCTAAAATAATATATATTTTCATTGTAAATCATACCTCCTAGAAATTATAATGAGTTTAAAAATATAGGCGTCCCCAAAAATATGACGCCTATATTTCTTATCTATTTATACTTATCTTTTTATTGAACCCCAAGTTGATGTGAGTTTATCGATAGTATTAACAGGGGTTAAACCGTCCATAAGAGCTATTACTTCGGATGCGGTCAGGGCGCGATCATAGATCGCTAAATCGTCAATTATAAATTTAGCAGCAGGTCCGCCATAAGACTTTGATTTTCCTACATATAGCCCAGCCATACCTTCACGGGCTCCCTGTGCAAATTTTTCGGGGACAGCTTTTTCTGCCACTTTTTTACCGTTGACAAAACCTGTTAGTAAAGCTTTTGAAGTAACACCTACTATGTGATACCATACATTCTGCTCAAAGAATTTGGCATCCTGATCACCTGTCTGAGTGATCCCCCAGAAACCAAGATTTCCGGGATTATATCTGTAATGTATGCTCAATCCCTCTGGTGTAACCCAAAGACCGGGAGACCTATCACTATCTGGAGCCGCTGGATGAACAAGTATCTGATCCCAACCACCGCTAGCAGGTGAAGTAAAGTTAATCCAAAATGCGTAGGTGTTGTCTGTGTAGGTTTCTAGCTTTGCAAATGTTGCAACTTCCATCGTTTGATTTCCGCCGTCAATTTTCAAAGCACCTGCACCAAATTTTTTCGTTGTTACAATTGTTGCACCTTCTTTTAGAACTCCGTTATGCCCTCCACCAGTTACATCCTCTACAACACCATTTTTCGCTGAATCAAAGTTGAAGGCGATAATTGGTCCACCAATTGCCCAAACATTTGGAGTAAAAGCTATTACAGTAAAAATAAGTAACAAAATAACAATTTTCATCTTTGTTTTCTCCTCATAATGTTATAAAGATCCTATCTTTGTTGAATATATATTAAAACAAGAAATATAGCTTTTGATACACCTCCTTACGTTGTTTAAAAACATAAACTATTATATATTAACATTGGTTTACTGAAATATCAAAGATTACTATAAAATAAGTAGTGTATATTGTCAAGAAGAAAATGGGGCAAATTATATGAAATGCCCCATTAAATATTATAATTTATTGGATGCTTACTGGTGCGCCAATCTCCATAGACTTGTTAGCGGCAAGTGTAACTTGCATTGTCTTAAAGCCATCCCGATAAGTCGCCATTAGCTTTGAAGGGTCTTTTTGCTTAATTGCTTGTATAAAAGCATTATCTTCAATTGCAAAAATATCACCTTCACCCGGAATATTTTCTGGTTCTTTTCCACTTCGCAGTATGTTTACCGAATGTTCCCAACCACTGAATAAAGCAGTAAAATCATTTGCATAAACGTTTAATGTGACTCCTCCGCCTCCGCCATTGCTTGATGCAGATGCAAAGAGATTAGCAATCGTACCGCTTGCGAATTTTAGATTGACAACAGCAGCATCTTCTATGCTGTATGAGGTTGGAACACCCTTATTAAAGCCTTTTGCACCGTAAGCATGAACCTCAATAACATCTCCGCAGAGGAAACAAGCAACGTCAACAGTATGAGTAACCTGTTCGTGGAATTGTCCACCGCTTTTATCCTTCTGAATCCACCAACTTATAATCCCTGTATCTGCTGCACCCCTTGGTGAACCGCCAATCCATCCGCCAAGCATAAATATTGCAGGATCACTTTTTAGCATCTCTTTTACTGTCTGGATGCCTTTGCGATAACGATTCATATATAATGCAGAAGTCATAAGCCCTTTTTCGTCAACAGCCTGAGCTATCTCACGAGCCTGATCTTCATAAAGATTTACAGGCTTTTCAACTGCAAATGGGACACCATACTCAACCGCTAGTAATTCTGCACCATGAGCAAAAGGTGGCAAACAGAAATAAACACCGTCTAACTCCACCTCTTTAAACATGGTTTTTGCATCAGTAAAGGTTTCAGCGTCTTTGGAGTATTTTTCCTTGATAGCATTAGTGCGCGCTTCATTCACATCACAAAAAGCAACAAGCGAAACTTCCTCGTGTTTGCTTAATCCTCCAAGATGCGCTTCGGAAATTCCACCACAACCAACAAATCCTATTTTCACTTTTTTTGCCATATTATTCATCCTTTCAGTATGTAAAATTAACAAAGTTTCTCCACAAAATATTTTTATACCCAGTAATTATACAGCTAATTACTGGGTATGAGCAAGAATATTCTCAGAAAATCCTATTGTTTAATAGGGAAATTATGCTAAAATATATCACAAGCAATATCAAACACAATATTATTAGAGGCATGATTATTATGCAGATTTCTAAATTCCAATTGAAAATTACGCTTATATTTCTGATCGTTCTGGTGGTTCCTGCTACTATTTCGATATTTCTTACTCAATATATCTTAACAATAGAAAAAAGAACCGGCATGGATGTTGATAAAAAAGTAGAAGAGGTTTTATTAGAAACAAGCTCGATTACCTATGATATTATTGACAAAGAGAAAGAAGAATGTAAATCCATCGCACAAGCAATTTCTGAGGAAATATCATATAATATAAATGTGCTTCAATCCAAAGGTAAACTAAGACAATTGATCAAGGATATTATGCCTATGGATCATCACATTGATCTTGTGATATTTGATGTTGTAAATGACACAGTAATATTCACAAGTTCAACAGATGATTCATCATTATCATCGGATATAACTCAAAAAGCAAAATCTTTACAAGGAATAATATCAGAACAAGAAGGGGAAATTATATATGGTATTGCATCAGTAAGCAATAATAACAAACATATTTTATCAGTGATTATTTATAAGAAACTAGAACAAGGTTTGGTTACAAGCATAATGGATTTAAAAAATCTACTTGGTTTTTATGCCTATAAAGAGGAATATGAGAAGATTTCATGGATAATAATGTTTGCACTTGTTATAGCTTTAGCCGTATTGGGAACGTTGCTTTCTACTATTCTTGCAAGAAGTGTAACAAAGCCTATATTAGACCTTGTCTCAGGAACAAAGGAAATCGCAAAAGGCAATCTTGATTATCGAGTTCAAGTCAATGCAAAAGATGAAATCGCAACCCTTGTAGAATCATTCAATCTTATGACATCACAACTAAAAGCAAGTCGTGAAAGGCTTATGATAACAGAAAGACTATCTGCATGGAGAGATGTTGCACGCCAAATTGCTCACGAAATCAAAAACTTGCTCAGCCCTATCCAACTATCAATGTATCGCCTAAAAAAGAATCTTGGTAGCGATAGATATAATGAGATATTTGAGCAGTCTTATGAAAGCATAACTAATGAGGTTGAGAATCTAAAAAACATGATAACAGAGTTTTCAAATTTTGCTCGTATGCCAAAACCACGAACTCGCCCTGCACATATAAATAAAATCATTGATGATGCAATAAGCCTTTATACTGGACTGCCAGATAATATAAAGATACAAAAGAACCTTGCAGAGAATTTGCCCCAATTAATGGTTGACGCTGATCAAATAAGGCAGGTTCTTCACAACCTTATCAGTAATGCGATTGATGCTATGCCAGAAGGTGGGCAATTGATCTTGTCAACCAAATTAGACGAAGACGGATATATAGTAATGCAGGTTAAAGATAATGGATGTGGTATGTCTGAGGAAGTTCGTCAGAAAATATTTACTCCATATTTTACCACAAAGGAAAAGGGAACTGGCTTGGGAATGTCGATTGTTGCCCAGACGATTGAAGAGCATGAGGGAATTATATCTATTGAGAGTATTCAAGGTGCAGGCACAATAATAACGATCCGCTTAAAGAGTGGAATTACCGAAAAAGAAAACGGAATATAGAGATTTTACTATTCCATTTAAGCAAAAACAACAAATACAAATAATAAGATTGGGGGCGTTGGTCATGTTTTTAACAAACTTATTTATCTGTTCTTGTGGCATATTTGGTATTCTAGCTAACCAATCAGGTGAAAAGATTCTTGTTGATATTAATAGCTATGATATTGGCTCTATAATTGCTAGTGATGCAAAGGTTTCACTTTCGTCTGATGGAAAATCCATCCGCATTGATACGGGGCATGAGGCTCAGTGGCCCGGAATTACAATAAAGAATCCTGAAAATAGTCATGATCTTTCCAGTTTCAAATATATTGCGATTGACGTAAAAAATACTGGAACAAAGCATGTTACAATTAATTGGCGGATAGATAATCCTAATGCTGACGGTAATAAAAACTGCATAACCAATAGCATAAACGTCAAGCCAAATGAACAAAAGACATTAAAAGTGCCTTTACCAAGACCATTGCCAGATTGGCTTGCACCAAAGTTGTTTGGTGTGAGAGGCTATCCAGATGGATTACTTAAAGAGACAAATCTTGATATTAGTAATGTTACTCAATTTGTCATATTTGTTAATCGTTCTAGTGATGATCATTCCTTTGAGATAAGTAATATAAGAGCTTTCGGAACATATACTCCTCCTGAATGGATATCAATGACAGAAAATGAGTTTTTCCCAATGATTGATGAATATGGTCAATTTATTCATAAGGATTGGAAAGGCAAAACTCATTCGAAAGATGATTTGGCAAAACATGAACAAGAAGAGCATTTAGACATCCAAACGCACCAAACACCTAAAAACTGGAATATCTATGGTGGATGGGAAGACGGTGTTCAACTTACGGCAACAGGCTATTTTAGAGTTGAAAAATATAATGGCAAATGGTGGCTTGTTGATCCAGAAGGTCGGCTATTTTGGTCGCATGGTATTGATTGCGTTGGCGATTGGAATGGTGTTACGCCAATAACTGATCGTGAATTCTATTTCGGGTATTTGCCTGAAAAAGACTCGCCTTTTGGAAATTTTTATGGAGAGGCATCATGGGCTCCTCATAACTATTATGAGGGTAAAGGAACTTATAGAACATATAATTTCACTGCATCAAATCTTCTTAGAAAATATGGTGAGAATTGGCGAGAGAAATTTGCTGATATAACCCAAAAACGGCTTCGTAGTTGGGGTATGAATACTATTGGTAACTGGTCAAGCGACTTTATTTATAACAAACGCAAGACGCCTTATGTTGTATCTATTGGTTTTGGTGGCAAACTGCTCGAAGGTAGCGAAGGTTATTGGGGCAAATTTAGAGATGTCTTTGATGATAGCTTTGAAGTGGAAGTAAAGAAAAGTATGTCATGGCAAAAAGATAGGAGTGCCAATGATCCGTGGTGTCTAGGTTATTTTGTTGATAATGAGATTAGCTGGGGGGATGAAGTTTCATTATCAATTGCTACTCTGGTTTCACCACCTGATCAACCTGCTAAAAAGGTCTTTATTGATGACTTAAAAGCAAAATATGGCACAATAGATAAACTAAATCAAATATGGGGTGCAAATTACGAATCATGGGACACAATGCTTCAAAGCAGAGAAGCACCCGATAGAAAAAAGGCATATGAAGATCTTACAACATTTTATTCAAAGTTTTCTGAAAGATATTTTAGGGTTTGTCGTGATGCAGTTAAGGAAGTTGCACCAAACAACTTATATCTTGGTTGTCGTTTTGCATGGGCTAATGATCTAGCTGTAAAGGCATCTGCGAAATATTGCGATGTCATAAGCTATAATTTATATCATAGAGATATAGAAAATGTGCGATTGCCTTTGGATATTGATATGCCTGTAATTATCGGGGAATTTCATTTTGGGGCATTAGATAGAGGTATGTTTCATACAGGCTTGCAAGCAACCGAAAATCAAGAAGACCGAGCTAATGCTTACAAATCATATGTTACAGGAGCATTAAAGAATCCGCAAGTTGTGGGAACACATTGGTTTCAATACGGTGATCAAGCAACAACAGGGCGTGGTGATGGCGAAAACTACCAAATAGGTTTTATTGATATAGTTGACACTCCTTATTATGAAACGATAAACGCATGTCGTGAAGTTGGTTATAATATGTATAAAATAAGGATGGAAAAATAATAATAAGTTGGTTCTTGCTAATCCCTGTTTTTATGGGGATTAGCATTTTAATGCGGATCATCATTTAGCCTTGATAACTTACCATTGAGTAGCTAATTTTTCGTTTTTATTAACTGAGAACTTCTCGCCTTTATCTCTGAATATAATGAAATATTGCATCCACATAGTTTTCAAAGCCAATAAATGTTTGGCTTAATATATCTGCTTTTCATGAAAATAGCCTTAGGCAATGTCTGAAACTATGTTTAATCTTCAATAGATCAATCTTGACTTCAAAAGTTGGGTAGGATATAATTTTGCATTAGAAAAGAGGGTTTAAGGCATATCAAACAACATTTAGTTAGACATTGACACATTTTTTTCTTTTTGGTATCCTGATAACCATTGAATATGCAATAATTTATCTTCAATTACTGATGCCTTGATTTATCAAGCATCTGTAGTTAATCACCTGTGAAATATTCAGGTATTGTTCTGATGGTTCTTAATTGTTTATAGAAATTTTTTATGCTTTTCAAAAAGCCGATATTAAGGAGGAATAAGAAAAATGGCTCAGAAAACTGTCAATGTAGGATTAATCGGTTACAAATTCATGGGTAAAGCGCACAGCAATGCTTACAGCGACTTAAATATGTTCTTTGATGTGGATGCTGTGCCAGTGATGAAAGCTATATGTGGACGTGATGAAAAAGGCGTCAAGGCTGCTGCTGAAAAATTTGGTTGGGAAACATGGGAGACCGATTGGGAAAAACTTGTAAAAAGAGATGACATAGACCTAGTTGATATAACTGCGCCAAGCAATGCTCACAAAGAGATCGGGATCGGTGCAATGGAGTCTGGTAAACACGTGTTTTGCGAGAAGCCACTAGCATTGAATTTAGCAGATGCAAGAGAAATGCTCAAAGTAGCAGAAAAAACTGGCGTAAAACATATGATTAACTTCAATTATAGAACTGCTCCAGCTGTTGCACTTGCAAAAAAGATGATTGATGAAGGTATTTTAGGCAAGATTTATCATTTCAGAGGCGTTTATCTGCAAGATTGGATCATTGATCCTGAATTTCCAATTGTATGGCGTTTGGATAAAAGCGTTGCAGGCTCTGGCTCACATGGTGATTTAAATGCACATATAATTGATATTGCCCGATTCCTTGTTGGAGACTTTGATAGCGTTGTCGGTATGGAAGAAACATTTATTAAAGAGCGTCCATTGACAGAGATCGGAACTACCGGC
>CAZMCH010000078.1:0-19967 GCA_964564735.1 uncultured bacterium
GCTGTTATAAAGTCTTGTGCAACGCTGACTATATTATCAAAAGTTATTATAGCTACCTCAACTCTACGTGATGCAAGAGGGTCTTTAACAAGGTCATTCTTGAATGTAATTAGTCCTTCATTTAATGCCTCAATTGGTGGACCCTGCATTGACCCAGATGTATCTAGCAATAAAACACATGGACAACGAGGCTCAGGATTTTCGGCAAATTCCACAATGTCCTCAATCCTCGGTGTTTCTGTCATAACTTATCTCCTTATAAAATTTAGAATAAAAACAATTTAATCAAATAATGATCATAATACTTAAATATTAGATTCCTCAATTACTTCGACATTTTAGAATATTATTTATTTAGTTTCAGATTGACAACGTAAAAGCATTTTTTCATTTAATGGAATATCTCTGGCACATTTATCCCATGCAAGAACTTCAAAAGGTATCGGTGACATGAATTTATCAAGACTATCACATAATTTAACACCATCGTTTGAAACTTCATATATATCAATATTTTTTATTTCTATTTCGCCCAATTCTCTCATGCGTGCTATTTTAAGATAACCAATACAAGATGGCTCAAAACCCATGAGATAGCTTGCAACTGCATCAACTGCCGTTGTATTTTTTCCACCGATAACAAGGTTAGCTTGAATATTCTTGCCATGCCTAAAAGCAGTTCCATCTCTACCTACAATCCCTTCAATGATATTAAAATCAGGTTTAAGAACCGTGGAAAGATCAGAAAGCCTTTTACATAAAACCTCCTCACGCAGTTCTATTCCATTGGGCGATATTTCATTATGACGATCACCAAGTTCAGCAGGAAATGAGCAAAGATGACGTTTGCGAGGAGGTGTCAACGTCCCCATTAGATTTTTCATACAAAGCGTTGTTACACCAAGATTGTGTGTTTTCATTTTTGGAACATTGATAAAATAGCTATCTTTATCTATAACCGTGCTTGCAATGCTAATCTCTTTGAAAAATTCTGAATCAGGCATATTATATACAACAGGTTCTACATGATTTAGGTTGACATTTGTAAAGCCATGTTTTGAGGCTAATTCTGTATATCCCCCCAAACCAAAATATTCTTCCATACGGTCATCTCCACCGCCTTCTGCTACTAATATATCTTCTGGAGAAAGACCTTTCTCTCTAAAATAATCTGTCATTCCTGCGATAAAACTAGGATGTGTAATTATGCCTGATTCTGCTTCAACAGCAATTGTAATGTTTGGTTTCATAACAACACGTTTTTTTATTGGTAGATCAAGTGCTTTGACAAACTCATATCCAGCACGCATCATACCATCTGCCAAAGGTTCAAAATCAGCTTCTAATTTATATACATATACCGCATTATCAATAATGCTATGACCCATAATCATCTCCATTATGAAAGTCTCCCTTTACTCAAGGGAGATTTAGAGGGATTAATTTTTATTTACTCCAGCCATTCCACAAGCCTTAATGCAGAACCAGTGCTTTCATCAAGGCTTTTTGCTAATTCAAGGGCTTCTTTATAAATATCGCTTGATTTGTCCAATTCACAAGCGGTTACAAAGCCTATTATCGTAAAAACGCCCTGCGATATTGCCAGAGCAGTTCGCATCTCGTCATCATTTATATCAACATTTTCCATCATTTGCGTAAGCAGATAGATAAGCTGTGCAGGCGTGGCAAACTCCCCTGATTTGAGCATCGTTTTGCTAACCTCAAGAATATTCCTCAACGAATCCATGACCACGCTGGAATGAAGTTGAGTTGCCATAGAAAACGTTTCCATACAAGCGTTTGCTGATTCTGTCCAGTTTTTTTGCATGGCATAAATGGACGAAATATTTGTTAAGTCTGATAATTGTCCAAATACATCACCTATTTCCTGTTTTATTTCCAATGAATCTTGATAATGATTCAATGCTTGCTCTATATCTCCTTGGCTTTGTTGAATTACTCCAATATTATGTATTATATTACTCTGTTCTAGTTTATTACCGAGATCATTAAAAAATTTGCCAGATTCATTATAGAATTTTATGGCATCTTCATATTTCTCCTGATTCTGATAACAATTGCCTAGATTACCAAGAGCTAATGCTTTTCCATATATATTATTTGACTTGTCAGACAATTCATAAGCTTCCTTAAAATAACAAATAGCTTTATCTAACTCATTTTTTTCAAAATATAACATACCTAGGCTATTCATCAAACCTGCTTTTTCAGAATCAGTTTCAATAAAATCATATAGACTTAAAGCCAATTCAAAGCAATTTATGGACTCATTAAAATCTCCTTGGTCTTGATAAACATTACCAAGTCTTGTAAGGGCTTCTGCTTCTAATGATTTGCTTTGAAATTCTTTTGCTAGGTCTCTTACTATATTATATGCCTCTATTGCATGTTTCCATTTTCCTGTTTTGTGAGATATAGTAGCAAGATTAAAAATTGATATTGCTAATAAATAATAATTGCTTTGATCTTTGGATAACTCCGCCATCTTTATATTGTAGTATTGTGTTATATGCCAGTATCCCTGATTTGCCAGAAAACTACCTAATCTATTATAAAAATCTATTGCTTTATTTAATTCGCTTTCATCAATTAGGGTTCTGAATGTATAAAGACAGTTAGGCAATTCTACTTCCATCATCTTCAAAGCAGGTTTAACAAATAACTCCATAGCAACGCCTTGAATCTGATCTCTCGTCATCCCTTCGGGCATCTGCGATTCGATAGCCTTTACAGCAGTATCAGGCTGTGTCATAGGAACAGTGGCATTGAGAAAATCCATATAAAATTCGGTCATGCGTTCTTGATATTTTTCTTTATCCTGATCTTCTGATAATAATTGCTCAGACTTTAGCCTTGCAAGATTATGCAAACCGAACCTTTTACCTTGCTGATAGCTTTCAATAAGTGACAATCCCACTATGCGTTTTAATGCCTTATCAAAAGTATCATCATTCAATTTGCTGACTTCTTGAAGTGCTTTTCTACTGACAGTAGGATAAAACAATGACATGATGGCAAAAAGCCTTCTGCCATCCTTCAAAGCCAATTTCAGCGAATTGTTAAAGACGTAATCAAATATCGTTCCCTTTGCCTTTTTCAAATCTTTCAGAATGCTAGCAAGAGTCTTATCTCCCGCAACAACCTGAGAAATTACAAGACGCATCACCACCGGATGTCCGCCTGCAAAGTTGACAATCTCGCCTAATTCATTAATATTAATCTGTGCGTCCTTCAATAATACGTAAGTCCTGAGCAATCTCAGCGAATCTAACTGATTCATTGAACTAACATGAATTTGCCTTTCATTTATTTCCAATGCTTCTCTGCTTGTTATGATCGCCTTGCAGTTAATTGGCAGAATACTGAGCAAAGACCTTATTATATCAGACTTTACAAGCCCTTCCATGCTATCAAAGACAAGCAATCTCCATTTATTGCCACTCAGAGCCTTAAGCAAAGCGTTCCTTAATTCATCCGGGCTTTCATCACCTGTAATTTCAAGCCCTAGCTTGTGCGCCAAAGACATCAAAAAACCTTCAGGGCTGTCTAATCTTGCCAACAGGTCATCACCCTTGACATGCTCTCTTAATTCCTTTGGAGGCGCATTGCGTCCCGACAAATATATTATTTCGCTAAACCATTCAGCCAATCTGTGAGTTGCTTCAATGGCGATAGACGTTTTTCCTATACCTGCTTCTCCATGCAAACAGATGACCTGAACGCTATCCCGCCTTTGTGGATCGAGATGAAGCAGTATTTCGCTTAGTTCACGCCTTCTGCCGACAAATTTCTGTTCACGAATCATCATGGGAGGGATTTCTGCCTGTGGAGGAAATATGATTTTGGCTATTGGTTCAGGCATTATCTCTCGATCTTCTGTATCTATTATGCTTAATGAAGTTTCTTCATCTAAAAGCGAGTCATTTACAAAAAGGACAGGCGTTGCCCATTCATGAATCCCAATTTCCCAATCGCTTGCCATTGCTTGACGAGAGAGCATAACCGCTTCATCAATAGGCTTTCCATTTGCTAATGCTTGATAGAATGTTCTCGTAAATGTTAGATCAGCAAGTTCAGATATACTATCACGTATTGCAATTAAGGCAGGCAGACCTGTTTCCATTATAGTATTTGCCACACCGAAAACATCCTTGCTTGAATCTGCAGAGTGGCACGAATTAAGCACAACAAGTCGCAATCCCCCTCTAATACCATGCGTTATTTGTTCCCTTATCCAGCTTTCTTCTGTAAGATCGCAAGATGAATGCCTTGTCTCAAAAAGTAATCTTCCAATATTGCCATGACCTACAAAATGAAAAACATGGTGATTTTCACTTAATTCCCATATAAGATTTTCTCTGGTTAGATGATTTCTCATCTTTATTTGGATAGGAAATGGTTCGCCTTCCAGTTTCTTGAATATATTGATTTGGGCATCCACATCAATAGGTGAAACTTGATCTGGATCATCATCAGGCATAGTCTCATTTATTATTGGTGAAGATATACCAACAAGGACTTTCAGATCACCTGCTTTTTTGAACATATCAGGGTTTTTTCGACCGCTTGAAATGCGTATTATGCCTCGTTTTCTAGCAACCCAATCTTTTCCATCATGCAGCAATTCCCAAGGTATTAAAGCCAAATCTCCGCTAATAGACAGAGCAATAGCTGACGGTTCTGATGAGTTATATTTTTCAAGGGCTTGATCGAAAAATATTCGCTGAAATAGCTTTAATCCTAGATCATGTAAACTTTTTTCGTCTATTGATCTTATGTCCTTAAATTCCTCAACTGACAATAATGGGTTTATTGAAACCATTACATCGTCTATAAGTGCGCTTTTTGATGTAATAAAACACTTAATAACTTTCATTTGTTTTATTTCTCTATAATAACCTTAAAAATCTCAATTTCTCAAAGAAAGATTTTGAGAGATTTTCTAGTAATAAATAAACTAAAAAACTAATTTGGTTAACCACCAGACAATTACTCTTTTGAAATTTAGATTTGCCATGCAGATTTTAGTTCATAAACAACCAAGTTTCCTCTTATCCCCCCACCAGAAGAAAAGGCACTTATTCCGTTTTTCTCTGGTAAGAAGCATGATGACATAGACATTACACCATCATTACCAAATAGCTCAATTGATGTTCTATCAACGAGAATCTGGAATTTTAGCTTATTGTCTATTGGCTCTAATTTTGCAGATTTTCCCAAGAAAGAAATCTCTTTATTGGCTACGTTATAATTAATCTTTTCACCTCGTATCACAAACCCGAAATCGCTTGCAGTTCCTAGCTTTACCTCTGCATGTATATCAAAAAGATCACCATAAACATCGGTTATCATCTCTTCTTGATTATATAATTCCTGATCATAATATTCATGCTTTCTTTGACGAATATTTGCAAGCTCTCTTATCGGTTGACGAAACATTCTAATCCCTTCAGGAGTCGTTTTTAATGTTATCTCACAGGGAAAACTCATTTGTTGATTAAAAGGCATATCTGGATATTTTCCGCCATTCATCCATGCAATCTGGATTCGCCTTCCATCTGATTCGGGAATATCACTCCAAGTTTGTGCTGCATAGAAATTTGCACCGAAATCGGGCTTCATTAAATCGCTTTCTGGAGTAAACGTCTGTCCATCAAAAGAGCCTATATAATGATTGCCATTTGCCCCCCAGAACACCCATTTTTTATTACTCGAATCACCATCAACAGGCAATTCAAATATATCTGGACATTCACCAGTATCGGGCAATCGAAGATCGCATATCCGAGTCCATTCTTTCAAATTTGGTGACGAAAACAAAGCATAATCGTTGCCATCAAGAAACAATGCCATTATCCATTTTTCTGTTGGCTTATGCCAAATGACTTTTGGGTCTCTGTTGCTACCAACAATATGTTCCAAAACAGGATTTCCAGTATACTTTTGCCAAGTTCTGCCCTTGTCATTGCTGTATGCGATGCTTTGCGTAAAAGGCACTTTTGGCTCAACACAATCTCCCGCTGATGTGTATATGCAAACTAGCACATCTTCATCGCCAGTCTTAAATTCTGCAGTATTGTTCCAGTCAACTACACCTGATCCAGAGAAAATCGTTCCCAATTTATCAGGATATATGGCGTGATCGATCTGTTTCCAATGGATCATATCAGGGCTTATCGCATGTCCCCATGTCATATTCCCCCAATTTATCCCTTCTGGGTTATGTTGAAAAAATAGATGATATTCACCTTTATAATAAATTAAGCCATTCGGATCATTCAACCAGTTAGTTTTTGCCGTAAAATGAAATTGTGGACGATATTTCTCTTTATATAAATTATCAATGCTCATTTGTCTCTCCATTTTTTAGTTAGCTTCTTTTTTTGCCAATAAATAAACACCTATAAACATTGCCAAAATACCTGATATTTGCATTATTGTGACACTCTCTTTTAGAACAATAAAACCAAGTAATGCACCAAAAAAAGGTGTTGATAATTCCAAAGACGAAACTTGTGCCGCTTTAATACGCTTTAAGCCTTCATAATAAAGTATAACGCCAACTCCAACCACAAGCCCTATCAAAATCTGATATATATTGGATATTTGTATTGTGGACTTTATTAATGAATATATAACAAATATAGCTCCAGCGATAGTATATCTGTAGAAAGCAACAACTCCAGAATTCATATCCTTGATATATTTTCTCATTGCAATAGCGGTTGTCGCCCAAGCTAATGTTGCTAATAATACATAAAGGTCACCTGTTGTCCCAAATTTTAGATTTGCTAGGTTTTCTCTTGTTTTCGTTGTTACCAATAAACTAGAAATTAGCATAACAGCCATACCAAGATAATCTAATCTACTGATCTTTTCTTCCTTAAACACTAAAAAGGAAATAAGGACAATTAAAATCGGCTGTAAATGACCTAATAAAACCGCATTTACAACAGGAACTTTTGTCAGGGCGAAAAGATACGAAAAATCAGCAACAATCGTTCCAGCAATTGCAATGTATGCCAAAATCCCTAGTTGCTTCTTATTAACTCTAATACTACCTTTATTTGTGATAAGAGCATACAAAAGCGCTGTTAATGCAACTATGATTGCTCTAATTGTGGAAGTTTGTAAAACACTTACATCTTTATAGGCAAGTTTTGCGAAAATAGGCTCTATAGCCCACATCACATTTGCGGATAGTATAGCCAAGACACCAATTTTTTTATTGTCCATTATTTTGTTTATACCATTTGTTTATAAGATCATAGCGAATTTTATATAATTGCAATGTTTTATTATCATAGACTAATTCAAGCCCAGGAAGTTCTCCTTTAACCATTGGTTCAAGGGATGGGCGTATGTTCAACTGAGGAATAATATAGCTGACATGATAGAATCGCATAACTTCAATGGTTTTGTCAAGGGTTGTTCTTGGTATCTGAACCGCAGGTTGTTCTGAATAAAAATGCAATTCCCAGGGATTTCTTGTCATTGTTACTGAATCAGATGGAACATTCTCTTTTAGCCATCTACCCATATCCATCCATGCTTGATCTGTTTCTCGATATGGATAACCATCATGCTTGATTGAATTTTGTATGCTTTCACCAGAATTTATAATTATCGGTGAGAGAATAAAAAGCATTATAAAACCTGCGCTTATTTCTGGTTTGAAGGCAATTTTTGAATATTGCGATATTTGTGAAAAATAATACTTGATATATGAAGCGTAATGAGTGATAAATGGCAAAACAAAGGCATTTAATTTACTAAACAGACTTAGTGAAAGGCGATTCAAATACTTGAAAATAAACTTTAGAATTATATAATATGTAGCCCATCCAAGCGCAACCATTAAAGGCAACAACGGAACAACCATTCTATCTATTGGAAACCAAGTAGCTGAGAGAAAAAGCAATAATGAAACTGATATAAGCCATATTATATGCCTTTTTTTATTACCCCATAGCAAAAATAGACCAATGATAGCAGGGATATTAGTTATGTATGTCAAAAATGCTTCATTGCTAAATTTGCCCCAGCTACTTTTTATATCTATTAATGTCCACCATATATTAGTTTTTAGATAATCTAATGTCATCTTCGCAACATGACCAATGCCATCTTTAAATTTATCTTTATATGTTAGTGGAGGTTTTTCTCCCCAATACAGATCATAAGTTCCTATTTCCCAATCGACATATCCGCCATATCCAGCCGCAAAACGTTGTGTAGAGAATAAAGGATCTCTAAAATGCACAAAATTCCTCACCAACCAAGGAAAAAGAATTAAGAAACCTATAATTAGACCTATAAGAAATTTTTTATTAAATAATAGGTTTTTTATAAATGGAAATAAACTGATCTTATCTTCTCTATATCGCTTTAACCTGTATCTAGCAATAAGATGAAATGCAACATAACAAGGAAATAGCAATATTCCTGTCCCCTTTGCATAATAAGCTAATCCCATAAATATTCCAGCATAGTAGAAATTTTTTTCATCATCCAAAGCCTTCATAGAAAAAAGAGCAAACGCACATACAATAAAAGTATATGTGACATCTGAAAGAGGATGCAATGACCAGCTAAAAAATGATGGTGACAAAAGAACAGTCATACCAGAGGCGACTCCTGCAATCCTGCTTTTACTTAATTGTCTTGCTAATGAAAATGTTACTAATGGAAGAAAAAAGCATGATATAATTACAGAAGGTAATTTTGCAGAAAATGCGGTTTTTCCAAATATAATATAAAATGGTGCTATCAGGATTGAATATAATGGAGGCCAATGATCTTCTGGACGGACAATATTTGGATATTTGATAAAATAAAAACTTAGATAATCTACCTCAAATCCACGACCATGTATAAGGCTATCTGCCATCTCTGCATAAGCGGAAGAATCTGCATGACCGACATATTGAATCGGATAAATTATTTGACATTTTATAATAAATACTGCAACGCCAATCAATAGCAATAATGCAATATATGGATCAATCTTTTTCAGAATTTGTGGAGTTACTCTGAGCATTCTGATCTATACCTTTTTAGAAAATCAACCATAAATTGATGGCGTTTTTCAGCCTCTATTTTTCCGCTTTGGGTCAACATCAAGTCCTTAATCCAAAGGAGTTTTGAGAAAAAATGATAAATCGGTGATGGATCAGGTCTATGAGTATTCATTATAAGTTTTTCAGGATTATCAATATCCCATTCAACTTTGCCCATTTCAGGACACCCATAATGCCCAGCAAATACAAACACCCTTGCAATACCCCTTGCACCAATAGCATCAAGCCAATCGGCATCTCTTACGATCTTTGCTTCCAATGACTCTGGCTCTTTGCCTTTGAGATAGGATTCATACGAGGATGATATAATTACTTCTTTGATTTTCTCTATCTCGTCATGTGAAAATCCCATGCCTTTCAGAAATCTTTTCGCTTCGTTGGCAGATTCTTCTGTATGCAGATCAAATCTTTCAACTTCGTTTCTTGGCACAATATCATGCAAATAAGAGGACGGGATAACGATTCGCATGTCTGCATGTTCTTCTAATGCTATTTTTTTTGCCATATTTACGACACATTCTATATGATCGAATCCGTGAGCTATGTCAGCTTTTTTTAGCTTTTGAGCTACAAATTCCCTTATCTTGTTTTCTATTTCATTATCAATTTTTTGAGTCATAAAAAGCAACTATAAAAAAATATTTTTCACTTCGATTAAAATGACAGCAAAGTATCACCCTAAACGAAGTGAAGGTTCTTCTTGGATTAATACAAAAATATAATTCACGACTTGTGCTAGTTCCCATAAATCAAGTATTGAAGGCACTTTGTAGCCCAGCCTTTTAGGCTGGAAATTATAAAAACCTAGATAAAATAATAGGTTACAAAAATAATTAGCACAAGTCGTTAATTCCCTATAAAATAAACTAATTCTGCTTAAGGGCTAAAGCCCCTGTTGGACATGCTTCAACACACTCTTGAGCAACTTTTTGTAAGCCTTCTTTGATAGTCTGATTAAAGGGAACATCGACACGAACAGTAAATCCCCGTCCTATAAAAGTTAATCCAAGAGATTCCTTTGATTTTGATGTTATCTGAACGCATAACCCACATGAAATACACTTTCCGGGTTCGTATATAATCTTACTATGTTGTGATTGTTGATCATAGGGTCGTCTTTGACCTTTATATCTATTTGGGTTTGCATTATAAATGTCCGAATAATCTCTTAATCTGCAGTTATCAGCCCTTCTGCAATCACAATGCAGGCATCTGAGAGATTCTGCAACCGCTTCATCATCTGAAAAAGCATCAGAGGGAATTATTTTATCAATTTGGCTTGCGGTCTCAACAAACCTATGTAATTCAAATTCAGGAAGTTTGCCCATACGAACAGTGAAAGCCTTTAGCGCACCCGTTATTGGCAATCTATTCAAGTATTGATCAATGGAATTAGCAGAGATTTTCCCATCTGCAACAGAACGAACAGCCATATTAGTTCTTCGTCCAATTGCATTTCCCGCTATAAAAACACCTTCAATATCTGTCTGTAAGGTATTCCTATCAATTTTTGTTTTTTCTGGTAAAATGCTTTTATTTTGCCCTGTTGCGACTAAAATAGCGTCATATTTATCTTTTAGGCTGTCAATTGTATCGATTCTTTTATTTAGCTGGAATTTCGCACCAAGTTTTTCAATGATTTTTATTTCAGCATCTAGCGATCTACGGGGTAATCTGTCTTCTGGAACGTCATATTGAAGCGCACCGCCGGGTTTCTCATGATCATCGTATATTGTGCAGGCATGACCATATTGAAGCAAATAGTATGCAGAAGATAATCCCGCAGGTCCTGAACCAACGATAGCAACTCTTTTTCCGCTTTCAGCTTCACAAACAGGCATATAAGGCGATTCTGTAGAAAGATCGACATCCGCAACATAACGCTTTAATAGGCAAATTGATACAGGATTATCGTATGAACCACGTCTGCAACCTTTTTCGCATGGTGCAGGACATATACGACCCAAAACAGCAGGCAAAGGTATATCTTCTTTAACAGTGATTATCGCATCTTTTAGATCGCCATTAGCAATCTGACGGATCATCAATGGAATATTCATACCCGCAGGACAAACGCTTTGACATGGTGCAATACAATCACCAGCATGATCGCTCAAAAGTAATTCTAGGGCTGTTCGTCTTGCTTCCAAAATCTCTTCTGTTTCGCTTTCGATCTCCATGCCATCTTCAGCCTTAGTTGCACATGAAGGCACAATGCGATTCCCAACTTTCACGATACATACCATACATGATGTAGAGGGTTCATAGCCATCCCTAAAGCATAGCGTAGGTATATCAATACCTATTTGCCTTGCGGAATCTAGGATCGTGCTTCCATGGGGGACCTCAACCATTTTGCCATCAATTGTTATTCTTGGCAATATATCTTCCTCTTTCTTTGTTTCAAATAGTATAATAAGGCTAAAAATCAGCATTTCCTTCTGACACAACAATTATCGCATTTTCTGGGCAAATCTGCTTGCAGGTATCGCAACGAGTGCATTTTTCATCATCAATTTCATGCTTTTCATAAGGCTTCATCGGAATTGCATCAACGGGGCAATGCTGAGAGCAAAGCGTGCAACCGATACAATCATCTGTGACAACATATCTGATGAGTGATTGACATTTCCCTGCAGGACAACGTTTTTCAAGATGTGCCTCATATTCCGAACGAAAATATTTCAGTGTTGTCAGAACAGGATTAGGGGCGGTTTTTCCCAATCCGCAAAGGCTACCTTTTTTAACCATGTTTGCTAGATTTTCTAGCTCCTCAAGATCGCCTTTCTCTCCCTTGCCATGACATAAATTCTCCAATATCTCTAACATTCGCTTTGTGCCGACACGACAAAACGTGCATTTCCCACATGACTGATCTTGTGTAAATTCAAGAAAATAGCGCGCAATCTCAACCATGCAATCCGAATCATCAAGAACAACCAAACCTCCCGAACCCATGATAGCACCAAGAGATGTCAGCGCTTCATAATCAACCGTTGCATAAGATAATTCTGCTGGAATACACCCACCAGACGGACCACCGATTTGAACCGCTTTAAACTTTTTCCCGCCAGCAACTCCTCCGCCTATGTCCTCAACGATCTCTTTGATTGATATGCCCATAGGCACTTCAATAAGTCCGCCTCTGTCAACTTTGCCTGCCAATGCAAAGACTTTCGTTCCTTTACTTTTTCCAACACCGAGAGAAGCAAAATTATCCGCGCCATTACTGATTATCCACGAAACAAGGGAGTAAGTCTCAACGTTATTTATCAAAGTCGGCTTCCCCCATAGCCCGCTTTCGGCTGGATATGGAGGGCGTAATCTAGGCATACCTCTTTGCCCTTCAATAGATTCGAGCATAGCGGTTTCTTCTCCACAGATAAACGCACCTGCACCCTCCATAATTTTAAGATTCAGGTTGAAATCACTGCCAAATATATTATCACCCAATAAGCCTCTTTCCTTACAGACCTCAAGTGCTTCCCTTACTCGCTGGACAGCAAGAGGATATTCTGCACGAATATAAAAATATCCCTCATTTGAGCCGACAGCATAAGACGCAATGGCAATACCTTCTATAACTCGATAGGGATATGACTCTAATATCATCCTATCCATAAATGCACCGGGATCACCTTCATCACCATTGCAGATGACGTATTTTTTATCACCATTTGCTTTATAAACAAGCGACCACTTAACACCTGTTGGAAATCCTGCACCGCCACGTCCACGTAATCCGCTTTTTGTGATTTCTTCTATAACTTGCTCTGGAGAAAGTTTCGTAATACATTTTTTAAGCGCTTCAAAACCGCCTGTTTCTAAATATTCGTCTATATCTGTTGGATTAATATAACCATAGTGTTCAGTTGCAATGTGTTTTTGCTTATCAAGAAATGCGCTGACTTCTGGATCACGAACTGAAATAGAATACCTTGTTATCGGCTCCCAAGCCTCATCTGTCATAATTCTATCTATCAATTTCGATGCTGATTTTGTTATCTTTTTCAATATTCCACCGGGCTTTACATGACGCAAAACAATTGCCTCAACATCATCAGCCTGAACATTTGCATATAAATAGGATCGTCCATCGGGCATAACAATTTCAACTAAAGGTGTTTGATGACAGATTCCAACACATCCGACCCGTTTCACCTTCGCATTAATATTAAGTTTTTGGATCGTTTCCATCATTGCATCTCTGACATTACCACTGCCCTTTGCGATACAGCATGAACCAAGCCCAAGACGTATTTCTGCGATGCTTGTATCTTTATATCGAAAACTCAATTCTGAATGTTTGATAGTTCTTTTTTGCCTTAATCCCTCGGAACTAAGGAAATCTTTAAGAACCTTTGGAACTATATCTGGTGTGAGATGACCATAGGTAATGCCGTCTATTTGAACAACTGGCGCAAGTGTGCAACAACCAAGACAGGCTACTTTCTGTATAGTAAAGAGATTTTGTGGGTCCGTATCGTCATCATCTTTTATTTTTAAATGTCTGGTTAATGCGTCCTGTATCAATCCCGCACCCTTAACATGACAGGCAGTTCCATGACAAACACTGATTATATGCTGACCAACAGGACGATGCCGAAATTGCGAATAAAACGTTGATACGCCTATTATCTGTGATGGTGTTATTTCGGTTGTTTCGGTTATATAGCGAAGTATTTTCTCAGGTAAATAGTTATAATGATCCTGTATGCGCTGGAGTATCGGTATGACTGATTCAGCGCCTCTACCATAATCATCTAAAATATTCCCGATAAACTGGCGATCATCTTCCGTTATATCATCTGAAACGATCTCCTCGACTAACGATTCCCTATACAATACAGATTCTCCTTACCTCGTATATATATGCGCCCATCTGTAAAAGCTGGCGAACATTCTGTTTTTTCTCCTAGTTCGTATCTGGCGATTTCCTTAAATTCTCTATCAGATTTGAATATTATCATAACGCCATCTTCAGTTATTGTATAAACATTATTTCCAACAAGGCTTGGTGATGCCTTGAATGTCTCTGCAAAATCATGTTCCCACACTATTTTGCCAGTTTTGGCGTCATAGCAGGTCATAAATCCATAAGTTTCTTGAAGATATACCAATTTCCCATCAGATAAGGGGCTGACTATATCAGGCAAGCCACTATCTGCTGACCATACAATATTAGTAGAAGTAACATCTCCCTGTCCACCCGGTTTTATCCCTGCGAGTGTTGCATAAATATTAGTAACAAAGACAAGCCCATCTGCATATATCGGCGATGGAGCAATATCTCCGCTTAAACATTTGACTCTCCAATATTCTTTTCCATTGTTAGGATCATAAGCGATAACATAAGGATTTCCATTTGTTATTATTTCATCACGATTCCCTGTGTTTATGATTATTGGTGTTGCCCATGAGTTCGGAACAGGTCGTTTTGTTGCCCATACCTGATTACCAGAAGCCCCATCAAAAGCCATTATGCTCGAAAGATTATCATTTGCAGAATTCCCCTGATCATATAAAACAATAAGCAGATTTTTAAACATCAAAAGCGATGAAGCATAGCCATACATGCTTTTTGGTGTTCCGAGATTTTTTGCCCAGACAAGATTTCCGTCAAAATCATATGCTACTAAATCGCCATTTGCGAATATTGCATAGACTCTTTGACCATCAGTTGTCGCAGTGGGAGCCGCATAGCCAGTATCTTCAGAAACTTTTGGAGGTTGGGGGCTACTTCCAGGGATATTTTCTACAGATTTTTGCCATAGGATTTTTCCTGTATCTGCATCAAAACAATAAACTTCTCTTTTTTTATCTGTTGCGCCTGTTAAAAATACCTTTTTCCCCCAAACAATAGGTGAATTATTTCCGGGAAGTTCTACTTTTGTTTTCCAAAGGACATTTTTTCCTGTTTTTCCGTCCCATGAAGAAGGAATATTGCTTGCATAAACTATCCCAAGTCCACCATATCCACGAAACCTAGTCCAATTTTTCTTTAATTCCTCGTCTGTGGGATATGTTGATGTCTGAATAGGAGCATTTTCCTGTTGGGTTATAGTGGCTTCCGATATTGTTTCTGTTGTTTGGATTGAGATTTCTGCCTCTGTGGTAGATGATAGATTTTGAGCAATATCAACTTGCTTTGCCTCCTTAGCATTTGCTAAAATCTGTTCTGCATTTCTAAAAAACTCAGCTTTTCCTGAACTTGTTACAAGTCCATATACAGATATACATATCATCAAAGCAATAGCAATAACCGACCAACGGGATATTTTTATGTTATGTAGTTCTTCATCTTCTTCTGAAACAGGATGCTCTGGCATTGGCAATTTTCTCTTAAAATATTCATAAGATTTTATTGCTATCAAAAAAATCACCATGCCACCTATAAGCAAATATGTCCCAAACCTTGAAAACTCACGATGGCGAAAATAATCGCTTCTAAGTTTAAGATCAAGTTTACGAATTTGCTCTTTTAACTCTTGATTGCTAGGTTCATTTACAAGTCTTTCTTTTAGCTGTGTAACTTCGGGTGAGTTTAATGGGTCTGATGATTTCAATCGTATATAGTTTGATACGAACAGAGCAGAGCTAATAAGCAAAAAAATTCCAGTAATAAGAGCTATTACAAAAGATACATTATACCATGCTATTGCATATTCATTTTCTTTTATTTTTAAATTCATTTATTTAAGTCTAATATTATGCAGATAAAGCCTGCCTTGATTTAAGATATATTCGAAAAAAACATGCTTTACAGAAAAAACAACGATAAATTGATAGATATTCCAAATCCTGAACATTTATCTTGGTTTCAATACATTCGGAAACAGTTATATGTTCATTTTTTGGCAAATAAATTACATCTATATTATATGCAATATTTAACAAATCTTCAACCTAACATTTAACAACAAGGCTATTTTAATCCTTTATTCATAAGGCTTTTATTGATTATAAAATTTCACAACATTTAACAATTTCGCAAAACAACATTTAACAAATGTCAAATATCACTCCGCAATAAAGTCGTAATATTATAACATAGTTCTATATTATCTTGATTTGATATTTATTCTATTGTATTATAAATATACAAAAAATTGGTTTATGCCTTTATCAATTTAAATAAATAATACGACTTTTTCAGTTAGCAATAGATAATGACAAAAAGAGATCCATTAATCTGTTCAGAATAACATTTTTTGTCACCCTAAACGAAGTGAAGGGTCCTCTTTATAACATAAGTGAAAAAGTCGTATAAATAACAAACTATATAAACGACAGGAGGATTTGCTATGAGTGCAGAAGACAGAGATTGCCGTATGCAGTGGTGGCGTGAGGCAAGATTCGGAATGTTTGTCCATTGGGGACTTTATGCTCAGATAGGTCGTCATGAATGGGTAATGAATCGTGAACGTATACCGATGGAGCAATATGAAAAATACGCTGACACATGGAAGCCAAAGGTTCGTCCTGCAAGAGAATGGGCTGCATTGGCAAGATCCGCTGGTATGAAATATATGGTTATGACTACCAAGCACCATGAGGGATTTTGCTTGTGGGATACAAAACAGACTGATTATAATGCAATGAAACGAGGTCCAAAGCGTGACCTAGTTGCAGAATATGTTGAGGCGTGTCGTGAATTTGGATTGAAAATTGGGTTTTACTACTCGCTCATGGATTGGCATCATCCAGACGGGGCTATTTGCGCGAAAGATGAATCTGCTAGAAAGAGATTCATTGAATTTACTGATGGTTGTGTTCGTGAATTATGCTCAAATTATGGTAAGATTGATATACTATGGTATGACGTCTCTTGGCCCTTGAGTTCTCCTGAATTATGGGAAAGTGAGAGGCGTAATGCTATGGTGCGTGAACTTCAACCTGATATTATCATTAACAACCGTTCACAATTGCCTGAAGATTTTGGCACTCCAGAAGAGCATGTTACCGCTGAAGGCAAAGGGCGTGATTGGGAAGCATGTATGACTTTTAACGGTTCTTGGGGATATTTCCCAACCGCTATTGACTGGAGACCTGTTAGAGAGGTTATTAGTATGTTAAGAACAGCATCTGCTGGCCAAGGCAATTTGCTCTTGAATATTGGTCCTGCTCCCGATGGCTCTGTTCCAGAAGAAGCTTATGATCGACTACTTACTGTTGGTAGATGGCTTGCATTAAACGGCGAAGCGGTTTATGGTAAAGTTGATAGAGTTGAGGGTGTTGAATGGATCCCAACAGGTAACTGGACAAGAAAAGGCAATACTTATTACTTCTGGTGTCACAACTGGTCACCAAAAGAACTTGTCATTGGTGGATTAAAAACAAAACTGATATGCGCTTGTTTATTAGCTGATGGAAAGCCTTTGGATTTCGTGCAGACAGAAAACCAGCTTATAATAAAAGGCTTGCCTGAAAGCTGTCCCGATAAACTCGCAAATGTAGCCATAATCAAAATGGAGTTTGATGGCGAAGTTAAACAAGCGCTTGGTGCTGGATACGTGATAATCTAGCAAATCTTCTGTAGGTTGAGATATATCTCAACCTACATCGGTCAAGCACAAGCTTATTAACTCTGTCAAAGAGCAAAAACCAAACGGAGAAAATAAAATGTCAAATATATTTGAGGGTGATCTTGCCAAAACTTCAAGAATACGTCTGAAAATTATTGAATCTGTTGCTAAACCAATTATTCGCAGTTTTGCTGTTACATCAGTATCATAAATGTTATAGGGAGGTATCAATTTGGTTATACGTGATGATTACGAACAAAGGGTTTATGCTGGAGTTCTGGGCAAAATTATTGGCGTTTATATCGGCAGACCATTTGAGGGTTGGTTATATGAACATATAATAGAAAGACTAGGAGAAGTTAATTATTACGTCAATGAAAAGCTAAATCAGCCTCTAATTGTTACTGATGACGATATTTCGGGGACATTTACCTTCTTTCGTGCGCTTGCGGATTATAATTACGATCCTGCTTTGACAGCACAACAGATAGGGCAAACTTGGCTAAACTATTTGATTGAAGGAAGAACGATACTTTGGTGGGGCGGTATGGGCAATTCAACAGAACATACCGCATATTTACGCCTAAAAAAAGGTATTCCTGCGCCAAAAAGTGGCTCAATAGAACTTAACAGCAAGGTTGTTGCTGAACAGATAGGCGCACAGATATTTATTGACGCATGGGCAATGGCTTCTCCGGGTGATCCTGAACAGGCTGTTAGTTTTGCTCGTAAGGCAGGCAGTGTTAGCCATGATGGAGAGGCTATTTACGGAGCGCAAGCGCTAGTCGCACTTGAATCTATGGCTTTTGTAGAATCTGACCCTAATAAATTGCTTGATACCGCAGTTTCACTAATTCCAAAGGACTCTATCATATATCGTATGATTGGCGATATTAGAAACTGGCATCAGCAAGATGGCGATTGGAAAAAAACTCGTGAGAGAATTGTTGCGAACTATGGCTATGATAAATACGGTGGAAACTGCCACATGATTCCAAACCATGCCTTAATCATTCTGGGATTCATATATGCCCCTGATGATTTCCAGCGTGCATTAATGATCACAAATACATCCGGTTGGGATACTGATTGCAATGGTGGAAATATCGGTTGTCTTATGGGCATAAAACTCGGTTTAGATGGTATAAATGCAGGTCCCGACTGGAGAAAACCTGTTGCAGATCGTTTATATTTGCCAACAGCAGACGGAGGCAGGACAATCACAGAGGCAGTCAAGGAAAGCTATGAAATCATAAAGACGACTTACGCACTTGCAGGAAAGCAATTTATACCACCAAAGAATGGCGCAAGATACCATTTTGAGATGCCTGACTCGGTGCAAGGCTTCATTATCGAAAATACCCCCGAAAGCAAAGGAACTGCAACATTAGAGAATGTTATAGGACATAGCAAATATGGAAGTAGATCACTCGCTATCAAGTATAATGCTATTGCAAAAGGACGTTCTGCAAAGGTAGCAACTGCAACATTCATGCCCCCCGAAGCCATGAATATGGGCGGATATTCGCTTTATGCTTCTCCAACTATATATTCAGGTCAAACAGTCAAAATGCGTCTTTCTGCTGACGAAAAAAATGCAATACCTGTTAAATGTAGTCCATATATACGAATTTACGGTGATGGAGACAAGCTGTTTACAAAATTTGGTGATATAAGAGAAATGTCATCAAATTCTGAATGGGAAATGGAATGGAAAATTGAATCAACAGACAGCGCACCTATTGCAGAGATCGGAATTGAAATAAGCTCAGATAAGCGCGCTGATGGAACGATCTATCTTGATTATATTACTTGGGATGGCACACCAGAGATCAATTTCAAGCGACCTAGTTCTGGTGGAAATGTCTGGCAACAGGCATGGGTTAATGCGGTTCATGGTGGAGTGCATTTTTTCGGCGCTGAGATGCCCTTCTGTCGTGTTATTCAAAACGAAGGAACTGGTATGCTAATTCAGGGAACTCGTGAATGGAAAGACTATTGCTTCAATGCAACGGTAAACCCTCACATGGGAAAATCATCTGGTATAGCAGTTTGCGTTCAGGGATTAAAGCGTTATTATGCTTTATTACTTTGTGATGATAGGAAACTACGCCTAATTAAAGAACTTGACGGATGCAGGACTCTTGCAGAAATGGATTTTGAGTATGAGTTAGACCAAAATTGTCAAATGAAACTCAAAACACAAGGCTCAAAAATCACTGCCTTTATAAATGATAAAGTTGTATTCGATTATAACGATAATGAAAAACCATTACTTTCTGGAAGTGTTGCTATGGTATGCGAAGAAGGGCGGGTTGAGTTTGGTAATTTAGCGGTTATT
>CAZMCH010000079.1:0-14280 GCA_964564735.1 uncultured bacterium
GTTCTGGTTTGCCTCATTCAAGAATGGCTGTTCAGATTGCAAGACAGGCGCAAGTTCGTGGATCAGGTGAAAGCTTTGCGGTTGTGTTTGCTGCTATGGGTATAACCTTTGAGGAATCTGAATACTTTATCAATGACTTTCGTGAGACAGGCGCTATTGATAGAGCGGTTCTATTCATCAATCTTGCAGATGACCCAGCTATTGAACGTATATCAACTCCAAGAATGGCATTGACCGCTGCTGAATACCTCGCTTTTGAAAAGGGAATGCACGTTCTTGCTATATTAACCGACTTGACCAATTATTGCGAGGCTTTACGTGAAGTTTCTGCTGCAAGAAAAGAGATCCCCGGTAGAAGAGGCTATCCCGGATATATGTATACAGACCTTGCCAGCCTATATGAGCGCGCAGGAAAGATAAAAGGAAAGCCCGGTTCGATTACTCAGATACCTATCTTAACAATGCCTGAAGATGATAAAACGCATCCAATTCCAGACCTTACAGGATATATTACAGAAGGACAGGTCGTTTTGAGCAGACCAATGCACAGAAAAAATTTATATCCACCTGTTGATGCGCCCCAGTCATTATCAAGATTGAAGGATAAGGGTATCGGAGCAAATAAGACAAGAAAAGATCATGCTGACTTATTCAATCAGCTTTATGACTCATATACAAAGGGTTTAGCTGCTCGTGAACTTGAAGTTATATTAGGTGAAGCGGCATTAAGTGATATGGACAGAATGTTCTATCGTTTTGCTGATGCGTTTGAAAAACAATATATCCAGCAGGATGAATATGAAAACAGAAACATTGAGGAAACCCTTGATTTAGGGTGGAAACTCCTGTCTGTTATTCCAACATCAGAATTGAAACGTATTAGACCAGAATATTTAAATGAGTTCTTACCGAAATTCCTTGAACAAAGAAAGGTTGAGGAGGAAGCATTAGTTGATACTGGAAGTTAATGCTACACGAATGGAGCTTCTAAAGCTCAAGAGAAGACTTGCTCTTGCTAGAAAGGGTTACAGCCTTTTAAAGAGAAAGCAAGATGAGTTAATGAGGCAGTTTCTTGAGCTATTAGAGCAGATTGGTGATCTAAGAAGAAATATTGAGGAACGTCTATCAAATGCACATAGAAGCTTTTTGATGGCTATTTCGGTCATGGATAGAGAAAAGATGGAATCAGCCATGATGTTTCCTAGCCAGCAATTAACGCTTAAAGTTTCTACTGCGCCCGTTATGAATTTGCGTTTGCCCAAATTTGATATACAATCGGAGGGAAACGTCTATTCCTATGGTCTTGCAGAAACTTCTGCAGAGCTTGATTCTGCTTTGGGTGCATATTCTGAATTGCTTCCAGAGATGCTTCGCCTTTCACAAATAGAAAGGTCTGTTGAACTTCTGGCAAATGAAATTGAAGTTACACGTCGTCGAGTTAATGCGCTTGAATATGTCTTGATCCCAAATCTTCAAGATACTATGAAATATATTACCATGAAACTTGACGAAATGGAACGTTCTAATCTTTCCCGCCTTATGAGAATCAAAGAGATTGTCAGAAGCCATTAATATTTGTAAATAAATTATTCTTTATATAGTAAAATAGGCAGGTTTTATACCTGCCTATTTTTGTATGTCAAAAAACAGGAGGCATTATGATTTCCTCAAAAGAACGAGTCTTAATGGCTATGAATCACGAAAAAACAGATAGGATTCCGATGGATTATTGGGCTTGGAAGGAAGTTAATGACAATCTCCAGAACAAGCTGAGTCTAAAAGACTATGAAGAATTATTGCAATATCTTGGTATCGATCTTAGAACTGTCCGCGCGCCATATATAGGACCTGCCGATTGCTGGGAAGAATTAAGACAGGCAAAAACTGCGGAGGAACTTGAAAAATGCAAAGTTCCTGATCCTGATCAATGTGATTACTCAAATATAGAAGCATTTTGCGATCAGTATAGCCATTATGCTGTAATGGGTGGAGCTTGGAGCCCTGTTTTCTGCACAGCCTCAGCATTTATTGGTATGCAAAACTTAATGATAAAGATGTATGAAGACCCAGATTATGTTAGGGTATTCCTTGAAAAAATAACAGACTTTTTTTATGAAACAAGCCTACGAATGTTTGAGTCTGCAAACGGAAAGATGGATATATTCTTTTTGGGTGATGATTATGGGACGCAACTAGACCTAATAATGAGCCAAGATATGTGGGATAGATTCTATGCGCCATGCCTCAAAAGGCTTTTTGATCTGGCAAAAGATTTCGGGCTAAAAGTCATGTTACACTCTTGTGGAAGCGTCAGCAAACTTATTCCTAGATTGATTGAGCTTGGTATGGATGCTCTCGATCCTATACAAGTCAGGGCTTCAAACATGGAGCCTGAATATCTAAAAGAAAGCTTTGGCAGTCATATTACATTTCATGGTGGATTGGATACTCAGCATGTATTGCCATTCGGAACTGTTGAGGAAGTTAAAGCAGAAGCCAAAAGACTAATAGAAATATTTGGTAAAGGCGGAGGCTATATACTGGGACCAAGCCAAGAATTTTTGCCTGATATTCCCCTAGAGAATATTATTGCAATGTATGAAGTCGGTAGAAATATGAAGCTATAAAACTCTATATATCGGAAGCGGTCATTTTTTAATTTTTTCTTGCAATAAAAATTCTATTGTGTTATATTATTTTTGTTAAAAGTTTTCTAATACTACTAAATTTGTGGGGGGTGGTCTATTAGGAGGATTTTAAAGGATAAAAATAATATAATTTTAGGATTTTGGGTTTATTTTTATGAAAGGGGAAAGTTATGAAATTCAGTATTATTCTCATTGCATTTGCTTTTTTTGTTTTTGTAAGTGGTGCTTATGCTGCATTAACTGATGGTTTAGTTGGTTATTGGTCATTTAATGATGGGACAGCAAAAGATAATAGCGGAGCAGGAAACAACGGAAAAATTCTAGGCGCTCCCAAATCAGTTGCTGGCAAAATGGGAAAATGCCTTGATTTCAGTGGCAAAAATGATGGTATTGATATAGCTGATAATGCAAGTGTTCAATTGGATAAAGCACTTACAGTTGCAGCATGGATAAATGTCCGTAAATTTGTTGACCATGCAGGCATTTGCTGGAAAGGTGAAAAGATCGGTTGGGGTGAAAACTTCAACTGGCGCATTGCCACAACTGGCGATGGATTGACATGGGGAACAACTGTTAAGGGAGCGGAAAACTGGTTTGCAACTGGCGGTGCAATTACCGCAAACACTTGGGCTTTTGTATGTATGACCGTTGATGGGAAACAAGCCATAGCTTATGTTGCAAAAGACGGAAAGACTCTTGCAAAACCAGCAAGCAATGAAGGCAATCCTAAGGCGTCTGTTGCCCCATATAATGTCTGGAAAGGTCAACCAGTCAGGATCGGCTATTCACAGGGACGAGGTGGCGATCTGAAAACTGTTGATTATTTTGATGGAATGATTGATGAAGTCATGCTTTACAATCGTGCATTAAGTGAAGCAGAAGTTAAAGAAATAATGGCAAAAGACCTTTCAACAACCGCAGTTGATGCTTCTGATAAAGCAAGCATAACTTGGGGAAAAATCAAGACATATTAATTTTTAATGAATCAGTGGCACATGATTTGTGCCACTGTTCTTTTATAGGAGGAGCAGAGCTAATTTATAAATAAAATCGTGGGGGGTTGGAGATTAAAATGATTAGATCTTTTTATATAATATTGTTTTGTCTTTTGATACTGGTTTTTTCACCAAATATTTTTGCCAATATTAATGACGGAATTATATCTGCGTGGACATTTGATGGAGATGCGAGAGACTCAAAAGGAGTCAGTGATGGGAAAATAAATGGTGGTGTTGAGTTTGTTGCTGGTAAGTTTGGGAAAGCAGCAAGTTTTAATGGTAAGGATGGATTTATTAGTATACCACATAAGAAAGCCTATGAAGTTATGGCAAATGGCCTTACGGTTTCTGCATGGATGAATGTCCGTGCTGGAAAAAATCATTCTGCAATAGCTTTTAAAGGCACAAAGGTTGGCTGGGGAGCCAATTTCCTATTTCGTGTTTGCACAACCGATAGCACAGGCATGACCTGGGGGGTTTGTATCGCTGGAACAGAAGGCTGGTTTGCTACTGCAAATGTTTATCAACAGAATGCTTGGTATTTTGTTTGCTTAACTGCGGATGGCAAGCAGGCAATAGCACATGTAGCATCAGAGAAAGATGGAAAAGTTAATATTCCACCAAGTGGAGAAGGAAATCCAAAAGGAATTGTTTCTCCTTATTTGACTTTTCCAGATAGACCAATAGAAGTAGGCGTTGGACGAGCAGTTAATGGAACTGATGGTAATGATGCTTATCTTGATGGTATTGTCGATGATCTTATTATTTGGGACAGAGCCTTAGATGAAAATGAAATCGCTGAACTTGCAAAAGGAAAAAGACCTAACATTGGTTTATCTGTTGATCCGAAAAGCAAAATAAGTTCCACTTGGGGAGATATTAAATCTTATTAAATTTCCAATACAAATAGAGACTTATCTTAAGTCTCTATTTGGCTAATTAAGTAGGTAAATAATATGGCAAGAAAAATACTCATTATAGATGATGAACCAGATGTTATTGAAACCCTTGAATTTATGCTTAAAGCTAGAGGATTTGAAATTATTTCTGCATCCGATGGATTATCGGGTTTATCAAGAGCTAAAACAGATAATCCTGACCTGATACTTCTTGATATTATGATGCCCGGCATGGATGGATATGAAGTCTGTTCAAAGCTAAAAAGGGAAAGTGCCACAAAAAATATACCTATAATTATGCTTACTGCAAAAGGTGAAAGCGATGCGGTCTTAAGTGCGCATAAATCAGGCGCAAATGATTATATCGTAAAGCCATATAATCTACCAACTTTACTGGCTAAACTAAATAAGTTTATCAAAACGCAAAAACGCTAATAATAAAAAATCCTTCAAAAATCCTTTCAATTTTGTTATACTCTTACCCTATTTTCCATAGACGTTATCAAATTTTTATTTTATAATAATCTATTATTAATAAACGAAAATAAGCTTTTTTATTGTATAGGAAATTATATTTTTTTGTATTAATTCAGGAAGACCCTTCACTGCGTTCAGGGTGACATTTCGCTGTCATTTTGAGCGAAGCGAAAAATCTTTTTTATTTAATATGTAATAGACTTAGTTTATGTTTTATGGGAGGACTTTATTATGGCTTCTGGTATAAATACTGCTGTCGTTGGATATGGCTTTGCAGGAAAATGCTTTCATTCTTATCTTGTTGGTTTGGCAGATGGATTGAATCTCTATGCAGTCTCAACTCGTGATCCCGAAAGGCGATCCGCTGCCGAAAAGGACTATGGAGTAAAAACTTATGCAGATATCGATGATCTCTTAAAAGATGATAAAGTTGAGTTGGTTGTAATCGCAACTCCTCATGACAGCCACAAAGATTTATCTATTAAGTGCATGGATGCAGGAAGGCATGTTGTTGTAGATAAAGCAATGTGTATGAATACCGCAGAAGCGGATGCGATGATTGAGGCAAGCAAGAAAAATAATGTCATGCTCAGTATATTCCAAAATAGACGTTGGGACAGCGATTATCTGACAGTCAAACAAGCAATAGACTCAAAACTTATGGGCGAGGTTTTCTTAATTCAAGTTGCAATACTTGGATATGGAAGACCCGGCGGATGGCGAGGAATAAAGAAACATGTCGGAGGTCAGATATATGACTGGGGAGCGCATCTTGTTGACCAATGCCTCAGACTTATTCCGTCAAAAGTTGACACTGTTTTTTGTGATACTCATCACGTAAAATGGGATATTGATATAGAAAGCCACTTACATACTACAGTCAGATTTCAAAATGGTGTGTCTTATGAAATAGAACTAAGTAATATATGCAGAATCAAGAAACCCAGATGGTTTGTGCTTGGTGATAAAGGAACTCTCTGTAAATATGGGATTGACCCACAAGAACCAGCAATGATAAGAGGGAATATTGACGCTGCAATCTATAATCCTGATGAACGCCCAAAGGTTGTTACCGAAGTTGAGGGCGAAGTTAAAGAAATAACGCTTGAATACATTCACGGAAACTGGAAAGCATATTATCAAAATATCGCTGATGTGATAAGCAAAGGTGCGGAACTTGCGGTCAAACCTGAAGAAGTCAGAGAAAATATGCGACTCATAGATGCAATAATGGAATCAGCCGAGAAAGGCATATCCGTCAAAATGAGTTAATGCGAGTAGTATCAGAAATAAAGCGAGGATTAAATGAATTTTCGCTGATTATAAATATAAAGGAGGCGATCCTTTGGATAAAATTCGTCTAGCAATTGTTGGTTGTGGAGTTATGGGCAATCGACATCTAAACGGATTGATAGCTCTGCATAAATCTGGATTCAGCAATCTTGAGCTTGTTTCTGCATGTGACCCTGTCATCGAAAGTGCAGAAGCCCTTGCTAAACGTGCAGAAGAATCTCTTGGGAATAAAGTTAAGCCTGTTCCTAGATTAAGCGATCTTAAAAGTTTAGGCGTAAATGCTATTGATATAACAACGGTTCCATGGACTCATCATAATATAGCCATAGAAGCTATGCAAATGGGAATAAACGTCATGGTCGAAAAACCTATGGGTTTGACTATGAAAGCCTGCAAACTTATGCTTGATGAAGCCAAACGTTCTGGTTGTGTATTTAGTGTTGCTGAAAATTTCCATTATGATCCCATCAATATCATTGGCAAAGAGCTAATAAAATCGGGTGCAATCGGAAATCCTCGATTAATGATACAAAATAATATCGGTGGGGGCGATTCTATAATTGTAACTCCTTGGAGACATTACAAAAAAGGCGGAGGTCCCTTGCTTGATGTTGGTGTCCATTATTCCTATATCGTTGAATATCTTATGGGTGAGGTTGATAGTGTTTATGCTCATACCCGATTACACGAAAAAGTCCGTAAGAATGCTCAGGGCGAAATACAAGCTGAAGCGGAAGATGCAGTTTATGCTACTCTCCTATTCAAAAATGGTGCAGTAGGTCAATATGTCGAAGATCATGCGGGACATGGTCAGGGATTATGGCAAAGGTCTATATATGGATCAAAAGGCTCAATCAACCTACCCGGAGACCGTTCTGGTAAGCCGATTAATCTAATTATTGATGGAAAAGGTATGACAAAAGATGATGAAATGCTTGAATTAATACCCAATTACCATCTTAATAATATAACGGCAAAACTTTTTGGTGGAGAAAGAATTTGTCATTACGATCTTCCTTTTGCTGAAATAGACAGCGCATTACTTGCTATTGAATATTATGATTATGCAGAGGCGATCCAAAATGGACGCACTCCTAGTGTTGATCCTATTATGGCAACTCGTTCAGTCGCTTTGATATATGCAATGCTTGAATCTGCAAAGATCGGTCATGCTGTATCGATGGACGAAATAATGAACGAAGAAATTACTGGCTATCAGGATGAGATCAATGATTTATGCCAGTGGTAATAAAAATAGCTTGAATCTGCTTTTTTATTACATTATAATAAAAATAGATGTAACAATTTATTTAAATAATGCTTTTTCTCATAATTGATTTTGAATAAGAATTTTATTGAGAATAGGTATCAATATAAAGGGATATAACAATGAAATTCACGATTTTATTTTTATGTATATTAATGTCGCTTGGTTTTGTAAGCGGAATTTATGCGCTTATTGATGATTTTAATGATGGCAAGGATGATGGTTGGAAACAGATACAGGGCAAATGGAGTGTTAAAAACAAGGAATATGCTCAGGAAGAAACGGCATGGACTACAACAGCAACCAATGAAACTTATCATCGTAGTTTCTTTGGTGATGTGAATTGGACTGATTATACCGTTGAGGCGAAAGTCCGTATAGAAAAAGGCGGAGAGTTAGCACCTATTATCGGGGTATTTTTCCGAGTAACAGACAAGTCAGAAAAAGGTGATTACTATTACTTTCGACTAGATCAACGCCCTGCGGAGGGACCATGTCTAATAAAATCGCCAAATACAATTTTACTTGAAAATAAATCCAAACCTTGTGAAATTGGGGTGGATTATATTCTTAAAGTTGAGGTAAAAGGTGATACCTTCAAATGTTATATAGATAATAAGTTAGAAATGGAGGTCATTGATAAGTCTTTTGCATCGGGAGCAATTGGCGTTGGAACGTTTAATGCAGATGGTCGTTTTGATAACGTATCTGTCAATGGTCCGGGTATTGCTGCAAATCTTGTTTCAGCAGAAGGGAAACTTACTGCAACATGGGCTTCAATTAAGAAATAATAATAAAAAAATGTTATTACAGGAATATTTTTTTGTTATAAATAGTTAATTGTTAGGTGTAAAAAATTATTTACAAATGATATAGGGCTTAAATATTGTTATGGTCTGGTTAAAATAGCATTTCGGTGCTGAGGAGTGTTTTTATGGACTGTAAGGATACAAATAGTTATTTGTGTTCTTATCTGGATGGTGAATTAGATTTTAAAACGTGTCAGGATATTGAGGAACATTTAAGGGATTGTAAGATATGTAGGAATGATCTTGAGATTCAAAGATCAGCAAAATTACTTATTCAAAAACGACTCAAAAGGTTTTCTGCCCCTGCTTCTTTAAAAAGTAGGATATCTTTTGAATTATCAAGAGCAGATGAATACAAGGAATCAGGAATTACTACCCTTGATCTTATCCGTTGGGGAACTCATGTTGCACAGTTCTATAATACAAAAAGTGATCTAACAGATCTTTTAGTGCCATATCTAGGAGAAGGATTAAAAGACAATGAGCTTTGTGTTTGGATTACAGGTGATATGACCAAAGATGAAGTCAAGAATGCTTTTGCAAAGACAACTCCAAATCTGCGTGAATATCTGAATAAGGATCAATTACAGATATTCTCTTATAAAGATTGGTATCTGGCAGGAGGATATTTTGATGTCAATAATGTGCTTAATAGTGCAGTAAGTAAGTATCAAGATGCTTTATCAATCGGATATTCAGGCTTTAGGGCAATTGGTGTTATTTCTTGGCTTGAAAAGTCAGATTGGAATGCTTTTATGGAATATGAGCAAATTCTTAATAATTTCATGCCTGACCAAAAAGTATTAATTATATGTGCCTATAAGGAAAGTAAATGTACATCGAGTAATGTATATGAAGTTATGAATCGGCATAAATATTCCATTTCTAAACTAAATGGTTCATGGAAATTAATGAAACCAGAGAAACAGCCCATATTATAACAACAAGCCCATAGTCTTTTATTCTATGGGCTTAGTGATTAAACAAATATATTTTTCATTTTTTCAATACCTGTTTTAAGAACTGTTTCTGCGCCTGCCTTCTCGTATTCCTCATTGAAAAGCTCTAATGAAAACATACCCGAATAGCCGATTTGTTTTAATGTATTAATGATTTTATCAAGAGGCGCAACGCCATCACCGGGATAAACTCGCTGAGAGTCTTTTAATTGCCGAATGTCATCAGCATAAGGATAATCGTTGACATGGATAAGTCCTATTTGATTTCCTTTGAGTTTGCCAATTAGATCAAAACTACCTTCAGTCTTTGCAGAATGAAAAATATCAAATAAAATTACGATTTCAGAATTGTTTAGGATCTCTATTATCTCTATTGCTTCTGCTAAAGAACCTAACTTTTTGGAATGTCCCCAAAATTCCAGAAGAGGTTTGGCTTCCATATCTTGAGTTGCTATTAAAAGCCCTTTATAATATTCAGCAACATCCGCAATAGGCAGATCAGGCATATCAGTGATCCCAGACGGAGGAGCTGCGACATAGGCACAATTAAGAGCCTTTGCCATATTAAAGACTTGTTTTGCTTCTTCAAGAGCCTTTGCACGAATGTTTTTATCTGGATTAGCCCATTGGAAAAATGCAATCAGATTGGGAACTGTAATAGAGTTTGTATCAAGAATAGTCTTTAATTTTGATAGGTTTCCACCATTTTTGAGATATTCCTCTATCTCTGATACCCATAGCTCAATACCTTTATAGCCAGCTTTTGATGTTAGTTCAATCTTTTGCTGAATATTTAGACCGCAATTGCGTATAGTGCTTGTGTTTAAGCAGTAGTTTGCTTGCATGTTATCTCCTTTTGCGCATTATCTATTTTGCTGAGTAAATCTCTTGTGATCAAAATATTTCACTCTCATTTTATAACAAAAGCAAGTAGAAATAAGCATAAATATCATATCATATATTTATCAATCAGACAACGCCCATTTTTTAATTTTTGTTCTTGACTTCTATATTTTTTTCTGTTATGATATAAAATATCTATATATTATTTGTATTTTGTTTAGAGTTTTAATGTTATTTTTTATCATCCAAAGACGGAACACCATAAGACGATGTCACTATCCTCTACATCAAAAATAGAGATCAAAAATTACGCCGATGCAGTTATTCGATTTTGGCGCTGGTGGTGGCGATTTTATTATGTCTTAGTGTGTCCGGGGCAGGGCTGATGATCTAGAAGAATTTACCATAAATATATTACTAACTTTAAAAGCCGTGGACACATTCAATTGTGTTTACGGCTTTTTTTATTTCATGTATAATTAAGGAGGATAAAAATGATTGGCAAACAGATTAGAATTGAAAGAATAATGGATCGCAAAACAGGTAAAACCGTTATTGTCCCGATGGATCATGGAGTAACGCTTGGTCCAATACCGGGCTTGATAGATATGGGCAAAACAGTCGATCTTGTTGCAAGTGGAGGAGCAAATGCGGTTGTTGGTCATCTTGGGCTTGCCCTGCATGGTCATCGAGGTTATGGTAGGGACGTTGGCTTAATTTTGCATCTATCTGCAAGCACAAGTCTTAGCCCATCGCCTAATAGCAAGGTTCTTGTTAATTCAGTAGAAAGGGCGATAAAGATGGGGGCTGATGGTGTGTCTGTTCATATAAACATCGGTTCTGAAGAAGAAGCAAAGATGCTTAGTGATCTTGGCATGGTTTCGCAGATGTGTATTGAATGGGGGATGCCTTTACTCGCCATGATGTATGCACGTGGACCAAAGATTAAAGATGAGGCAGATGTAAAGGCGGTTAAAATTGCTGCAAGAGTTGGAGCAGAGCTTGGCGCAGACATAATTAAGACAACTTATACAGGCGACCCAGATTCATTCAGAGAGGTCGTTGAGGGTTGTCCTGTTCCGGTAGTAATTGCTGGCGGATCAAGGCTAACCGATGTAGAGACACTAAAGATGATTGAAGGGGCAATGAAAGCCGGTGCGGCGGGGCTTTCGGTGGGCAGAAATGTTTTTCAACATGAACACCCTGACAGGCTTGTCAGAGCGGCTTGCGCAATCGTCCATGAAGGTAAATCCGCAGATGAAGCAATAGAGCTTTTAAGTGTGCCGATAGAGCCAGCATGTGAATAAGCAAAAAAGGTTTATAAAATGATTTTAGATGATATTATCGTCCATAAAAGAATAGAGATCGAGCAACAAAAGCGAAGTATACCTTTTGATGATGTTAAACGTATGTCTGAAAGCGTTATTGACAAACGAGATTTCAGAGGTGCGCTCTCCCAAAAAGGAAAAGTTAACCTGATAGCAGAGATAAAAAAAGCATCTCCGTCAAAAGGCATTATTAGACAGGATTTTGATCCATCTGATATTGCGTGTATTTATGAGCAAAACGGTGCTTCTGCAATTTCAGTCCTCACCGATCAAAAGTTCTTTCAAGGCAACTTATCCTTTCTCAAAATAGCCCGTTCCGTTACTTCATCAATCCCACTACTCCGCAAAGATTTCATAATTGACGAATACCAAGTCTATCAATCAAAGATGGCTGGTGCTGATGCGATACTTCTGATAGCATCTGTCCTTGAAAAACAGGACTTAATTAATTTGCTGGCAATCGCAGAAAGCATCGGTCTTGATTGTCTTGTGGAGGTTCATACTGAGGAAGAATTAAGAAAGGTTCTGCAAACAAATGCAGAAATAATTGGTATAAACAACAGGGATCTGCGGACTTTTAGAACTGATATTCAGACGACTGCTAGATTGACGCAGATCATACCTAATAATAAAGTGGTCGTAGCCGAAAGTGGAATCTCATCTTCAGAAGATGTTAGATTTCTAAAAAAATGTGGTGTTCAGGCAATGCTTGTCGGTGAAGCTATTATGGCAAGTAAAAATATTGCTCTGAAAGTTAAACAATTAACAAATCAAACAATTGAGGAGTAAAAATTATGGCTGAAACGAAAGTGTTTTTAACAGAAAAAGATATGCCAACAAGCTGGTATAACATTCAGGCTGATCTTCCCAAACCCCTTGATCCGCCATTGCACCCGGTAACTCATCAACCAATCGGTCCTGCTGATCTTTCACCTTTATTCCCTATGGGGCTTATAATGCAAGAAGTCAGTCAGGAGAGATGGATTGAAATTCCAGATCAGGTTCAGGATATTTATAAGATCTGGAGACCAACGCCAATGCACCGTGCAGTAAAATTGGAAAAAGCCCTTGATACTCCGGCAAAGATATACTTCAAAAATGAATCAGTCAGTCCTCCGGGAAGCCATAAGCCTAATACTGCTGTTGCACAAGCCTACTATAACAAGGCTGAAGGAGTCAAAAAACTCTCAACAGAAACTGGCGCAGGTCAATGGGGAAGCGCATTAGCTTTCGCCTGTAAGCTGATTGGATTGGAATGCTCTGTTTATATGGTCAAAGTCAGCTATGAACAGAAACCATATCGCCGAATTATGATGGAAACATGGGGAGCCGATGTTACTCCAAGCCCAAGCAACAAGACTGAATCTGGAAGAGCAATTCTTGCAAAAGACCCAAATTCGACTGGCAGTCTTGGTATTGCGATCAGTGAAGCAGTTGAAGTTGCCGCAAAAAATGATGACACCAAATATTCTTTGGGAAGCGTTTTGAATCACGTTATGCTTCATCAAACAGTTGTCGGTCTTGAAGCAAAGAAGCAGATGGAAATATTCGGTGATTATCCTGATGTTGTTATCGGCTGTGTCGGTGGAGGAAGCAATTTCTGCGGATTTACATTCCCGTTTGTCATGGATAAACTCAAGGGTGATAAGAAAAACTTAAAGGTTCTCGCTGTTGAACCGACAGCATGTCCAACATTAACAAAAGGTCTGTTTGCCTATGATATGGGCGATGCAGTTGGATTAGCTCCCCTTGTGAGGATGTATACACTGGGTCATTCATTTATTCCACCAGCAATTCATGCAGGCGGACTCCGTTATCATGGCGATTCCCCATTATTAAGCCTACTTGTAAAAGAAAAGGTTATAGACGCTGTTGCATATCATCAGCTATCAACCTTTGAGGCTGGCGTTTTGTTTGCTCAAACAGAAGGTATCTTGCCTGCACCTGAGACTTCACATGCAATAAAAGCGGCAATTGATGAAGCCCTTAAATGCAAAGAAACCGGTGAAAGCAAAGTTATCGCATTCAATTTCAGCGGACATGGACATTTTGACCTTGCCGCTTATGACGCATATCACAATGGCAAATTAACTGATTATGTGCTACCAGACGAGAAAATTCAGGAAGCGCTTGCAGACTTGCCGAAGATTGATTAATATAAGATACTTGATGCAGGATATTTGCTAAATCTAATATCCTGCATCAACATAAAGGAATTTGTGATGTTACCTGATACAAAAGGACATTTTGGAATATATGGCGGACGATTTGTCTCTGAGACGCTGATGTCCGCATTGATAGAATTGGAATCCGCATATATTAAAGCGAAGGCTGATGATAGTTTTCATGCTGAACTTGATTATTATCTGCGGGAATATGCGGGCAGACCAAGCCCATTATACTACGCTGAAAAATTGACAAAGTATCTCGGCGGGGCAAAAATTTATATAAAACGTGAAGACCTAAACCATACAGGCTCACATAAAATAAACAACACTCTCGGACAGGCACTTTTGGCAAAACGTATGGGCAAAAAACGCATCATTGCAGAGACAGGAGCAGGACAGCATGGAGTCGCTACAGCAACAGTCTCAGCACTTTTGGGCTTTGAGTGTGATGTTTACATGGGCGAAGAGGATACAGTCAGACAAGCATTAAACGTCTTTCGTATGGAACTCATGGGAACAAGGGTTATTCCCGTCTCATCTGGAACAAAGACATTGAAAGATGCGATAAATGAAGCCTTTCGAGACTGGGTG
>CAZMCH010000079.1:14290-16960 GCA_964564735.1 uncultured bacterium
GCAGAATACATATTATCTTATCGGATCGGTAATGGGCGGTCATCCTTATCCGATGATTGTGCGAGATTTTCAATCTGTTATAGGCAAAGAAACAAAACAGCAAATTCTTGAAAAAGAAGGCAGATTACCTGATTATCTAATAGCTTGTGTTGGTGGTGGAAGCAATGCTATGGGCATGTTTTACCCTTTTTATGAAGATAAGGACGTTAAATTTATAGGTGTTGAGGCTGGTGGACTTGGTATCGATACGGGAAAGCACGGTGCAACATTATGCGCTGGTGAAGTCGGCATCCTTCATGGCATGATGACATATATCTTGCAGGACGAAAACGGTCAAATAATGCCGACTCATTCAATATCCGCAGGACTTGACTATCCCGGTGTTGGTCCCGAACATTCTTTCTATAAAGATGCTGATAGAGCGGAATATGTTTCCGTTACTGATGATGAGACAATTGAAGCATTTAAATTATTATCTATGCAGGAGGGAATAATCCCTGCTTTGGAATCGGCACATGCAGTAGCACACGCAGCGAAAATTGCCCCTAATATGGACAAATCAAAAATTATGGTTATTTGCCTATCTGGTAGAGGGGATAAGGATGTTCAATCTGTATCGCAGATAATAAATAAATAGCAATAACCTAATTCACAAATTATACGCCTTATAAATTGCGGCGAAAAATAAACAGAGGTGGTATTATGGATTGGCGAAAACGTATTACAGTAGATCCCGAGATTTGTCATGGCAGAGCCTGTATAAAAGGCACACGTATCATGGTTTCAATAATTTTAGATAATCTTGCGGAAAATGTTAGTATAGAGGAGATTCTAAAAAGCTACCCATCGTTAAACCTCAACGATATTCAGGCAGCTATTGCCTATGCTGCGGAACTTGCACGTGAGCAGATTGTTAGCGTAGCAAAGATGGAAGCCGTTGTATGAAATTCAAAATTGACGAAAATTTGCCAGTGGAAATAACTGATATTCTCAAATCATTTAATTATGATGCTGTAACTGTAATAGATCAAGGACTGACAAGCGCTCGTGATAATACAATTATTAATGTATGTCTAAAAGAAGAACGTGTTTTAGTTACACTTGATCTTGATTTTGCTGATGTTTATACCTATCCACCAGAGCAATATGCTGGAATTATGGTTATTCGTGTAAATATACAGGAGAAATATCATATTATTAATACATTCAAGCGAGTAATTCCTTTGATTGAACAGAGAGAGATAAAACAAAGGTTATAGATTGTTGAAGAAAGTAGAGTAAGAATTCGTGAATAATGAATAAAGATAATATAAAGAGAAAACAAGCAATGAATAGTAACTCAAATAAACTATTAGCTGATGAAATTGTCTTTGGATTACGTGAAAATTTGCCAAAGTTGCTCGAACCAATGGTCAATCTCTGGTCAGTAGCAGTTATGGGTAGCTATCTTCGTGGCGATTTTGTTGAGAATAACAGCGACCTAGATATAAATATCATATTTAAGAAGAGAGGATTTGATACTCCTCGCTATTTTCTTAGTGAAGAACAAGGATACAAAGTTATCAAAAATTATATTGATTCTATTTTGGGTGATCGAGTAATTTATTCTCACGCATGGTCTGAAAATAACGATTGTAAAGGCATAGAACTGATGACTTTTTTATTAAACGATTTCCCCGAAAAGCCTGAAGATATAAAACCTCCCCATGAAGGTCCTGAGTTTCCATACTTCAATATATTTATGTTTGATTATATTGAAAATCTGATGGTTCTTTGGGGCAATGATCCTAGAAATACTATGCCCGATCCCCCTGATCCGAAAACTATGGCAGTAGAATCTCTTCGTGTAAATTTTGCAAAATGCAAACGAGCAATTGATACAGGGATGGAATTTAGAGTTCCATTTAACGCATTTAAGGCAATTCAGGTTGCTCAATTGTTTTTTGGTGAACGCACTCTTGACAAACGAAAGCTTTTAGAGCTTTACAATAAATATGTTCCAGATTTTCCAATGAAAGATTTTGGCTGTAAGATTATCAATGCCAAAATGGAATAGCGTTTCCCTGATAATCCTCCGCGTTTTGCACCCATTTCAGAATATATGAATTTTGTTGGACAATTGAGTATTTTGGCAAAAGAAACATTAGGTAAGGATGGTTAATATGCCAGTATTAAGCGTTGATGTTATTGACATTGTAAAAGAGTTTAAAGGGCTTCTGAAATCTGTTCATAAAGACAATCTCAAAGAAGTCATTTTATTTGGCTCAATGGCTCGTGGTGACTTTGATGATGAATCCGATATTGATGTTTTGGTTGTTTTGAATGATATTTCAAATTACCTAAATGAAATAGATAAGACATTTCAAATCCAATATGAATTGGGAATGAAATATGATGTCATTATAAGTTGCGTTCTTACAAAATCAAGAGATTATGAATCCAATATTGATCAGTTTTTTCTTAATATACATAAAGAGGGAATACCATTATGAAAAAAGAGATCAGTGGAATGATTCGCAAGGCGGAAAGAAGCCTTAATACTGCTTTGCGTTTACATAAAGATGGCGATTATGATTTTGCTATTTCAAGGGCATATTATTCCATGTTTTATATGGCAAAAGCTTGTCTTAATACAAAAAATCTCTCATTCTCAAAACATTCTGGGGTATT
>CAZMCH010000079.1:16970-19690 GCA_964564735.1 uncultured bacterium
TATATTCCCTCAAAAATACTATAAGATATTTTATTTTGCGTTTGATCAAAGGAATGCTAGTGACTACACATTTATTATAGAATTTCCTGAAGAATTGTCAGAAAGAATTATAAAAGACGCACAAGATTTCCTGAATATTACACGAATTTATTTGGAGGCATTTATTAATGAACAGGATAGATAAGGCTTTTTCAGAATTAAAGGGCAAAAATAAAAAGGCATTTGTTCCATTTATCACAGCTGGCGATCCAACGCTTGATATTACAAAATCGCTTATATTGACGCTTAAATCTGTTGGGGCTGATATTATAGAGCTTGGTATTCCGTTCTCAGACCCGATAGCCGATGGTCCCAGCATACAAAGGGCATCTTTGCGCTCTTTGGAACATAATACATCACTTAGGGACGTATTAAACATGGTTGCGGAAATACGAAAAGATACTCAGATACCAATCGTCCTTATGGGCTATTATAATCCTATATTCAAATATGGCGTTGCTAAATTCACAAAAGATGCAACTGAATCAGGTGTTGATGGCGTTGTTGTCGCTGACCTTCCTCCTGATGAATCAGCAGAATTGACCAAATCTGCAAAAGAGCATAATCTAGCAACAATATTCCTTGTTGCGCCAACAAGCACTCCCGATAGAGTTAAACTCATTGCAGAATCATGCACAGGATATATCTATTGTGTTTCCACAACAGGAGTTACAGGCGCAAGAACAACTGTATCTGACATGCTTACACCAACATTAAAGCTAATAAAAAAATATACCGATAAGCCTATCGCTGTCGGATTTGGTGTATCAACCCCTGAGCAAGCAAGCGAGATTGCAAAAGTCGCTGATGGCGTTATAATTGGCAGTGCCATTGTCAATATAATTGAAAAATATAAAGATAATCCTTCTGAATTGCTATCATCTGTCAAAGATTTTGCCTCAAAGTTGGCAAGGGCGATAAAATAGTGATAGAATATATGGACTTAATAGAATTTAGCATTGAAGAAAAAGAATATTATACTATTGTATCTTTTGACTTGAAAGATGCCATCTCTCCTGATATTATTTCTTCCATAATTCCACCAAAGGTTAATGCTACTAAAGGCGTCTTATTGAATGGACGAGGACCAATATGGTTATATTGTTTTCTTGCCCATTATTACCATCCAACTGCATTTATAGCAACTTGCGATCCAAGACTAGGAGGCGCTGTTATTGTTGAGTCTCATAAACAAGGGTTTAAAATAGGAGATATAATACGGGAGGGTCAAGATGAGTAACAAGGTATTATCTTTTTTGGGAACAGGCAATTATACTCCAATTTGTCATTCTTTTAATGATAAAAGCACTGATACTCCACATAAGTTTATACAAGAAGCCATATTAGAACTTTTTTGCGGGGATTGGAATGAAAATGATAGTATAATCATATTTTTAACTGAAAAAGCTAGAAGCCAAAATTGGAATGATAGAAAAGATGAAAAAACTAATGAGATTATAGCTGGATTGAAAAACGAACTTGATAAGCTCAAAGAGGATAAGAAATGTAATATTAGCATAAAAGATATTGACATCAAAGATGGAAAAGATGATGATGAATTATGGGAAATATTCAATATAATTATAAATAATATTGATGAATCAGATAATATAATTTTTGATATAACACATGCTTTTCGATCAATTCCAATGTTATCGCTGATTATATTGAATTATGCTAAATTTATAAAGAAAATAAAAATAGATAAGATTGTATACGCTGCATTTGAGGCAAAGATAGATGATAAAACAGCACCAATTTTTGATCTTACCCCATTTGTGCGTCTATTTGACTGGACTGTTGCTATTGATAGATTTCTTGATACAGGTGACGCCAAACGAATCAATGAATTAGGTACATCCGAACTAATACCTAAGATAGCTGAAACTAAAGGTAAAGAAGGTATAGACATTAGTAAGTTTATCAAAAAATTAGATGAATTCACAAAAGCAATCTCTACTTGCCGTGGTCCCGAAATAAAGGGGCTTATTGATAACATAAAAAAATTAACACCAGATGCAAAAAAAGAGAGCGGAGAATTACTTCCATTACAGCCATTGTTTGAAAAAATTGAGCAAAAATTTGATAAAATGTCTAGTGATGATCATATACAAAGTGGTTTAAGTGCAGTTGAATGGTGTCATGATAATGGACTTATTCAGCAAGGCTTTACAATTTTGCGCGAGAATTTTGTAAATTATGTAATGATGAAAATATTAATAAAAGGTGATTTAAGAAAAAAAGAGGATCGAGAAGAAGCCGAATACCTTCTTAATACAAGAGATATAAGAATTTGTGAGGAAATGCTGGAAATCTGGCGTAATATGATAGATTTTAGAAATTCACTCAATCATGCAGGATGGAGAAAGTGTAATCCGCAAGATTTCGATACGGCACTTGGTAAATATATTGAACGTGCCAAAGCCATATTAATTTAGTGTAATGTTTGCATTGAAATAGGAATTTAGGTTATTTTGCAGAAATTAAAAAAGAATATTTAACGTGAGTTCGACGTAAAGAATTGTATTTACCACCAAGACACAAAGGCACAAAGCAAGAAATAAGATTGAAGATTAAAAGATTGAAGCTTTTTAACGCTGCAAAAAAGGAATAGACCGCTGATTTCCGCTGACTGTGTAACGCTGATTATCTCTGATTTTTTAAACAGATGAAATCAGAGG
>CAZMCH010000080.1:0-19659 GCA_964564735.1 uncultured bacterium
TTCAAAACTGTTATTCTGAACGTCAGCGAAGAATCTATTGAGATGTTTCACTTCGATCAACATGACAAATATTGTTATATTTGAAATGGAAATTGTTATAAGAAGGAAATAGAGCGCTTATTTTCGCTGACTACGTAACGCAGATTATCTCTGATCTTTAAAAGAACTTATGAACGATGCTATCAATTATATATATCGTGATAGGTAAGGGATAAAGTGAATTGAGGGCTTTGAAATGAAATTCCTCTAAATCCATAAATGGCGTATTAGCAATACGCCCCATGTGTATCAACTTACACAATTTTAACACCAGAGGGGCATCATATTTATCAAAACATTATATTTCATATATCACTCCATTCGGAGTTTTATGTTTTTTTGATTGCTATTTCTATAAATATTTTGTCCATTCGATACTTATGAAATGTGATTTCACATCAAAAATCCCTTATGTTTTTCTTAAGTTGATACACATATAGGATTTTTAATACCCCCCCTTTATCCCCCCTTGAAAGGATGGAATTATGGTAAGTTGCCTTGAAAGGAGGGAATTATGGTAAGTTTTCATGGATAGTTATTCTATAAATATTTTGTCCATTCGGGACTTATGAAATGTGATTTCACATCAAAAATCCCTTATGTTTTTCTTAAGTTGATACATATTGGACAGGTTTCTAAATCTGTCCCTAACATAAAAAAATAAGCATTATAATTAATTAGGTCAACCATTGGTCTGAAAAAGTAAATATATTCTAAAAGGGATTAATTATGACACCAAGAGAAAGAGTGCTTGCAGTATTTGAACGAAAACCTATTGATAAGATTCCGATACACCATATAGGTTTTTCATCTAGGGTTGCATCAATGATACTAGGACGAGAGGCTTATGTTGGTGGAGGGATTCAACAATGGCGAGAGGCGAAAGCACTTTGGGAAGGTGATGAAGCACATCAGGAATATCTAGAAAAAAGCAAAAAGGACGCTTTTGACTTGTCTATCGCATTGGATCATGATATACTACGCCTTGACTATTGGCGAATGCCCGAAAAGCCGACAAAGAAGATTGACGATAGAACATATTTATATGGCAATCCTGATAGTAATTGGCGATTAATGCGATTTGATCCTGATACTGAGCTTTATCAGTTGATTGAGCAATATCCGCAAAGATCAGAACCAACGCTTGAAGACATTGAGAATTCAATTATTTCTCAAGAGAAAAATCTTGAAAATAGCAAGCCATCTTCTGAAATACCTCAGCATATCAAGAACCAGATGGATCAATATGGCAAAAACTGGGTTGTTCGTATAGGTGGCGGAGGAATTGGCATACCTTATGGTTCAATGATATGGCTTGAAGCAATAGTCCTTAGACCTGAGCTTGTAGCACGTCATCTTGATATTCAGGTAGAATACTCTATTAGAGGTGTTGAAGGATTGGCAAAGGCAGGCGTAAAAATGATCTTTGGTGGAGGGGATTTCGCTTCTAATAAAGGACCTTTCTATTCGCCTGAGTCATTCCATGAACTAATGCTACCTAGACTAAAGCGCATTGCGGATACTTGCCATAAATACGGCATATATTATCTTTTTGCCAGCGATGGCAATCTTTGGTCTGTTGCTGATGATCTGTTTGGTGATTCGGGTGTTGATGGCTTCTATGAGATAGATGGCAAGGCAGGAATGGATTTAGATTTATTGAGAGAACGTTTTCCTAAGCTTACGCTTTTGGGCAATATAAGTTCTGGAACGCTTCATACAGGTTCAAAAGAGGATGTTGTTAATGAAACAATGTCATGTCTTGATTCTGCAAAACACAATGGAGGAATAATTGTCGGTGTATCTAATCAGATTGTAGCTGGAACACCAGAGGAAAATCTTTTGGCAATGGTTGAGACTATAAAAAAATATCGCAATTTGTGATTGTGATTTTTCTAGAGGTAGAACGCGGATAACGCAGATTGGGCTGATTTGCGCGGATCGATGATTAGAGAAAAAGTTAAAGGTTCAAAGATATTACATTTCATATAATCAGCGAAAATCCGCCAAATCCGCTTGCTTAGCGTTCTATTCTTTTGGTAAAACAAGAGCATATAAAATTACATGGAGGTATTTATTGTATGAGCTATGAACGAGGAATGGCAGCATTTAATTTGCAAATGCCAGATGAAATCCCGCATACACAGTATATAACTCATCCTGAATGGCTTAAATATGTCCAAAAAAAGCAAAATAAGCCAAATGCAGGATGGACTGAATTACTTGACTTTGACTATGTTTGGTCGGTTGATGGACCAAGCTGGAATCGAGGACGCTGGACGGACATGGGACACGCAATCTTTCAGGCTGACGGCTCTGATTACAGGTTGCCCAAACCATCGCCTTGGGTCAATTTAGAAGATATATACAATCTTGATCCTTTGGAGGAGTATGGACCCATCGATCTTGAGGCGCAGACAGAAAAATATAAGGCTTGGTGCGCTTCTGCGCTAAAAGGTGATTATGTTACTTCAGGTGGAACGTATAATTCAGTTGTCAGCTTTGCTATAGCTGCTTTTGGCTGGGAGAATCTTTTGATAGCGGCGGGAACTGATCCGCAACGTTTTGGCGAATTACTGAATAGATGGGCAGATTATTTGATGGTATTTGTTCAGGCATGGGCAAAGACAGATATTGAGGTTTATCATACCCACGACGATATGGTTTGGACAGAAGGAGCAATATTCAAGCCTGAGTTTTATCGTGAATATGTGTTTCCAAATTTCAAGAAAATGTGGGATTGTGCAAAAGACGCAGGCAAAAAGATTCTTTTCACATCAGACGGCAACTATACAGAATTCATTGATGATCTGTCTGCAGCTGGTGCTGAGGGATTTATCTTTGAGCCATTAACCGATCTTGAAACTGTAGTAAAAAAATGTGGCAAAACTCACGTTATTATCGGGAATGCTGATTGCAGAATATTGACCTTCGGCACAAAAGAAGACGTTTATAATGAAGTCAAACGCTGTATGGATCTTGGCAGAGATTGCCCTGGTTATTTCTTTGCAGTAGGCAACCATATTCCACCAAATATCCCAATAGAAAACGCTGAGGCATGTATGGACGCATATTGGGAAATGAGAAAGCGATAAATAATAAACAAAAAAGGAGAAAATAATGTCTTTTAAAGATGAGCAATGGGTTGTATATGAAGGTAAAGAAGGTGCTGGAAAAGGAAAGCATATTGTCTTTGTGAGTGGCGATGAGGAATATCGTTCCGAAGAGGCATTGCCGTTGTTGGCTCAAATTTTAGCTGTCCATCATGGATTCAAATGCACTGTGCTTTTTGCTATTGATCCCGAAACAGGCATAATTGATCCAGTGAATCAGACAAACATCCCTGGTCTGGAGAATTTGGAAACTGCTGATATGATGGTGCTTTCCCTTAGATTTCGTGAATTGCCTGATGAGCAAATGAAATATATAATTGATTATACAAACGCAGGCAAGCCTATTATGGGATTGAGAACCGCAACGCACTCCTTCAATTACACCCGTAACAAAAATAGTGTCTATGCCAAATATGATTTTAGGAGTCAAGAGTTTGATGGAGGATATGGACGACAGGTTCTTGGTGAAACGTGGATCAATCATCATGGTCATCATGGCAAAGAGGCAACCTATGGGCTAATAAATGGCACTTATGCAAGTCATCCAATTGTCAAAGGCGTAAAAGAGATTTGGGGTCCGACTGATGTCTATACAGTTACAAAACTGACTGGTGATCCAGAAATACTTGTCTATGGTTTGGTGTTGTCTGGCATGAATCCAAGCGACCCGCCAAATTATGATAAACCTATTATGCCGTTAGCATGGGTTAAAACTTATACAGGCGAGACAGGAAATACATCAAGGGTATTTTGCACAACTATGGGGGCATCTGTTGACCTTAAAAGCGAAGGATTAAGACGCTTATTAGTTAATGGCTGTTACTGGTGTATGGGCATGGAAGATCAAATACCTGATTGTAGCAATGTTGATTATGTAAAAGAATATGAGCCATTATTTTATGGTTTTGGAGCTCATAAGAAAAATGTCCGTCCATCTGATCTCAAACTTTGATTTCCCAAACTAGGAGGAACTAAAATGAGATCAAAAATAGGGAAGCAAATTCTAACATTTATGTTTGTTCTGTTATTATCAATCATCATTTATGGCTGTAGTGATACAGGCGGAAGCTCGTCAGTAGAGCCTTATGCTGATGAGCCTTTGATAATTGATTCAGCAATGTGTATCGATGTTAAAGGCGATCAGCCAAATGGTATAACAAATAAGTTCTACAGTAATGATGAGCAGATTTACCTTTGGATATATTGGGCTAATGTTGATGGAACATCCAGAGTAAAAGTATTATGGTATGAAGAAGGCGCAGATGTATCATATAAGGAACAGACAAGATCATTTACATCAGAAAGCGGTTCACAAATAACGTGGTTCTATCTGGATAGACCAGCTGGAGGATTCAGCAAAGGCGAATGGTCGGTAGAAATATATCTGGATAATATATTTTATAGAAGCTATTTGTTTACTGTGATTTAATAGCGTTTTCAAAACATGATTGCGTATTGATTTGTAGCCCAGCGCTTGATAATAGAACGCAGATGAAACGGATTTAGTTCGTAATAAGTAATGCGTGAAGCGTAATGAGTTTTACTTTATCATACTTTTCTTTTTGCACTTCACGCATTACATTTTACGATTTTTCTATCCGCTTTAATCTGCCAAATCCGCTCAATCAGCGTTCTATAAATAATTTGGCAAAGCATCATTAGAAACTGGCGATGCCAAAAAAATAAACCAAAATAGAAAAATCTCTGTCCCATATTATTGACTAACCAAAATTCATCTGGTATTATATAAATGTAATGCCAGAAAGACAATATCTTCTTTAATATCCTGCTGCAAAAAAAACTTACATATCCAATGGCTAGTTAGCCAGATTAAGAGGTGATATATAACAATGTATAAGCGGATTTGTTTTATAATTGCAATCGTTTTTGTGGCACTTTGTTTAATTCCGTTGTTTGCAGAGGGTGAAGACGACAATCCATTAGTATATATAATTAAAATAAAAGATACAATCGGCAAAGGCTTGAGTGAACACATTTCCAGAAGTATTGATCTTGCAAAGAAAAATGATGCGGATGCCTTGCTTTTTGATATACATACTCCCGGTGGGGCATTGGATGCAACAGGCGATATAATCAAGACTATTGAGGATTCTGGACTTCCAACAATATCTTATGTAAATAACGAAGCTATATCTGCGGGGGCAATCATAACCCTTAGCTGTGATAGAATAGCCATCAGCCCCGGTGGAACTATCGGCGATGCTCAACCCATTCCGACAAACGAAAAGACGGTTTCTTATGTCAGGGGCAGGATGTATTCCATAGCAGAGAAACAAAATAGAAATCCCGATGTTGCAATAGCTATGGTTGATAAAAACATAGTTCTTGTAAAGCTAGATAATGACGAAATCAAGGCTCTATCGCCTGAAGAATATGCAGATAACCAAAAGAATAATATAGCTATGAAAGTCATTTCTCCGCAAGGAAATGTATTGACAATATCAGCAGATCAAGCAATTGAACTTGGTATCGCTGATGTAACCGCAAAAAACATAAATGAATTGCTAAATCAATTCAGTATTGCTGAAATTAAGGGTAAAAAAGTAGTTATTAGTAATAATGAGATACCAAATTTTAAGGGTAATGTCATTTCTAGCCTTTCCAGAGCAAGAACAGAAGAAGTTAACAAGACAATACCTGAAAGAATAGCCATCTTTTTCACCAATCCGTTTGTTGCGTCAATATTAATTGCTCTTGGCGTTATAGGTATGATAATCGAATTTAAGACACCGGGATTTGGGGTTGCTGGGGTTATCGGGCTAACCTGTATCGCATTGTTCTTTGCTGGTCACATGATTGCGCGAATTGATGCTGGTATTGGTTTAGCGATTTTTGTGGTTGGTGTTGGTTTGCTTGTTTTAGAAATATTCGTTATTCCGGGTTTTGGAGTTGCTGGCGTATTCGGAATAGCACTTATGTTTTTTGGCTTGCTATTTACAATTGATACAAAAACAGGTAGTTGGGGCGATGCAATAAAAGTTTTGAGCCAATCTATAATAATAATGATTGTTTTAGGTGCTTTTTTGGCTTATTTTCTACCAAAAACAAACTTCTGGAAAAGCACAGTGCTTCAAACAGAGGAAACAACAGATACAGGATATATATCTTCGGAAACAGATTCTGACTTACAGGGGAAAATAGGTGTAACTATAAGTCCGCTTAGACCTGCTGGTGTTGCGATTTTTAAGGATGAACGTGTTAATGTTGTGTCGGATGGTTCTTTTATTGATAAGGATGTTCCCGTTGAGGTCGTCAAGGTTGAGGGCGGAAAAATAATTGTCCGATCTGTTTGAGAGGTGTTTATATATGCTAATTGATGTTATTATACTTATTGCAATCGGGGTTATCCTAGTATTTATTGAGATATTCATCATCCCAAGTTTTGGTCCCATTGGAATAATTGGTGGAATATTGATGATCGCTGGAGTTGTGCTTGCGGGTTATAGGAATGGCATTCAATCTGCGCTTGTCTATGGTAGTATAACCTTCTTGATGACAATTATACTTTGTGTAGTTGGGTTCTGGCTAATTCCAAAAACTAACTTGGGAAAGTCGTTTGTCCTGCATACTAGCGAACATAAAGAACATGGCTTTAGCTCTAGCTCTGATGAGTTTCAAAACTTGGTCGGAAAAACAGGAAAAGTGATAACTCCACTTAGACCAGCAGGAACAATATTAATAGAAAAAGATAGGTTTGATGTATTAACTAAGGGTGAATTTGTAAAAAAAGGAAGTGTTGTAGAAGTCGTAAAAGTTGAGGGCAATAGGATAATCGTAAGAGAAACAAGCAGTTAATTGGGAGGAGGCTATTGAATGGGTCCGGATAATGTTTTTGCGGTAATATTGGGAGTATGTGCGTTTATTTTTATAATATTCTTTTTATGGTCTGTTCCAGTAGGACTTTGGATAACAGCCAAATTTGCTGGAGTTAAGGTTCGACCATTTAGAGATTTATTGGCGATGCGATTAAGGCGTGTTCCGCCTGCTGCATTAGTCAATAGCTTAATTACAGCGACAAAGGCAGGTCTTAAAATAGATCTTGATAAGCTCGAAGCACACTTTCTTGCAGGAGGAAATGTTGGTCGAGTTGTAAATGCGCTCATATCTGCTGACAAGGCAGGTATAGAATTACCTTTTGAACGTGCTGCGGCAATTGATCTTGCTGGTAGAAACGTTCTTGAGGCGGTTCAGATGAGTGTCAAACCAAAAGTCATTAAAACCCCTCCAATATCAGCAGTTGCAAAAAATGGCGTTCAGGTTATCGCTACGGCGCAAGTTACTGTCCGAGCAGATATAAAAAAGCTAGTCGGTGGTGCTGGTGAAGATACAGTTATTGCACGTGTTGGCGAGGGAATAGTCACAACCATAGGTTCATCAGAAAGCCATGAGGCAGTGCTTGAAAATCCAAACACAATTTCCAAAGTCGTTCTTGGCAAGGGGCTAGATGCAGGCACAGCTTTTGAGATAGTATCAATTGATATTGCAGATGTTGACATAGGTATAAACGTAGGCGCAAGACTTCGAAAAGAACAAGCAGAAGCGGATACTCGTGTTGCTCAAGCAAAGGCAGAAGCAAGACGGGCTATGGCAAAAGCAGAAGAACAAGAGATGAAGGCTTTGACAAAAGAGATGGATGCAAAGGTCATAGAAGCAGAAAGCGAGATACCTCTTGCTATGGCAGAAGCCTTCCGTTCAGCAAAACTGGGCATTATGGAATACTATCGCTTAAGAAATCTGATGGCTGATACAGACATGCGTAAAGCCATAGCGGTTAGCAGTAATCCCGAAGGCGGAAGCTCACAAGACGGTGTGTTCTCTGCAATTTAATGGCAAATAATATGTCACATCAGATTTGGAGGTGCTTCTAATGGTTGAAATGGCGTTAATTCTTATTTTTGGTGTAATAGCATTTTTGATTATCTTTGTTTGGGCAGTTCCTGTTCCTCTTTGGATTTCTGCAAAATTCTCTGGCGTGAATGTTAGACCATTCAGAGACCTTGTTGCTATGCGTTTGAGGCGTGTTCCACCAACTTTGATCGTTAAAGCGATGATAAGCGCAACAAAAGCAGGCTTAAGGTTAAGTGTTGATAAAGTTGAGGCACATTTCCTAGCAGGAGGTAATGTTCAGGGCGTTGTAAATGCACTTATTGCTGCTGATAAGGCTGGTATTTCACTTACTTTTGAACGTGCTGCTGCGATTGACCTTGCAGGTAGAGATGTGTTCGATGCTGTTCAACTCAGCGTTAATCCAAGAGTCATAAATACTCCGCTAGTAACCGCTGTCGCTAAGGACGGTATTCAGGTTAAGGCTATAACTAGAATTACCGTTAGAACAAATATCGAAAGGCTTGTTGGTGGTGCTGTTGAAGAAACGATAATTGCAAGAGTCGGTGAAGGCATAGTAACTGCTATCGGGTCATCCAAATCATATAAAGACGTTTTGGAGAATCCAGACATAATATCAAAAACTGTCTTAGAAAAAGGGCTTGATGCAGAAACCGCTTATGAGATATTGTCCATCGATATTGCAGATGTTGATGTCGGTGATAACATAGGTGCAAAGCTTCAGATTGATCAAGCTGAGGCGGAATTAAATGTCGCAAGGGCTAATGCAGCAGAGAAACTCGCTATGGCGCAGGCACGTGAACAAGAAATGATCGCACTTGCCCAAAAAATGCGCGCAAAGGTCGTTGAGGCTCAAACGGAAGTTCCAAAAGCCATCGCAGAAGCCTTTAAGGCAGGAACAATTGGCAATACTGCACAATAAACGGAGATAATCACATGGAAAGGCTTATAATACCACTAATAATCTTTATTGTAATATCTCAGATTATTAAGGCTATGAGAAAGGCAGTAGAGGAGGCTCGTAAACAGGCTCAGAATCTATCAAAGATTGATCCTACTATTCAATTAGACCTTGATTTTCTTGAAAGTATTAAAAAAGAGAAAAATCAGGCAGAAAAAGAAGATAATAGACCAAGACTAATTATGCAGGCAGAACAAAGACCTAAACCAAAAACATTACACTTAGAGCAACCTAGTTATATTGCTCAGATATTCGACGAGGAAACGCATGGCTCTGCATATAACATGATAGCCGATAAACCCAAGACAACAGAAGTTCCTAAACCAAAGGCAAAACTTCAAACGCCAATTATATCTTTTACACCAAAGAATATAGCACAGGGAATTGTGTTGTCTGAGATATTGAAAAGACCAAAATACTAATGAAAACTATATCTTACATGATATTTATTTTTGTTGTTATCACTTTCATATCAGGATGCGGGAATGTCTCGGATTCTGAAAATACAGAACAGGCAAAAGTAGTGAATGTGTCTGTAATGGATGGTGGAGTGATTTCCCAAAATTATCCAATAATTGTCGAATTTAACAAGCCAATGAAATCGGCTGAAATCTCAATTTATGAACATTCTTGCGGTCAAATAGCCTATGGAGAAACAGAACTAGATGGCAAGATCGCAACATGGAAATGGGGAACTTATACGCCATCAGGCTTCGATTGGGGTTTTGAACTTTTTTATGCTGGAAATTGCACATTAACGGTTAAAGGCATTGATGAATCTGGGCAGGAAATTGAGAAATTTAAGGTGATAAACTTCCAAATAAACGCCCCTAGCTGAACGCCAGCAAGGATCGTTGGTGAAAAAAGCGATCCTGCGGATGGTTCATCCGATATAGACCCTGAAAAATACATAGATAAAATCGTTATAGCCTTTAATAACCGAATGTTTAAGGCAAAAGTATTTAATACAAGCCCGAAATTTCCTTTCAAAGATCAATTAAGCGATGATGGCATGAGTCTGATAATCTCATTACTTGATGGTTATAAATTGCCATATAATACAAATATTGCTATTGAGTTGTATGGTGTAAATTATTCAAGCAGAATGCCTTTGATAGGTGGCGCATCTTGCTATCCGCCTGATCCTGCTAGATACTCATTTAGAACAAAAACAAGGTAATTTTTTAATGTGGGGAGTTTGTCAATGATAAGCTGTTTTCTAAAAACATCATGTATATTTTTTGCGGTATCCGCTTTTGCCTTTGCTTCGGAAGAAAAATCACACAAGGAAAATATATTTATTTTGCCTAATGGTGCAGAATTGGAAATGGTCTGGATAGAAGCGGGTGATTTTATTACGGGTTCACCTGATACAGAAATTGGCAGGGAAATCAACGAAATTCAGCACAAGGTGACTATTACAAAGGGGTTCTGGATAGGCAAATATGAGATCACTCAGGGGCAATGGGAAAAAGTGATGAATACACAACCTTGGGAAGGACAAATATTCTTTAAAAAAGATGGTGATTATCCAGCAGTCTATATCTCATGGAACGATACCCAAGATTTTATCAAGAAAATAAATGAGGCAGAGGGTAAAGAAATATACAGATTGCCAACAGAGGCAGAATGGGAATATGCCTGTCGAGCAGGAACAAAGTCCGCTTATTCATTTGGTGATGATGTCAGCAAGCTAGATGATTATGGCTGGCATGGGAAAAATACCTATGATTTGGGAAATTACTTTGCTCATAAAGTAGGACAAAAATTGCCGAATCCTTGGGGAATTTATGATATGCACGGAAACGTTTGGGAATGGGTGCATGATTTTTATGGTGATTATCCAGAAGAACCGCAGATTGACCCAAAGGGACCAGAATCAAGCGATAACCATGTCTTTCGTGGCGGAAGTTTCTATTATCTATCAAGATTTGCTAGGTCGGCTTATAGGGGATATAATACTCCCAATCATCGCTTATTTAATCTTGGGTTTCGTATAGTAAGACAGGAAAATTAAAAACAGCTTTTTTATGATAATTCCTATAATTATATTATCTCTCGTATTTTTACTTATCGCATTCAGGCGCATTGGCAATATCAGGCTTCACATATGGCAAATAATGCTTGGCGGGGCTTTATTAGTCCTATTAAGTGGTCAAATCACTCCAATAGATGCCCTTAAATCCATAAATATTGATGTTATGCTCTTTTTGTTTAGCATGTTTGTCATTGGCTCTGCAATGGAGGAAAGTGGGTATCTCTCACATCTGGCATATCAAATATTCAAACGTGCCAAAACTCAAAATCAGCTTATATTAATCATTCTTTTTGGTATGGGCATCGCTTCTGCAATTTTAATGAATGATACCCTAGCGATTATTGGGACTCCTGTGGTTCTGCTTTTGGCAAAAAATCACAGGATAAATCCGAAAATCCTGTTGATTACATTAGCTTTTTCTGTAACAATTGGGAGTGTGATTAGCCCAATTGGCAATCCGCAAAATCTCATGATCGCTACTGAGGCAAATATTAAGAATCCTTTTGTAGTATTCCTGCAATTTCTTTTCATACCAACAATCATAAATCTTTTTGTCGCATTTCTTGTAATAAGGCTTTTTTATAGAGATCATTTTGATAATAATTCATTAAATCATTATCAAGAAGAAATCAAAGATCATAGCTTGTCAAGATTATCAAAAATATCTCTATTTATGTTAATGATCCTCATATTAATAAAGATTATTGCATCATGCTTATATCCACATTTGGAGATCAGATTAGTATATATAACCCTTTTGTCGTCATTGCCGATTATCTTTTTTAGCAAAAAAAGGATACATATAATCAAAAAGGTCGATTGGCATACGCTAATCTTCTTTTCAGCTATGTTTGTATTGATGAGGAGTGTCTGGAATACAGGCTTTTTTCAGTCTGCAATAGAAACTATTGATATTGATATACTTTCAATGCCAATGATACTAATTGTAAGTGTTATTTTGAGTCAGCTAATATCAAATGTGCCTTTGGTTGCATTATATATCCCAATGCTGTTACATGCCGGGGGGGCAACTGATGAGTTTATGGCATTAGTGGCAGGAAGCACAATCGCAGGCAATCTGCTAATACTTGGTGCTGCAAGCAATGTCATAATAATCCAAAATGCAGAAAAGAAATCAGGTGAAACAATAACGTTTCTGGAATTTGCAAAGGTCGGAATCCCATTAACAATAATCAATGTCTTTGTTTACTGGCTATTTTTTGTAATAATTTGATAATGTGAGTTGGCGTAAGAATTTGTATTTACCACCAAGACACAAAACAGGACATAAGGTTGAAGCTTTAATCCCTTGTGATACTTTGCAAAGGGAAACTTTTAATGTTATTTATCAATATTTATTTCTACATTACGCTGTTTTGGGTTAAATGCAACAAGGGTTTTATCTGGTTCTGTAATAAATGTCGCACTCTTGAAATCCTCACGAGATAGAGCCTTTTTTAATGGAACATTATCAACAGAAATTCCTTTAATCGCTGAATCTCTTACACATAAAGTCAGGTCTGGAACTCTTACAGGAAGATCAAGGCTTATCTTATAGCCATCAATCCTGATTTCAGCCATTTCACGAGCGCAGGAATAATTTGTTATTTCGCTACACTTTCGCCATTGTGTTTTTATTCCCTTTGGGTCAAGTTCTTTTATTCGACGAACAACCGCTTTTAGTGTATTGAATCCACGTCTATCGTCATTGTGCATACCATAGAAGCCCTGCCAATGACTGCAAAAAATGACTGGTTCACCTGCATTTATAAGAGCAGGGATACGACCACCTTGCAGATCGGAAGTAATGTATCTGTCAACACTAACCTCATCATAGCCCGTCCAAGAACCAGTCCAATCGCCTGTTGACGCAAGAATTTCGCCTACTGCTGTTCCAGATTCTCTATCCGCATACCAGACAGGCACTTCCACTTTATCATCAGCAAAGCGTTTGAAGAAATATGGAGTTGGATTGCCCGTAACCTCTCGGACAGCTATACCTGTCAGCTTTGCATATAACTCCAATGGACGACCACCAAAACCACCGGGAGAGGTTACGCCTTCGGGAGTTAAACCAACGTTATGCAAGATTCTGCAGGCTGTTGCAATATATTCTGTTAATAATTCCTCTTGATTTTCGGGCAAAGTAGCCCATTCGTATTGTTCCCATATCCTTGATTCAAGTGGCTGGAATGTTTTAAGATCAACAACGAATGTATGAGTGATCATCTCAGGCGTTATATCAAAAGCCTGATGTATCACTTCACGGCACATTTTTAGCCAGCTTTCCTGCTGAGCTTTGCTGAACATCGGCAAGCCTTCGTCTATACGTCCTAATGCTGCTGGGCATGGCACAACGCTGAATTTGCCTTTTACGCCGTTATCAAGACACCATTCCGCAAATTCCCTTGTGAAAGATTCAGGATGCGATATGGGTATATCTTCCCAGCGCATATTTTCACCTGTTGCTATGTTGCGATCACGTATGAAAAAATAATTGAGGTTCACCAAAAGCGTTGAATCATCAATTATCAGCGATATTGGAACTTTATCTAGAGCATGACGCATAATTTCAACTTCCATGCGATTCTCCTTTATTCTATAATTTCGGTGCTTTATACAGCCCAAAAGAGAGAATTTGAGGCGGATATTGGGATTGCAATGTATTCAAGATATTACCAAGATTACGATTTTTCAACAAGATTTCCTGATATGAACTCATGAACTATATTCGTGATTAGGGCTTGGTAAGATATTCCAGCTTCCATTGCCTTTTGCTGAATCGCTTTAAGATCATCTTTTGCAAATACAAGACTGACTATTCCATCCGCTTCAAGAGCATTGATAGCATAAGACTGATATTGCTGTATTTTTTCTGATGTCATGTCAACAGATTGCCATTCATCATTTTCATAGGAATCCAGCAAATCTTTTTCTTCAATATCTAATTTTAATTTGTTAACCATTTTAATTATCTCCCAAGTATTTCTTGGTTGCTTTTCGGCTTGGAATTATCGTCTTTAAAAATATTTCATTTTCTGTTTCAACAAACGGAACAAGCCAAGCATAATCCCGCATTTTGACTATAAATATATATTGTCCCTCATATTTTTCTTGATTTGTATTCTCAATAATATCAAGTAAATCACCAACTGCAATATGAGTAATTACTTCTTCAAAAGATATATTCCGTTGCGTTTTCAGAATTTGATTCTTTTCCTCATTCCAAGCGTAAGTTTTCATAGACATTTTACTTTATATGTGGTTCTGTTTTCTATAATTTCGGTGCTTTATACAGCCCAAAAGATAATATTTGCGGTGGATATTGAGATTGAAGAATATTCAGGCGAACTGCTGGGGCTGTTACTTCTGGGAATCGATCAAGTTTTTTATGACCGATAGTCGTCCCTTTGCTTATTTCTTTCCATTCTTTTCCGTCCCAAGCCTCAATAGAATAAGCCTCTACCCTTTGACCTGACCTTATATTTTCCTTGATCATCGCTACATCAAAAGTAACAGTCCTATCACCAAAATCATCAACGATTAGAGTTCCCGTTGTCTTGCCATCTTTTGGCATCCAGTAAGTATCATCAGCGTCATCTGTTGCTGATTCCGCTGGAAATCCCATCTCTGCGCTGTCAGCTTTTACACGTGAATCAAAAGCAAGATTAACAGCAAAGGTTTCGTCCAGCACTTTGCGAAACTCTTTGAGTCTTTGGACATCAGGATCAGCAAATAAACCAAGATTATTTGGTGGAACATTCAAAAGCAATTCGCTGTTGCGTCCAACGGACTTATAATATATATCAATCAAATGCTCAAGAGTCTTTACTTGTGAATCTTGGCTTGCGTGCCAGAACCAGCCGGGACGTATTGAAACATCACATTCCGCAGGATACCAGACTTTCCCTTTTGCGTCAGGATGAAATTGTGGATTTGGGTCTTGGACACTCCATTCTGTTTCACGTGCAAAGCCATCTTCATTGCCAACCCAACGAATATCAGGACCACAGATTGCAATGAGAGCATTAGGCTGACATTTACGAACTACATCATAAAATCCCTGCCAGTCATATTCCTGCCTTTTGCCGTTTGGTCCTTCTGCACATGCGCCATCAAACCAGACTTCTGCAATTTCTCCGTAATTCGTCAACAATTCTGTAAGCTGATTTTTGAAATATTGATTATATGCAGGCGAATCTCCATAGGTTTTTTCATGGCGATCCCAGGGAGATAAATAAACGCCCATCTTCATTCCTATTTTTCTGCATGATTCAGCAAGCATACCCACAACATCACCTTTTCCATCTTTCCAAAGGCTGTTTTTAACGGAATGATCGGTGTATTTGCTCTGGAAAAGGCAGAATCCGTCATGGTGTTTTGCTGTGATGATCATATACTTGAATCCAGCATCTTTGGCAACCTGAACCCATTGATCTGTATCAAGTTTAACTGGATTAAATATCTTTGGGTCTTCTGTTCCGTCTCCCCATTCCTGATCAGTAAAGTTATTAACGCCAAAATGCAGAAACATCGTCAATTCTGATTTTTGCCACTCAAGTTGCTGTGGTGTTGGTGTAACTATCATAATTTTTTATCTCCCACAAATGTCATTCCCGTGAAACCTGTCCTCGTGAAAACGGGAATCTATTAATTTGCCAAAATGCTGGATTCCCACTTACGTGGGAATGACAGATAAATAGCTATTTCCATTTCAATAATACGCCTGTGTATGTCTGTGGCTCATTCAATAATCCATCATAAGCCTGTTTTATCTGTTCTGGCTTTAAAGTGTGTGAAACGAGTTCCTTTACTTTTAAATCTCCGCTTCTAATCCAGTCAAATATCATCTGTTGTTTGGTAAATTGCGACATAAAAACGCCGTTATCGGGATAAATCGGGATACACCATTCCAAAGCACCGATTACTTTTATCCATCTCAAATGAACATCTGACAATAATTCCGTCAGATCGCCTTGAACAGAAACTCTTGGAGAACCAAGTATAACCAATTGACCATGTGAAGCAGTATTTTTTAGGGCTTGCATTACGACTGCACTATGCCCAACTGCATCAACGGTTATATTTGCCATTTGACCGCCTGTTATCTCTGATATGCCCTTTTGGACAGTCTCAGCATCTCCGCCAAGAGTATATTTTATTCCACATTTTTCCGCTAATTTTCTTCTATAATCAACAGGATCAACACCTATGACCCGACAGCCTTTTATTTTGAAGAACTGGCTTGCTAAATTACCGACTAATCCCAAACCAAAGACAGCAACCCAGGGATTATATTTAATCTCACTCAAAACGATAGCTGTTGCGGCAACTCCTGCCATCCTTGATGCAGAGGCAATTCCCGAATCAATATCATCTGGAACTTTTATCACTAGGCTTGATTCGTTAATGCGAACAGCAGACGCATGATTGCCATAGGTAAAAACTCTATCGCCAACTTTTGCACGAGATACGCCATTACCAATAGCTTTGACTATACCGACATTTGAATATCCTGATTTCCAAGGATATGCGCACCACTGCCCCGGCTGAAATACTTTAGGCTCTTTGCCTGTATAATTGGCTAGTTCCGTTCCTGTGCTGATGAAAGTCCATTCTGTTTCAATAAGAATATCTCTTGCACCGAGATTTTTATCATCTATCTCTGCGTTTTGTAATTCTACTTGATTCTGACCTGTTACGACGACGTTTTTTATTTCCACTTGTGATTCTCCCTTTAGTATCCATGATTAAATAACTTACTTGTTTGAACCCCCTTTAATTGCCTCCCAAGAGGGGAAAATGCTTGCCTGTGGTTTATCTATGGAGAAAATCTCCAATAAATAAATAGGGAAGTTATTTAATCATAAGTCCTTATAAATTGTGAATTGATTTATATTGCATCACTTCCGCTTGAGAAGTTAAAATCCTTAACCTTCATTGCGGGTATAACAATTCCATCTGCTAAGACAGACTCAGACATCATTTCGACGTTGCTCAGCATTTCTAGGACATTTTGATTTATCCTGAAATTCTTTATTCCATAAGCGATCTTGCCATTTTCTATCCAGAATGTTCCATCTCTCGTCATTCCTGTTACGATCACTTGCATTGGATCAACGAAGTTTGTATACCAGAACCTTGTTACAAGTATGCCTTTCTCTGTTGAGGCGATCATCTCATCAAGCGTTGCTTTTCCGCCTAGTATAACTGGGTATGATGGATACGCACCATAGGCGTTTCTACCTCCGCCACCATGACCTGTTGGTTCAACATTATGTTTTTTTGCAGTAAGACGGTCATATACAAGGTTTTCAGCGATGCCATTTTTAATTAGCTCAACCTTTTTCGTTGGCACACCATCACCGTCAAAAGGTCGCCCTTGTTGTAATGGATGATATGGGTCGCTAAACATTGTAATATAATCACCAACAACCTTTTTACCCATTTTATCACTTAGAAAACTCCGTCCTTCATCAACAGCCAGAGCATTAAAACCTCCCAACATAAATCCAACTAATTCGGAAACTGCATGTGGTTCTAATATTGCAGTATATTTTCCCGGTGGAATCTCTTTCGGATTCTGGCTTTTCAATGCTTTATCAACAGCTATTTGAGCAAGTTCTTCCATATTAATATCTGCTCTTTTATGCGATGATCTTTCAACCCATCCTGAGCTAGTCTCGCCCATTGCGGTTGCGCTGAAGTTTATCCCGCTTCCTTTATGGAAAGCAAATAAACCCTTTGAGTTAGCCATTGCGCTTGCGCCACTACCATCTGATACTGCACCTGCAGTTTTCAAGTTATTTTTCTCACATAGTTTAATAATATAGGATACACCCTTTGCTCTATCCATAGGTGTTATCTCATCTATTTCTGGATCATAAGAATCGACTTCTTGATATTCTTGCTCTCCCAGACGTGGAAGTAATTCATCATCTTTTGGTGCAAACTTGGCGATTTCAGTAGCATCTAGGACAGCCTTCTTTATAGATTCATCATCAAGTTTATTTGTGCTTGCCTCTCCCATACGTCCATCAAATATAACGCTTACCGAAAAATAGTTGTTATCCTCTGATACGTTCTGATGTATATGGTTTTCAGCAAATCTTGTTAATGAACTCCTATGACTGCCAACATGAACCTCCGTTTCATCTGCTTTAGACATAGATATTGCTTTTTCTGCTATGATTTTTATTTCATCTTGGCTAAGCATTTTTACCTCCGTTATTGTTATTTAGTTATCACAATATCAATTTGATATTACATGTGATATGAAATTCATATAATTATCTCTATAAGTCATAATCATAGAATATTATACATTTCCAAAACAATAAATACAATATAAAACCCTGATCTTACGGCATGAGTTTAGACACAAGCAACCTTCTATGATTTTTTATGATTCTATATTTTACCCTTTAACGTTGCAAAAAAGGAATAAATCACTGATTTTCGCTGAATTTTTAACGCTGATCGTCTTTGATTTTTGAACAGATGAGATCAGATGATAGACTATTGAAAATAAAGGGTTTTCTTGTAATTATTTTTACGAAAATGCAATATTAAAGATTTTATCATGTGAAGGTTTATTTGTCAAAAATCATGTTTGATCATTAAATATCAAACTTTATACTTGATTATTGGTAACGATTAATATAAAATTTCTGTCTGAAAGGGAGGTAAATTAATATGCCAGAATTTCAGATTGTCTCAGATTTTAAGCCAAGTGGCGACCAACCAAAAGCGATTCAGCAACTTACAGATGGGATACTCGCAGGATACAAATATCAAACTTTATTGGGAATAACAGGGTCAGGAAAAACATTTACTATGGCTAATGTCATAGAAAATGTCCAAAAACCGACATTGGTTATATCTCATAATAAGACACTTGCAGCGCAATTATATAGAGAATTTAAAGACTTTTTTCCCAATAATGCTGTTCATTATTTTGTAAGCTTCTATGATTATTATCAACCAGAAGCATATATTCCACAAAATGACCTATATATTGAAAAAGATGTTAAACTCAATGAGGAACTCAATCGCCTAAGATTGGCATCTACAAGTGCGCTTATGTCGCGTAGAGATGTTATAATAGTTGCTAGTGTGTCGTGTATATATAATTTAGGGTCACCAGAGGAATATGAAGGTCAGGCAATAAGGCTTAAAATCGGTGATAAAATGAAACGAGGTAATCTTTTACGTGCCTTAGTTGACATCAGGTATGAGCGGAATAATACAGATCTTATACGTGGTGCATTTAGAGCAAGAGGTGATGTTATAGAAGTATTTCCCGCTTATGCAGATACAGCATATAGAATAGAGCTTTTTGGCGACGAAATTGAGAAAATAACAGAAATACATACCGTCACAGGTGAAATAATTGATAAACCAGAGGAAATATTTATTTTTCCTGCAAAGCACTTTATGACTTCTGATGATAGACTAGAACAAGCTATTATCGAGATTGAAAAGGAGCTTCAAGAAAGAATAAGCTATTTTATCAGTAGAAACAAGCTAATTGAAGCGCAAAGAATTGAGATGCGAACAAGGTTTGATCTTGAGATGATAAGAGAGATTGGATTTTGTAATGGGATTGAAAATTATTCTCGAGTTATGGCAGGCTTACCACC
>CAZMCH010000081.1:0-19177 GCA_964564735.1 uncultured bacterium
AGACCAAGTAAGACGGTTAGCATCAGGGATAAAAAGGTTTTTCAGCAATCTCTCCTTTTTGCCTTAGAGCTTGCCTGAATATAAGATTAATTGTATTTTTTATAGCGTATGAACTGCCTTGTATTTTATCATTTGTCAAAAGCTCCAAGACTATGGGATTATTTATATACATGGTTATTGGTTTGCTATTGACTGTAATTTTCTGTCCGTTTATTAATCCTATTTTATCAGAAGGGGCAAACTTCATGCTTTTGCGATCCTTACCTTTCATTATGCGCCCTAGCTGAATAAATTCATCACCAATTTGTTTCTCAATTAATCTGGACATTTCATGATCTGTGTCCATAGTCAATAAATAAACTCCATCAGCCAGCAATTCAATCTTCCCCATATTGCGAGGTCGTGTTGTATATGCAATAACAAAAATTATTATCACTAAGAAAGCCAATATAAGAAGTATACGCCAAAACCACCATGAGGCTGGAAATCGAATAATATATTGGAATCCTATATTAGCTTTACATGGATTTATATTAATATCTTTATCTATGCGCTCGGTTGCATCTCTTATTATCAAATTTGGATATTCATCTTGAGGTGGACTAAAAACTACATCAGAAGTTAATCCCGGAATATTACCAGCAACCCGCCCTTTACCGTGTAACAAGAGAAAATCCTTCCAATTTGGCTTTGGCGACCTGAAATTAAGTTTAAATTTAATATCTATTGGTTCCGCTCTGCTCATATTTCCTAGCTGTATAGTATGAGGATCAAGGTTTTGCTCATTTTCTTGTGAAATATCAACCCTAGATATTTCCGCCTTATAATCACTAATACTGCTTTTTTCTGAAAAACCAATAACAGCCAGTGGCTCATTTGCATCTATACTAAAATTCCCCTCTATTATCTGATAGGCTCTTGGCGTATATTTGATTTGATAACTATATCTTGAGTCTATTTCGACTCCAGATGGCCATGTTTCCCAAATATTCAATGGATTTATATCAAAGACGACAAAATTGCCTGGAGGTTGAAACCAAAAAAGTTCTGCCTTTCTCCCCATTTTCCCGCAAAGATTATCCAAAAAGCCCAAAAACTGTACCGCAATCTTATCTTGTTGGGCTACACTCACCTTTGCCGGATTATACCGTATCATTATATATATTCTATACCTTGAATTTTCATCATCCATAAAGAATACCCATGGGCAACTCTTATCATCCAGAAGTGCATCTCTGAATTTATTTATACATTCTTTAATCACTATGCTTCCTTCTTGTGCCTCATTGATCTCATCGGTCGCAAAAAGAAGAATCTGATAATCTTTTAGGTCTGCTATGCCTCTTTTCATACAATCAATCAATGGACTGAGCGTATCAACAGGATTATCTGCAATTTTCAGGTCATCCAAACTAGAAAAATCATGTTCCTTAATAGTTTTATCACTAATCCTGTTAAAGAATCCCTTTATGGATTTAACCTGAATATTCCCATGACGAATTATGTTAACCAAGTCTGAACGTACAAAATCTATCTCATTTTTCATACTGCCGGAAATATCTACCCATACATTACCTTCAGGTTTCCATGCTGCGTTAGCAGTTGGAATTTCTTGCGAGATACACGTTAAACTAACAACCATGAAACAAGACATAAACAAAAAATATGCGATATTTTTCATTGTTTTGCTACCTTTTTGGTTTCAAATGCAAATAATATAAAACTGTAAATATAAAACTAAAGCAAACCAGAATCAATACTATACTAGATAAAACAATCCCCCAAAACTTCTATAATTGATTAGGTATCACATAGTTGGTATCTCTCTTGGCGTCATAGTCCTAAAAGTATATAATCCGTCGTCTGTTCCAGCAATAGCTACCATGTCACCAGTTCCATCCGCTTTTGTAATTTTTATAGCAAGTTTTATATCAAGCTTTTGAGATAGTTCAACAATTTTTATTGTAGCATTAAGCGAGTATGTATCGTCTTCGTTTTGTTTGATTTCTCTTTTGTCGGCTATAACTTGATAGCACAAGGAGAGTGAAGGCAGAAATATGATCATGATTAATGGCAGGATAACCAAAAGACTTAACGGATGCCGACGCATATTAAAAACCTCCTGTTTAGGATAAGGCTATATAAAAGACATATATCTATCTCATAATGGCATTTTTCAATGATTACTATTTTTACAAATCTTTATAAGGGAACCATATTCAGATAGCATATACAGACATCCGTCAGATATTATGGGTGTTGATATTATTTCCCCCTGAACTGAAATTTCTGTTACCATATAAACTTCGATATTTCTGTTTGAAATATTGCTAGTCCTCACGAATAGTAGCGTTCCATCATAACCGGCAAACACAATAAAATCAGCGCCAATAGCAGAATGTGAATGAAAAAATAGTTGCCCACCGATAGCAAAATGTGGTCTAGCCATACCACCAAAAAAATCCAGACAATGAATATTACCCATTGCAGTAATTACAAAAACTTGCTCATTAGATAATCCCGTTGCTATTGGACGATCTGATATTTTATTTGTTTGTGGTATATAATGAATATCGCCATGAATGTCAAGGTTATGAAGCTTTCCATCGTCATCAAAGAATATTAGCCTTCTGGATTGAATCTCTATATGTATTTCTCTTATTTCACTTGAGCTTACTTTATAGCTTTCATCCCATGCAGATTTTCCATTGCTGGTATTTACTGCATGGATACAGATTCTATTTCCGAGACGAGTACCAAAGAAAATCTTATCCCCATCATCATATAGTTGTGTTGCGATTTTTTCATTCGGTAGATTATATTTCCAAACCTTTTCTCCATCAATATTATATGCTATTAGCCCCAAATCTGTACCGACTATGATGTTATTTTTCAGATATATTGGGTTCGTTAGACATTTGCCATCCAAATTCCATTTTTGTGGCTTGGATAGAACAATGGGCTTTTCTTTTGACTTATATCCAATGGATACACGCAGAATTTCGTCATCAGAGGCAATAAATAGATAATTCCTACATATATCGCTACCATCATTCAATTTTGCCATATATTTTGCAATAACTGGGCTTGTTTTGGCATTATCCAAAGGTAGTTGGATAATGTCTGTCCCTTGATATTCTTTAAGAGTTTTGGGATTCAACACCCAGATGCGACCCGATTTAGAAACTACAAATAAAAATCCTAGTGCAATTAACAGATTTCCGTCAAATTGTCCATCAAGCAGATTTACTTCAATATTTACAGGTGGCCTCATGCCAATATTCAACAGGCTGGATAATTTAAGTGATTTGGATGAGTAATGCTGAGGAACATTTATATCGCCTATAAAGGAAGAGCATTTATCACAATAATTTGCTAATGGACTAAAATATTTTTCACATTTGCAATTACGACATGAAACTAATGGACTATTACAAGATGGGCAAAATGATAGGTCTTTTTCAATATCGCTATTGCAAAAATAACATTTCATTCATACACTCCCCTTCTGGGATACTTGAAAATCCAAGTGCTGACAATAAATATAAAATCTTGATAAGAAAGAAAAATAAGCCATCTCTAAACATCAGATCGGATAAAATCAAGCTCTGCGTAATTGGTCTTATAAGGCATTTTTTCAGAGAAATTGTCTTTTCTTTTCCAAAAAAGATTTTAATTGATGAATACTAAAATGTCAAGAAAAAAAGAGATTTATGATTAATCCTTAGTTTTTGCCATATGCTGTTTCCAAAGAAGAATGATATATCAAATTGCCTTCTGTTTCTGATGCAAATCGCATCAGTGAAGATAACCATCAATTGACTTGCAGACATCATCTTGAGGCTAAGTGTCTTATTCTCTAATCCACAACTTATTATGCCTGTTATTTTGTCGTTATCTACATTGAAATAATGATTTTATATTTTATCATAAGAAACTCCATTTGTCCGAACTTATGTCTGATCTTCAGGTAATGTTATTGACAGCATTTGTTAATCTCTTGTATAATAAAAATGTATCAGATAGATGAATTAACAAAAGCATATCCATTAATCAAATTCGAGGTATTTTAGAATGTTAAGAAGAAAGAAAATATTTGAGAAATATTTTATATTTTATATTTTTATTAGTTTATCATTATGCCTATTTTTGAGCCAAAGTGCAATCAGTCAGGTTTGGTCAAATGTTAGTAGCACAATAAAAGAAAATGATCAAACAATGGGAACGATTATCCAACCCGGTGATAAACTTAATATTACTGTTAAAAATAATGAAGACTATAATAAAACGATTACAGTAGATCAGGATGGCATGATCAAATATTTATCTTTTGATATTATTAGAGCCTCTGGATTAACAATTGATCAACTTACAAAAGAAATTGCTAATATTCTATTACCTTATGTAAGTTCACCTGTTGTAAATATAGAACTAATAAGAAAACCGTCTACTATAAAATCAGGCGATATTCTCAATATCATTGTCAAAAATAATGAAAGCTATAATGAAAGCGTAATTGTCAACGAAAAAGGAAAAATCGAATACTTAAATTTTGGCGAATTACAGGCTGTTGGGTTAAATACAAAACAAATTGAAGAAAATATAAAAGATAAATTAAATGAAGTAATGTTCAATCCACAGGTTATGGTTTCAACCTCACCAGGAGATTATGTTGCCAAACAAGGTGATTTGTTAAACATTATCGTAAAAGACCATGAAGAGCTTAATTATCAAGCCATAATTCAAAAAGATGGACAGATTATACATCCAGAACTTGGACAAATACAAGCAACTAATAAAACAATAAATATGATTCAGAATGAAATAAAAGTCAGATTGACATCTTCCATACCTGATGCAAGCGTAAAGGTATCTGTGCAGAAAGGTAAACTTGCGGTAGGGGAAACCAATCCCGAAAGAACATTATTAACTGAGGAAAAACAAGAGCAAAAAGAATACATAATTTCCAAAGGAGATGTAATCAATATATCTGTAAAAGGTATTAGTGATTATGATATTATGGCTTATGTTCTTCCTGATGGAAAAATTATTCATCCAAAACTTGGGGAATTTGTTTTATCAGGATATACAGAAGCGCAGGCAGGAAAAATTATCGAAGCAAAACTCAGTCGCTATCTGGAAAATCCACAAGTAATTGTTTCAATAAAAGGACATGTTAATTTTTTAGAAGTTCGTCAAGATGAGCTTTTTACTTATAAGATTAAATCTGGAGACGTTATAAGCATTTCTATTAATGGACGTAGTAATTATGATATAACTGCGGTAGTGCAATCAGATGGGACTATATACTATTCACCTTTGGGAAATATTCTTGTTGCGGGAAAAAATATAGATTTTATTTCTAATATTTTGATGTCAAAGCTTCCAATAAATATAAAAAAAGAGCAAATCAAAATACAAATAAGAGAAATCAAAGCAATAGATGGCAAAATAGATATGCCTGAATCAAAGTCACCAATTTTATCAAGGCTATATGGCTATGATTTTTTCTCTTCGTCAAGGAACAGGATAATTGAGTCTGAAAAAATAAAGATGCTTCTATCAGATACCAGAACTGAAACCAAAGATGCAATATCAGGATATATTGCCCCTATAGATATGAAAGATGCAGATATAAACGCAACAATTCCAGACAGATATATTCTTCGTCCAGGTGATAAAATAACATTAACTTACTGGTCAGAATCAAATGCTACTAATCAAAATATTGAGTCTATCATAGTCGATGATAAGGGCGAAGTTATGATTAATAGAGTTGGTAAAATGGTTGTTAGAGGCATGACTTTATTACAATTTCAGGAGTCTGTGAAGTCTGAGCTTTCAAGAGTTGCGTATAAGGATTTAAAACTCTATGCAACCTTAGATAAACTCAGAAGCATTCAAATATCGATAGCAGGAGAAGTCTTCAGACCGGGAAATTATGCAGTAAGCGCACTAACAACCTTGTTCAATGCTATTAATATATGTGGTGGACCAACCGAAAATGGCACTCTTAGGGATATAAAACTTATTAAGACAAATGGAACAAAATCGGTAGATTTTTACAAATTTCTCATGAAAGGCGATTCTAGCCAAGATTACGACCTCGACAATGGAGATGTAATACTTATCCCACAGATTGGCAGAACTATAACAATTGCAGGAGAAGTTAAAAGACCTGCAATATATGAATTAAAAGAATCAGATAATTTAGGTGAACTAATTGAGCTTGCTGGTGGGGTGCGTCCTACTGGCTTTTTACAGAGAATAAAAATAGATTCTGTTGATCCAAGTAAGAGAAGAATTGTCCTTGATATAGATTTGTCAGATACATCAAATCTAAATACAAAGCTGTTTGATGGAGATGTTGTAACGGTTTTCTCTATACCATCTGAAAAACTAAATACAGTTACAATTGAGGGTAAAGTTAATATGCCGGGTGTATACCAACTTAGAGATGGTATGAAAATACTAGATTTGATAAATTCTGCGCAAGATTTGACTAATGAGGCATACAAGGAAAGGGCTGATCTTATAAGGCTAAATCCTGATAAAAGAACAACAACGCTAATTCCTATTGATCTCTCAAAAGTGCTTGTGGGAGATAATGAAAACAATATATTACTCAATCAGTTAGATAAGCTAATCATCTATTCAAAATCCGATATAAAATGGGTAGCAGATAGAGTAGTAAGTATACATGGTGCAATACAGAAACCGGGTTCTTATGAACGTTCAGACGGAATGACAATATATGACCTTTTGATTAAGGCAGGCGGAATTTTACCAAGCGCATATCTCGATAGAGCATCTCTTATGAGGCGCAATAACAAAGGCGAATTGACTATATATATGCCGATAAATCTCGATCTTGCTTTAAAAAAGGATAAGGAAAATAATTTATTACTAGAAGATGGTGACATTTTGCTGATATATACCTATAAGGAGGCAAAATGGGAAGCAGATCGTACTGTTCAGGTCACTGGTGCTATCCAAAGGACAGGGGTATACACAAGGACAGATGGTATGAAGGTATCCGATCTTATCAATATTGCTGGTGGGTTGTTACCTGATGCTTACCCAAATATGGCTTTGTTATTAAGGCTTGGTGAAAGACAAATGACTACACAAGGCTTTTTTATCAACCTTAAGCTAGCATTAGAAGACGATCCAAGTCATAATTTCGAACTAAAAGATGGTGATGAGCTAATAATTTACAAGTATAATGAAGCTAGATGGGAGCCAAAGCGAGAGGTATCAATAAACGGTGCAATACAGAAAATCGGGACTTTTGAGAGAACAGATGGTATGAGGGTATCGAATCTAATACAGAGGGCAGGAGGTATACTTCCAAATGCTTACATGAAACGTGCTGATTTAATGAGATTTGGTCCTGATTTTGAACAATATATGACGATACCGATTAATTTGGGAGAGGCGCTTCTGCATAACGAAAAATCTGATATATTGTTGGAAGATGGTGATACATTAAGAGTATATACAATAAAAGAGGCGGAATATGAACCTGAAAATTCAGTAACTATTTATGGTGCAGTTCAGAGACCTGATACTTATATAAAATCATTAAATATGAAATTATCAGACTTGTTATTTTTATCAGGAGGAATTCTTCAGGGGGCTAGTAGCGCGGAAGTTTCAAGAATAGAAGCTGATGGAAAAAGCATCTCATTACCAGTAAATATAAAGGAATTAGCTGAGGGAGATACTTCAATTGATATAGATTTAAGAAGTGGAGATGTAATTTTTGTCCGAAAAGAAAGCAATTTTTTGGAAAAACTGCAGATAGTTACAATTAATGGTGAGGTAAAATATCCGGGCAAATATGCTCTGAAACAAGATGAAACCTTAATCCAATTGATACAAAGAGCAGGAGGCTTAACAGATAATGCCTATCCTGAGGCATCAACCATAACAAGAGACATTGATCAGTTAGTATTTAATGAGCAAAAAAATAGCATTCGTCAATTAGGAGTTCTGTTTAATGAGCTTGCAAATCAAGAATATCAAAGGGAATATGCAAGTGCTTTGCTCAAATCGGGTGTTACTAGCCAGCAGAAAACAAAAGGGGCATCTAATTCCCAAGCAGGTTCTGTTGTTACCGATATTATTCAGGGCGTTGTAGGAACAGGTATCGGTGCTTTAACACAAGTTCCTGAACAATTGCAATCAACAACATCTGAATTAGAAGAAATAAGACAAGAGCAAATAACGATTGTTTCACCAGCAAGAAAGATAAATAGCCTATTACCATCTGGAAGATTGTTAGTTGATGTTACAAATGCAATCATTGATCCTAAATCAAAAGATAATCTCATACTCAGAGATAGAGACGTTATTGTAATACCTTCAAAGTCATTTACTATTTCTATTGCGGGTGCTGTTATGCAGCCATCTTCCCTTGTTTACAATGAAAAATACAAATTAAATGATTATGTTAAAATGTCCGGAGGCTATTCAAGAGATGCCGATATAAAGGCTGTTTATGTAGTAAAGGCAAATGGTAAAGTTGTGAAGAGTGAAAATGAAAAACTTGCTCCCGGTGATATAATTGTTGTCCCAACAAAAGTTATGGTGCAAAAAGTAACTGATAGATGGGGGCAAGTATTGGGTGTAATAAAATTTGGTCTAGGCGCATTTGCCATGTTATATGCAGTAAAACTGATTTTAGGATAAATGAAATATGAATGAAAAAACTCAACAAGTTCAATTAATAAATGTTCAGTCAGAGGCAGATGAGGAAATTTCCATTAATTATCTGATCTCTATTATAAAAAGAAAGATATGGCTTATATCTGTTGTTTTTATCGTTGTAATGTCTTTATTTGTCCTTTATATTGCCACTGCAAAAAAGCAATATGATGCTACCGCATTAGTAAAAAATCCTGATTCTGGCGCTAAGGGTTTAGCTTCCGCAATTACAGCTATGCTCCCAGTTGGTCAATCTGGTGATATATCTACACAAATAGAGTTAATTAAGAGCAGATCAACATTAAAAAAGGTGGTTGATAAACTCGATTTACAAAATAAACCAAAATATGCTAATCTTGAGCAAAATATATTGCTAAATAGATTCAGCGATATGATCAAAGTATCCAGAAAGGCTCAGACAAACTTAATAGAAATAAAAGCGGCAAGCGATTCTCCCGAAGAAGCAATGCTAATAGCAAATACGCTTGCTGATGAATATATATCAATGTCTAAAGAGCAATCCCGCAAAAAATGGGAGTATCTGATTAGCCAAATGGAAAGCAAGCTAAATCAGGCAAAAGAAGAATTAGAGACATCAAGAAAACTACTTCATCAATACGAATCCAAAGAAGGGATTGATGCGTCATTTGGTTCTCTGCTTCTTGGAGGTGATATGTCTAGTGCAAAGAATATTCAAGAAGCCTCTCAAATTATTTCTAACCTAAAATCCAACCTTATGCAGATGGAAATTAGGCTAGAATCAATGAGAAGGGAACTTCCGGAAGCTAATCCACAAATTATAGAGCTAAAAGATCAGATAGCAAAGACAAAAGCAAAAATGAAAGAAGAAGAAAGCAAGGCTATTGAGAGATACAATAAACAGTTCGGATTATCTGATCTGGCAGCAAGAGTTATTTTTAATCAGCAAGTTTTTACCGCATTAGTCGGGAAACATGAGGAATTAAAAGCACAGTTTATTATGCAATATGATTCAGCAGAATTAGTTGAACCTGCGATCATCCCACCATTCCCAAGCAAGCCTAGAAAACTCGTTTTGCTAGTAATTGGCATAGGGTTTGGAGGAATATTGGGCATATCTTCTGCGTTTTTTTCATTATTTTTGGAAAAAAAGATAAATTCTGTTGATATAATAGACAAGATTTGTAATATACAGATTCTTGGTAAAATTCCAAGTATAAAGAGAACAGATGACATATCCAAAATGCTATTATCTAATAATAGTGATCAAAATTCTTGGGTTAGAGAATTATATAAAGAATCCAATAGAGCTATAAGGACAGAAATTATCTCGCAATTAAATCCAATTTCTGATAAGCAAGGCAAAACAATTCTAATAACTAGCCCGATGCAAAATGAAGGTAAATCGTTAATATCAGCTAATCTAGCAATATCATTTGCAGAAACTATGTCAAAAGTTTTGCTTATTGATTTAAATCAAAGGCATCCTATCCAAGCAAAAATGTTTAATGTTAATAACAAAAGAGGATTGGCAGACCTTATATTGGGAAATACAAGTCTGGAAGAAGCTATTAACTCAACTGATATTAATAATCTGTATTTAATTCTACCGGGAAATAGAAAAGATCATCTTAATTTGTCAAGTTTGTTAATTTCAGATAATATGAATAGTGTTTTAGAAGATCTTAAAAAATCATTTGATTATATTATAATTGATTCTTCACCAATCACTTTATCGTCTGATTCGATAGCAATTGGTTTAAAATCTGACGGAATAGTTCTTGTTGTCAGATTTGGTGTAACTCAGAAATCTGCCCTATCTAAATCAGAGCAGATAATTCAAGATAATAAACTAAATATTTTTGGCATCGTCTTAAATGATACCGAACCAGATAAGAGATTTAAAAAATATTACAAATAAGGAAAGGAGATTTAACAATGAGATTAGTTATTTGTTGTTTGCTTATTCTTTCAATGGTCTTTATTTATGATGCCTATGCAAAAATTGATAAAAGCAAGGTTGTTGGCATGTGGTTATTTGAAGATGGTGTTGGTGATGTTGTAAGGGATGTTTCCGGTAATGGTAACGATGGCAAACCTGCTGGTAAATTAAAGTCTGTAAATGGCAAATTCGGGAAGGCATTGGAATTTAACGGAACTGATACATGGATTGAAGTTCCGTTTAATGATAGCCTTGTGTTGGAGGAATGCACAATAGTCGCATGGGGAAAGATTGCAAATGTAAACAAATATCAATCAATCCTTATGAGAGGGCAAGACCCGAGAAATTATTTGCTTTGCACTAATATCAATGGTGGTGCTTTATTGGTAAGTATAACAAAAGGTGCCAAAGGTGCTTGGGCTGGTCCTGCCAGTAAAACTTCAGTAACTGATGATGAATGGCATCATTTAGCTGCTGTTATTGGTCAGAAAACAGGTCTTGTTGTTTATGTTGACGGAGTTAACGAAGGCATGCAGGCTTATGGAAAACCAAGCCTCGATGCTGATCCTGCAAATATACGCATTGGCGATGGTTCTGCTGGTGGACATTTGCTTCAGGGTGTTCTTGACGAGGTTGCATTGTTTAAAGTCCCTCTTGAGCAGGCGGATATTCAGGATATTATGAATAACGGTCTTGAAATCGTAACTGGATTAAAGGCATCTGTTGGTCCAAAAGACAAGATCACAAATACATGGGGTAATATTAAGAATAAATAACACAAGATTAAGAATTACAGTAAAATTGTGTGTTTTATGTTGACTCTGAAATTAGATTAAGCTAATATAAATATTTGGTGAAACAAATATTAACCTTAAAATGATGTATTAGATTAAAAGGAGACCTATTTATGAAAAAGTTTGCCTTTGTTATTGTGTTGTTATTGGTTTTCTCAACATTTGCCTTTGCAAAACAATTCTATTCAAGCAATTTTGAGAACGATACTATCGGTAATCCACCAAAAGGATGGGAACTTGGCTTCGTAGGTGCTGGAAATGCGAAAGTCATAGCAGATCCATTGGACCCAAAGAATAAAGTTTTTGCACATACCGATCTTGCCAAAGATAAAGCAAGACACGATGTAGGTGGAAATATATGGGTTGTTGGTGATGCAAATATGACTGATTACATTGTTGAATATGACGCTTATTTCCCAGAAGATTTCTATATCGGCGTTCTTTTTAGATTTATCGATTCAAAACAATTTTATCTTCTTGATAGGAGAGCCACATCTCCAACAACATTTGATTTTTGGAAGCATAATGCTGGAGCATGGACTAATCTTGCAGCAGGAGCAAAATTTGATGCTGCTCCAAAACTATGGTATAGATTTAGGCTTGTTGTCAAAGGAGATTCTTTTGAGGCTTATGTGAAATCAGCAGCAGATAGCAAGCCTTTTGATATACCTTTGATAACTGGCAAAGATGCAACATACAAAGCTGGCAAATTTGGTCTTTATGGGCTTATTTATATTGATAATATAGCTATCGGTGAAACTGCTAATGACTTGGTTGTAACTCCTGTTGCGCCAAAGGAGAAATTAGCGGTTACTTGGGGAGCAATAAAGTAAAACAATTATGGATTAGAAGATTATTTTTAACTATATCTTCTAATCCATAATACAATAAATTACGTCTAAAAGGGTGATAAACATGAAAAAATGCTTAATAGCAATTACTATATTAATACTAATTACTCCACTTGCTTTTGGAAAGCAGTTCTATGCAAGCGACTTTGAAAGGGATACAATAGGCAAATTCCCACAAGGTTGGGACCTTGGATTCAAAGGAAAAGGCAATCCACAGGTCATAGCAGACCCTCTTAATAAGAATAACAAAGTTTTTGCTCATACCGATCTCGGACAAGATCAGGCGCGCCATGATGTCGGTGGAAATATAGCAGTCGTTGGTGATGCAAACATGAAGGACTACATAGTTGATTATGATATTTACTTTCCAACAGATTTCTATATGGGTGTGCTTTTTAGATTTACGGGTGAAAATGAATTTTATCTTTTAGATAGAAGGCAAGGCTCAACGTTTGATTTTTGGAAAAGGGCTGGTGGAAACTGGAATAACTTTAAGTCCGGTGTCCCATATCCTGCAACTCCAGAAAAATGGTTTAGTTTTAGGCTTGTGATTAAAGGCGACAAGTTTGAGGCTTATGCCAAAGAAAAGGGTGATAAAACTCCATTTGCACAAATGAAACCTCTTATGGATGGAACAGACGCAACGTATAAAACGGGCAAATTTGGTCTTTACGGTTTGGTCTATGTTGATAATGTAATAATTGGCGAAACAGAAAACGATATGTTTATCTCTGTCGAATCCATTGGTAAACTTACATCAACATGGGGCGAGATAAAAAGGTAAAATGATAATGCCTTAAAATTCAATAAAAATGGGGAGGTGATAGCGACAAGCAAACATCAGTTTATCATCAATTTATATGGGTAAATCAACTTATTTTGATTTTTGCCATATTTTTCGGATTCTATATTTAAAAGGAGTTTTCTAATGCAAAAAAAGATTGTAACTGCCATAATTATATTGACTTTATGTCTAGGTTCTTATGCTATGGCAGCAAAAGTTGATGGTTTGGTTCTATATTTTTCTTTTGATGAGGGAGCGGGTGGAACTGTTAATGATACATCTGGCAATAACAACAATGGGAAAATCATAAAAGGCACAAAGTGGGTCGCAGGTAAATTTGGCAAAGGTTTGGAGTTTGGTGGTGCTGATTCTGTTGAGGTTGTGAATTCCAAAAGCCTTGAATTTATTGATGAAATCTCACTTATGCTATGGATCAAACCAGCTCTTGATGGAACGGAATGGCAAGGGCTTATAACAAAAGGTCCTGATGGTGGAGAAAGTTTTGAATTTCTACTAAACAAAGCTGGACATTTCCATACAGGTTGGAAGTTTGCTGGTGGTCGTATTTGTCCAAATAGAGGTGCTGGTGGTGCTGTTGCAAAAGGTGAATGGCAACATGCTGCGATAACATATAAGCCGGGTGAATGGCTTTGTTATCTCAATGGTGAAGTTCTTGACAAGCAAGTAGCAAATGATAAGCTAGTAAATCTTGAAGACCCTCTAATACTTGGTGACGAAAAGGGTATGAGCAGATTTTATACCGGCATTATGGACGAAGTTGCTATATTTAACAAAGCACTTACAGAAAAAGAAGTCAAGATGTATATGGATACAAGCATGGCAAAGTTTCTTGCAGTAGAATCGAAAGGCAAGCTAGCAACGACTTGGGCATCTGTTAAATACTAATATCTATTCCTAATAGTAAGGACGGGTTTACAAATCTGTCCTTACTACTTGTCAAATTAATTTGGTCAACTGATAGATAAGCATTAGAGAAAACTCCGTAAAGATTTTTTTAGATATAAGTTTCGCTATAAAATGGGATATAATAAATTTTGGGGTGTTAAGGAGGTGTCTAAATAAAGATAGAATAGATTTATTATTTTATAAGAATAGCTGACATATAGAACCGATCAAATAAGAAAGGAAGTGTCAAAATGAAAAAAGTTTTTCTAATATTATTGACTAACTCTATTATGACAATGTTTTTAATATCAACTGCAAGTGCGGCAAATCTTGATCTTAAAAGATTACTGCTCTTTTATCCCTGTGATGAAGGTGGTGGCGAAGTTCTAAAAGACGCTTCTGGTCGAGGTTTCGACGCTGCATTGCCAAAAGCAAAATGGGAAGCAGGCGTTTTTGATAAAGCAATTCGCTTGCAGAAAACTAATAGCGAGGTTAAAGGCGATATAATTAGCTCAGTAGGAAAAACCGGTGAAATATCTATGATGTGTTGGGTTAATATGACAGTTCATACTACCTATAATGGACTCATTTCGATTGAAGCACCAGAGGCTGGTTGTTGTGAGTTCCGCCTTATGATTGATCCAACAAAAAATCCTTTCTGGGATGCAGGAAGACACGCTGATAAAAAATTGGGGAATTTTGCCTTTGAACTAAAAAAATGGTATCATTATGCTATGGCTGCCAATGGAGAAGTAACAAAGATATATGTTGATGGCAAATTTATTGGTGAACAAGTTGAAAGCTTTAAACTTCCTACATTTAAAGAAGTTACCATTTATGTTGGAACAGGTGAAGCTCCTGGGACATGGACAGTAGAAGACCTTGCAATGGATGAAATAATGATTTGGGACAAAGCTCTTGATGAAAAAGAGATGAAAATGGTAATGGAGGGTTCAAAGGTTTTCATGGCTGTTAATACCAGCGGAAAGCTTGCTACAACATGGGCTGGTTTGAAAAAGTAATTTGCAATATACGATTTTTGGCATGAAAAAAATAGGGGCGTATTTTATATGCCCCTATATCTATTTAAACTATCAAAAAATGGAGGAAACTTATGGCATCAGAAAAAGTGCGTCTTTGTGTTGTTGGAATGGGTATCGGCAGACCAAACGGTCAGGCAGTCTCACGAAATCCTCGTGGAGAAGTTACCGCACTTTGTGATATAGCAGAAGATCGCATGAAAGATTTTGCAAACTCCCTGCCTAATAAAGACAGCATAAAGTTTTATACTGATTATAAGAAAATGTGCAAAGACAAAGAGATTGACGCTGTGTTTGTCGGCACCCCAAACCAATGGCATGTTCCAATCGCCTTAGAAGCAGTTAAAAATGGCAAACACGTAATGGTTACAAAGCCTTTGGCTGATTCTGAAAAATCCGCAAAGAAGCTAGTCGAATCTGCAGAGTCCGCAGGTGTTGTAAATATGATGTCACTGTCAACACGCTTTGATAAAAGCTGTATTTACTTAGGTAATATGGCAAGAGATGGTCAGTTTGGTGAAATCTATTATGCACGTGCAAGAAGCGTCAGGCGAAGTGGTATTCCCGCATGGAATCTCGGATTTATTCAGAAAGGTGGAGGCGCATTTCGTGATATGGGCGTTCATGTTCTTGATGCTATATGGTGGATCATGGGTCTGCCAAAACCAATCAGTGCTTTAGGTGCCGCTGGTGCAAAGTTTGGTCCTAGGGGGCTTGGATATTGGGATTATGAGCAGAAGCCAAAAGAAATTTATGAGCAATATGCTGCGGATGATTACGCTGGCGGATTCATAAAATTTGAAAATGGAATAGGTCTTCAGGTAGAGAGTTTTTGGGCATCACATCAGCCAGAGGAATTTCAGCTTGAGGTTTTTGGCACCGAAGCAGGCGCAAAGCTAAGTCCATTAACAATTTATACAACAAAGCATGGCACTCCTCAAGACATCAAGGTAAATTTACCGAGAGGTACTGAAGCATGGGATAATATCGCAAATCACTTTATTGAGTGCATACTTGATGGTAAAGAATGCCAAGCTCCGCTTAGACATGGTCTTATTGTTCAACAAATGATGGAAGCAGTCTTAAAAAGTGCTGAAACAGGCAAAGAAGTTCGCCTTGATAAGAAATAACAAGGGATAATAAAAAAACGAATAGGTTTAATTTTATTGTCTAGGAAATTATATTTTTTGTATTAATCCAAGAAGCTCCTTCCCCCAAATCGAGTTTGGGGGAAGGGTGACACTTTGCTGTCATTTTGAGCGAATCGAAAAACTCCTGTTAATTGCGTTCAGGACATTCGGGCAATTCTTCTCTCATTCTTTGAAATATATCTTTGCATTTATTGGGATTTAATGGAAGATCAACACGAATGTTATCCATTGCACTGATACAAACCGCCTCCAATATCTCGTAGCCATGATATGTTATATCAATATTACATGGATGAATTTTATTATCATCATCAAGCCAATTTGCAAAATCTGCCATATATAGGGGCTGTAGTCTTGTTGATTGCTGAGTCCCCCAGTCTTCACCAACTTCACCAATTACATTGCCACTAGACTTTTTTGTAAATGCACCCCAGCGTCCATTTGCATCAGCCCAAACGTAACCATGAGTGCCATAGACAGTAAGTCGATCATCTACCCAAAAATTCTCTATTGGCATGTGTGATGCTGACAACTTGCCAAACTCAAAATAAGACCTAACACCATTCTCAAACTCAACATGACCCATAGTATAATTAGGCGATGGATGGCTATCTGCAAGTAATTCCTTGCCGTGAACGTGTCCTACTACCCATTTAGCATGAAAACCATTGTTTGCCCAAAGTATATAATCCATGTAATGAGTTCCCAATTGACTCAACCATGCCTGACAAGTAGCATTAACATATATAACTTCACCAATATCACCACCGTCAACAATCGCCTTCATCTTTTGCATAGATGTCAAATATTTATGCTGATGGGATATAACAGCTTTAATATTATTATCTCTACATATCTTTGTTATTGTCCATGCTTCTTTTAGCGATGTTGCCATTGGTTTTTCAAATGCAAGCCCCTTAACTTTGTATTTTCCTGCCAACTCAACCATCGACAGACGGATATGAGGCTGAGTCACGAAACAAAAAACATCAGGATTTGTGTCATCTAACATTTTTACTGCGTCTGTATACAATATCTTTGATGATAATTGTTTTTCGTCTGCATAGCCATTTAACTTGTTTTGGTCAATGTCGCATAAACCAACCAATTCAAAACGATCTGATAGCTTAAGAAACGTATCTGCATGTATTCTACCACGATGACCGATACCAACCTGAGCTACTCGGTATTTTTCCATTAAAAAGTTCTCCTTGTGTAATATTTGATGTTAATAATCATAAAAGATTAGGAAATTTCATAAAATCATTAATTATCATCATTGATAACAGAATTTGCATTATTAATGACTTTTATTTCTTCCTCATCAAGCTGATCGAAAAGCCTGCCTTCTTTTGATTGCATATCAAATGAACGTCTAGGTCGTCCATCTTTTTTATCACGAGTATCGCCATTATGCAAACACCAACCAGTTGCTCCATTATCTTTTGCATTTTTTAAGTCTGCCAAAAAATCTTCCGCTGATGGATTCCATGATCCATATCCCCTACGAAATGGCTCTTGATAATGCAATGGAACGACAATACCAATATCTTGCATTAGGCTAAAATATTCCTTTGTTTTCTCTATGGTCTCTTGGGGAGTTCCAACATCTCTTGGTCTATGAGGTGTTATAAAATCAACCTTCACAATTTTGAGATATTTCTCCAACTCTTCAACGGATATATCTCCGCCCTGCGATGCTGTAACAAGCCTTAATGGATCAATTTTTTTGACTATATTACGTAATACAGTTAATTCCTCAAATGTAACATGTCTGCGATCTAGTATATTTCGTTCATTTGCAAGATCAAAATAGACGTTACGAAATGGCTTTAGTTCATTTGTTAGAAGGGTTACAGCGTTTATGTGTGCTTCTTGTGATGGCAATGATCCAGAGCCAACGACACCATTGCCTCTTGAAAGTGTAACATCAACAATCATGCCAAGCTTATTTGTCTTTTCGCATAGTCTTTTCAAGTTAGAGAGATAGGGTTCTCTTGCATTTCCTTCTTTATCAACTGCGGAAACGTTATTCTCAAAAGCTGACCACGTCGCCCAAACCCTTATCCAATTGAAGCCTAGTTTTTTGAGTTCCTGTAAATCTTTATCGATAAATTCATCAGAAGCCCCTAGGCCTCCATAGTAACTTGCGCCTAATAGAAAAACTTGTTTTCCATCAATTGTGAATTTTGTATCTTGAATATCTAAAGTTATAGATGGTAATAAAAATCCAATAAATCCAATTAAAGTTGTTATCATAAAAACCTCCATTTTTTCTTTACAAATATAAAAAACTAAGTTATGATAATCTTGTATAGAATTTAGCACTTGTTATAAACAATGTCAATAGCTTGAGCTGAACTTGAAATATAAAACAAGTATAATTTTTTAGTTCCAAAATATTAATTATATAGCATCTATATGGTTTGGCTAGATTCCAGTTTTCGTTGGAATGATATTTGACTTGATTTTGGTTTTCCATGAAAATGGAAATATATGTATAAATTCGTATTGTCTGAATACTACTCATACTATTGGCCAAGCATTATGGAGGTGATAATCTAAGTCCTTTATTTATAGTCTAGACTTTTTTAATAGGGAGGTATATGAAATGAAAGAACGTATTTTGGTTTTATCAATGATTACAATGCTAATAACAATTTCAATTTCATCTGCACAAGAATTTGTTACAGATGGTCTAATTGCCATGTGGACTTTAGATGCTGCAGATACTAACGGTGATAAAGTAAAAGATGTCTCTGGAAAAGGTAATGATGCAACAATGATGGGTTCATTAAAGTCTATTAAAGGTGTCATAGGCGAATGTTACCAATTTGAAGGCAAGGCAGAGAACTATATTGCCATACCCAAAATGGGTAGTTTTGATACAATATCTGTTGAATGCTGGGCGATGGAAGACCAGTTCGGTGATATTCAAGGCATTGTCTCTACTTGGCAATGGGAAGCAGGCAAAGTCCATTTTAAGTTTGAAAGCAATCAGATTCAGGTTGACAAAAACGG
>CAZMCH010000082.1:0-19149 GCA_964564735.1 uncultured bacterium
TGAAAAAAATAATCAATCCTGATAGAATGATACAAACAATCCAAGAATATTTCAAGGGTATGTATTATCATAATAAGAAATCAGGTTACAGATGTTCAAGTTATTACAATACGTCCAAAGAATTCTCATTGATACGTGTAATTAAAGAAAAGCTGCGAGATTCTTGGATTCATTCCAGTCTTGAACCCTTCTGGACATTAGATAATGCGTGTTTCTATGAAGTGTAAAGAAACTGAGGGTGAATCAGCAATAATATCAAAGCATTGACCTGCAAATCTTTTAATGTTATATAATGTAATGACATTCTTGTTCATGCCTATACCCTCCTATGATTTTTTTCTGTAATTTAATATTTTATCATAGGAGGGTTTATTTGTCCGAACTTATGTCTGATCCTCAGAAATAAAATATTGACAAATAATATAAGAATAGAGATATAAGTAAACCTATTAGCGTCTATATATCAGCAAATTCAATTATAATATATTATTATTTTTCAAAAAGGAGAAATTATTATGAAAGGGAATTTATTTAGTTTAGCTATTTTATTTTTGTTTATTATATCAATGATAGGTTGCACAACAACGATAATGTTTGAAGACCAATATGATGTTCGAATAGTAAATAGAACTGGCGATACAATAAAAGTAAAATTTGATGATGGTTCTTATCGCCGTATAGATAAAGATGAAGTTCTCATTATATCATCAGTAAATTTTGGTTATCATAAAATAACTTATGAATGGGAATCAAAAAGTGGACGTAATGCTTATAAAGAAGTGTATGAATTTAGTATTGATGCTGACTTTGAGATTGTGATTAAAGATGATACGGAAAATTCAATAATCATAATAGAGTATTAGTTGACCAGTCTATTTTTTTATGTTATTCTTGATGGTGTAAATATCCTTAAATTTAAAAAAGGAACACCATCATGAATAAAAATGAATTCTCAAAAAATTATAAAAAAGAAATCAGAAAAAATATTATATCGTTACGTGATTCATTAAGCAATGACGATATAAACCTGAAAAGTGATATTATTAAAGAAAAACTATGGCATGTGATAGGGACATATAATCCTAGATCAATCATGTTTTATATTGCTTTTGGTAGTGAGGTTAGAACACAGGAAAGCATAAATGAAGCATTTGAAAATGATTATATAGTTATTGTCCCTATATGTATAAATATTCTCCCAAATGATAGACATATTTTACCATCAAGACTTTTGAATTTAAATTTAGAAGTTGAAGAAGGGACGTTTCATGTTTTAGAGCCTAAACCTGAGTTTATAAGACCTTTTCCTCCCGAAAATATAGATTTGGTTATAGTTCCCGGGGTTGCCTTTGATAAGAAATGCTATCGCATTGGCTACGGGGCTGGATACTATGACCGCTTTCTTCCTAAATGCACAAACGCAATTACCATCGCATTAGCCTTTGATATTCAAATCATTGATGACGTATTTCCTGCGTCATGGGATATTCCTGTCGACTGTATCATTACAGAAACAAGGACAATAGATAACGGGAAGATCATTTTCCCGTAGAAAGGCGAAAAAATGGACTTAAATACTTATACGCCAGAACATAGATTGGAACTAGAAAAACTACTTGATTCTAATGAATGGAAAAATACAATCAAGTCAGGACTTGTTGAGGAAGTTAAGTCAAGCAGACTAGAACCAAATAAACTAAGACCGTTCATTGATACTGTTGTTAATCAACTATTGGAATTTAATGAAGAAAGAGTAAAAAATCTGGTTTCAGAACAAGAAATGGATGACAATCAAATACTTGATGAACTCTCAACATGGCCAGAGAATCTAAATGGCAGAGATCCAGAAATATCTTTTTTAGGATTAAACGTAACGCCTGAATGTAATTTTAAGCCAAAGTGCATATATTGTAACCAACCTTATGTCGAACCAAAAGTTGACCTTCAAGGTTGGAAAGATATTATTTCAGAAGCAACATCTAATGTTAATGGTGCAGGACCATATATATACATAACAGGAGGCGAACCCTTAATTTTAGGCGAAAAGATATGGGGCGATGATGGACTGGTAAGATTTGCGACTGAGCATGGTGCAGGAGTTAATATCAATACTAATGCAAGCCTTATTACGCCAGAGGTTGCTCTACAATTTATAAAATCAGGTTTGGGGAAACTACATATATCGCTTGATACTCCTGATAAAGAAATGCAAAATTATCTTTTTGGCGGAGATCGGTTTGATATAGTTATGGAAGGTATTTATAATATACAGATTGCGCGAGATCTTGTTGGGGCTAGTTATCCTGTTATACATACAAATTGTGTCCTGACAAATAAGAACCTTGAGCATTTTCCGAGTCTTTTTGCCTTTATTCTGGAAAAGCACAAGCAGACAGGTGATAGAAGCGATCCATTTTTTAATGACCTTTTTATGCACGTTATTCCTGTTGGTGGTCCCAGTAACAAGCATATAAGACCAACAGAAGACGAATTTAAGAGATTCTATACAGAAATATGGGACACAGTTTGCCAGATGTGGAATGATTATCAAGACAAAATGGGTGTTCCAAGCGATAAACGTGGTTCATTATTTGGCTATTTCTCTAATCCGTTTATGCGAGTCAAGCACGAGGGCGGACTCGATGCTTATGCAAAGGTTTCAGCGGAGGGTGTTTACGGCTCGCTAGCCCTATCAAGACATTGCTACGTTGCACCAACTCAAGCGGCATTTACACCAGAAGGGGATCAATACAGATGCGGTGCGCACGCAATACGCCATTCCTTACCAACTGGCAACATTAACGAAAGAGGCATGTTTGATAGCATAAAGGCGGGAATACTATCAACAGTGGATTTGCCAAAAAATGAGTATTGCTATGGTTGCGCTCTTGCGACTTTGTATATTAATCAAGCTGTTGAATCAAAATTAATGGAAAAAGCCAGAAATATCAAGAATTTGGCATCATAGGGAGGATAGAAAAATCATGAAAACTTACCTTGTGTTTAAGATTCAGGGTGAAAGCGACATAATAGAACCAGTAACAAAATTGCAGGCTTCAACTGCGCAGGATGCGATAAAACAGGCTTATAGCATGTATAAAGATGATTGGTTTGATAATGACTTTATGTTTAGTGATGAATGGACTTTTGATGATGCGATGGCAGAAGGAGGCATAACTGGTGGGGAGGATTCTGCTTTATTTGGTTATCTTCCAGAAATGTCGGATAGCTGGGTTGTAACAAGCGAAACAGAATATGCGGTCTTGGCTGTTGAGGAAATGCAGTTGATTTCTGCAATAATGAAAGGCATAAAAAATGCTATGAGATGATCTTTAAGCTAACTCCAGATTATACTGGAAATGACAAGGTCGCAAATTGTCGCTGGAATGCAGACGAAAACTCAGAAAAAATGTTTAATTTCTTTTCCTAAACTTGCTTAAGGAATCTTTATATAAAATGTAATATAAATTCTCAAAAAGGAGCAAATGGAGTGAAAATAGGTATAATTTCAGATTCTCATGATAATATAATTAATATCAAAAAAGCAGTAAGTATATTTAATGCAAACGAAGTTGGACTTGTTATCCATGCTGGAGATTATGTAGCTCCGTTTTCAATTGCACCTTTAGATGATCTTAAATGTGATTATGTAGGTGTTTTTGGCAATAATGATGGTGAGAAAAACGGTCTCATAAAGAAATCTCAAGGAAAAATAAGACCTCAACCATATATATTTGAATTTCAAGGGAAGCAGATATACGTCATCCATGAGCCAGATAACCTTGATGCCTTGATTAACAGCCAAAATTATGATATAATTATCTATGGACATACACATCAATACGTAATTGAAAGTCATGATAAAACTATGGTTATTAATCCCGGAGAGTGCTGTGGTTGGGTAACTGAAAAGGCTTCTATTGCTATCGTAGAACTTGACGATATGAATGCTCGAATTGTTGATTTATGAAGAACAATATTATATTATAAAATAAAATTTTAATAAATAAGGGTTAGGGGCTATACATATTGCTTTTAACCCTTTTTCAATAACTATGAAACTTTTTAAGAATTCATTAATCATATCAATATTAATTCACATCGTTATTTTTGTCTTTATCGCATGGATAAAGATTGATAATGAATACCATGTAAGCGAAAAGGTCTCTGTTGCTTTATTAGAAAAAAAGCAAGACAGGCTAATAAAAAGGTCTATACCCACCCGTCAAGTTTCGTTACTAAATGATAAGACCAGTCAATATATGGGAACAACGGTCAACCTAAATGTCACGAATCAACCATCTTTTCTAATATATAGCGAAAATCAATCGCCTCGACATGATGTAAATATGAGTAATATCATACAAATTGGCGATATTGTTATCAAAGATAGATTAGAGTATCGTCCAATAACACGCCCAATGGCAACACCAATAAAACAAGACTATATAAAAATCCTAAATCCACGTATAGACAATGTTAGCGGAAGTAGGTTTGTTACAAATACGCCATCATTCTTGGAAAAACCAAATATCAGCTTTATACCAACTAACAGTGAGTCATTGAAAAAATTTCTCGCTTCTGTCCGGAAAAAGATCGAATCAAATAAAAAATATCCTTTTTCGGCAATGAGCGCAGGTATAGAGGGACGTTGTGGTGTCTATATTGCAATATCAATGGACGGCAAGTTAGAAAATGTAGAGATACATGATTCTTCTGGAAATGAACTTCTTGATAATGCAGCATTAGAGAGTGTTCGTAATTCCTCGCCTTTTCCACCAATACCTTCCGATATTGGACGTAATAGGATTGAAATGAGTATATATCTTGTATTTACATTATCACAAATGGGAAGGTAACCATAATGCTAGAATTGCGATGGTATAAACTAAATTGTGTGATTTTTCTTCTTGAGGTAAAATAATACCATTTCTCTATTGAAATGCATCATTAACAGCGTTATGAAATATGAATACGCTGTGAGTGAACTGATTTCAGAGAGTTTATCATATTTTATGTAATATTTCAATAAAGAAATGGTATTATTTGTCATGGATATTGTTTAAAAATTATAATACCAAAATAGGATAAAACTCTGATGTCTAACATATTGTTTCTGAAAACCCCACTATCCGATAGCGACATAGTAAACCTAAAAACAGGCGATAAAGTCCTTATAAATGGCGTTATATATACCGCTAGAGATGCGGCGCATAAGAGATTCGTTGAGGCGATCACCTCAGGCAAAGAATTGCCTTTTGACCTTCAAGGGCAGATTATATACTACGCAGGTCCTTCACCAGCAAAACCCGGTGCAATTATCGGCTCATGTGGTCCCACAACTAGCTCACGTATGGACACATACACCCCGAAGCTTCTTGAGCATGGCTTAAAAGGCATGATCGGCAAAGGCAAGCGTTCTGATGCAGTTAAAGAAGCCATGATGAAGTATAAGGCTGTCTATTTTGCCGCAGTCGGTGGAGTCGCCGCATTACTATCAAAAACGATTGTTGAAGCTGAAATAATAGCTTATCCAGATTTAGAGCCTGAATCCGTCAGACGGTTAGTCGTGAGAGATTTTCCTGTAATAGTTGCCATTGATATAAATGGCAATGATATATATAGTCGTGATAAGTAAAAAAATAATAAGAAATGAATGATCTTCAATCAACATTAGAAATTATACAAAAGCCTTTTAAGATAGAGATTAAAACTGGCTGTCAAGATAGGGCTGTAATCGGAGGTCTTAATGGCTTTATCACAATTTGGGTCGAAAAAGCCAATAATTTTGCAGATTCAGCGATTCAAAAAAGTCTATTAAAGGAACTTGCCAAACTTTTTGGAGACTATGCGGAAATTCAGCCTGCCAATAGACAACTCAAGATTCGTGAAGCACAAAGAATTATAGAGCAATTATGCAATTTACAGGAAACTAATCTAACACAAGAAGAAGATGACGAACCACCTACCCAAAAAGAACCAGAAATAAAGATAGAAAGAACAGAACCCCGCTATGACCCCAGTAGAGAAGAAATGCTTTATATGCCCATTCAGAACATATCAGGTATTGGGCAAAAGCGCGCTGAGTTACTCAGAGAAGAAGTCGGAATTATGAATGTTGGCGATCTTTTGGAATATTATCCAAGAGATTATCTTGATAGAAGCAAAATTAAGCAAATATATCAAGTTGGGCGTAGCAACGATTATGAAACAATACAGGGTGTTGTTGTCAATCAGATGGACATTAATCCAAAGCGCGCAAATGCTCAAAAATTCTCTAAAACAGTCATTTATGATCAAACAGGCGTTGCCTCACTTGTCGCTTTTGGAAAAAGGGTTCAATATATGGCAAGTGCGCTCAAACCCGATACAAAAGTAGTCGTCAGCGGAAAATTCAAGAGAGAATATGGAGAAATACAGTCAACGGAATATGCTTATGAGATACTCTCAGATGAGGATGCGGAGCTTATCCATACGGGCAGGATCGTGCCTGTATATCCTTTAACCGCCAAACTAAATCAAAGAAGCCTTCGCAGATGGCTTAAGATTGCTGTTGATCAATATGCGTCTTTTGTTTATGAGATACTTCCCTATGATATGCGTGAACGCCTCTCACTTATTGACAGAATATCAGCAGTTAAGAATATACATTTCCCGGAATCGCAAAAACATCTTGATTCTGCAAGACAAAGATTGGCTTTTGATGAACTTTTTTTACTTGAATTAGGCTTGGGATTGAAAAAGCAAAAATGGCAGATCGACGAAGAAGGAATAATATTTAGACGAAGGACTGACCTTGTTCAAAGATTCATTGAATCACTGCCTTTTAAGCTAACCAAAGCACAAAACAGAGTAATAGCGGAAATTGAATCAGACATGCAGAGCAATCGTTCAATGAATAGGCTTTTGCAAGGTGATGTCGGTTCTGGAAAGACGGTTGTTGCAGCGATTGCGATGCTTTTGGCTGTTGATAATGACTATCAAAGCGCACTTATGGCGCCAACGGAAATTCTTGCAGAACAACACTATAACACACTTAATAAACTACTTCAACCAATGGGGCTTGAGGTCGTTTTACTGCGTAGTGATATGTCAAAACATGAAAAAAATTACGCGCTTCAAATGCTACAATCTGGCGAAGCAAAAATAGCAGTCGGAACACATGCACTTATTCAAACAGGGGTTGAATTTGCAAACTTGGGATTAGTTATAACTGACGAACAACATAGGTTTGGAGTTATGCAAAGGGCAGAATTAAAAAAGAAGGGTCTTAATCCTGACGTCCTTGTTATGACAGCAACGCCAATCCCTAGAACACTTGCACTTACCGTCTATGGTGATCTTGATGTATCTGTTATAGATGAACTTCCTCCAGGACGACAAAAAGTTGAGACAAGATGGGTTTCGGAGGGAAAACGAAGTGAAATTTACAGGTTTATAGAAGATCAAATCTCACAAGGCAGACAGGCTTATATCGTTTATCCACTTGTTGAAGAATCAGAAAAATTGGAAGACTTAAAAGCGGCAACTGAAATGGCAGAGCATTTTCAGAAAGACATATTTCTGCACCTTAAAATTGGGCTTATTCATGGGCGTATGAGAGCAGATGAAAAACAGGAAGTAATGAATAAGTTTAAGGCAAATGAATTAAATATACTCGTATCAACAACAGTCATCGAAGTTGGAATAGATGTTCCAAATGCAACAATCATGCTGATCGAACACGCAGAACGCTTTGGACTTGCTCAGTTACATCAGCTAAGAGGGCGCGTTGGGCGAAGTGGGCATAAATCATTTTGCCTATTAATTGCTAATCCAACGACAGAAGACGCTGTCCAAAGAATGAAAGCAATGACAAAAACAAATGATGGCTTTGTTATAGCTGAAGAGGATTTAGCGATACGTGGTCCCGGTGAGTTTTTCGGCACACGTCAAGCAGGTATGCCCGATCTAAAAGTTGCAAATATTGCAAGGGATGTTAAAATTCTTGAAATTGCACGAAAAGAGGCTTTTAGAATAGCACAAATCGATCCTACTCTCTCAAAACCTGATCATAAGGCATTAAAAAAAGTCTTACAAGAAAAATGGAAGGAAAATCTTGAGATGATGTCCATTGGATAATTATTGGTATGATCTTTTAAGTTAAAGTGAGTTCGATGTAATAAAAAAACATAACTTTGGAAGTGTAAAATCCATTCCATCAGTTACCGATCTGTTTTTAATAAGCTTTATGATGAGTTTTGGCACCATATTAGTCAAATCCTACCCTAATGGGAAATTAAATAGCACTATTCAAAGGTTGACAATGCAAAGAATTTATATGATAATATTATCGTCTATAAATGAGTTTTGAGGAACTTAAATCTGTATCATTTAATCTTATAAGTGATGTCGTTCCTGTGAAATACCATGAATGACGGATGGCAGATCATTTAGCGATTAAAAAACTCGGGAGATAATGATAATGTTGATCATCGGAGAGAAAATAAACACAACGAAAAAATCAATTAATGCTGCAGTTGAAGCAAAAGATGCGGAAGCGATTATTAAAGAGGCAAAAGACCAATTAGATGCTGGTGCAGACGTCATAGACGTTAATACTGGAACAAGAATAAAATCAGAAGTAGAAGATATGAAATGGCTTGTAAATACAATTCAGAGTGCTGTTGATTGCCGACTTTGTATTGATAGCCCTAATCCACTAGCAATAAAAGCTGGACTTGAGCTATGCAAGCAAAAACCAATAGTTAATTCCATAACTGGTGAAAAAGATAGAATTGATGCTATTATGCCGATGGTAAAAGAATTTGGCACAAGCGTTGTTGCTTTGACTATGGATGAAGTAGGAATGCCAACAACAGGTAAAGATAGACACAGAATAGCTACTAAAATAGTGGAAATGATCGCTGATTATAATATAGCGATGGATGACATATATTTTGATGCACTTATTCAGCCTGTTGGTTCAAATCCAGATCAAGGTATAGAAGTATTAAAGGGTATATGGTCTATAAGGAATTCTTTTCCTGAAGCTCATATTGTCTGTGGATTAAGCAATATATCTTATGGATTGCCTGAAAGAAAACTTCTAAATAGGACATTTTTACCAATGGCTATGAGTGCAGGACTCGATTCAGCCATTATGGATCCAACAGATAAAAAAATAATGACGACAGTTTTAGCTTCTCGCGCTATTCTTGCTCAAGACGAGTATTGTCTTAACTACATATCATCGTGGAGAGAAGGAAAACTCGAGGCTTGAGTTATATCTAATATCAACAAATATAGCGATCAAGTGTGCTAGGGTATTTTTTATATCCTATTTACTTGAAGAAAGGTAGATTGATGGTTCCTAAGCAGTTGTTTCTGACAAAGGGCATGGGAAAACACAAAGAAAAATTAACCAGCTTTGAAATGGCATTAAGGTCGGCTGGGATCGCACAATATAATCTGGTCAAAGTTTCCAGTATATTACCACCCGGGTGTAAAATTATATCAAAAGAAAGAGGATTAAAACATCTTTCTCCGGGAGAGATCGTTTTTTGTGTTATGAGTGAAAATAGCACAAATGAAGCACATAGATTGCTTGCAGCATCTATTGGGCTTGCAGTTCCAAAAGAAAAAACTGAATATGGTTATCTTTCTGAACATCATAGCTTCGGACAAAAGGAGTATGATACTGGTGAATATGCTGAATCCCTAGCTGCTGAGATGTTAGCAACGACTCTTGGGGTTGAATTTGATGACAATGCTAGTTGGGATGAACAAAAAGAATATTATCGCATCTCTGATAAAATAGTAAAGACTACCAATATAACTCAATCAGCGATGGGTGATAAAAATGGGTTATGGACAACTGTTATTGCAGCGGCTGTGTTCATTCCTGAATAGTTTTATAGGACAATAGGAATCAAACCTATTGTCCTATTAGAGAAAAAAAATGACAGAACCAAGTCTTGAAATTACAGCAGAAGCTATCCAATACATAAAAAATGAAATCCTAGCAAAAATTCCGTCTAATATTGAGGATTTCACTCCCGAAAACACTGATTCTTTAATAAATAACATTTATGTTCTGAGATATTATTGTTTAAAAAATGGGTTTGACATCAAAGTTACTAACGGAATTGATCATTTACTCGAAACATCCCAGGGATTATGGGAACTCCTTGATTCAAATTTAAATACGTTCATGTATCTCAAGGAAATGTATAAAATACGAGGGCTTGACCTTTCCGCTAGTTTGATCGGGCAATATGAGGAAGTAACATCCGGAGAAGAATCATTTAGAGACTTAATACTTAGCTCTATTGCTACTTATCTTGGCTGGAAATCCGACACAATCTGGGTGGATGTAGCAAAGATAGACCATTTTGCTCCTCCAAAAAATCATATAAGAAGAATTCGGAACGAGCTATGGCATATTATCAATGACTCTGAAAATGGCGACCCTGTCAGTATTGAAAAGGCTTCAGAAATAAGCGAAAAAATGAGTCTTCTTCTTCAACTCATGGTCAGTGATGAATTTCCAGCAGTTGGACGTGTTCTACTCATTTCTAATATATATACATTATTATTAAAGTTGGGGTTTGATAAAACAATTATCACTATAGAGGCTAATGTTAAGTAATTGATGATTTTTCTTAGGAGAAAACTCAAATGAAAAAAGCAGGAGAAATAATAGAAACAATCGTAATATATATAGCGCTTGCTTCGCTTATGCCTGTAATATATTGGTGGCATAGTGGAACTCTACATCGTCAACGTCCATATCTTATCTATTTATTCGTTATTCTTTGTATAATGGGATATATCACTTATCGGCGCATCAAAAGGTTAAGATCAGCCTTTAAGTCTGCAAAAAAAAATAGTCGGAATTCTGGTTCTCCATTTCCACCTTTTATGAAATAATATTCTGGTAAGTGCTTGCCTATTATATTTTCCCTCCAAAAGCAATAATGGCAAATTATCTGATCATTATCGTTATTAATAATGGCGTTTTTTCGTTAATATGCCATATATAATCACAAAAAGACAATAGAAAGGGCTTTTTTATTTATGAGTATAGTAGTTGTTGGGTCTGTTGCATTGGATTCAGTAGAAACCCCTTCTGGCAAAGTAGAAAATGCTCTTGGCGGTTCTGCGACCTATTTTTCTGTTTCTGCGAGTTTTTTTACTAATGATATAAGGCTTGTTGCGGTTGTTGGAAAAGATTTTCCAAAAGAAAACATAGATTTTCTTAAAAGCAGAGGAATTGACCTTGAAGGGCTTGAGATAGCAGAAGGAAAGACTTTTCACTGGAGTGGACGTTATGGTATGAGTTTGAGTGGAGCAGAAACTCTATCAACCGAACTAAATGTTTTTGAGAAATTCTCACCAAAAATACCTGAAAAATATAAAACTACGAAATATCTATTTCTTGCTAATATCAACCCAGAATTACAAATGGATGTTCTTAAACAGATAAAAAATGCAAAGTTGGTTGTTTGTGATACAATGAATCTCTGGATCTCTCAAAGGCGTGAACAATTATTAGAAACGATAAAGCATGTTGATATCCTTATTATTAATGACGAAGAAGCCAGACAACTAACTGGTGAAAAAAAAGTTGATATGTCTGCAAGAAAAATTCTGGATTATGGACCAAAAAGAGTGATTATCAAAAAAGGTGAGCATGGCGTAATGACGCTTTCAGATTCTACATATTTCTCTGCACCTGCCTATCCGCTTAAATCAGTATTCGATCCGACTGGCGCGGGTGATACGTTTGCAGGTGGATTTATGGGTTATCTTGCTTCCACTGACGAAGTTTCTGAAACTAATATTCGTAAAGCTATGATATATGGAACTGTTATGGCTTCTTTTAATGTTGAGGATTTCAGCTTAAACCGTCAGCGAAGACTCACCAAAGACGAAATAGAATCAAGATTTGCCGAAATGCGATCAATAACTGAATTTTAAGGAATAGTATACAAATTGTCTTTAGATAAAAAATGCTATGAGTATGTCGGAGTTATCCATGTTCACTCTAAATACTCAGATGGAAGCGGGTCTATAAAAAAAATAATAAAAGAAGCCGAAAAAGCCAATTTAGATTATATCATAATTAATGATCACAATAATATTAAGGCTAAAAATAAAGAAGGATGGTATAAGAAAATTCTCTTATTGGCAGGCGAAGAGATTGGAGATAAAGGTAAAAGCCATTATCTTGCACTTGACATAGAAAAAGAGATAAATCCATATGAATATCATCATAATACAGAGGAATATATTGATTCAGTCAAACATCAAAAAGGATTAGGATTTATTGCTCATCCTTTTGGTCTTGAAAAAGAACAATTTCATTTTAGAGTTTCGTCATGGAATAAATGGGAAAATCTCGATTATACAGGAATGGAAATATGGTCTTACATGCACGACTGGTCATATAACGTTAATCTATTCAATATTTTTTATTATTACCTCATGCCTGATAAAGCAATAGATGGACCGCCACAGGACGTATTACAAAAATGGGATCAGCTATGCCAAAAAAGGCGAATTGTTGGTATTGGTAGCACAGACGTTCATGCAAAATACATATTCCCATTTTTTATGTTTCAATTCCTATCTTATAGACGGGTCTTTAAGGGCATAAGAACTCATATTATTTTACCAGAACCACTTGAAAAAAAACTTGCCAGCGATAAAATATCTATTTACAAGGCTTTTGAGAATGGGCATTGTTTTTTTGCTTATGATTATATTGCAGATTCAAAAGGTTTTCAGTTTGAAGCGATTGTTGATGATTCCAAAAATATTATAATGGGAGATGAGAGCAAATTAAGAAAAAAGGCAAGCCTTATTGCTAAATCGCCTATCCCGTCAACTATTCGCTTGATCAAGGATGGACAATTAATAAAAGAAACGGACAATTCCTTGCAATTATATTGGGAAACAGAAGAACAAGGCGTTTATCGCATTGAGTCTCAATATAATGGCAGGTCTTGGGTTTATACAAATCCAATATATTTGAGATAAGAAAAAATGTTATTAGCAGACATGGGAACACAATATACAAAAATATTTGATAGCCTAACAGGTGAATATGAAATAATTCGAAGCACAAATTGGGAAGCAGGAAAGATAGCTGATGTCGCATGTGGTCATAATTGCAAACACAAGACAAAAGTTGAGATAAATGAACTTGTCGCATTGGCAAAGGGCGCACAAAGGCTTATTAATAAGCCTTCATTTGTTCTTGTTGATGTCGGAAGTAGAGATATAAAATCCGTAACCTTCAAAGATGGCGAATATATTGGATGCGATTGGAACTATATGTGTGGGGCGATGGCGGGTTTTACTATTGAGCTTTTAGGCAATTATTTCAATATAAATTATGATAATATCGATGTTTCAAATGAACGCTTGCCAATTATGTGTGGAGTATTGGGAATGGGAGAACTTTTCGATAGAATATCTGATGGTATCTCTCCTGAAATGGCTATAGCTATGTTCATAAAGGGACTTGCCAAAAATATCCATGATTTTGCAAAAAAGGCAGATATGCTATATCTTTCTGGTGGAGTTTGTGAAAATAAGCTATTTATACGATCATTTCCTTGTGAAGTTGTGCCTTTGGGTAGATTCGTTCAGGTAGAAGGGCTAAAAGATTATGCTAATTCCATTAAAGAGTGAAGAACCTAAATATAAACAGCCTGCTATTACGACTTTGTTGATTATATTAAATATAATTGCATTTTTATATCAACGATATGCAATGCTGTTTCATTATCAAGACATTGCATCTATATATGGTGCGATCCCTTATGAATTTACCCGTTTTAGAGATATTCCACCCCGTTCTCCATATCCATTTTATATTTCAATAATAACACACATGTTTCTTCATGGCGGGGTTCTTCATATTCTTGGTAATATGCTTTATCTTAATGCTTTTGCACCAAAAGTTGAAGAATTAATGGGACATACAAAATTCTTATTATTCTATATCCTTTGTGGGATAGTTGCTGTTGTAGTATATATAATACCAAATTTTAACATGAGAATACCTATGGTAGGGGCAAGCGGGGCTATTGCGGGAGTAATGGGAGCGCATCTCAGGACATTACCCGGAACACGTATAAGATGTCTTTTCTTCATCTTTCCAATATCATTACCAGCCATTGTTGTCTTAATACCTTGGATAGCAATTCAGTTTGCAAATGTCGTCATGAATGAACAATCAAATGTTGCATTTATAGCACATGTAGGCGGATTCCTATTTGGCTTATTTACTGCACGGACATTTACAAATAGATGGATATTTCATAAAAAGCTCGATGAAGTTTGATCTAATATATATTTGAATCTTAAAATAACATGCGAATAATAACTGGTGAATACAAAGGAAGGCGGATCGACTCTGTCAAAGGAGTTGATATAAGATATACTTCTGATAGAGTTAAAGAATCGCTTTTTAGCATAATAGCTAGCTTTATCCCTGATTCAAGATTTGCTGATTTTTGTTCTGGAAGTGGAAATATCGGCATAGAGGCGATTAGCAGAGGCGCAGAATCAGTAACTTTTGTTGATATTAATCCAATATGTATTAGAACTCTATCTGAAAATCTTAAGAAATGTGGAGTTAATGAATCTCGATTCCGTATTATGAAAATGAGTGCATCGGTTGCAATAGGTTATCTACAAAGGCATGATGCTCAATTCGATATAATCTTTCTTGATCCACCATACAATATTGGTCTTGCAGAAAGGCTTATAATAGAAATATCAAAGAGCAATATCCTTGCGGATAATGGCTTAATAATTGCTGAACATGACATTAAAGAAGCTGTCCCCTTAAAATCAGAGCCTCTTGAGATGACTCGTCAAGAAAGATATGGAACGACACTATTATCTTTTTATAAAGCGGTATCTAACTTTTTTAGGGAATAAAAATTGAAAGTCATAATAAAGCCAAATCGTGAAAAACCAATTATTCAGAACCATCCATGGATATTTTCAGGGGCAATACAAAGAATAGAAGGTAATCCCGATGATGGAGATATTGTTGATATTTATGGTAATAGTGGCGAATTTCTAGCGAAAGGATATATAAATCAAAAATCTCAAATTACTGTCAGAATCCTGACGAAAGACAAAAACGAGAAGATAGATAAGAATTTTTTTCATAGACGAATATTAAATGCAATAAATTATCGTAAAAATATTCTTGATCTTAATAGCTTTGATGCTTATCGTATTATACATGATTCCGCTGATCTTCTTCCGGGTCTTATAGTAGATAAATATGGCGACTATCTTGTTATTCAAATTCTAACTCTTGGGATAGAAATAAGAAAAAACATGATTTTAGAAACTCTTATGGACTTATTTTATCCAAAGGGTATATATGAAAGAAGCGATAGTAATATAAGGCAAAAAGAAGGATTATTGCCCTATACAGGGCTTGTCTTTGGACAAAAACCACCCGAAATGCTAGAAATTAAGCAAAATGGAATCAGTATGCTTGTTGACATTATGAATGGTCAAAAAACAGGAACATTTCTTGATCAGCGTGAAAACATACGGGAATCTGCTTTATATTCAAAATATAGAGATGTCTTGGATTGTTTTTGTTATACAGGAAGCTTTTCTGTCCATTCAGCAATTGGAGGGGCAAAAACCGTCATTGGAATAGATATGTCTGCAAAAGCATTAGAAACTGCCAGAAAAAATACGGAAATAAATAATGTCTCTAATATCTGTAAATTTATTCAGGAAGATGTATTTGATTACTTAGATAATTGTGATCGAAAGTTTGATATGATTATCCTTGATCCGCCGGGTTTTGCAAAACATGACAGAGCAATAGAAAAGGCATCAAGGGCTTATAAGCATATAAACATGAAAGCAATGGAATTGTTGAATCAAGACGGTATTCTTATGACATTTTCCTGTTCTCACCATATTGATCCGCTTTTATTCAGAAAGATTGTTTTTTCGGCAAGTGTTGATGCAGAATGTAATATACAGATTATACGCATACTTCATGCGTCGCCAGATCATCCTATAAACATTGCTCATCCAGAGGGAGAATATCTAAAAGGTCTTATTTGCAGAAAGATACCATAAAGCCATCATAGTTCAGTTAATTTCGGAATTATTGTTGGTATTTTCTTGTGATTGCCATATTTTAGTTCTTATCTTTCTGACCGTTAAATCTAGCATGGCATAAGATATTGGCATTGTAAGAAGCATTAATATAATTGCTAATAGGAGTTTCATTTTAGTAGCCTCTAGTTTTATAAGCAATCTCAATATATTTAGATTATAATATATGTCATAAAGTTCCAAATTTTTATAGCTAGTGACAATTATTTGTCACTTAATTTAATGATTTAGAGTAGTAGTTATATATATAATCGGCAGAATATGAAAAAAAATTTAATATTTATTTTATACTGAGCAATTATTATGCCAATCAGAATAATAAACAACTAATCGTTTTGGTATATATAAATATTATGTCTTCTAATGATTAAAAATGGATAAAATTGTAAAATTAAAACAAAAAATAAATCAATACCCATACTTACGATTTTTGATGGGTTGTCCTTATAGAGCGCCCAAATGGAATAAGCGTGTATCTACAATTATTAAAGATTTGGGAGATGAAAGTCTTATTTTGGATTTGGGTTCTGGAAATCGCCGACGTTCCAAACGAGTCATAAATCTCGATATTGGATTAATGCCAAATGTTGATGTTTTGGGCGATGGTAGTCAATTACCTTTTAAAGACAATATCTTTGATCTAGTTATATTAGAAGCTGTATTAGAGCATGTTCGTAACCCAAATATGGTTATTTCGGAGGTTCATCGTGTTTTGCGAAAAGGTGGATATGTATGTGCTAGTGTTCCATTTGTCTATTCCTATCATGCTTCTCCCGGAGATTACCAAAGATATACTATAGAGGGTCTTGATAATCTGCATTCTGCCTTTCAAAAAATAGAAAGCGGTTCATGTCAAGGGGCAACCAGCACTTTACATTTGATTTTGCGTGAATATATAGGTATTTTGCTATCTTTTGGTAATATATGGCTATATAAGGCTTTATCTTTATTTATAGGTTGGATTACTTTCCCGATGGTATTTTTTGACTCATTGTTACAATACAATAAAAATTCTGATGCAATAGCCAATGCTATATATTATATAGGTAAAAAGCAATAAATAGTTCTGATATTTAGGAAAACAAGTTTGCGATTATACCAAAAGATAAGAAAGGATAATGCTATGCAAGGATTCATTAAAGTTAATAAAGATAATTGGAATTTTGTAAATTCAGAAACAGGTGATATATTTGTGCCGTTTGGCTCTAATTATTTTGATCCTGAAACCGGTTGGGCTCCGAAACTCTGGCGCATGTTTGACAAAGATAGAGTCAATGAGCATTTTAACAGAATGGCTGATATTGGCGTAAATGTAGCTAGAATTTTCACAACAACTGCAAGCTTTCAACCAAAGGCAGATATTATTCCGGAAGAAAGCCTACAAAAACTAGATAGTATGATTCAAATAGCGAATAAATACAACATAAGATTGATTCTTACAGGACCTGATCACTGGGAAGGCTCTCCAGATTATTGGATCCCCGATAAATATGCAGGTGAACCAGCGCTAAATGCTCTTGAATTTTTCTGGCATGAGATAGCTAAAAGATATAAAAACGAAAAGACCATATTTTCTTGGGATTTATTGAATGAGCCAGAGATTCATTGGAATAATGAAATCATGACTCAGAAATGGCGAACTTGGATTTTAGATAAATATGGAGATCACAAGTCATTATCCAAATCATGGGGGATATTAAATGAAAATGAAACAATAGAGAATGTAGAAATTCCAATAGATAAAATAAATGCAGGAGATCAAAGACTTTATGATTATCAGCTTTTCAGGGAACATATTGCTTATGAATGGTCATATCGACAGGTAAAAGCGATAAAGGCTATCGATAATAATCATCCTGTAACAATCGGTTTGATACAATGGTCTTTTCCGCTATTAAGGGCGCCTTGGGGTGAAAAAGGGAATCAGCCCAGTCGTTATGCTGGATTTAATCCTATAAAACTTGCACCAATTTTGGATTATATCTGTGTTCATTTTTATCCAATACTCGGTGATCCCGGTGAACCAGAATTATTCAAGCGAAATACACAATATTTGCAGGCAGTAGTAAATTTTTGTTATGCTAAAAAGCCCGTTGTTATTGAAGAATTTGGCTGGTATGGTGGTGGGGAAATGGATGGCAAATTTAGGACAGAAGAATATCAAAGCAATTGGAATACGAATGTTGTAAAATCCACTCTCGATCTAGCTTCTGGCTGGCTTGTTTGGGCTTATGCTGATACACCAGCATCAACAGATTTAACAAAGTTTGGTGGATTATATACCACAGATGGAAAGATAAAAGAGTGGGGTAAGAGTTTTAAGGCATTGGGAGAAAATATTAAAAATTCTGAAATGAAGCGATCTGATAAAATAAAGCAAGTTGATCTTGATGAAAGACTAATACTTACTGCTAATGTCCATGATATTTATGATGAATATCTTACAAAAAGTGGGATTAATAAATAAGGTAGATCAGAAAACGCCTCAGAAATTCCCTAATCTATAATACTATAAAGATAGACCCCTATCATAAGGTTTTTTCACCACCTTACTTTTGACGTCAAACATGGAGTATGATGTATTAGCAAATGAGAGTAATTTATCCAAAAAATTTTCCATTCTTATCTCCAATATGATAAACTACCATAGTTATCCCCTTGGGTAACAAGGGCAAGTATTCACAAGCCCTTAATATTATTGACTTTGTCAGTAAGAGAAAAAGAGAACTCCCAAGGGGATTCACTATATATTCTACCACATTTCTGCCTTCCTGATAATCTAATTGAGGAATTTCTGGAAAGAGCCAGAAATTCTCAATTAAAGAACCAACAACAATGATGAATACAATATATGGAAGATTATAGAAAATAGAGGGAAATTCGCATTATCGAGCATGATATTGACATTCAGACCGATATATACAAAAAAACTCCTTCGAAGTATAATATACCCCGAAAGGAGTCAACAAATGTATAAATTTATGCAAAAAAGAT
>CAZMCH010000083.1:0-18536 GCA_964564735.1 uncultured bacterium
TAGAATTTATATAAATAATACAAGGCTTTAGCGTTATTTTGTTTGAAATTTTCCACATATTTTATTGTCTATGAAATTATATTTTTTGCTTATTAATTCAGAAAGACTCTTTACTTCACTCAGGGTGACATTTCATTTTCACTTTGAGCGAAGTGAAAATCCTTTTTTATACGCCGAAATTTCATAATAAATAAAGATATATATGACAGGGGTGATGATTATCTAAATGCCGAAAATAAAAGATATTATTGATGTTCCACCAGTAAAAACAGTTATAGAATTAGCGACTGTTCGTAATCAAGATGCAGAAGATAACGCAGAATTAATATCATTACTTGAAACTTTTGTTGTAACTGATGATATAGAAAAAAACTTGCAGATAATATTGGAAAGAATCGCTAATTATCCTAATGAAGGCATGGGTTTTTTCCTTACAGGTAGCTTTGGTTCTGGAAAATCACATTTTCTTTCTGTTTTAAGTCTATTATTGCAATATTCATGGGCATGGAAATATATCACATCACAAAGCGAAAAATTTAACTCCTATGAAGCGAAAATAAAAGATAGAAGATTGCTTGTTTTACAGATACCACTTCTTGAATACCGCAAGACTGACGCCCTTGAAGACATATTTTGGAATACAATTGAAGAAACACTTGCATCACCAAAATATAAGATTTTTAAGCCTTTGGCTCAATCATCATTTTTTTTAGAACAGTTTGAAAAATATATAATTCCTGCACATGCTAGAGACGTTAATAATTTCATTCAAGGCAAATTAAGCAATAAATATACATGGGATTTTTTGCGTCAAGAGAGTGCAGAAGATGCGGTTATGTTTGCACAAGAGTTTCTAAAGACTCAGGGCAGTGATATACCATTTAAAATGACGCTTGATCGTCAAAAAGCATGGGATAAGCTATTAGCAATACTCAGGGAAAATAAGATTTCAGGCGTTATTTTATTGATGGATGAACTCAGTGAATTTTTAAAATCTAAGCCTGACACCCGATCACTTAACGAAGATACAAGATTCTTACAATTTCTTGGTGAAAAATCTATTCATTCACCATTCTGGATACTTGGTGCACTTCAAGAAGCTATCGAAAAAACAGGAGACATCAGTCAGACAATTTTTAACAAGATTAAAGACAGGTATCAGCGTAATCTTGATCTTTCTGCAAGGCATATCCGAGAATTAATAGACCGAAGATTAGTTATAAAGAAGGGAACTAATGCTGTATCAGCAATTAAAGACGCATATAAGATTTTAAGAAATAGCTTTAATGATCTTCGTATCGGTGAAGATGAATTTTTGCAGATATATCCTATCCATCCAGAGACTTTGGAGTTGCTTGATGTCAATACAAGATTCTTTTCACAAAGGCGAGGAGTCGTTGATTTCATTCATTATCAGATAAAAGGCGATCCCTCAAGACAGATAGATGGCATAATGGACGAAGATTATGTTCAATTACTTACACCCGACAAAATATTTGACCATTTCTTATTTAGAATTCGGGAGATGGTTGATCTCAATCCCTATTTTCAGATATATAAAGACTTCTTTGAAAAGCGCATACCAAGAATATTCGATGACGAAACCGATCAAGAATATGCTCGTAGGATTGTAAAAATATTGATCCTTCTGAAGATGTCACCAGTTTTGGAGACACGAACAGTCAGACAGCTTGCAAATATGGTGCTTTATAATTATACAGATCTTGGAGGAGAGCTTAATTACGAATATGTTCAACAGAACATAATGCGAAAACTGTATACGGAGTCAGGGTATATCAAAGTTAAACAAGGGCAAGACATACTTTCGGACATATATTACATTGACCTTGAATCAAAGGTTGGTGATATAATAGAAAACAAAAAACGTGACATATTATTGAATATAAGCGAAACTGACCAGAGAATACTTGATTCAGCATTTGATCAGCTAGTTTATGGGCCCTTGCCAATGGCGCATATAAGGGGAATATACAGCGAAAGAAAGAGCATATCTTGGGAAAATACCCCACGTTCAGGCGCAATTAAGCTACAAAACTTGCTTGAAATCAATGACGTAGAAATAGATCAGGCATTAGGAAGGCTTCAAACTACAGAAGATGATTTTGTCATTTATCTCGGTATACCATTCAAAGTTAATGAACAACGAGATTATTTTCAAAGACTTTTGAATATGCGTAAGGTTCGGTTCATTAATGGCATAATCTATTGGTTACCTAAGGAACTTAATGATCCTAATAAATTACAGATTCTCAAAGAATTTTATGCACAACACGAAATATTGACAGAATATTCAGCAGATGGAAGCAGAACTGCCATTGATGTTCGTGAGAATCTCAGAAAATCTATGGAAGAAAGGATATTACAGGTTCGAGATGTTATAGAGGAATTATATTTTAATGGAAATGTTTATAATATATCAGGCGAAATACATGGATTAGATTTACCCGATTCCAGACTTCAGAACTTCAATAACACAGTTGCAAAAATTATCAGAGAACCATTAAGATTGCTTTATCCATCACATATAGCACCTGAAATAGAAGTAACCACACGAAGACTAATTAGCGACCTTATAGATGACTTTATCCGTCCGGGACACGTTGACGAGATCAATGCACCACATCTGAGGTATCTCAAGACATCCATTGAAGGTATTACCTTACCTTTTGGTCTGGCAAAAAAGCAAGGCAATGGCTATGATTTGAATATTGACATCAGCAAGAGCCAATTACTTGCAAAAATAGTAAACCTTATTCCTCAAAATAAAACAGGTAACGGTTCTGAATCAATTGATATGGGACTTATTTCTTATGAACAGCTTTATCATCAGTTAAGAGAATCGGAATATGGAATCACTGCGCCTATATTTGAATTACTAATAGTTGCATTAATGAGAAAAGGTCAGATTATAGGATATAAGTCAAAAATTCCTGTTACAATGACTCAGCTTGGTTTTCCTATATCTAATTATGTTCAGCAGATCGGTAGAGGACAACTTATTGATAACGAATTACGCTGGCAATTAGGATCAGTATTGGATGCTTTGTTCGGAGAGAAGCTTCAAGATTTTGATGTTGAAAAGCAAGAGGAAATTTGGTCAAAGCTCTGCGGATTGAAGGACAAAGTCTCACGAAACGTTATCGCAAGCAGACAGGAATTACAAAACCTTAGTGATCGTCTATCTGCATCTGCTGTCGACATATCAGGTATCATGGAAGGGCTTGTGAAGACTCAGACCTTATTAGGTGAGATACGCCCATCGTTAAGTTCAAAAGATGGCATTGAGCATTTTCTTAAAATGATTCCGTCAAAGCTATCACCAGAGGACGATATTCAGCAGTTAATCGGCAAGTCGGAAGCTATAAGAGTATTCATCAATGAGGAAATGCAGGAATTGCTTAATATCCGTAATTATCTATATAGTCCAAGCCTTGTTATTCCGGAGAGAGAAAAATATCAGGAATTACATTCCTTAAAATTAGACGTGGAATCCATGATTAAAATAGACGAAAAGTTTATATTTAATAATGGAATGGATAACCTAAGAGAAGCATTTAAGCAATTCAAAGAGAAATTCGTCAGCATATATACAGCAGAACACAAAAAAGCTAATGATTCAGTCGATTCAGATAAGATTGAGCAAATCAAGGCTTCTGATAATTATCAGCTTTTAATGCAGTTTGCGAAGATAAAAAATGTAGCAGTTCCAAACGACCTTACAAAAATAGGCAAGCTGATTGAATACAGGCGCACCTGTGAGTTGAATGTTCATGATGAACTTGACATGTCGCCTATATGCCATTGTGGTTTCAGGCTTGGGACTGAGACAAGAGCTATCGCAGTATCAGAGATCGCAAATATGGTTGAGCTAGGTATCAGGCAATATGTGAACGCTTTGCAGGAGCCTCCCTACGGTGATCAAATAGAAGATTATGTTACCAAAATGAAACAGCTTGAGCAGGATGTTCCCCAAAAGGAATTGATGGGCTTATTAAGGCTTGATCCAGAGACATTTATTGAAGATTTAAAAGACGAGTTATCAAGATTACTCACACCGACAGCTATTCAGCACATAAACACAGCCATCAGTGGAAATATCGTCATTGTGAAGCGGAAAATATCGGAATTATACCAAGATTTGGTTGACAAAAAATATCCCAAAGCACGTGTAAAAGAGATCATCAACCAGTGGATAGAAGGCGGAGAAAGGTTGCCTGAGGATGTTTATATTATGATTGAGGAAGAGTAGTGTTGATAAATCCAATGATTGGCTACTGTTTGAAAACATCCAAATGCTTCAATAATGATCCAGCACGCTTCGTTACATTTATATTCCGAAACAGCTTTAATCCTATTATGAAAGTCATCTTATCTGCGTTAAATTCGTTACAATATCTTGAGAGTCAAAAAATAGCAACATAATACTAATGACTTTTAGGAGTATCATGGATGAGAAAAAAGATAATATCTAAAATATATCTCTTGTGGGCAATTTTCATTATAATATCAGTAATTGGATGCGTAAAGCAAAATATTGGTGAAGATCAGATTCTTGCTAAAAGTTCATCAGGGGACGAGACAGACGAATTCATAAATCTAATCAAATTCCATGAAAAAGATATATCTGGCTGGAAATTAGCTTCCAAGATAAGAATATATGACAAAAACAACATATTTGATTATATCGACGGCGCAGCAGAATTATATTTTGCCTATGATTTTTTCAAGGTCGTTACCGCTGAATATCAAAACGGTCAAACATCAATATTAGTTGATGTCTATGATATGACTAATTCTGAAAATGCTTTTGGAATTTACAGTCTTAACAGGTATAAAGGTGCTAACTATGTTAGTATAGGAAACGAAGGCATACTTGAAGATGCGACTCTTGAATTTTGGAAAGGGCAATACTACTGCAAAATTTATTCTTTCAATCAATCTGAAGAATATCAAAAAATTGTTACAGATATTGGTAGTAAGATAGCATCAAGAATACAGGATTTTGGCAAAGAACCTAATATAATAAAGAGACTTCCACAAGACGGATTAATACACAAGACACAACAATTCTTTACAAGAAAACTGGGACTTGACAATGTATATTTTATTTCTGATGAAAATGTGTTAGAATTAGATGGACAGACAAAAGGAATTATTGCTGAATATCAATTGAATGATAAAACATTTCATCTATTTATGGTTGAATATCCATCTCCAGAAAAGGCAATATCAGCTTTTGATACATATTCAGAATATCTAACTAAAAAAGGTGAAATAAACGAAAAAAAAGTGTATAAAGTGGAAAATAGATATACTTACATTAAATTAGATGGTAATATTATATCAGGATTCTGGGATATTGAGTCTGAGGAATTAATGAAGATAGCTTTAGATTATATAAGATAGTATATTTATGGGTTATATTATGCAAAAGAAAACAAAGCTTTATCTTGAAAGTTCAGTAATATGTATGTATTATCAAAATAGCGCACCCTATCTAATGGAGTTAACTCGATTATTTTGGGAAAATAAGTTACCCTATTCTGACAACTACATTTCTGAAATTGTCCTTGATGAAATCGGTGCAACAAAGAATATTAGATTAAGAGAATTATTAGAAGACTTGGTAAAAGATTTCAAGGTTATTGAAATAACAGATGAGATAGCTGATTTATCGAATACATATATATCTCATAGGCGCATACCTCGTGGAGATGCACTTCATATTGCTTCTGCGAGTATTGGAGAAATAGATTTTTTGGTTACATGGAATCTCCGACATTTATACAAACGTGGAACGCAGGAAATCATAAAGGAGATAAATACCAGATTGATGATTCCAATACCGGCAATTGTGACGCCAGAGGATTTCTTTGGGGAGGATATATAATATGCTAAAAGTCACAGATAAAATGAAAAGAGAATTGCGAAAAAAAGTAAGACAGGAATTCCCTGGATCCAAAGTCCTACAAGACCTTCATTATTATCGCTATATAAAAGAAATGGAATGGAAAAATATGTCCAATGATGAAATTATAAAAGATATAAAAGATGGTGCTAATGAAACCAAAAAAGAAATAGAAATAATTAAGGAAAAAAGCCTTGTTTTTGAAAGGAATTGAGGTGATTATAAATGTCGGACAAGATAACAAGACGAGATTTTATAAAGGGCTTGGCTGTAACGGGTGCAGGCTTATATCTGCTTAATCCAGAACTTACTTTTGCCCAAACAGGTAATACATTATTGGCAGTTGCTCAGGGACCACTCAAAATTGATCCCGAAGCGATAAAACGCACTACAAGACAGGCAATAAAAACTCTTGGCGGAATGAGTAAATTTGTATCCAAAAACGATAGGGTTTTGATAAAGCCCAATATCGCTTGGAACAGAACCCCAGATCAATCCGCAAATACAAATCCTTATGTTGTTGAGGCTGTTGTTGAGATGTGCCTTGAAGCAGGTGCAAAAAAGGTGAAAGTCCTTGATAATACGATAAATCCAGCGCAGATCACCTATGATAGAAGTGGGATTAAATCTGCTGTTGAACGTGCAAAAGGATCATTGGAGTTTGTTGATGAACGAAAATTCAAAGAGAAATCAATTCCAATGGGACAAGAGATTAAATCATGGGTAATATATCAGGAAGCATTAGATTCAGATGTTTTAATAAATATGCCAATAGCAAAACATCACTCCTTAACAAAACTTACATTAGGTCTAAAAAACAATATGGGCTTGGTTAAAAGCAGGGAAGAGCTTCATAAGCGAATTGAACAGAAACTAGCCGATCTCGCTACAGTAATCAAGCCGAATCTTACCATCATGGACGCATACAGAGTATTAACAGCAAACGGACCAAATGGCGGAACTCCCAAGGATGTCAAAATTGTTGGTCAGGTTATCACTGGCGTTGATCCTGTTGCTGTAGATTCCTATTCCGCAACTTTGTTCGGCATGAAGGGCGAAGATATAGGTTATATAAAAAACGCAAACCTTATGGGTCTCGGTGAAATTAATCTTAATAAAGTCAAGATACAGAATATAAAAGTCTCCTGATGATTTCTAAAAGTCTCCCTTTCACAAAGGGAGATTTAGAGGGATTTTAGACAAAAAAGGCGATTCAAATGCTAATATTCATTCGGCGCACTGTGCAGATATTATTCTTGCTGTTCTTTCTTTTTCTTATATTGCGCACAGTTTTTCCCGCCGATTTCATTATTCCCGTTGATCTGTTTTTGAGGCTTGATCCGCTTTCCGCAATAGGAACAATGCTCGCATCTCGTTCTCTTATTGCAAAATTTTCATACTCAATAATCCTCGTTGTCCTGACCTTACTGATCGGCAGATTCTTCTGCGGATGGGTCTGTCCGCTAGGAACAACGATTGATATATCTGACCATTTATTTTTTAAACGTCTCAAACGCCCAAAAATCAAACCAAACCCAAAATTACGCAACGTCAAATATTATATTCTTGTTTTATTCATTGTAGGCGCAATATTCAGCCTGCAATTGATATGGCTTGCAGACCCGTTGAGCATTGTAACAAGAAGCTATGAAACCGCATTATATCCATATTTCAGCTATGCGACCCGATCAACATTTGATACATTATATCATATAAAGGGCGTTAATAAATTATCAGAGCCGATATATAGTCTTTTGCGGAATAGAGTTATCCCGCTTCAACAACCTTTTACAAGGTTGAATATCTTATTTTTTGGCGTTTTTGCTGTCATAATTGCATTAAGCATTTTGCAGAAAAGGTTTTGGTGCAGGAATCTTTGTCCGCTTGGTGCATTGCTAGGTTTGCTTTCAAAGATTAGTTTTCTTCGTAGAACCGTCAGCGATAGATGCACAAATTGCGGAAGATGCCAGCGTCTATGCGGGCTTAACGCTATTCCTGAAGATCCAAAGCAGTATTGGCAACAAGAATGTTTGCAATGTATGACATGCGTTGAAGTCTGTCCTGCTGATGCAATTAGCTTTAAGATAAAACTGCCATTTGCAGATAAGCAAGAGAAAGCCAGCCTTGATCTAAGCAAACGCTCATTTATTGGCTCTGTTTTTGCAGGAATTGCCATTGTTCCTTTGTTAAAACTCAATTATAAAAAGCAAAAGATGGATGAAACGGTCATACGTCCACCGGGGGCTTTACCTGAGGAACAATTCCTTGATAGGTGCATACGTTGCGGTAAGTGCATGAAAGTATGCCCGACTAATGGATTACAGCCGACGTTTCTTGAGGCAGGCGTTGAGGGTATTGCAACGCCAATGCTTGTGCCGAGGCTTGGACATTGCGAATATGTCTGCGTTTCATGCACAAGAGTTTGTCCCACAAATGCGATAACCGAGTTGAATGAGATTGAAAAGAAAAGAATCAAGATCGGAACAGCAAGGATTGACACAACAAGGTGTATTCCATATAGCGAATATGAGGATTGCCTTGTTTGTGAAGAGCAATGCCCTATACCTACCAAAGCGATTAAATTTGAGGTCAGGGATGTTGTCACGTTTAATGATGATGTTCGCAGAATAAAATTTCCCGTTGTTTTAAAGGACAAGTGCATCGGTTGTGGCGCTTGTGAAAACAAATGCCCAGTCAAGCCTCAATCAGCAATAATCGTTACCTCACAAGTGCCGGGCAAAAAATGGAATGGTGGAATAAACTACGCCTCGGATGTATCCAAAATGGAGGAACCAAGCCCTCAGAGTATAGGCAAAGTTAAGGTTCCGGGTCAATAAAAATAAACCTCTTTGGTTTATAAGGAGAATATATTTGAGCGAATTAAATGAAAAAGCGAAAGATAGCACCCAATTATGTTTCAATCTAGGTGATACAATTGACAGTAAGAAATATGATCATTTCACTTCCACAGATTTGAAGAAAATTCCGATAATCTTTAGAAATACAATTGCCGAAATTCCGTCAACCACATATGGAACTTTTTCTATTTTTAAATATCCTGCCAAATTTATCCCCCAAGTCATCGCTTATGTTTTAAAGGAATACGGCAAAGCAGGCATGAGGGTATTTGATCCATTTGCAGGCTATGGCACAGTTGGTGTAGTTTCAAGGGTTTATGGCTATGATTATGAATTGTGGGACTTAAATCCATTGATAGAAACAATTCATAAATCAGCTACCATGAATCCAATTAAAGTTGATGTGACGGGATTAATGAAGGAGATCAAAAATTCAGAATATAATTTTATACCAAAATGGTCTAATTTGGAATATTGGTTCCCGGAAGAATTTTTGCCAACTCTCTTTAAGACGTGGGGATTCGCTTATTCATTAGAGGACGAAATAAAAAATATATTATTAATTCCTCTTTTGAAAATAACAAAATTCTTTTCCTATGGAGATGAAAACGTCCATAAGTTATATAAATCAAAGTTTTCCAAAAAAAAGATTTCGGAACTTTTGGATGGAGATTGGAAATCAGGTTTTTATGCTATGTTAGAGAAAGAGATTAACACTCTATTAAGAAAACAATGGGAATATTCCAAACTAATACCTCAGAAAGTTGATTTTGATATAAAGTCAGGTATAGATACATTAGAAATGAAATTAAATAAGGATGTTAACCTTCTTATTACCTCTCCACCATATTTGCAGGCTCAGGAATATATAAGGTCAACAAAACTCGAACTATTCTGGTTGGGTTATGATGAGTCTTATATAAAGTCGTTAAGTCAAAAAGAAATACCTTACAGAGATGTAGGTCGGATAGAGATTCATTCGGATAAATATTATGAATTTAGAGATAAAATAAATGAAGACCATCTAAAAAAATTATATGACAGATATTTTCATGCCATATTAGGTATCTATTCCAATTTGAGTGAAAGTGTTAGAGATTATATGTTTATTTTTGTTAGTCCTGCCAAAATACGAACCACCTCTATACCATTAGATGATAAAATAGTAGAGCATTTATGTCATTTAGGATGGGAACATGAACTAACATTTGTTGACAAAATTGTAGCACGTGTAATGTTTCAATCCAAAGTCAATCCTGCATCTGGTATGGAAGATAGTAGGATAAAAACAGAACATTTGGTTGTGCTGAAAAGGAAATAAATTATGAAACGCATATTAAAAGCTGATTTAAATAGCCCAGCTAAATTTAGAGAAAAAATGTTGGATCATATTCAAAGCATAAGGGAATATATCAAAACGCAATCTGGAATAAATTTCACCTTTGAAGAATTGGGTGATACATTACTTGCTGCATGCAGAGCAAATGATTTTAATTTGATTGATACTCAAGAGAAAAAATGGTTTTTAGATGAAGGGAAAATTCAGCATTGGGTTGATAGAAAATTGATGCCGAATATTAAATCAGTGGACTTAGATGACGAGGATGTAATAAGGTTACTGCTTTTCTGCATAGAGATTACATATCAAATGTTTGCTGGTGGAACAAGGGCTACTGTTACACAAAAAGGCTTTAGAGATAGAAGAAGAACCTTTGAATCAATACTTGTGGATCAGTTTGTAGGCAAATTCGGTGAAATAATTGTAAAGAAATTTCTCGAAACAAATTTTGCGGTAGAGATAAAGCTTGATTGGGAGATTTCAAGAGATATTGAAAAGTATAGAAACGATATTATAAATGCAAAAAAGAACATTAGCATAAAATCATCTCCGTCACTTGCTGGTATTTGGGCTGAAGCTGATATTGGCTATGATTATGGTATAACCGTCAAATGTTTTATTCCACAACCAACTATATTGCAATTTTTCATTGAAGTTTGCGGTTTTACAAGACTTTTGGATTTTGCAGATGAGCGAATTCCAAAACAGGATGTCCTTTTTAAAGGTTATCTTGGAGATATGAGAGAAAGGATTAGAGGATACAAATGCGGCGAAATACAAACTGAACTTAAGGGATTTATTTGTGGGTATTTCGAGACATCAAATTATTCTCCAACCAAAGATGGAGAAAATTTGCTTTATTTGGGTCAAGTCAGAGAAGAAAGATTTCTTGTTCCAATTAATGAACTTAGATATACAAAAGATGATTGGGACTTGTTTCTTCTATATAATGGGCTAATATGAAAAAAAGAAAGCGTGAAGCTAAATGCCATAGTGAAGATTAATTCAATTAATTAGTGATTTTTATTAAAATAATCACAATATTCATTAATACAGCATATCTCGCATTTAGGCTTTCTAGCAATACACGTTCTACTGCCATGAAACGCCATTAGATGTGAAAATATCGTCCATTCATTTTCGGAAACAATCTCTTTTAGGTCAAATTCTATCTTGTCAGGCATTTTCTTATCAGAAAGCCCGATCCGTTCAGAAAGCCTTATGACATGAGTATCGACAATGATCCCTGGTTTTCCGAATGCATCAGCAATAATCATATTTGCGGTCTTGCGCCCAACGCCGGGCAAAGATACTAGCGAATCCATGTCGTTAGGCACTTTCCCGCCATATTGCTTATCTATAATATCACAGCATTCCTTGATCCGTTCAGCCTTCTTTCTGAAAGTTCCTGTGCTATATATTTCATTCATCAGTTCAACAAGGTCTGCATCCGCATAATCTCTCGCTGTCTTATATTTATCGAACAAAAATACAGTTACCTCGTTGACTTTTTCATCTGTGCATTGAGAAGCAAGTATCCCTGAAACCAGACACTCAAGAGGATTCGAAAATTTAAGACGAGGTCCAACATCTGGATATGCTTTCTTTAAAAGAAAAATAATTTGTTCTATTTTATATTTAAGGTCTTTTTGTGCCATTTATTTTCCCCATTATGGTCGTATATTCCCTACGCGCTTATCGCTTGATGGTTCAATGCTAAAAAGCCTTTCTGTATTCTCATGAGACACCTTTTGCAATACCGCATAAGGTAATCTAAGCTGTCTGATAAATTGCTGATGACCTATTAACCCAAGCCTGTTTGTTTCTTGATGTGAACCTTTGCCAATGCCCGTATCAGTGCCGAATAAGATTCTGTTAGAATATTTTATAAAGAAATCCCTGATAATACTTTGATCCTCTGGATACATAATATCACCTTGACGGACAAAACATCCAATGCTTGTATCGATATAATTATTAGGATATTCATTTAATATTTGCTCAAGGCGATCCCAACCGAGATAATGTTGATGAGCGCCGATGAATTTTGCATCGGGATAGGCTTTTGTAATGCGGAGATAACTCTGTAATAGGTCTTCGTTGGTATATTTCACGCCTTTTTTCCATCCCTCAGACCAATAGGCATGAAGCGATCCTCCCGTATATGGTGATGCTGTCATTCTCTGTGTTACATGCCATAAAACAGGGAGTTTGCGCTCATTTACTATCTTAAAGAAAGGCATCCATTTTTGATGTTCAAATTCATCAAAAGAACGCCCTTCTATAATAAATGTTGGACTCCATAATTTTATACCTTTTGCCCCATATTCCAAAGCTTCTAACAAAGGTTCAGTATCAGGTGTATCAACACCCGGAGCATATAAAAATATAGCACGATTATCGTTCTTTATTGTCTTTGAAAGCTCATCATAGGAAAATGGGTCATCAGAAAAGGCATTTTTTAGTGATTTTGGATGCCCATCTAAAAGAATTACTTTTGACAAACGCTCTGCAAATCCCCAATCTAGCCATTCATTAAGGGCATTTAAAAAATCTGTCTTTGCTGAAACGTGAGTATGGCAGTCTATCCAATAGCGTTCTGATGGCTGGAAATGAAAGCCCCAACCCTTAGAAAAGCCATTATCTTCGGTTTCACGTTCAAAAACATCCGGAGTATGAGGATATATATCTTCGTTTAATATGTTTTTCATAGCAAAATCCTTTATCTTCATCTTATAAATTTTTGTGGAATTAAATTCTCTATATTTCCCGCCAAGATCATCGACATATCTGAATCATTTAAATCTAGTTGAAGCACTTTATCTAGTTCAACCTTTGTATAATTAAAAAATGGTGTCTTTGTCCCAGATACATCTGATCCAAAAATAACTCTTTTTACACCAACATTATATAATACATTTTTTATTGCATCCAAAGTTGCTGTGCCTGTATCAAAATAGACATTTGGTTTGTCAAAAAAGGCAGACATTTTATCATATCCACCATTTAAAAATCCCATGTGGGGAATTATGATATTTAATTCAGGATTTTCATTGACAAAACGCAAAGTATATTCATATTCTTCCTCAAGGACGACAGGCAGATGATGGTCTCTCATGGCTTTTAGGATTTCAGCGCATTTTGGATCATCATAGTTATATTTGGGTTCGTCCCAATGACGATGCCACTTTATACCAGCATAATCACTTAAATTATCAGGTATAATATAATCATTCCATACAAAATAGAATGGATAAAGTATAATATCCTCTATTTTTGAGATTTCCAGAGCATATTCATTGGCTTTCATACGTGATTGGTATGTGCTTTCAATTCTATATATATCTTCTGGAAAGGCAAAGATGACTGCTCCTTGGGCATTTGCCTCCATTAAATTCTGCCTTATATCTTCCAGATCGAAAAATTTTGTTTTTTTGTTATTTCCGCAGTGTATATGATCATCTATTATTCTCATATTATATTGCAACTCCTTTTGAATTTGTTATAAGAGAATCTTATTGTAGTAATGTGATTTTAAGATTTCATTAGTAAAATGTCAATAAGGTAATTCAATATTAACTGAATTTTTTGCTTTACTACTTAACAAATGTATAGTATAATTATTTATATCAAACCAAGTGAAATGATAGAAAAGAAATATCTGAGTCTTAAATCGTTTTAAAAAGTTACCCAATAGGCATTATATAAAGGTGCTATTATGAATATTGATTTTTCAAATCTAGTCATATCAGTAACAAAACCAAATGACAAACCAGCACTTATGTTATCCTCAATGGGTATAAATATTAGAGCTATATATATTCACAGAAGAAAAAGAATGGCATATAGTTGACATAGTTTTTTATGATCCAGAAGCAGATGAAATAATACTTGTCGAATTAAAGAAAGATAAAATTGTAATGGATCATTATTATCAGATCAAACGCTATCTTGATAATGCGCCAAAGTCCGAACTGCTAAAGAGTTTTCTTGAAAAAGGTAGTTCTATACGTGGTATACTGGCAGCCGTTGAACAATGTAATTTTGATGTTGGCGTTTCTAATGTATCGGTTCATATTGTTAACAAAGATAAAACTATAAAAGTATTGAAAGATATAAGAAAACGCCGTTTTGGTAATTTATGATAGCCAAATTGTAATGAATTTTTGCTTTAAAACTCGGTTTATATTTATTAAGTGCATCCATAGCGCTGTTTATATGTCAATTAGGAGGTGATCTAATATGGATGCAATAGAAAGCAATTTCAGAATAATAGCCACAGAGACATTTAGATTGGGGGATTCTAAGTATCTTAATTGAATTAGCAGTTTTTATTAATTAATTGTCTCTGTGGCAGATAAGGTATTAAATTATTGGGAGGGTTACAAAATGAGGTCGACTCCATGGTTGGTATTATTAATATTTATATTATCCAGCACTATTTATGCTCAAGAAGGAATCAAAGTTCATCCCCAAAAAGTAGCTATAGCAGTAAGAATTAATCCTGAAATACCAAAAATTGATGGCGTTCTCGATGATGAAATCTGGCACAAAACCCCATCTTCAGGAGGATTTGCGCAAAGGTTTCCCAAAGAAGGCGAATCACCATCAGAAGAAACAAAGATTCAAATAGTATATGACGATGAAGCAATATATATCGGAATAACTTGTTATGATAAAGAACCAGACAAAATAGTTGCACGTATGGCACGCAGAGATGGATGGGTAGAATCAGATTTTGTTTCTGTTAATCTCGACACCTATCATGATCATAAAACAGGAAATTGGTTTTGTGTTAATGCAGGAGGAGTATTAAATGATGGGCAGATGTATAATGATGGTTGGGAGGACAGCAACTGGAATGGAGTTTGGGAAGCAAAGACATCAATAAACAAAGATGGCTGGTGCGCCGAATATAGAATTCCCTATCATGTTTTGCGTTTTGGCAAGAAAGATGAGTATGTTTGGGGAATGAATGTTCTTAGAAGAATATGCAGAAAAGACGAGATGGCTCAGTGGGTGTTAGTTGGTGAAAAAGATAATGGATGGATCTCAAATTTTGGTCATATAGAAGGAATTAAGGGAATAAATCCGCCTAATCACTTAGAATTTTCCCCATTTGCTGTCGGAAGTTCCACAATCAAGTCGGATACAGACAAAACTGATCTTTTTTCATCAGCAGGTCTGGATATGCGCTATGGGATAACATCAAATATATCTCTTAATGCAACTTTTAATCCAGATTTTGGGCAGGTTGAGTCAGACCCAGCAGAGCTAAATCTTTCGGCTTTTGAAACTTATTTAAAAGAAAAACGCCCTTTCTTTATAGAAGGAAACACGATATTTTCATCACCAAGTCCTGAAATGCCCTGTTCTGCAAGAACGCCCAATCTTTTTTATTCAAGACGCATAGGCAAACAACCCGGATATTTTTCTATACCTGACAATAGCACGGTCATAAAACAACCAAACTCAACAACAATATTGGGTGCGGTTAAGCTATCAGGAAAAACCGATCATAAAACAGCTTTTGGAATAATTAATGCAGTTACATCCAGTGAATATGCAGAGATTGAAAGAAGATATTTCGATCCAATAACAAATAGCGAAAAGACAAAACGTGAAGAATTTCGAATTGAACCGATAACTAATTTTTTTGTAGGCAGAATCCAGCAGGATATTCTAAAAAAATCCAGCGTTGGTGCAACAATAACCGCTGTAAATCGTGATGATGCTTCGCCTGCTTATAGCGGGGATATTGATGCAAATTTTAAGTTTGGAAAGCATGATTATAACTTATATACGAGATTATCAGGTAGCCAAACTGGTGAATCAAACAATCGAAAAAATGGATATGATGCGTTTGTTTATCTCTCAAAATGGTCAGGGGTGTTTGGTGGTCAGTTTTTCGTTAATGCAAGGTCGCCAGAATTTAATGTAAATGATCTAGGCTTTATGGATAGGGCAGATATAATTCACAGTGGACTCCATCTTCAAGCACAAAGCGAAAAACCTTATTGGATAACACAAGAATCCAGCGCAAATTTCAATATGTGGTCAGGATGGAATTATGATGGGATAAATATTAGAAAAGGCATTAATTTTAATACTTGGAGTGAACTCAAAAGCCCATCTCCAATTAGATTTTACTTTGCTGGGATAGGTAGAGAATTTGAGGCTTTTGATGATATGGGAACACGTGGAGGACCTTTGATGATTAATCCATCTCATATCTGGTATGAATTCGGAACAGGAACAGATGGACGAAGGTTTATAAGTTTTGAGTTATTTGGTGGTGGAATGCGCGATGATAAGGGAAGAAACTCACATTTTGGATTTCATTTGGGCATGAATATAAATTTGGCATCTAGGGTGCAACTTGGATTCGGTCCCGGCTATAATTTTGGGACTAATTTTGCTCAGTGGATAAAGAACGTTGATTCGAATGGTGATGGGAAAAACGATCACTATGTTTTCGGCAAATTAAAAGACCAAGTTATTGACTTTACAACAAGGCTTGACATATCATTTACAACAAATGCAAGCCTCCAGTTATATTTACAGCCATTTATGGCAGTTGGTAATTATAGTAATTTCAAGGAACTTGCCCGACCAGAATCTTATGAGTTTATTACATATTCAGACATGGATTATAATCCTGATTTTCACACTCGTTCTCTGAAAAGCAACGCTGTTTTTAGATGGGAGTATAAACCCGGAAGCATTTTATTTCTAGTTTGGTCGCAATCAAGAGGAGCATACTTTAATGATAATGAGCCATCTATTAATGCTTTTAGTGATATAAAAGGTGGTTTCTCTGATAAAGGCGAAAATGTCTTCCTTGCCAAACTTAGTTATTGGCTAGGAGTATAGGTTTTCCAAAAATTAAGACAATAGCCCAATTTTTTTAAAAAATTGGGCTATAATATTTATTATTGAAATACTAACGTTCCACCTATACCATCTTCTCTTGCCCTTATCAAAATAGTTCCCTTAATACGATAGGGGAGGTCTGGATCAACAGTGCTTTGATCTACGGATGATATGCGTTGTCCTCCGCTTTTGCCACATTTATCTATGATTCTAATTATGTTATAGTCATAATTGTTATTTTGGAATGGCGCATCACCCCACTAGCAGTAAAAGTTTAAACTAGATTTCCCTTGCTATCAGTCTTTTTCAGGTTGAAGTCATAATATACTATCAATTGATCATAAAGACTAAACTGAAATACATAGTCAGAATGGCTTTTTAAAAGACCTCTCATATTTAGGTTCACTGCCATCTGAAATAAATTGGATTAAAGTCACTCTCATTATATAAGACACCAGAAAAGGAAAAATCACCTAATAAAAATGAAATTTTTTTATTTTTTGTTGCCCAATAATTTAGGATAGATACTGGCATCTCGGAACTCTTGACAATATATCCCTTTTGTGTTACTTTGATTTCACATAAATAGAGCATTTAGGAGCGTTTACTTTTTTATGAAGAGAAACATTTAATTTCACAAATAAAGAATTATTACAAAGTGCTATAAAAGGAGTTTATTAGGATGATCACACTAGACGAAAAGATGATAACTTATCAAGAACGAATAGATGCCCTGAAAGAGACTAAAATAGAACACACTGCGCTGAAAATGAAGCAGAGAGGATATTTTGATATTGACGATCATGGATGTATACCTTGGTTTGAGCCGATACCTTTTAAGGCAAAGCCTAGCCATCCATCAGGCGGGTGTTATGGCGCAAGGGCTATCGGTGAGAGCTTCAAAGCATGGCTCGAGGTTCATCCTACCTATATTCATCCTATGAGTGCGCTTGCAGGGGCATGGATTACAGGACCTCCGGGCGTTGGTGGATGGAAGCCGGAGGATAGCCCAAAGCATTTATTTTCATTACACCAAAAATATAATATACAATCAACTGGTATCGGCGCAATGAACCATTTTGGTCCTGATATGAAAATAGGGCTTGATCTTGGTTGGGGTGGATTATTAAATAAAATACGCTATTATCGCGAACTAAACAGACCTACTGATACATCTTTTTATGATGGTGAAGAAGCCCTTGTTTTGGGAATACAAGCTTGGATCAGGAATCATATTAACAAAGCAAGAGAAATGGCTGATGAAGAAGATAATCCACAAATAAGAGAAAATCTCATTGAAATAGCTGAAATGAACGAATGGCTTATTGATAATCCACCTAGAACGCTAAGAGAGGCGTGTCAATTCCTAGCGTGGTTTCAGTCCGTTGATCGCATGTGGGCGGCTGGCGGGGCTATGTGTCAGCTTGATGAGTTATTAAGACCATATTACGAAGCTGATAAGAAATCAGGCATAATTGAAGATGATGAGGAAGTTGTTTGGTATATAGCAAGTCTTTTCTTTAATGATACGCATTAT
>CAZMCH010000084.1:0-18487 GCA_964564735.1 uncultured bacterium
TGTTTAATCGTCTTATGGCAGAACCCTTAAAAGACCTATTAGCGAAAGGATAAAACAATGATAGATTTTCATGTTCATATAGGAAATTTATACAGACAATCCTATCCGAATAATATAGGGCTTTCCGTCCATCAGCTTATTGAAAGAATGAATCGTGAAGGCATTGAAATAAGCGTCCTATTGCCCCTAGAAAGCCCCGAAGGCGCGGGTGGATACTTTCTTACCGAACATGCCATTGAAGCAAGAGATTTGTATCCTGAACGCCTGATAGCCTTCATGTGTATTGACCCAAGAATGCCCGGCTATTTATCAATCATGGACGTATTCGTTAAGGTTCATGGTTGCAAGGGCTTTGGTGAGCATATTAACGAACTTGCTTTTGATGATCCACGAAACAAGGCTATCTATGCCAAATGCGATGAATATGGTCTGCCTTTGGATTTTGAAATAAATTATCGCTATTGTTATGATGAAGTTGGCTTGCCAAGACTCGAATCATGTCTCAAAGAATTTAAGAATGTGAAATGGTGCGGACATGGTCCCGGATTCTGGACAGCAATATCAGGTGACGATCCAAGGGGTGGTTATCCTCCGGGAAAAATCACTCCCAATGGTGCGTTAGAGCGTCTACTAAGCGAATATGACAATCTTTATGCGGATATATCCGCAGGTTCGGGTAATAATGCTCTCACTCGTGACCCAGAATTTATAATAGGATTTGTTCAGCGTCATTGGAAAAAATTGCTGTTTGGGTCTGATTATATGGGACATAATCAGCATATTCCACAAGTGCAATGGCTTGCAAATATGGATATAACCCCCGAAATGCGATATGCCATTGCAAAGGGAAATGCTCGTAAAGTTTTGGGGCTAGATTAGCTAAAACGGATAAAAATTCATTGCAGTATCAAACATAGCAACTATATTTTCTGGTGGAGTTCCTGCCTGAATAGCATGCGAAGGTCCAAGTATATATCCACCATCTTTGCCAAGAATATTAATTAGGCTTTCTACTTCTTGTTTTACATCATCAGGATTACCAAATGGTAATGTTGTTTGAACACTGACTCCACCCTCAAAACATAGTCTATCACCATATTTTTCTTTTAATATAGCAGGATCCATTCCATCTGCACTGAATTGTAAAGCCTGCAAAACATCAATACCCATGTCAATAAGCCCATCAACAGCTTTCATTACTGTTCCGTCGCTATGATATATTACCTTAATGCCAAATTCATGTATAACTTTGTTTAGCCTAACATGATAGGGCTTTATAAATTCCTCCCACATCTCAAGCGAAATCAGCAAATCTGACTGTCCGCCTATATCATCAGCAGTAAAGGCTAGATCAATCTTTCCATCAGCGTTTTCCAACATTCTTCTGAAATGTTCTTCATAGAAATTAGTTACTCTTTCCATGATACCCTGCGCAAGGTCTTCGTTTAGTATAAAATCCAGAAGCATTTCTTCAAATCCGCGCATATACCAAGATGACTCAAATATATTTCCATTGGCTATCATAAGACAATGTTCGCCATCTGCATTAGCAGATGCAATTCGATCAGGTATAACAGAATAATCAAACCAATCCACACTTGGGAATGTATGTTTATTTAGATCGTCAACAGTTTTGGCATTTTGTAACGGATAGAAGTCAATCTCGCTGTAGCTTCCTGAGCCATAGCTCATCATGCTTCGTCTAACGCCCCACATATCATAACCATCGGCAATCTTTGGACCGATATAATCTGCACCGACTCCTCTTATATCGATCATTGGATTTATATATTCATTGACGGAGATATTTCGTTCACTTTTCAGATATTCTTCTAATTCACGATACGCAGGTGGGTTAATACCAGAACAAACCATTGCTATTGGGATTCTATCTGTTTCCTTATGATCTAGAGCTAGACTAACTCGTTCACGGCTTGATAAACTGTCCTTTCGCTTCATATATTTTTCCTTTGTTTATTTATGCTTTCGACCATTTTTCAGCCTTTTTTATACGATTTTTTCACTTATGGCATAAAGAAGACCCTTCATTCCGTTCAGGGTGACAGAAAATGTCGTTCTGAGCGTAGCGAATAATCTCTTTTTACCTTTATCTATTGCTAACCGAAAAACTCGTATTTTTTATTAATTCTTTTGTTTTCTCCCAATCATCTTTATAAATTAATGACATTTTCATCCTCTTAGCTTTATATATTCTGGTTGTGCAATCTGCATTTCTTGAGGTATAAGTCCTTTTAAGATGGCTTCAAGATCATTTGTAACTATACGACCAATATTGAGTAATGCCTCATCAATTGCGCCTGCGCGATGTGAAGATAAAATGACATTTGGCAATTTGTGAATGGGATGATCTGTCGGTAATGGCTCTTGTGGATAAACGTCAATTCCTGCTTTGAAGCAACCTTTTGTAAGCATATCAGTCAAAACGTCAAAATCAACGACATGCGACCTGCTGAGCAAGATAAATATTGAATCCGATGGAATTTTGCTTAGATATTCTCTATCTAGTAATGCTTTATTCGACGAGGTAGGAACAGCCAAAACAAATATGAATCTTGATGTTGAGAGCAATGTATCCAAATTAACAGGTTCGACTCCTTGTGTTTTCAGATATGTATCGGTCAGCCACGGATCGTAAACTTGAATTGGGCAACGAAAAGGCGCAAGTAAAGGCTTAAGTGATCGCCCCAAGCCTCCGAAACCAATAAAACCAACTTGTTTACCATATAGAGTAAATGTTCCACCAAATTCTGTATGACTCCAATGTGCCTTCCCAATACGAAAATTTTCATGATTCCAGACAATTTGCCTTGCACATGCAATCGCTAAACCCAAGCCCATCTCCGCAACAGCAGGACCAAAAGCAGGCGCACAACTCATTACACGAATACTACGAGCAAAACAGCTTTCATAATCAAGATGCGTTGGTGAAGGAAACCCTCCGCTAACCTCCATTATTGCTCTAAGTTTTGGAAATCTATTAACGTCACCATATCGCCAATATCCTGTTATAACTGCGACAACATCATTTTTGACCATCTCAAGTTCTGCTTGTGGAATCGGTTCGTCTTTTCCCCAAATGACATCAGTCATAGAGTATATACGTTTCAAATCTTCAGGAGTGAATATATTATCAATTCTGCGAAATGCAGGATCAAGGAGAACCTTTTCTGCCATGATTGAAACTCCTTATTAAAACAATCTCGAAATATAATTAATCTCCATATCGTTGTCTAAGCATTGGAGATAACCTAAGAGCTAATTGAGGTCTTTCGAAAATATCAACCCATTCTTGCGTTAATGTAGCAAGTTCTTCTTCAGCAGGAGGAACTATACCTGTGCTACATGCTGACCCAATCTGTTCTATTGCCATTTTTCTATATGTCGAGAGCGTTCTATCACCAAATCTCGCAAATTCAAGGAAATCTTCACTAAGAAATACTACGACTGGCACTCTTGCACCGCCTAAGATTCTTAGATGCTCTGATAAATCGGGATTAGAATCACGATCCAAAAATCTCAGATCGATCATGTCTGATGCCTCTGCAATACGTTGCATAATTGGACATTGACGGACACAATCACCACAAAAAGCCCCAGTCATACACAAAACGTTCATCTTTCTTTTGAATCCAGCAAGTAGCTTTCTTTGCTCATTTGTAAGATTAATTCGATCATAAACAGCTTGCCATCTAGCTTGTTCATGCTCTTTACTCGCCTCCATAAATTCTTTGTAGCTTAATCCTTGATTAAATTTAGACTTAAAAAAATCCTGATTTAGGTCCCAATATTTATTGTCTTTGTTCATTTTTGTATCCCCAATGTTTTCAATATTTTTATAGATTCCAGATAAGAAGTATCCATCGCACACTATTAAATTAAAAGTGACATAATACAAGTATATTTTACCTATTTATTGGTGCAGAGTCTATAAAAAAAATTATAAATTTGAGTGTTGTGTCTCTATTGCTTTACTCATAGCGATAAGGTTCTCTATGACAATTGGATCATCAGGATTTTTTGCCAGAACTGCACGATAACCTGCTATTGCTGATTCATATTTACCAAGTTGGGCATAGCAGGTTGATAAGTTAGTTAGGGCAGATAAATCGTTTGGATCATTTTGAAGACATTTTTCATAAAAAATGATAGCTTTCTCAAATTCATTGAGGTTTATCCAATCATTTGCCATTGCTAGATATTGCTTTGAATCTATATCATCTGTCTTCATTATTTCTTCTATATATTGATCAGTTTTGTCTTTTAAATTGAGCCTTGTATTAATTATTGCAAGGTTATGTAAAATTTCATGGTTTCTTATACCTAAGTTAAAAACATCTTCAAATATAGATTTTGCTTTTTCATGTTCATTTTTTAGCATAAAAAGATGCGCATTTTTAATTAAATTTTCAGGTTTTGATGGTTCAATATCAACGACTCTTTGAAGATAATTGATTGCTTTATCAAAATCTTTTTGTTTGCTGTATATCTCAGAAAGCTGTAATAACATAATATTAGTGGCAATGCCCAGAGAATCAGCTTCTTCGAGAGTTGTAGTCATTTCCTTGATCATATTTTGTTTGAAATAGATTCGTGCAAGATTTTCATAATACATCGGATCATTTTTGTATGAGATAGCTTTTTTATATGCGTCTATTGCTTTGTCTGGCTGTGATATTTCCGCATAGGCAGAACCTATATTATTCCATGCCTGCCCTTGTGAAGAAAATGTGTCAACGATGATGTTTGGGTATTCTGATAGTCCTAAGCCTTCTTCAGAGATTCTAAGGTATTGCATATAATTGCGAATGGCTTTTTGATAATTATTTTTACAGATATTAATGCTTCCTCTAAGGAAATTTATATCGAGATTGTTTGGATAAGATTCCAAAATTTCAGCGCATAGTTTTTCAGCTCTGTCATAGTCTTTTTTGGAGAAAATGGAATATATCATGTCATAGACAATCATTTGATAAGTAGTATCGTCAATAATTTCTCTCTTTGTATTGATAACATCTTCGGCGGTTTTTAAGGCATCATCCCAGAGTTCTTGGCATTTATAAATTCTAACAAGATTCATCCATCCAAATATATAATTAGGATTTTCCTGCACCTGCTTTTTTAATAATGTTTCTGTTCTTTTAAATTTTTTCTGCATTTGCTCAGAATTAAGATTATAGCCATAATGATATATTCTAATATCTGTCATAACAGATGCACCTTCACAGATTAGCTGATTATGGACGATACCATCATAGTAGCCTTTTCCATTACGAAAGACCCTTTGTGAATAATGTTTTGATACACCTGTTGGCAAATCGCTGAGTATGGTGAAATATATGGAATTAAAGCGATCATCTCTCAGAACCACTTTTAACAGACGTTTATCTTCTTGTTCCAGCTTTTCATCTGCATCAATTATAAGTATCCAATCACATTGGGCATATTTGATGGAGTGATTTCTCGCTTCACTGAAGCTATTTTTCCATTCATGGAAATATATTTTATCTGTATAGCGTTTAGCTATTTCTATTGTATTATCTGTTGAGCCTGTATCTACAATTATGATTTCGTCCATTATGTCTTTAATGCTATCAAGGCATTGAGCAAGTAATTTTTCTTCGTTTTTTACGATCATACATGCTGATATTGTCGGTTCTTTATGGAAACTATTAGGCTTTTCTTGATTCATAATATATACGACATATAGGAAAGTCGCCCTCCAAAATTTTAGATTGAAAAAAAGGCTTATATGCAATAAACTTATTACTCAAAGCTATATAATATCTTCTTTTAATATATCGGAAGATTTCAAAATAAATTAAGAATTTTCATAAGTAAACCTGAATTTATTTATTTGCGTTTGTAGAAAGCGTATTCATAAGAGTTCTTTCTTTGCTGTAAACATCGAGTTGGGGATAAATTTGAAAAGGATAATATCTGTTATTTTTTTAATACTGAGCTTTTTGGTTTTTCAAGATAAAGCATTATCAGAAGATAAAACAAACCAAGACTACAAAACCCATTCCATTCAAAAAGGCGAAACGCTATGGAAACTATCGGTATCACAATATGGTAATCCAAGATTTTCCTACCTTCTTGCAGAGCATAATGATATTAAGGATGTAAGACGTATTCCCATCGAAACAGAAATAGAACTGCCGAATGCTTTTTCCTATAAAATCAAAAAAGGCGATACACTCTCAAAAATATCAAAAAAATATCTAGGTAATAGCAAAAAATACAATCAATTAGCGGAATATAATGATATATTAGACCCGAATCTAATAATTCAGGGCTCATTTATTAAAATACCGGCAATTCCGCATATTGATATAGCAATAACGGAAAAGCGCACCAAAGGAAAGGAAATTTCAAAAGAGGAAGTCCTGCCAAAAGTAGAGGAAAAAATTGAGGAGGCAGTGCATCCAATAGCTGAAGAAAAGCCAAAAGAAGAGAAACCCGCAGAAGAAGAAATAGTAACTTTGCCATCTGAAGAAATAATAAAACCTGAAGAAATGGTTGAAGAACCAAAAAAAGAAGAGATTATTACTCCGATAATTGAGGAAAAACCACCTGTTTCCGAAGAAAAAAAAGAGGAAATAATAACTCCCGTTGTTGAAGAAGAAAAGCCTGCAGTTACAGAAATAAAAGAAGAAGTTGTCCCTATTCCTGAAAAAAAGACAGTAATTGCTGAAACTCCTGAAACAAGAAAGCCTGTCAAAACGAAAGCAAAGCCCGTTGATCCATCAGAGACTACATGGATACCAGAATTTCCATGGGCTTTGAAAGTCCAGCCTTTGAAAATAGAACCTACCGAACCAGAAAAAGTTTTGCATTTAAACGATGCCATTTCAGCATTTCACAAAGTAAGAGCAAAAACCGAAAAACCAAAAGAAATGATACAAGATGAAAGAGGCGTAAAACTGCCAATGCAATCATTGCTTCAGATTGAGGGATACAAATCTGTGATGATTGAGTATAATAAAGTTCATTACTTTGGTGATTCGGATATTAATCGCTATAAGGGATATTATTCAGGTGGTTATGATTATAGTGGATATGGTGGATATGGTGGCTATGGTGGGTATGATAGCTATGGATACGGTGGATATGATTCCTATGGAAGCTCATACGGAGAGTATGGAGGTAGTAACTATAGTTCTTACGGTGGCTATGGGAGTAACTATGGAGGCTTTGGAAGCGGATATGGCAGTAGTTATGGTGGCTATGGCGGATACGGAGGCTATGGTGGCACTCGCTCAAGTGGAATAAATATTCAACAGGAACTTGATATTCATTTACATGGTCGTATCGGTCCTAAAACGCATGTTGACGTTGATTATAACGATACTGGAAGAACACAATTCGGTGGAATGGGACAAAAAGAGCAAAAAATAAGAGTATGGTATCAGGGTGATAGAGATGAAATCATACAAAGGGCTTCTTTTGGAGATATTATGCTGAATTTTCCAAGTAGTAGATTTCTAAATGTCAGCAGAAATCTCTTTGGTGCTGAACTTGTGGCAAAATTGGGTGATGTAAAAGTTACAATGTTTGGATCAAGAACAAAGGGAATTAAAGAAACATGGTCGTCGAGAGGTCAATCAAGGCAGGCAGGTGGCGGTATCGGCAACAGAATTATGGACATCAATTATATAAAAGAGAGATATTATGCAATAAACGTTGGAGAAGATAATGTAATTTATAACTCATATCTTCCCATAGAGGCAGGAAGCGAAGTTATTTATATTGATGATGGCATAGGAACAAATAACGATTCAGGCATAGCAACTGCACAAGGCTATTTTAATTATCAATATCCCGGAGATGACTACAACATAGATTATACAACAGGTCAAATAGAATTCCTTAAAAATGTTTCTACAGGATATAAAATTGTTGTTGCATATAAGTATCGCGGTGATGGTGGTGGAACTGTCGGCAATCCTGAAAAAATGTTTGTTGATGATGATAACGACGGTGTAATTGATGAAATGGACGGTAGTGACCCCATTGGTTATGTAATAATTAAAAATGTCGGTCAGCATGGTTCAGAACTTAAAAATGTATATAGTCTTGGAAATAGGAATATAAATCGTCGAAACTTTAGCGTAAGTATATGGCGTGAAGGTGGAACGGATTCATTTAAGACAGATGAAGGTGCTGTTCGATATAGCAGGATTTTTGGTCTGGATTCTGATGGTGATGGCTTGGTTGATCCAGAGCTTGTTGATTTTGAAAAAGGTATTTTGACTTTTCGCACACAAAGACCGTTTGTAATTGATAATCCAGCAAGTCCATATTATAAATACAGAGAACAACTAAATAATGAAGCTATATATGCAGAAAATCCTCAATATACCGATCAAAAATATGTAATTCAGGCTGATTATTCCTATCAGATGCCTAGTTTTTATATTGGAAGGCTTAATATCATTCCTGAGAGTGAAGAAGTCAAAGTAAATGGCACAAGATTAAAGCGCAATGCTGATTATATAATGATATACGAAGTCGGTTCGGTAGAGATATTCAGAGAACTTGACGAGTATGACGAAATAACCATAGATTATGAATATATGCCTTTTGGTGGTCAATATCAGCAGACTATCGCTGGTGTTTGGGCTGAATATTCGTTTATACCAAAGACAAAAGAAGAAAAGAAAACGAAGCAATCCGAGTCAAAACCATCAATGCCAATGACAGACCCATCAAATCCCTATGTTGATAGCATGAGTCCATTTCCACAGGACACATATAGCGGTTATGATTCCTACAGCTCTAGTAGCCCGTATAATAGCGGATATAGCTCTTATGGTTCAAACTATGGTGGTTATGATAGCTACGGCGGGGGCTATGGTGGATATGATAGTTATGGAGGCTATAGTAGCTATGACAGCTATGGTGGATTTGGTGGAGGATATTCCAGCGGAAGACGTGGAAGCTACAGCAGTTATGGTAGTTCAAGATCAAGGTCAAGTGGCTATCGCACAGGCAGACAAGGCTTAAACTTATCTTTTGGATATATATATAATGCAGGTCAAAGAACAAGCACTATTCCCGATGTCAATTCCGCACCAAGCAGATTACAGGCAGTAGCCATGAATGCAAGCTGGGGACAAGAATTTAATATAGCAAAAGTCATAGGTCTTGTGCCTTTTGTTTCGGTCAAAGGCAAAGTTCCATGGTCAATTTATATGAATGCAGAAACCGCATATAGTAGAAACAACTCCAATAGTGCAGGATATGCAATTATAGATAGTATGGACGGTGCAAAAGAAAGCACAAGGATACCTACCTATAAATACTCATGGAAGATGGGAAGCGTTCCTGTAAGTTCCGAATCAGATGCAAATATTGAAAATAGGGCGATATTCGATATTGCCAAAAAAGATAAAGAGGCAAGCTATGGTAATTACATGAAAAATAGAGAAGTATCAGCATCCGATATTAACTCATTATCACAGACTCTCCAGCAATACCAAGTGATGGAAATAGGCTATGATCTTGATGATAATGCACCATGGGGAAGCCTGATTTATCCATTATCACAGACAGGGTCAGATTTTAGCAAATACCAATTTGTAGAAATATGGCTAAAGGTTGAGGGAGATAAGAATGTCAATCTTAATATAAACTTCGGAACAATGAGTGAAGATACTGACGAGGATTTCAGATTAGATAGTGAAGATTTGCCATTTGATCTAACTGATACAAACGGTGATCATAAAATTGATATACTTGATCTTTCAAAAGATAACCTACCCGAAAAAGATAAATATAAAGGCAATGGAAGGCTTGATCTGGGAGAAGATATTGGATGGTCATATACCAATTATAATGGAGTGGAAATTAATAGAATTGGGAAAGAAAATACTTTGCTTGATTCCGAAGATCTTGACGGTGATGTGGTTCTTGATACGATTAATTCATATTATGAGTTTTCAATTCCAATAAATGATATTCCGCCTGAATGGATCAGGAGAGAAAATAAACAAACTGGCTGGATATTCCTTAGCATACCAATTGAATTAGCAGAAAAACGAGGACAATCACCTACTTGGGGCGTTGTAAAACATGCGCGCATCTGGTTAGAAAAGAATGTTTCTGGTTCTGTAACAGGAAAACTTCAATGGTATTCCCTTTCTGCTACTGGAAATAAATGGGAAAAGGGACTTATCGTTGATAAATCAGGCAAATTATTACAAGATACCAATGATAAAATGCTTGTTGGGACGAAAAACAACTATGAATTTGATGATTATTTAAAGGAATATAAGGTAATTGAGAATAACAAAGAATTTAAGGCATTGCATCCCTATGTTGAAAGCGCATTCAGCACTCAATCAGATAGACAGGAATCGTCATTAACATTAACCTATGACCTTCAACCTGAGTTAATTGGCTATACAAAGCGTGTATTATCTGGTATTAGAAGAGGCGATGGTCAGGATTTCTCAAAACATAAAAATATAAGAATGTGGGTTTATGGTGATAATTCTGGTGCTGAAATGATAATTAGACTCGGCAGTAATGTTGATGATTTTGGTGCTGGAAGCCCAATAACATCAACTACTGATACTCAACAACAGGGAACAGGATATTATTCATACTACTCGTATTCTCAGTATGGCGGTAGAGGTTATTATGAATATAAAAGAATTGTTGATTTTACTGGATGGCGACTAATAACAATATCATTAGAAGATAATGATAACGATGGTCATCCTGATAGCCTTAATCCTGTTAATGATCCATCTATAGCCAATATAGGAAATGTCCTATTAGCGATAAAAAATACCAAACAGTCGCCGATCAGTGGAGAAATTTGGGTAAATGAAATTCACTTAAATGAACCGTATATAAAGTCTGGTTGGGCTAGGAGATTTGATCTTTCGACGCAATTAACAGATATTTTTAGTCTTCGTGCTGGCTATGCTAGGCAAGACAATGACTTTGAAAACTCAGCAGGACAAACTGGTCGTATGACTCAATATAGCATGGGATACAGCACTAACAATTACGACTATAACGTAAATACTGAACTAAGCTTAATATCATGGCTTCCGATATCATTCAATCTAGTCCATAGAGAGACAGAAAGCATCAGACAGCTTGGAATGATAAGTTCATATAACAGTGGAAAAACAATAACAGATAATAAGACAGTCAGCATAAACTTTGAAAGATCAAAATTGCCGAGTCTTTCATTTGCCTATGATAATCAAGAAACTTGGAATGAACTCAGGGGCAAAGAATACAGCAACCTCTATTCATCAGGCATGAGATATGGCTTGGGAAGCAAACTTAACCTAAATCTCAATTATAACCATGAAAAAGTTGATGTTGATTCTAGAAAGTCATCAAGCACAAGCTCCTATTATTATGGCGGATATGGAGATTCGATCCTAGATGGAGGTAGTATTTCACTTCAAATATCACCAATAAAGAGCTTTAGCATAAATCCGTCTTATGATGTTAGGCGTGAGATGGAAAAAGAAAAGACTACTGACGGAAAAGAACTAGATAGATATACTATTGCAAGAAGAGATCAAAGATTTTCATTAAGACCTGTTTTAAGACAATTTTATGGTATTAGACCATCTTTAAGTGGAAGATATAATTTTAGAGAGGATTGGATCAGAGATAAGAAAGATGCTAGTATTTCAACTAACTTTTCAATTGGATTCAATCTTAACCTAAAAAGCTTATTTGCTGGAAATACAAAGAAGAAGTCTGAAAATAAAACCTCAAAGGATGATAAAGGCAAAGCTGACAGCACAAATAAGGAAAATCAGGCATCTACACCAGAAAATCAAACCAAAAAAGATGATAACTCTGTCTATATTGAGTCAGCTAATACGGATGAGCAATATGATTCATTTGATAGCTTTGTGAGTCCAGAAGAACGCCATAATATTATGGATGATATGATGCAAGAGCAAAGAGGAAACTGGATTGAAAGTGAAGCCAATGAAATGGATAGAAAGATGCGCGAAAAAGCTGGATTGGGAAAACAAGATAATAGAAGCGTTTTTAGAAGAAGCATGGAGAGTTTTACCCTCAATACGGATTTTGGGGTAGATATTAATGATTATTTGCGAGAGTTAAAACCTAGTATGGGATTCCTTGAGATTATAAATTTAGAACCAGAATCAACATATCGGAGTCGCTCAACAAGAGGCAGAAGATTTTCTATTAGAACAAATGTTGATCCTTATACATGGTCGTCTTTGGGATTCAATATGTCAATAACAAACAGATTCACTAAATCGATGGGAACTGCATCTGATTCAGATTCAAATACAATTGGTGGAGATGTCAAGTTTTTAAGGAGCAAAATGAGTTTAATGTTAAAATATGATATGAATAAACAAAACAGTAGCAACGCAAGCGGGTCAATATCAGACAGCATATCACATAACCCATCAGTTACATTCCGTAACAACTGGTCTTCTGGAATAGGAACTTCGTTTGGCTTGAGAACCACCATAAGAAATTATGAACGTGGTGATGTTGAGACAAAATCGTTGATTGTTGCGCCAAACTTCAATATTGATTATGATTGGCATGTCGAGGGTGACGTTCGTATTCCATTTACAAAGAAAAGAATAAGCATGAATCATAATCTTGATATGAACAACACAATATCTGCGATGATAAGACGAGAAAAACTAGGAGTCAATCGTGAGGAAAAATCCGAGCAATATGGAACATCCATTGATGCAAGCTATGATTTGAGGCAAAGGATACGGGCTTCCATTCGCTTTTCTATCGACTATAACCATGATCGTGTTCAGGAAGGTGGCGACTATTTAGCTGTATCAGGCGCATTAATGTTGAGAGGGGAATTTAGATAAAAGAGATTTTTCACTTCACCCAAAATGACAAAGGCTTTTGGAGATCAATAAAAAGAGAATAATTTTCAATGAGTCTAATATTTATAACCGGCGGGGCAAGAAGCGGCAAAAGCACTCTCGCTGTAGAATTGGCAAAAAAATATAACGGCAAAGTAGCATTCATCGCAACTGCGCAAGCAGGTGATGATGAAATGAAAAAGCGCATTTCTTTACATAAGCAAGAACGCCCTCAAGAATGGACTACCATCGAAGAACCAATAGATGTCGCATCTGCAATTGATTTCGCAATCGGATATGATATAATTATAATTGATTGCATAACATTGCTTGTTAGTAATCTTCTTTGTAAAGATGAAAATATGGTTAAGACACAATGGATTTTTGAAAAAATCAATAATCTTGTCTATTCCGCAAAACGATTTGATGGAACCGTGATTATCATATCAAATGAGGTTGGAATGGGTATAGTTCCAGAAAATAAGCTAGCACGTGATTTCAGAGATATAGCAGGAAAAGCCAATCAAATGATTGCAGGTTCTGCGGATAAGGTTTATGTATGTTTTTCAGGTATCCCTTTATTGATAAAAGGAACAGGTGATTGAATTGGACAAATTAAAAGATACTCTTGACAAAATCAAACCAATAGACCCGTCATTACTACATGAAACACAACTCCGTCTTGATAATTTAACCAAACCAAAGGGCAGTCTAGGTAAATTAGAGGAATTTGCCAAAAGGATCGTAGCAATAACATGCAAAAAAAATCCCTACCTTGAAAAAAAGGTAATCTTTACAATAGCTGGCGATCATGGAGTAACAGAAGAAGGCGTAAGCGCATATCCAAGTGCAGTTACTGCACAGATGGTTTATAATTTCCTTCGTGGTGGTGCAGGTGTAAACGTTCTGGCTAGGCATGTCGGCGCAAAGGTTATTGTTGTTGATATGGGCGTTGCAGAAGACCTTCAACCACACCCAGAATTAATCATAAAGAAGATAGCCAAAGGAACAAGTAACTTTGCTAAAGGTCCCGCAATGACAAGAGAGCAAGCAATAAAAGCCATAGAAACAGGCATTGATATTGTAGAATATGCCATATTAAAAGATGGGATTGACATTATCGGCACAGGTGAGATGGGCATTGGCAATACAACGCCAAGTAGTGCAATCACATCAGTTTTTACAGGACAGCCTGTCGAGCATGTTACTGGCAGAGGCACAGGCATTGATGATGCAACGTATGAGCGCAAGATCAATGTTATAAAGCAAGCTATTGATATTAATAAGCCTGATCCAAGCGATCCAATTGACGTGCTATCAAAAGTCGGTGGGTTTGAGATAGGCGGGCTTGTTGGCGTAGTGCTTGCTGGTGTAGCTAATAAAATACCTGTCGTTATAGATGGCTTTATATCAAGCGCAGCAGGCCTGATCGCTGTTGAGCTAAAACCCGAAGCCAAAGATTATATCTTCTCTGCACATGCCTCCGTTGAAATAGGTCATAGAGCAATACTTGAGAAAATGGGGCTTTTACCGATACTCGATCTAAAAATGCGTTTAGGCGAAGGCACTGGTGCTGTGCTTGCTATGAATCTTATCGACGCAGGTGTCAAAATTCTTAATGAAATGGCATCTTTTGACGAGGCTGGTGTTTCAAGGGAAAAGTAACTGCATCTATGAAAAAACTTGTCCTAGCGATAACGTTCCTAACAAGAATACCTATACCTTCACCGAAAAATATTGAACCGCATGAAATTGGCGAATCAACACCATATTTCCCAATTGTAGGCTTGATTTTGGGTGGTATATTGGTTGGAATAAACTATCTCTGTTTGTATCTCTGGAATCCATTAATAACCAATGCTATTTTAGTTATTAGCATGATCGTGCTTACAGGTGGTCTTCATCTTGACGGATTAATGGATACCTGTGATGGTATTTTCAGCAACAAAGACAGAGAACGCACCCTTGAGATAATGAAGGACAGCCGAGTCGGCGCAATGGGTGTTCTTGCAGGAATATGCCTTATATTGCTTAAATTTGCCTTTCTCAATGGAATAGACGAAACCATAAAAATTAAGGCATTGCTTATATTTCCTATGTTTGGAAGATCAAGCATGGTCTTTGCCATATCATTCTTTCCTTATGCCCGCACATCACAAGGGCTTGGTAGTCTATTTGTAAAACATTCAAAGAAATATTATTTTCTTCTTGCATCAATACAGATTTTTATTATATCAATCCCACTTTTTCTATGGATCGCAATTCCTGTTTTTGCAGTTATTGTTTTTGATACTTGGCTTATTGCTTGGCGATTATCAAAAAAGCTCGGTGGACTCACTGGCGATACCTATGGGGCAATTTGTGAAGTTATGGAAATACTAACTTTAGCAGTGATTTCTATGCGCCATATTAATATAAATTGGTTATAAAACTTATGTTTAGTAAAGGCACAAAGCAAAAAAAGGGAGATTATTATGCTGAATAATTTGTCTGAAAATGCGCTTCTTGCTTTGGATACAGTTTATCAAAAACAAACTAAGGGAATACCAACTTGGCATGTTCATATAATGCAACATTCATTTATAGAACGTCTTGCGGGCGCAAAAGCTGGGGAATATAAGCAAAATCCTGAAAAAGTGTATCTTGATTATCTCCATGCCATAGGTGTATGCTCTCTTGATCAGTATATACCAACAAACCCGCTTTCTATGGGCGATAAGGGCTATGAAGGCACAGAAAGAGGAGCTACAACAGGTGCAGAGAAAATCATATTGAATGGGATTGAAATTAATTCTCCAGAATCAGTAGTTGAGCATCTGGAGAAATTTATTTTTCCTTCTATTAAAAACCATATCGCAGGGTTTGATGAAGATGCGCAGGTAAAAAGAATATTGGAAGGAGAAGCAAATCTTCAGGAAAAACTAGGAAATGATATTCTGAAAACTGGATACGGCTTTATATCTTTTCCATGCTTTAGATATACTACCTATGGATATGTAAACTACCTTATGGCTTATGCTCTTTATCCAGAGATAATGGAGAGGGATTTTTCGCTTCAGGCTGACCTGAATTTGCTGTATAATCGTGCAGCAGCAAGGGCATATCGAGAGGGAAATTTACCCCCAGTAAATCGCCTTGATCATGATATGGCAGACTCTTCAGGAACGCTTGTAGATATTAAGTCTCTCGATAAAATCTGGTTTCCGCATTTTGCAAGATGTCTTGAGCCAATGCTAAAGACCGATGTGCGTATGATATGGCATTGTGACGGAAATCTGATGCAAATGGTTCCCAGATTGCTTGATGTGGGGCTTAGGGGCTTTCAGGGCTTTCAATATGAATGTGGTATGGACTATGAAAAAATATGCAAAATGAAAACAAAAGATGGCGATGATCTATTTATTATTGCGGGTGTATCTGTAACACGAACTCTGCCAATGGGAAAACCTGATGATGTAAAACGAGAGATGGCATGGTTAGTTGAGAAAGGACCAAAAACAGGGTTATTTCTTGCCTGCACAAGCTCAATGACTCCCGGTGTTTCTTGGGATAATATACAGACTTTGATTGAGGGATTTAAATATTATAGAACTCATGGAAGAAAATAACATTGTAAAACATGAATAAAAGCATTATAATTGTTAAATAATTGGATAATAAGGCTTTTTCATAAGGGAGGAAATGAAAATGAAAAAATCACTTACTTTAATTTGTTTATTTGCATGTATAATTCTGACATGTCATAATTCTTTTGCGGTTACTATGGATGATGCTATTGGAGTATGGCTTTTTGATGAGGGAAAAGGTGATTCAACAGCAGATGCTTCTGGTAAAGGCAATAAAGGCAAACTCATGGAAAAACCAACATGGGTAGATGGAAAATTCGGCAAGGGTTTAAGTTTCGATGTCGAGGGACCATTCGTAAGAATAGAAGTTCCTAGCATCCAATTAAGCACTTGGTCAGCAATGATATGGATTTACCCTAACAATCCAAAGGCTGGTCACTTTCAAGGGCTTATACAGGCATGGCCAAATGGCGGAGAGTTCCAAATTGATTCTAACGGGGCTGTCGGAGTGCATAATGTTTATGGTGGAAGTTTACAAGCAAAAGAATGGGCGCATGTTGCTGTTCTGGTGGATAATAATAATATAAAAGTTTACATCAATGCAAAAGAGGTAACAAAAGGAACAATTGCTCCTGTAACTTTTGTAAAAATTGGCATCGGTGATTTATATGAAGTTCCCGCAGGTTTCAACTATAAATTTAGCGGAATCGTTGATGAAGTTGCAATTTTCAATAAATTGCTTGAAGAAAAAGATGTTAAGGAAATTATGGATAAGGGACTTGGAAAAGTATTAGGAATTGCCCCTGTTTCCAGTTTGGATAAAATTACGGCAACATGGGGAAAAATAAGATCGTGATGAGTAATGAGTTTTATATTTTCAACTACGGAATTAATTTATGAAACCACAGTTATTTGCCTTATTAACAGCTATTGCATGGGGAGTCGGTGGATATTTTGAAAAGAAGGGCTTGCATCAAGGTCATCTTTCACCACAAATGGGTATAACAATCCGAACAGCAATAGCTTTGATTATTCTTGCGATAGTTAGCTTTCCGCAATGGAAGACTGTTCCCCAAGCTGGTTCAAAGGCTTTGTTATACATGATTATCGGAGGAGGAGTTGTCGCTGGCTCATTGGGTATGCTATGCTTTTATACTGCAATTAAAGGCGCACCTTTGGGAAAAGTCATGCCAATAGCTTTTACATCTCCGCTTTTTGGGGCAATTATGGGTATTATATTTGCTGGTGAGACATTAACAATTAAAACTATTATTGGCATGTTATTAACAATTGGCGGTATTGTTATATTAACCATTGGTTAGGGGGGCTAGTGCTTGGACTATAATGTTGGAATGGCTTTACTATTAACTGCTGGTGCAGGTCTATCAACCACAATCGGAAGCCTTCTGGGATTAGCAATAAGGAAGCCGGGAAAAAGGTTTAATGGCTTTACTCTTGGTTTTTCTGCTGGAGTGATGATACTCGTTTCGTTTGTGGAACTTCTTAACAAAAGTATAGAAACAATTGGTTTTCTGTCTGCACATATCGCTTTTTTTACTGGTATGGGATCAATTTTTTTGATTGATCAGCTAGTTCCCCATCAATACTTGGCTGAGCATGAAGGGCATGGAGATAAGCCAGAAAGCGGATTAATACGAGTTGGCTTACTTGTTGCTTTTGGTGTTGGTATCCATAACTTTCCTGAGGGCATGGCTACATTTGTAGGTGCGCTTCAAGATACAAAAATTGGCGTTGCTATTGCCATTGCTATTGCTATACATAATATTCCAGAGGGTTTGGCAATATCGGCTCCTATATATGCCGCAACAGGAAGCAGAAAAAAGGCCTTCTTATGGTCTTTTCTTTCTGGTGTTAGTGAACCGATAGGCGCAGGTTTGGCAGCTTTAGTATTATTGCCATTCCTAAATGAGAGTATTCTTGGATGGGTGCTTGCCATCGTAGCCGGAATTATGACATCCCTATCAGTTGATGAGCTTGTTCCTGCTGCCAAATCCTATGGAAGTGAACATACACCGATATTAGGGG
>CAZMCH010000085.1:0-17746 GCA_964564735.1 uncultured bacterium
TGCGCTTCCCAAGTCGTTCCTCCATCGGTAGTATGGAAAATCTGCCCGTTCCATCCAACTACCCATCCATTTTTATCATCAACAAAATCAACGCCATAGAATCCGTAGTCACATTCCTCTTTTCCTCTGTTGATACTGAAATTTCCGATGATGGGTCCGTTTGTTTGTGGCAACCATGTCATACCTCCGTCTGGAGTATAGATAACCATATTTCCCTCTCCGACAGCCCAGCCTTCATTTTGATTTGCGAATTTTAGGCTTCTTATTTCACAACCTTGAGTATTAACTAACTGCGCAAAAAGTTTTGCTTCTGTATCCTGTTCTTCCCAGGTTATTCCACCATTTTTTGTATGAAGCATTTGCCCATTAAGCCCTGATGTCCATCCATTGTTTTCATCAATAAAATAAACAGAAAGCAAAACACTTTCAGGATTAATTTCGTATTTTTCCCAATTTAAGCCACCGTTTTTTGTGCGAAGTATAATACCTTCACCAACAACAAAACCAAAATCCTTATTAATAAAAAATACTCCAAATAAAGGATTCATAATATTGCTTTGTTGATGCACCCAAGTCATTCCACCATTGCTTGTTTGAGCAATAAATCCATCATCGCCAACTATCCAACCATTTTTCTCATCAGCGAAATGAACGGTTCTCAGATATGTATCTGTATTTAGCTCTTGCCTTTTCCATTCATTTCCTCCATTATCAGTATGAACAATTATGCCATTATCACCAACAGCCCAACCAAGTTTATCATTTAGAAAAAATACATTTTGGAAATTTGCTTCCCATGCAGGCTTTCGCACAACAGTCCAATTAGCATGAACTTCATTAGCATAGCATATAATAAATAATGTAATAAAAAATGCTATAATGATCTTTATGTTTCTAAACATTGAAAAAACCTCCTAAAAACTACAGAACGCTATTTATATTATATCATTATTATTCGTTAATGACAACTAAATGTCACTTCTAAGTATCTGTTCCAAATTATTGGGCAATTATGCCCCAACTTATCCTTCACTTCCTTATATGATTGGAAAATGGTTAATTTTCATTGCTTTTCATACACCTTGATCCTAGATAATGTTTTTGTTTTATGGACAAAAACATTATACTTGAATCAGACGCAAAAAACATTGACAAAGTATATTCCAAAATGCTATACTCGTTATTGTTAATTATAATTATTTTTATTAATTATATTCCCTTTTATATCCAATATTTTCCTTATTTTCAATATAAAAACGTGAGCATTAAAAAATTTGTTTTGAAAGGATCGAGGTTATCTATGCAGAAAAACATATTTAGGAAAGTCGCTATTTTATACTTAATAATCTCTATGATGTTAATATTAGTAGGATTCACACATGCAATAGACGCAGACGAAATCATTAAGAAATTCACAAAAGTCTATAAAAATATGAAAAACTTTACCGCAGATTTTGAATATACAACTCTGGTTGCTGGTAAAAAGCGTGTTTCTTTTGGAAAAATAACTTTCCAAAAACCAAACTTACTAAGACAGGAATATTTTGAGGAAAAAGACTCTAATAAAGTTACGCAATTAATAGTATCAAATGGAAAAGAGCTAATATCATATACCCCTATGATTAAGCAAGTAACTAAACAAGATATAAGGGAAAATGAGATTTTTCTTGTGCTTGGTCAATCCTTTGAGAGAATTGACAAAGATTATAATGTCAAATTATTAAAAGATGAACTTGCAGAGAAAAAGAATATACACTTAATAGAGCTTATACCAAAAAAGAAAGATAATTCTGCAATGTTTGATACTATACAAGTTTGGGTAAAAGATGAAGATTCTATTCCAACCCAAGTAATGTATAAAGATAATAAGAACGAAGCAACTTTCTTCTTTTCTTTTGAAAATGTAAAAATAAATAACAAACTTGATAAATCGGTTTTTGAATTCCAAATACCTAATGGGGTTCAAGTAATAACTGTTCCAAACAAATAATCAGGATTGGTGGAAAATGGCATCATTAGGAGAGCAATTACGAAACACTCGAGAAAGCAAAAATATCTCGCTTGAGGACGCATCCAAAGACGTAAAAATTAGCATGAGGTACTTGAAAGCTTTAGAAGAATGCGATTATAGTGAGTTTCCTGCCCAGACATACATAAAAGGTTTTTTGACTAATTATGCAAAATACTTAGGATTAGATCCAAAGTCAATGTTGGCACAATATAGTAAATTAATGCTACCAAAGGATGATGAAATTGAGAATTTTACTCCCAAGCGCGCTCAAAGGCGTTTAGCGAGAAAACGTGTCGTTATGTTATTTATCATTCTAATACTTGCTCTATGTTCACTTGTTGCTGTTATGTGGTGGTATAGCCAACAATTATAGGTTAAGGTGATGTTTTGGCGATTAAAGTCGGTCTTATAAGCTTGGGCTGTTCAAAGAACCTTGTCGATTCAGAGGTAATGCTCGGATTATTAAAAGAAAATGGTTTTGAGATAACCGCAAGCGAAAAAAATGCGGACATATTGATTATCAACACTTGTGCATTTATTGAAGATGCAAGAAATGAATCAATAGACACTGTTAGCGAATCCATACGCTCAAAGAATAAAAGCAAAAAAATCATAGTTACAGGTTGCCTATCACAGCGCTATGGCGAAAATCTAAAAAAATATTTTAAGGGCAAGATTGATTCTATTATCGGAGCGGCAGACTTTTATAATATTGTCGATGCCTGCAAAGCTGTTATGGAAGGAAAGTGGTTTTCACAGATTTCTGAATCACCTTCTTATATATATGATCATCTTTCCTCAAGGATAAGATCAACACCGTCTCATTTCGCTTATGTAAAGATTGCAGAAGGATGCGATAATGAATGCTCATACTGCGTTATTCCTCAGATAAGAGGACAATATAGAAGCAGACCTATTGCCTCAATCATTGCAGAAGTTAATAATCTAGTGCAATCGGGCATAAAAGAGATAATATTGATTGCTCAGGATACGACTTACTATGGCAAAGATTTGAATGATGGAACAAATTTAACGCTATTACTCAAAAATATCCTCTCGTCAACAGATGCTGAATGGATTAGAATACTTTATGTTCATCCCGATCATATAAACGATGAATTATTCGAGCTAATCAGTAAGGAAAAAAGAATTTGCTCTTATATTGACATACCTATTCAGCATATAAGTAATGATATTCTAAAAAATATGGGACGGATAGCAAAAGGTGAAGAAATACGCAATATTATAAAGAAAATACGCAACATTATTCCTGATGTTACTTTGCGAACTTCGCTAATGGTAGGGTTCCCCGGAGAAACAGATAGACATTTTGAGGAATTAATCGAGTTTGTTAAGGAAACCCAATTCGATCATCTTGGTGTATTTGCTTATTCTGCGGAAGAAGGAACAAGGGCGTTTAATATAAAAGATCAAGTTCCAGAAACAATAAAACAGAAAAGAATGAACCAAATAGCTGAATTGCATGAGAATATAGTAGAAGAAAAGCGTAGAAGCCTTATTGGTCAAGAAGCAATAGCAATTGTTGATGAGATTGATGAAGAAAATCAACAGGCTTTTGGGAGAACACAAGGACAAGCACCAGATATTGACGATATTGTTATAATAGTTGGTGAAAATATCAAAACGGGTGAATTTGTAAAAGTAGAAATTTTAGATACAATAAATATCTATGATCTAATTGGTGAGATAATAAAATGAATTCAAAAAAAATAAGAACTTTACCAAATTACTTAACAATGTTGAGAGTTATTTTAGTTCCTGTATTTGTATTATTATATTATTATGTGGGTGCATTTTTCAGTATGCTAGCCTTCGGAGCCGCCGCCTATACTGATTATATTGATGGTCGTATAGCACGCAAAAGAGGCATAATTACAGATTTTGGAAAATTTCTTGATCCTCTCGCAGACAAGCTTCTTGTAATCTCCGCTTTGATCGTCCTTCTAAAATCGGAGCCTGAACTCATAACAACATGGATGTTTTTGATAATAATTGGCAGAGAAGTTATAATAACATTGCTTCGCACTTATGCAGCATCAAAGGGTAATGTTATCGCCGCTACAAAACTTGGAAAGTATAAGGCTTCCTCACAGATGTATGCTATCGCCCTTTCACTCCTTTTACTATCAATGTATGACATAAGAAGCACATTCTTCTCCAACAGATTGCATTTTATGACAGTTATTCGTGAACATAATGGTCCCATATATTATTTGATGTTTATTCCAGTAGCACTTACGATTGTATCGGGGTTGGAATTTCTTTATAATAATAGAAAACTCCTGAAAATATAGTGGTCAGCCAGATTAGTTTTTAATGTTATAAAATTTAGGGATAGGTTTCCTAAACCTGCCCCTACCATAAAAATAAACATAATAATTAATTCGATCAACCAATAACAATCTTTATTAGGCACATCTCAACTTACCTTCTTTCTTTCCTCAAAGGTGATAACTATGTCAATTACTCTTGAAAAACCAAAAATTAAAAAACTAAAATCATTTTGGTCCAATAGACAAAAAATGTATGTTGATGATCATCCGATCAATATTGATGAATTCTGCGATCTAGTTGGTGAAGATGATGACGTTGAACTTATAAATGGAGTAATAATACAAAGGAAGGCTACACAATTTCCACATGAAGATTTGTTTAGGTTTCTTTTTTCAATACTTGTTTTTTATGCTGAGAAATACAATATTGGAAAAATTCTCGGTTCTAGGACGCTTGTTCCGATTAATCAGATTAATGGGAGATTGCCCGATATTCTTTTTGTTAGCAAAGAAAGAGAAAATGTAATCGGACAAAAACGCTTGATGGATGCACCTGATTTGATAATAGAGATTATTTCACCATGGGATAGACCTTCAGAAGTAATGCAACGTATAGGAAATTATCAAATGATCGGTGTTAAGGAGCTTTGGATAATAGATCAACCAAAAAATAAAATGCAAGTTCTAATTTTTGATGAATCAACCAAGGCATATTCACCATTGGAAATTAAAGATTCAATCTTTCATTCAAGAATTCTATCAGGATTCTGGCTTAAAATCGATTGGTTATGGCAAAAACCTTTACCTTCTGTTCTGGAAGTCTTTAAGGAAATAGCAGGAGATCTATAATATATGAAATGTGAATTAATATTTGTGGGAACTGAGTTGCTTTTGGGTCAGATTGTCAATACAAATGCCTCATATCTCGGAGAAAATCTAGCCAATCTGGGCGTTAATCTTCATTATCACAGCGTTGTTGGAGACAATCTTGAGAGAATCAAGGAAACGATCCAGAATGCTTTAAGCCGTTCCGACCTTGTAGTCATAACAGGCGGATTAGGACCGACATTTGACGATATAACAAGAGAGGGAATCGCTGAAGCCATAGGACGCACACTGGTATATGATCCAGACGTAATGGCTCAAATAGAGGGACATTTCAAGCGAGTAAAACATAACATGCTTCCTATGCACAAAAGGCAGGCATATATCATATCAGAGGGCTGTCAAGTAGTGCCAAACCTTATCGGCTCTGCGCCCGGGCTTATAATTAACGTTAACGGAAAATGGATTATCGCCATGCCCGGCGTTCCTCGTGAAATGAAAAAGATGTGTGAGGATGTTATCTTCCCTTGGGTAGCAGAAAAGGCTGGAAAGGGTATTATTAAATCAAGAGTGCTTAAAGTCGCTGGAATGGGTGAATCAACTGTTGCAAATGAACTCAACGATATTGTGGAATCCCTAAGCAATCCAACAATAGCTTATCTTTGCCAACCCGGAGAGGTTACGGTCAGAATAACAGCCAAAGCATCGGGATTAGAAGAAGCATTAAAAATGATAGACGAAGTTGCGGAACGTGTGAGGGATATACTTGGTGATAACGTGTTCGGCGAAGATAATCAAACAATGGAACAGGTTGTTGGTCAAATGCTCTTAGCGAAACATAAGACGCTTGCATTGGCGGAATCATGCACAGGTGGGCTTGTTTCCGATAGGATAACCGATATATCAGGAAGTTCAGATTATTATCTCGGCGGAGTCATATCATACAGCAATCAGCTTAAAAATGAGTTATTGGGAGTTTCAAGCGATGATTTGAGGCAATATGGGGCAGTAAGCGCGCCAGTAGCAGAACAAATGGCACAGGGCGTAAAAAAACTCGTTAAGTCCGATTTCGGCGTAGGTATAACGGGAATAGCAGGTCCAACAGGTGCGACTGATGGAAAGCCTGTTGGTCTAGTTTATATAGCAGTTGCGTCACAAAATGGAGTCAATAGCAAGGAATTCAGGTTCGTTGGCGACAGAACAGGCATCAAACGCTGGGCGTCGCAATCTGCACTGGATATGCTTCGCAGGGAGTTATTGAAATAGTAGGTGATGATTATGGAAAGAGAGCAAAAACTTAAAATGATTAATGAAATTAAAATTCTTGAGAGGGAGCTTTATCAAAAAAAAAGCAGACTTTCTGTCATTGAATCTACGGATCAAGAAATAGAGGCTGATAAAATATTAGATTCTGAGGAGTGGAAAAGAATATTTTCACGTTTAATCAAACGCACTGGAGAGCTTTCAATCGGTGGTGATAGTGTTGAAGATATAAAAAGAGAACGTGAAAGATGAGACTTGTGATTGACAGTAACATTTTTGTTAGTAGCCTTGATCCAATGGATAAATTTCATTCTGAATGTTATCCTGTTTTTGAGAGAATTCTGGATTTTGAGATAGAAGTATTATGTCCAAACATTGTTTTGGTTGAGACTATTTGTGCTTTGCGAAGAAGAACAAATAACGAGAGGATTGCTCATGAATTTTATCAATATTTGGCTATATTGCCATCTATTAATTGGCTAGATATACTATTGATGTTGCGGAAAAAGCTTGTATGCTAGGTGCAAAGATTGGATTAAGAGGCGGTGATGCAATAATCTTACAGGTAGCGGATCAATATGGGATTCCCATTTTGACAAAGGATAAGGAAATAAAAGAGAAAGCCCCAAAGCATATTATTGTATTTGAGCCGGAAAATCTATCTTATATGTAAAATATGATCATAAAATGGCTTCACAATCTGCATTGGATATGCTCCGCAGGGAGTTGATTAAAACGGGCTTATAGGACACCTTTTCGGCTAGACGAATCAATAATATCAAAACACTAATGCTAAAATGTGGTTCTTTGGTAATAAATATGAAAAGTATTCGAGCAAATCCAGTTTTGGCAAGCATTTAGGTTTTTAAAGCTGTTGGTAAATTTATGAAACCTGTATGTAGGAATTGTATGGATTTGCTTGAATTTGCTACCAAAGAACCTAAAATGTTAAGGAGTTAATTGGTAATGAAAACAAGAATTTATATGCAGAATTTTTTTGACACAAATAATTTTTGTATTTATCTATTATTCTCATTGATATTTACCTTTACATTTATATTCTTTGAGTCCGATGCAGAGGCAATTTTGTATGACTTCAATAATGGAAAAGCCGATGGCTGGGCAGTAAAGGCTGGAACATGGGAAGTTAAAGATGGTATATATCAAATGCCCAAAGAGGTTAATACCGCACCGTATCCATTAACATTCGCTTTGGAGGGTAGAGAATTTGGAGAATTTACCATAGAGGCAAAGATAAGGAACGATAAATTTCATTCATCAATGAACCAGTCACATGATGGATTTGCTTTTGGTATAGATGGCAAAGATAGTGGCTATGTTCTCTATTTCAGACATCACAAAGGGCTTACTGGCACAGGTGGTTCGTTAGTTCTAAGATGGATGGTTGAGAATGTCAAAGGTGGATTTAATCCTAATGCTGATGTAGCTGAGGGTGCTAATGTGTTTGATGCGAATGATTTGGGAAATTGGCACGTCCTTAAAGCCGAAATAAGTAACAAAAATAAAACGTTGAAAGCTTGGGTGGACGGAATACAATCATTAGACGTAAAGTTAAGCGAAAGTGCTTCAGGAAAGATCGGATTATGGGCGGCTGATATTGGTGCAGCAAGCTTTGATGATATATCCATCAATGGATTAGGGATACCAGCAAACGCAGTGTATCCTAATTCCAAGCTTTCAACGAAATGGGGAATTATCAAAGCAGAATATTAGTGTTTGACCAAATATTGTGAATAGTTCAGTTGTTCTATTATCCTATTCACAAAGGAGTTTTGACATGATCATTGGAGTTCCAAGGGAATTGAAGCCTTATGAATATAGGGTCGCACTTCTGCCTGTCGGCGTTGAGATTCTTGTAAAAGCAGGTCATAAAGTAATCATACAAGATGGCGCTGGTATTGGAAGCGGTATTTCAAACGAAGATTATCAAATAGTCGGCGCGGAAATTGTTGGCACACTTGAAGAAGCGTATTCATCTGCCGATATGATGGTTAAGGTCAAAGAACCTATGCCCGAAGAATATGATCTTATAAGACAAGATATGATTATATTTACTTATTTCCACTTTGCTGCGAATGAAGACCTTGCGCATAAAATGATAGCCAAAAAGCCGATTTGTATAGCTTATGAGACGATACAGGAAGATAATGGCTCTTTGCCTTTGCTTACACCCATGAGCGAGGTAGCAGGGAGAATGGCGATTCAAGAAGGGGCAAAGTATCTTGAAAAGCCGATGATGGGTAGAGGTATATTATTAGGTGGAGTTCCCGGTGTTGCACCTGCAAAGGTTGTGATAGTCGGTGGAGGCATCGTTGGAACAAACGCCGCAAAAGTTGCTTCTGCCTTTGGTGCGCAGGTTACGATCATGGATATAAATATGGACAGGCTCAGGTATCTTGACGACATTATGCCAAAAAATGTTGTGACACTCATGTCAAATGCACATAACATAAGGGATGAGATCAAAGAGGCTGATTTGCTTATTGGTGCGGTGCTTGTTCCCGGTAGTAAGACACCATCGCTTGTAACAAGGGATATGGTAAAGACAATGAAACCCGGTGCTGTTATTGTTGACGTTTCGGTTGATCAGGGCGGATGCGTTGAGACTACACGCCCAACGACACATCACGAACCAACCTTCCTTGAATATGATGTTGTGCATTATTGCGTTACTAATATTCCCGGGGCTGTAGGGCGCACATCAACCTATGCTCTGACTAATGTTACACTACCCTATATTCTCCAATTGGCAAATAAAGGCTGGAAAAGGGCAATGAAGGAAAATAAAGCTCTTTTAAAAGGTTTGAATATCGCTTATGGTAAAATAACTTTCAAAGCCATTGCGGATGGCTTAAATTTGGAATATTATCCGTCAGAAGAATTTTTAGATTAGCTTATCATAATAATCTGAATCATTTGGAGGTAATTTTATATGCCTGATTCAATCATAAAGAAAAACAGATTTGAAGGTAGCACACCAATTTTAAGCGTAAGGAATCTTTCAACCAGCATAGATTATTATACAAATATTCTTGGTTTCAAAATAGACTGGAATGATGGCGTGATGGCATCCGTATCACGTGATAATGCCTCTGTTATGCTATGTCAGAATGAGCAAGGACAGCCCGGAACATGGGTTTGGTTCGGCGTTGCAGATGTGGAAATGCTCTATGAAGAATACAAAACAAGCGGAGCTAAAATCCAGCAAAAGCCGATAGACTACTATTGGGCTTATGAAATGCGTATTGAAGACCCTGATGGTCATGTTTTGCGTTTTGGTTCAGACCCGAAAAAAGATGAATCCTATAAATAGACAGAAGAAAACGTCTTTTATATATGTTCGATTAAGATGCTGTCAGTTTATCGATGTCCAAGAAAGCATCAATTCCTTATTATCCCTGTTAAGGTTGTTTTTTTATCAAATCCAATAACAAGGAATATGATGTTTTATTTCCCATATTTGTTTAGTCATCCAAAAAGTGCGAAAGTATAGTTATTTAAATGGATCAAAAAAATGGACTGGTATGAAAAATGGTTTGGAAAAGAATATATACTCGTTTATCCTCATAGAAACGAATCTGAGGCAAAACAACAAGTTGATTTTCTCTTAAATCACATTAGTATATCAAAAAATGCAAAGATACTTGACTTATGCTGTGGTAACGGCAGACATGCCATAGAACTAAAAAAACTGGGATATGACGTCCTGGGCGTTGATCTGTCAAGCGAACTACTTGATATTGCGAGATCAAAGGCTTCTGAAAGCAATCTTGATTTGAAATTATACAGATGTGATATGCGGGAGATACCCTATGAAAACGAATTTGACCTTGTTGTCCAGTTTTTTACCAGCTTTGGATATTTTGATACAGACGCAGAAAATCAAAAAGTGCTTTTTGCAATATCGAAAGCCCTTAAAGAAAATGGGCAATTTATGATTGACTATATGAATCCTGATTACGTAATGGATAATCTTGTAGAAAAAGACGAAAAGCAGGTTTCGGATGATATAAAGCTCATACAGGAAAGATGGGTCGAAAACTCACGTGTAAATAAAAAGATTACCATGATTAAGAATGGCGAAACCTCATTTTATAATGAATCCGTAAGGATGTATAGCCTACAAGAGATAAAATGTATGCTAAACCAAGCTGGGCTGATGCTTAATAAGACCTATGGTAATTTTGATGGTTCTGAATATAATAAAGATTCCATGAGAATGATATTAATTGGGAGCAAAAATCCATAAAAGAAAGGAAATATATTGCTTAAAACTTTATATGATAGTTCTGCATTTATTAATAGTAGCAAACTTATATTGGATTTCATCAACAATAATGAGAATATAAGGAATTTTTATCCGTTGCACTTCAAAGATGAATCATCATGGAATCAGATTATAGAAAGTGTAAAAGGACGGAATGTTGATTATAATGAGATTTCCAAAATACTCAAACGGCAAAATATCGCTTTTGGTGCAGAGCAACAAACCATTGATAACATTGACAAGTTATCGTCTAATAATGCTTTTGTCATCATCACAGGTCAACAGGCAACAATATTTACAGGACCTTTATATACCATTTACAAGGCATTAACAGCGATAAAGCTATCACAGCATTTAGGCAAAAAATATCAGGCGGAATTTATCCCGATATTCTGGATAGAATCCAATGATCACGATTTTGAGGAAGCAAATCATATTTATCTGCTTGATCAAAACAGCGATTCTGTAAAGCTAGAATATAAACCATCTCAATATATACCTAATCTACCTATTAAAGACATATCAATAGACGATAGCTTCAGGGATTTGATCAACTCTTTGGATGGATGTTTTCACAATACGGATTTCAAAAAGGGAATATTTGAAATAATAGAGAAATCTTATCAGCCATCACAAAGCCTTAGCTATGGATTTGGCAAGATGATGATTAGCCTGCTTGGAAAATATGGTGCAGTAATGCTTGAGCCATCTGATCCTGATATAAAGAAATTGATGCTTCCAATATTTAGACAAGAAATCGAATCTCCACTAAAATCAGTGGAGCTAATAAATTCGACAGGTGAAAAGCTTGAGTCGCTTGGATACGAAAGCCAGATTGAAAAATCAGAGGATTCTACATGCCTTTTTATTGAAGTAGATGGAAAAAGGCGCAAATTATACTTTAGAAATGATCGCTTTAATATTGATGGAACAGATATATCACTAAGCAAAAATGAATTATTAGATACATTACAGATTGCCTCACAAAAATTCAGTCCTAATGTTGCATTACGTCCAATAACTCAGGATTATATATTGCCTACGGTAGCCTATGTAGCTGGTCCCGGTGAGATTTCATATTTTGCCCAATTGGCAAATTTATATACTCATTTTAGCGTCAAAATGCCTGTTATTTTCCCAAGAGCAAGTTTTACGATAGTTGAAAGCAAAATACAGAGAGTTATAGAGAAAAATGTGCTTGATTTATCTGATCTTTTTGAGCATTATGAAAGCCTTTTCAGCAGAATATCAAAAGAAAGGTCTGCAGACAGGCTTGAGGGATTAATTGAACCTGCAAGATCAGAGATTGAGCGCATAATTAATGATCTATCATCACAACTATCCGATATTGATCCAAATTTGCAAAATATAACCGAGTCTGTAAGAAAAAAGATTGCCCAGCAAATCAATTTTTTGAAAGATAAAGCGTATCAGATTCAGCGAAGCAGGGATGATACAATTAGACATCAGATAAAAAGGGCATGTATGAATATTTATCCTGATGGGAAGCAACAAGAGAGGACATTTAATATAATACAATATCTGATTTTATATGGAGTGGGGTTTATTGATGAGATTATGTCTGCTATTGATGTAGATGATGTTAGACATGCCTATTTGTTTTTATAATAAAATAGGATAGGTTCATAATTTTAATCTGTAATGTAAAATCATAAAAAGTAAAACTATGAACCCATCCTAACAAGATACCTATTTTTTAATGATCATATAGTCGCCAAATTTTTTATTAGTGTTTAATATCTTCAACATTAACTTCAATCATGTTTCCATCATCATCTTTAACCTTGATAGTTCCATGAAATGGATCTAAATCTTCGACTTTATATTTAACGCCTTTAAATTCAATCTTTGCCCCAATTTGCGGCATTGTTTTTCTCGCTTGCTGATACCATTCCCTTTCATATTCAAAACAGCAGAGAAGTTTTCCACAGATACCTGATATTTTTGACGGAGTGAGTGTAATATTTTGCTCTTTTGCCATCTTCATGTGAACTTTGCCAAGATTTTTTAGAAATGATGTGCAACAAAGCTTTTGCCCACAACATCCCACGCCCCCAATCATCTTTGCCTCATCTCTGGGACCTATCTGTCTAAGTTCAATTCTGCGTTTGAATATATAAGCAAGGTCTTTAACAAGCGCTCTAAAATCAACCCTTTTATCAGCAGTAAAATAGAAGGTTATCTTACTACCATCAAAATAGTAATGAGATTTTATCAACTTCATAGGAAGCTTATGATCTCTGATCTTTTTCCAGCATATATTATGAGCTTCTTCTTCCTTTAATTTAAGTTCCTCAAAAGTTTTTTTGTCTTCGGGTGTTGCCTTTCGCATCACTTTTGGTGTTGATTTTGTGCTTTTTTGTCTTTCAATCTTAAATTTTCTGGCAATCTGACCGACTACCACATCATTTTCATCATAGGGATTTTCTACAATGCAATAATCCCCTATCGTCAAATCCAAAACATCTTGATCATAAGTAAAAATACCACATTCCGGGCATTTTACCTGAACAACATCTATTTCATCCATTTAGACACCACCTCTCGCCCCAACTGACATAATGGCTGTTTATCTAGTTGGGATTATCAATGGAGGCAGTGGTTAAAGCCTTGTAGAGAGACTTTTGCTTGCATTAAATAGCATGACTTCTATAGCAAGAACGGGATTTATATTTCTCTCAATTAGATTTTTTATATTCAATGACATTTTTATAAGATTTTCTATTTCTATAACTGAATAGGATTCGGATATTTCTTGAAGTCGGGAAAATTCGTTTCTATGTGTTAATATACTTTCTTGACAGCCATTTTTTACCAACAAAAGATCACGATACCAACTTATTATATTATCAATAGAACTGTCAATTTTATTTATTTCTTCGGCTTTTTTGAATATTTCCAGTAAATTTGCTCTGTTTTTTTGAGTTAATACAGACAAAATCAAAGACAAATCGTTATTAGTTTTTTTTGTATCGTGCTTTGCTAATTTAATTGCTCTACCGGGCTTTCCATGAGAATTGATTGCCAGTAGATTTGCTTCTGAATCAGATATTCCTAGACGTTCAATAAGTCCTCTTTGAAGGATTTCTTGCGAAACTAGAGAAAACCGAACTAATTGACACCTAGAACGTATTGTAGGTAATAGAGAATTATACACAGTCGTCAAAAGAATAAATAATACAACGCCTGATGGTTCCTCAAGAGTTTTCAACATAGAATTTGCTGATTCAGGTGTCATCTTATCTGCATCACGTATTATGTATATTTTATGCTTACTTTCTAAAGACTTATATGAACTTTGCTTTTTTAAAAAGCGCATTTGTTCTATCTTTAGCTTTGCACCATCAGGGCTTATAATGCTAACGTCTGTATGATTTCCATCATTTATTCTTCTACAGGATACACATTTGTCACAAAAATCTCCAACAAGTTCTTTGCAGTTAAGTGCTTTGGCAAAGCTAACTGCCAAAAACTCTTTACCAACTTCATCAGGTCCTGCAAATATATAGCCATTGGCGAGCCTTCCAGATGCTATTGCATTTTTGAGGTTTTTTATTACTTCGCTATGACCTATAACATCCGAAAACATTATTCAAAATCCCTTTAAAGCCTATTATGTAGAAATCATCTTATCAACGTAATGCCTTATGCGTGAATGAATCTCATCAACTGTGCCATTTGCATCAATAACTTTTATTCTATCAGGATTATTTTGTGCGATTGTAATATAGCCATTTCTGACTTTATTATGAAAATCAAGATGTTCGCTTTCAAGACGATCACGATGATTTTTACTTTTTTCGGCTCTCATTAGCCCTTCCTCAACTTCCATATCTAATAAAATGGTAAGATCAGGCTCCAATCCACCTGTGGCTATTTTGGCTAAATTCATTAATAGATTTAAGTCAAAACCACGAGCAAATCCTTGATAAGCATAAGTAGCATCGTTGAATCTTTCGCATATAACGATTTTCCCTTTGCTTAATGCTGGAATTATAATCTGTTCAACATGCTGAGCCCTTGAAGCCAGATAAAGCAAAAGCTCAGTTGTGCTTGTTATTTTGTCATTTTTGGGGTCCAAGAGCAAGTCCCTTATCTTTTCAGCTATAAATGTCCCTCCCGGTTCTCGTGTAAGAATAACGCAGTTTCCAGTTTGCAATAAATATTCATACAGCATCTTTGCCTGAGTGCTTTTACCACACCCCTCTATGCCTTCAAGGCTTATAAACACACCTCTTTTTGACATAATATAATCATTCCGATTAATTTTATATTATATGGTTGAATTTCAATAAATACAAAAGATTACCAATTCTGGTATTTAATATGTATTTGTTGAAATATTAACTTTTACGATATATGATAACTTAGGTTAATATCAAAGTCAAGTAGTTTTTATTCTAAGTATATGTCCCAAATTATTGGGTGGTCATTATTTATTGTATAGGAAATTATATTTTTGGCATTAATCCAAGAAGACCCTTCACTTTGTTCAGGGTGACACTTTGCTATCATTTTGAATGGGGCGAAAAATCTTTTTTATTTTTTTATGGTAGGACTGTTTTTCAAACCTGTCTATAAATTTCATAACATCAAAAACTAATTTGGTTAATCTTCACATAATTCTTCCGCCATCAACAATAATAACTTGACCTGTAACAAAATCAGAATGGACGAGATAAATTGCAGACACAGCGACATCCTCCGCATTTGCAACACGCTTCATTGGTGTTGCTTTTTCGTGCATTTCTTTATATTCTTGCCAATCCGAAGTCCAACGAGTATCTACAAATCCTGGAGCAATAGTATTAACTCTTATTTCTGGTGCAAGTGTTCTTGCCAGTGATTTTGTCAGGCAGATTACACCTGCTTTTGATGCGGAATAAGCAATAGAACTACCAACTCCGCTTATACCTGCTATTGATGATATGTTAATTATACTTCCACATCCATTTTTTTTCATCTCTGGCACAACGGCACGACAGCAAAAGAAAGTGCCTTTAAGATTTACATCAAGAATTTTATCCCACATTTCATCAGTTAGACCTTCAAGATCATCTGCATTAACAAAGAAAGTTGTTCCTGCACTATTTACAAGAATATCAAGTTTGCCAAAATTAGATACAACCTTATCAACCATTTCTCGAACCTGCGAATCATTCGAAACATCAGCTTTAACAGACATTGAAGGAACACCTAGACCATTAATATCCTGAACAGTTAAAGTTGCATCTTTCTCTGATCGTGAATAATTGATAGCAACAGAAGCACCTTCTCTTGCAAAAGACAGCGCAATAGCTCTGCCAATCCCCGTCCCTCCACCTGTTATGAGCGCAACTTTTCCTTTTAGTTCCATAAATATCACCTTTCTGCAAATTGTTGCTTATATAACCTTTATTTTTGAGAGTTCAGATTGCATATCTACAAGTTTTTTATATAGACCATTATTATCTATCAATTCGTCATGTGTTCCCTGCTCAATAACTTCACCTTTATCAAGGATTATAAGTTTATCTGCCTTACGAAGCGTAGAAAGCCTATGAGCAATTGCAAATGTTGTCCTTCCCTCGACCAGACGCTCAATTGCAGATTGTATTAGAGATTCCGTTGCGGTATCAACTGATGATGTTGCCTCATCAAGGATAAGTATTCTTGGATTTTTCAGTATCGCCCTAGCTATTGATATACGCTGTTTTTCGCCACCAGAAAGCCTTGCGCCTCGTTCTCCGACTATTGTATCATATTTATCGGGAAAATTCATAATAAAATCGTGCGCATTTGCTGCTTTTGCTGCTGATATTATTTCTGCTTTTGATGCACCGGGCTTGCCATAGGCGATATTCTCTGCTATACTGCCTTGAAAAAGAAAAGGCTCTTGTAAAACAACGCTGATTTGCTCTCTCAAGGATCTCATCCTAACATCTCTAACATCATAGCCATCAACCTTTACTGAACCTTCATTGGCATCATAAAATCTTCCTAACAAGTTGATTATAGTGGTTTTACCTGCACCGCTTGGTCCCGAAAGACCTACCATTTGTCCTGCTTTTACCTTAAAACTAATCCCATTTAGAGCATTATGATCACCATCGTAGCTAAAAACTACATTATCAAACTCAATATCACCCTTTATTTCACCAAGTTCTATCGCATCATCTTTATCGAAAACATCAGGATCAGCGTCCATTATCTCAAAGACTCTCTCCGCAGCTGCAGACGATCTTTGGATCATGTGGTTAAATCTTGTAAATCCCTGTATAGGTCCATAAAATCTCCAAAGATAACCCATAAAAAGAGTAAGATCGCCCATGCTCATATTTCCATAAATTATCTCTCTACCACCGAAGAATTGAACGACAATTCCTCCAATAAACGTAGCAACACCCATAACAGGAAAGTATATAGTGCTAAGTTTTGCAGCGCGCATACTTGTAATAAAATAGCCTTGATTTTCATCATTAAATCTGTTTACTTCTCTTTCTTCCGCTGCAAATGCTTTTACAACTCTAACACCGGGTATCGTATCAGCCAATATAGCAGATATATTAGCCATTTGTGCCATAACCTTATGAAATACAGAGTGCATTTTTCTGCCAAATATGACAGAAGCGATAGCTATCACTGGAAGTGGAAAAAGAGTAAGCGCAGAAAGCTTCCAATTAGTGCTAAATAAAATTATGCTCATCCCAACTAACATAAATATATCCATTACAAATTCTTGTATACTGTTGACAATAAAATCCTGCAATCTTTCCGTATCTTGTGAGATTCTGGACATAAGCCTTCCTGTATCTTTTTGATTGTAAAACGTCAAAGAAAGCTTTTGCAGATGGGAATAAGCTGATGTTCGCAGATCATATATAACCTTATTTCCGAGCCATCGCATCATATAATTTCGACCAGTTCCCATGCCTGTATTCGCAAAATGGATTCCCAAAGAAGCTAAAATAAATAAAGCGAGTCTTGGAAATAGCGCAGGATCAGGAACATAAGTAACAGCAGTCTTTCTGGCTTCTTCGAGTGCTGTTACTGCTGGCACAAAGA
>CAZMCH010000086.1:0-5771 GCA_964564735.1 uncultured bacterium
GAAAAAGTAAAAATTATTGATGTCATGGGTGTTGATGAAGAGATTGATATAAATGGCAATGTAGCGAAAATTAGCGCAACAGAATCAATTAAATATCTCGTTATTCCAGCAGGTTCGCTAAAAGATAACCCTGTAATAGATTACCCAAGAGAAAAGTTTGAGGTTGAGCAATATAATCCAGATAAAATTTCACCAATTGTTGTCAGACTGAAATTCCCAATAGATAGCAGGGATAAGCAAGCAGAAAATTACAGGTTCAAGAAATTAGAAGAAGCAAGAATTGGGATTGAGCTATATAATTTCTCACAGAAGGAATTTGTATGTAGGATTGAGCCGATAATCCCTGATGGTTGGACGGGTTCCATTAATGATGATAGTGCTATTATAGGCAGAATGGGTATGACAATGCGGGATATTCGGCTTATGCCTAGTAATGATGCAAAGTCAGAATCGGTTGAGTTTAGGGTTAATGTTATAGATGAGTCTGGCAAGATTGAGACGTTCACTTTGGCATGGATAAGGGCTTTTGAATAAGGCTATAATCCCACTAGCCCTCTTTCAAAAAGGGAATTTTCTTGATCTATATAATTCTTTATGTTACTATTAGGTTGTATAAAATCACAAAATAAGGAATTATGCCAATGTTAAGCATTAAAAGTTTTTTATTTGTTACATTTATATACTCACTTTGTGGTTTATGTGCATCTATGGCAGAAGAACCATCTAAATTGGAGGCAGAAATGAGTAATAAGCCGATTATGCTTCACTCACAAAACCCACATTATTTTCTTTTCCGTGGAGAACCAACAATTTTAATCACTTCAGGAGAGCATTACGGAGCAGTTTTGAACCTTGATTTTGACTATGTGAAGTATCTTGATGAGATTCAATCATGTGGACTTAATGCTACAAGGACATTTTCAGGTGTTTATTGCGAATCACCAACATCATTCAATATCGTGCGCAATACGCTTGCCCCTGCCCCAAATAAATTTATCTGTCCATGGGCTAGAAGTAGCGAGGCTGGATATGCCAATGGCGGGAATAAATTCGATCTTAATAAATGGGATAATGCCTATTTTGAACGCCTGAAAGACTTTGTTTCTCAGGCTCAAAGACGAGGAATTGTCGTTGAGATGGTATTATTTTGTCCTTATTATGGCGATGAACAATGGGATTTAAGTCCTATAAAAATTACTAATAACATCAATGGTATTGGTGATATGCTCAGAACGGATTCGCTGACATCAAAGAATTGTGATATGGTCGCTGTCCATGAGAAGATGGTTAGAAAGATTGTTACTGAGTTAAAGGATTTTGATAATCTATATTATGAAATCTGTAATGAACCGTATTTTGGTGGGGTAACACTTGAATGGCAGTATTATATTGCATCAGTTATTGTTGATGCTGAAAAAGATTTTCCGTATAAGCATCTTATTGCGCAAAATATTGCCAATGGTTCAGCCAAGATTGAGAATCCTAATCCAAAGGTCTCCATATTCAACTTTCACTATGCAACGCCTCCTGATACAGTTGGTCTCAATTATGGTCTAAATAAAGTCATAGGTGATGACGAAACAGGCTTTAGAGGTATAGAGGACGTTCATTATCGGACAGAGGCTTGGGAGTTCATAATCGCTGGAGGGGGCGAATATAGCAACCTTGATTATTCATTCACAGTTGGGCATGAGGACGGAACTTTCCCGATTCCAGAAAAACAGCCCGGTGGTGGCGGAAAAAATCTAAGGAAACAGTTAAAAATCCTGAAAGATTTTATGTCCGACTTTAATTTTATTAAAATGAGTCCTGATAATTCAATTATAAAGTCTGTCAGTCCTTCTGAAAACGCTGTCAGAGTTCTTGCAGAAGCAGGCAAAGCTTATGCCATCTATATTAAAGGTGGAACAAAGACAGAGATAGAATTAGAATTGCCAGAGGCATTTTACAACGCAGAATGGATAAACACAAAAACAGGCATTATTGAGGAAAATAAGGAAATTAAACATAATGGAGGCAATATTAAACTGTTATCCCCATATTACGAAGAAGATATAGCATTGCGTATCTTAAAGATTAGAGATTAGAAGAATTAGAGATTGGGATATTAGTCAAGTCATCAGTCTTTAACTTCAAAAGGAAGGAGCAATTTATGAATCGTCAATTAGTTGGCAATCCACCAACATTAGGAGTCTTTGCGACAATAGACCCAAGAACATATCCCGTTCCTGATATTCCAGAGGGATCAGTTAAGGCGCAACAAATGCCAGTTGTTATGAACCGTCTTGATAAAGTTGTAAAATTGGCGAAATCAATCAAGATGTATGATGGCTCAAAACTTAAGGTTGTCAAAGGAAGCGTCCCTGTTGGAGGACCAAGAGATGCTGCAATAGTCCAGAAAGAATTTGAGGAAGCCGGCGTCAGCATAGTTATTAATTCAATGTGTACATGGTCAATGGGCTGGGAAACTGGTTTCTTTGGTCATCCTGATTGGATAACTGCTTATGAAGCTATGAATGGAACAGCATGGCCAGGGGCGGTTCTTCTTAATTCGAAAAGAGCTTCAGCAACAGCACATCTGAATCCTGTATTCTGTATTTATCCGCCAGATGTTGAGGATATGGAACCATCAGCACCACTCCATCCGGAAAGCATAAGAAGAATAACACAGTTCTTAAAGTGCGCTGGTTCTGTCTCTATGATGAGAGGCAAATCCTACGCCAGTATCGGTCATGTTTCAATGGGCATTGCAGGTTCAGAGCTTGTCAGTGATATACTTGCCAGATGGTTTGGTATGAAGCTTATTCACGTTGATCAGCTTGAATTGCTGATGAGAATCCAAAAGGGCATGTTTGATAAAGACGAGGTTAAAAAGGCTACTGAATGGTTTTTTAATAGTTTTGCAGGTCGTATAGATATAAGCAAAAAAAGATCGCCAGAGAAAATAAAGGAACTTGCTGATTTTCTTATAAAAATGACTCTTTGTATAAGGGATATTATGAGAGGTAATGATATAATAGAGGACGAGGAAAGGTCGCAAGGTGCAAATGCTTTGTTTGGTGGAACTGCTGGACAGCGTTATTGGACTGATTGGTATCCAAATTTTGACTTCCCAGAAGCGATAAACTCGGCAACATTTGACTGGAATGGTTTACGTGCACCTATTGTCCATGCAACAGAAAATGATTATCTTAATGGAATGGGTATGCAATGGGGAACTATGTTAACGGGCTTCTCTGCATTATTTGCCGATCTAAGGACATACTGGTCACCAAAGAAGATCAAACAAGCAACTGGTTTTGATATAAGTTCAATAGCACCAACAGGCTTCCTGCATCTTATTAATAGCGGTCCCGCTGCACTTGATTGGGCTACCGATCCTGCAATGCTTCCTGCAGAAGCTAGAATAAAAAAAGCAATTGAAGGCACATATTGGGAGCCAGCTGGGCTAGGATATTTCCCGGGTGATGGGCTTTCAACACATTTTGTCACTCCCGGTAATCTACCAATAACAATGATTAGATTTAACCGTGTTGGTCAGGATGTTACATTGACTGTTATTGAGGGACATACAATTGAATTGCCCGAAAATGTTGCAGAATATGTCCGTCAAAGAACGGATCCGACATGGCCAGATACATTCGTTATTGCTGACTGCATAGATACTTTTGATGTTATGAACAGAGGCATCGATCCGAATCATGTTTCTGCGGCAATCGGACATATTGGCGAAGAAGTTATGATGATGGCTTCTATGCTTCGGATTCCAGTTGACTATCATAATATAGATGATTGCAGAGTTTTACGCCCAACATTATGGACACGCCTTGGTGGAGATCGTGAAGCCTGCAAAGTGCTTGGACCTCTTTACGCATAATTTGATATAAAAATAGAATTTAGCCATAGAGCAGAAAGGATTATGTTATGTTTTATCCGAGTCTGTCTGTGGCTATATTTTTCTGACTAGCAAATCATGGCAATGGAGGTGCTATTTGGAGAAAGTGATAAAAGCTGATATTATAGATGGTCTAAGGCGTATAGGTTTAGATAAAGGTGATGTTGTATTTGTTCATAGTTCTTTAAGCTCATTTGGTCATGTTAACGGTGGTGCAGAGACGGTTGTAAAGGCTTTTCTCGAAGTACTTGGCTCAGAAGGCACTCTTGCAGTTCCGATATTCCGCAATTATTTTTGGGACGGACCCGAACAGATATGGGATAGAGATAACTCGCCTTCACTCATGGGTATTATATCAGAGACTGTTCGGACTTGGGAGGGTAATCGCAGAAGCTATCATGCACCACATCCAATCGCAGCAGTTGGGCGACTCGCAGATGATTTGACAGAAAGACATAACATCACTGATTTCTCATTTGATAGCCCGTTTTCAAGATTAATTGAGTTAAATGCTTGGATAGTTTTGCTTGGTGTGGATTATAACAGATGCACTATGATACATCTCATTGAGGAAAGGTCAGAGATTCCTTATCGTCGATGGATTGATCTTGCTGGAACAGTAGTTAATAATGGCATTGCAGAGAGAAAAACTTACCCATTTCTTTCAGGATACCCCGGAGTCGGAAACGATTTTAATCCTCTTGGGGAAAGGCTACAAAATGAGGGAAAAGTAAACATCACGAAAATTGGAAATAGCTTAGTTCGTAGCTTTCGTTCAAAAGATTTATATGATTGCGCAATGCGCTCAATCAGACAAGACCCTTTGTTTCTTGTTAGCCATGACACAAAAGCGCAAGCAAGTAAATATATACCTAAATATGGCAAAATGCTTGATGAAAGCTTCGATGAAAACACTGAATTGATATGTCTAAAAAATCCGATTGCCAAGAAACTCACCGATAAACTTCGTATTCCCCAAACTCCTCCACCAATTGTTGAAATCAGACAAAAATATGAAACAAATGATGAGCTTATATTAGAAGAATTTCATATCAGAAACGGATTGAGCGATTTTATTCCCGGCGTAATAGCAATTCCAAAAGATTTGGATAAAAAGTTACCTGCTGTGATATGCATGCATGGAACAGGCGAAAGCTGGGAACAACTGATGGAAAAGCCCTTTATTGAGAGGAATGGAACGCTGATCGGATGGGCAAGGGAATTTGCCCGAAGGGGATTTATATCAGTAGCGATAACACAATTCAGCCATCCGCCAAGACACGAACCTTGGAATTGGGAATTGCCAAAGCTGTTGCCTGCCTATGGCAAAACCGCAATGGGTTGGCTTGTGTCGGATGTCCTTTCATGCGTTGATTATCTGCAAACACGCCCAGAGGTTGATTCAGAGCATATTGCAGTTGGTGGATTCTCTCTTGGCGGTATATCTGCATTTTATAGTTTCGTTGTTGATGATAGGATAGCTTCTGCATTTACATTCTGCGGAGGAGTCGGCTCAATAAGGCATCTGATACGTGAAGGAAATACAGGTTTCCATAGCATTTATTATTATGTTCCTGATATAATATCAGATGGGCTTGACCATCCACAGCTTGTGCCTGCGTTTGCCCCTAGACCTTTATTTATATATGGCACAACTGATGATGCAGGGATGCCAGTTTCTGGATTGAAGGCATTTGAGTCATCCACAATACCGATATATGAGTCACTTGGCGCAGGAGATAAGATAAAGGTGGTTTTGGAAGAAGGTCAACATGCCTTGAATTTCAAGGCATTTAATATGGTTTCGGATTGGCTTAGAGATATATTTAGCGACTTGTGGTAATTGTTTTTGTAGCCCAAGATTCTAACTTGGGTT
>CAZMCH010000086.1:5781-17485 GCA_964564735.1 uncultured bacterium
TTAAAAGTTAGACTACTGGTTGCACTATAAGGAGATACTTCTATAATGGAAAATAACAACGATCTTGCGATACTTCGTGATCTTGCGAGTAAATACATGGAGATTAGCAGACAGGACATTCAGGAAGAACGCTGTCGTATGTGGAGAGATCATAACAGCTTGATTAAAACACGTCCATTAGTTCTTGTTGGATTTCCACCAAATGAGATTCCAGAATGTCAGTCTAAATGCCAAGACCCATTTTATCGCCAATATGAACAGCAATTCCTAAATCGCCTTTATCAATATAAGATTGGAGATGATCATATATTTGAACCTTGGCTTACTATCCGCGCTTCATTTTCACATGGAGGATGGGGAACGGGCGCAAAGTGGATCAGACCGAATGTCGCAGGCGGAGCTGCAAGGTTTGATCACCCAATCAAAACGCTTGAGGACATATCAAAACTAGTCAAGCCAAAGCACATCATTAATGAAGAAGAAACGAAAAAGCGTCTTGATCGCACAAGAGAAGCTATCGGAGATATTATAGAGATTGACGTTGATAGAGGTCCCGCATATCGTGTGTGGAGTGCGGACATATCAACCGATCTAATGTATCTGCGCGGCATGGAACAAATGATGCTTGATATGACCGATAATCCCGAATGGCTACATGGATTTGTTAGGTTTATGATGGAGGGCGTTTTATCTGCGCATGAGGAGGCGGAAAAAGCTGGCGATTGGAGTCTGACAAGTCAGGAAAATCAAGCTATGACATACTGCCATGAATTACCCGATCCAAAGCCAAACAGTGAACCAATGAAAAGAAAGGATTTATGGGTTTTCTTCGCCGCTCAGGAATTTGCACAAGTGGGACCTGAAAAGCAAAATGAGTTCCTTTTCCAATACCAATTCCCAATATTAGAGCATTTCGGATTGACTGCCTATGGTTGTTGTGAGGATTTGACATATAAGATAAAGTATCTCAAAAACCTAAAAAATCTCAGACGTATTGGCGTTACCCCTTGGGCAGATATACAAAAATGCGCAGAGCAGATCGGTGATAAATATGTTATCTCTTGGCGACCAAACCCATCGGATATGATATGTTGTGGCTTTGATCCCGCCCATATACGCAAGACTGTTACAGAGGCAATGGAAATATGCAAGGGGCTTCATGTTGACATAACCCTAAAAGATACACAAACTTATGAAAACGATCCCACAAGGGGTATTAGATGGCATCAGATAGTCAGGGAGATAATTGAGAAGTATTGAAAGGATAAAGCTATGACTCAGGAAAATTTGTCCTTTGAGCATATTATTGTTGATAAGAATAATCCAAAAGATCCTCATTGCAAGGCAGTTGCGGATATTGACGGTGATGGCTATGGCGATATGATCGTTGCTAGTGCAGATGGTGAAGGTCTATTCTGTTATCATTACCCAGACTTAACAAAACGTAAGATCGCTGATGGGACATTCACTACTGATATGGCGGTTGGTGATATTGATAATGATGGTTATGTTGATGTGATTATCCCAAGTAATGATGGGCTGATGTGGTTCAGAAATCCGAAAGGTCAAATAAATGGTATATGGGAAGCGATAAATATAAGTCCTGACGGTGCAAGGATGCATGATGTTGAAGTTATTGACCTTGATGGAGATGGCAAACTGGATATTGTGACACGACATCAATCTGGATTCGGCAAAATGATGGGAAACCAGATTCATATTTGGAAGCAAAATTCACCTAAATCATGGAGTCATTGCACATTTGATTGCCCTCATGGCGAAGGCCTAAAGGTTGCAGATATAGATGGTGATGGCTTGCCGGATGTTATTATAGGTGGGCGTTGGTATCGGAATCCCGCAGATATACTCAATGGAAATTGGGATGAATTTCTATTCATGCCTGCAGAGCATTTTGACCAAAATTGGACAAAAGGTGATGTTGCTATAGCCGTTGGCGACCTTAATGGTGACGGTAGGATAGATATAGCTTTATCGCCTGCAGAAGGTTCGGGTCATCTATCTTGGTTTGAAGCCCCACTTGATCCAACAAGCCCAAACTGGATTGAGCATATACTTGAGCCTAATTATGACCATGCACACGCCCTCGATATAGCAGATATGGACGGAAATGGTCATCTTGATATTATTGTGGCAAAGATGCACCAAGCAACCGCCCCACAAGAGATAGCTGTATATCTAAATCAAGGATGTGGCAAATTATGGCAAAAGTATGTTGTGGCAACTTCTGGTTCTCATAATATTGTGTTATTTGATGTTGATAATAATGGAAAGATTGACATCTTTGGGGCAAATTGGAATAACAATTCATCAACAGGCGGTATGGTTGAATTGTGGCTTAATAAAAAGACTGATCAATGATTTAGCTTATGTAAACGAAATCTGTTATAATTCGTTAAGATTAGTCAGTTTATTTTCCTAGACATGAAAGATATTTGTTGAATATTCGCTTGACAGAAGCAAAAACACTTGATATTGTTTAGGAAGAATCAGCGCGGGTAAAGGAAATAATAATTCCTGTAAATACATATAAGGGATAATAGGCATCGTTTTTGATTAAAAGAGCAAAAAACAGGTAATTAACATATCAAAACACTATTTATAAACCCAGGATAAAATAATGAAAGTAATTGTATTTACAAGATTTAGGCTAATATTACAAATCATATTCTTTTTCACGCTCATAAATTCCACTATAATGGCTGATTCATGGGAAAAGAAAGCAGATATGCCCATGTCAAGATACCGTCATAAGTCGGTTGAAGTTAATGGAAAAATCTATGTTATCGGTGGATATAATATTGGTGTTACTAGGAGAGTTCAGGAATACGATCCTGCAACAGATACATGGCTTGACAAAGCAAGTATGCCTGTGGAGATGTCCAATTTTTCGATATGCGCAATAGACGAGAAAATCTATGTCATAAAAGGTTCGATAGATGCAGTCTGTGATTTATACGAATATGATACATTAGCGGACACATGGACAAAAAAGGCGGATCTGCCAACAGCAAGACGTGACCATGAAGCCTGTAGCTTGAATGAAAAAATCTATGTTATCGGAGGAAGTTCAAATGTAGGTGTTTTAAAAACAGTAGAAATATATGATCCCAAGACTGACAAATGGGCAAAAGGCAAAGATATGCTTTCACCTAAGACCCAAATGGCTGTTGAAAATGCAGATGGCAAGATCTATACTATAGGTGGTCTGGATGGAAATTTGCTTCTCTCTGGAATTGTAGAGGAATTTGATCCGAATACAGGTTTATGGAGAGAAAGAGTCAGTATACCAAGACCAAGATATAATCTAGCAACATGCGTTTTGGAGGATAGGATATATGTTATTGGTGGTATGGTTCAGGGCAAGAAAGACTGGGAAAATGTTGGCACAGTTGAAGAATATAATCCATCACAAAATAGATGGTCTTTAAGAGCGACAATGCCTACTCCAAGAAGCAAGCATTCTGCATGTTCAGCAGGAGGAAATATATATGTATTCGGTGGCGTAGGCGAAAATTGGGAACAAGCCCCTCTTTCAACGGTAGAAAAATATAATCCGTGGCCATCAGCAATTTTGCCAAAAGGTGATTTACCTGCAACATGGGGGAATATTAAAAAAGATAAAATAGTTAAAACAAAAACTTTTTCCAATCTAATATTATTTTGATGCATTTAACCCAATATCAGCATAATAATCAAATCCTTGCATAATAAGCGAGGATTTACTTTTTTTAGATATGCAAAAAAATCAGGCTATTCAGACAGCCACAAAAAATATTCTAAGGGCTTTCAAATATAGAAACTATCGCTTATTTTTCGCTGGTCAAGGCATATCTCTCATTGGAACATGGATGCACAGGATTGCTATAGGATGGCTTGTTTATCGTCTGACAGATTCTGCTTTTTTACTGGGATTGATAGGTTCATTAGGGCAATTACCGAGTCTAGTTTTTTCACCATTTGCTGGAGTAATTGCTGATAAATATGATCGCCGTCGAATTATGATTGTTGTGCAAGTATTATCTATGTTTCATGCTTTTATTTTATCTATACTTGTTTTAACTGATACAATTACTTTATGGCATATTATTATTCTTAGCACAATTTTGGGGATTGTTAATGTTGTTGATATACCTGTAAGACAGTCTTTTGTAATACAAATTATTGAGAAAAAAGAGGATTTTGGTAATACTATTGCTATGAATTCTTTTATGTTCAATAGCGCTAGATTAATTGGTCCTTCAATTGCTGGAATTTTGATTTCCTTAGTTGGTGAAGGAGTATGTTTTCTATTAAATGGAATAAGTTATATTGCCATGATATTAGCTTTATTAGCCATGAGAGTCAAACATGAAAAACCAATTTCTAAACAAAATATTTGGAAAGACCTAAAAAAAGGTTCTATTTATACATTTGGAGTTAAACCAATACGAAACATTCTTTTGCTGCTGAGTTTAGTTAGTCTTGTTGGTATGCCTTATACCGTTCTCATGCCTGTTTTTGCCAAAGACATACTTCATGGCGATTCACAAACTCTTGGTTTCCTTATGGCTGGTGCTGGTGTTGGTGCTATATTTGGTGCGCTTTTTCTTGCGTCAAGAAAAAACTCTCAAGGTTTGGAAAGAATAATTCCTGTTGCAACAACAATCTTTGGAATCGGTCTAATCATGTTCTCGCTATCAAGATTTTTCATTCCTTCACTTATCTTAATTGCTTTATGTGGATTTGGCATGATGGTGCAAATGGCATCATGTAATACTCTTGTTCAGTCTGTTGTTGACGATGATAAACGTGGGCGTGTGATGAGCTTTTATTCGATGGCATTTATGGGCCCAGCCCCTTTTGGAAGCCTATTAGCAGGTGCAAGCGCAACAAGAATTGGGGCGCCAAATACATTAATTATTGGCGGAATTTTGTGTATATTTGGTGCTATTGTCTTTATAAGCAAGCTTTCCATATTTAATATCTATAAAGCTGAATTGCAGGAACGAAAATCAGCTAATCTTTAGCAATATTAGCTTCAGTAACCTATCCTAATAATAATTTTTCCTTCATTTCAATAAAATCATTCATCAATAAAGTAAATTTTTATTTATTTTATATAATAAAAATTAAGTTTGACTTTTATTATAAATTAATTTATAATTATAAAAGTTCAAGGTAATAAGTTTCCTACTTCCTATTTTGGATACTATCTATGGATAAGTATCCAATTTGGAGGGTATTATGCGCAGAAATTTTAGTTATGTCTATAAGGAGAGCGAAACATGTCTTTAAGTGTGCCAAATGCAAGTTCAGCAACTCTAACCAGAAACAGAGTTGGACGTGCGCCTGTTTCGGGTATATGTGTAACCTGCATAGATGGTTGTTTGGGTCCATGCGAGGTTGGTAGATCAGCATTAAGAGGCAGAGAAATACTTTATCCGCAACCATATGGAAGAATAACGGCAGGTTCAGAAAAAACATATCCCATTGATTTTTCACATTTTAATATTCAGGGATCATGCGTTGGTGCCTATGGAACTGAGGCTGATTCTGACAAAGCAGTATTTCAATCAGTTAATATTTCAACAAAAGTTGGTGCAACAAATAAGATAGAGCTTGACGTTCCATTCTTTACTGGTGCGGTTGGTTCTACTGATATAGCAAGAATACATTGGGAATCTTTGGCTACTGGTGCCGCTATTAGTGGAGCTATCGTTGTTATTGGTGAAAACGTTTGTGGGATGGATCCAAATGGCGAAATTAAAAATAACAGAATTATTGAGTCTCCAGAAATGCGCCGTAGAGTAGAAATCTACAAAAAATGGTATAATGGCAAGGGCAACATCATTGTTCAGATGAATGTTGAGGATACACGTTTAGGCGTTGCTGAATACGTTATTGACAAATTGGGCGTTGAGGTTATCGAGTTAAAATGGGGTCAAGGTGCAAAAGACATTGGCGGAGAAGTAAAATTGCCTTCTCTTGAAAGAGCAAAGCAACTAAAAGACAGGGGCTACATTGTTCATCCCGATCCTGATGATCCTTTTGTTCAGGAAGATTTCAAGGAAGGCGGATTTAAAGAATTTGAGCGTCATTCCAGACTTGGAATGGTTGATGAAGAAGGTTTTTATAAGGAAGTTGAAAGGCTTAGAGGACTTGGAGCAAAGTATGTTACGCTAAAAACTGGTGCATATCGTCCAAGAGACCTTGCGCTTGCGGTCAAAGTTGCATCAAACGCAAAGCTTGACATGCTTACAGTTGATGGAGCAAGTGGTGGAACTGGTATGAGTCCCTGGAGAATGATGAACGAATGGGGAATCCCAACCATTGAACTTGAATGTCTATTCTATCAATGCCTGCAAAAGCTAGAAAAGAAAGGCGCATTTATTCCTTCATGTGCTATGGCTGGCGGATTTTCGCTTGAAGACCATATTTTCAAGGGTATTGCACTTGGAGCGCCTTATATTAAGGCTATTTGTCTTGGTAGAGCAACAATGACAGCTGCTATGGTTGCCAATACTATCGGTGAAATAATCAAATCCAATAAAACGCTTCCAATAGATGTGAGTAAATATGGTGAGAGTATCGATCAGATATTCGTTGGAAGTATTGAGCTAAAAGAAAAACTCGGTTCAGATGAATTTCACAAATTACCACCGGGCGCTATAGGTATGTATACTTATTACGATAGGCTAGGAACTGGTTTAAAGCAATTTATGGCTGGCGCTAGGAAATTTAGCTTAGATTACATCCAAAGAGATGATATAGTTGCGCTTACTCGTGAAGCAGCAGATATTTCTGGAATCGATTATGTAATGGATGCTGATAAAGAAGAAATAGAAAAAATATTGGGAGCATAACATGGAACTCAGTATGGTAGATTCAATAGTAGATGCGCATAAGCGCAAAACTTGGGCTTTAATCTCCATTCTTCAGGACATCCAGAAAGAAGATGGTTATCTAACTCAAGAGGTGCTTAGAAGAATCTCTGAGAGGATGGACATTCCTTTAACAAGGCTTTATGAAGTAGCGACTTTTTATCGTTCATTAAGCCTTATACCTCAGGGAAAACATAATATAACCATCTGTTCAGGAACAGCGTGTCATGTTCGTGGCTCAAACAGGATTCTAAATGAACTGACAAATTATCTAAAAATAGAACCCGGTGGAACAACTGAGGACGGAGAATTTACTCTTCATGTGGTCAACTGTCTTGGTGCATGTGCGATAGGACCCGTTGTGGTTCTTGATGGCAAGTATCATGGAAAGATGACTCCAACCAAAGTAAAGAATCTGCTCGAAAAATGCAGGAGTGAAGCATGAAAAGACTAGAGAGTATTCAAGACCTAGAAGAATTTAGAAAGGCTATTCTAAAAAAGAACGAAGCCTTTGAAAAAACGGTCACTCTCTGCGGAGGAACCGGATGCCGTGCCTATGGGTCTGAGCCGATTAGAAATATCTTTGAGCGTAAATTGCATGAAAAAGGTATTAGCGACAAAATCAGGCTTATATTCAGTGGATGTCATGGCTTCTGCGAGCAGGGACCATTGGTCGTCATCAAACCTGATGGTATTCTTTACTGCAAAGTGACCGAAGATGATATAGACACAATAATTTCCGAGACATTAATAAATGGCAAGGTTATAGATTCCTTGCTTTACGAAGATGCCATTACTGGCGAAAAGATCACTTATGAAAAGGATATTCCTTTTTATAAAGCACAAAGGCGAATCATATTTGGACAAAACGGATCGCTTGATCCATCTAAGATTGAGGATTATATTGCGCTTGGTGGTTATCAGGCTTTGAGCAAAGTTTTGTCTGGAATAGATGCTGATAAGGTAATAAACGAAGTCAAAATTGCGGGATTAAGAGGCAGAGGAGGCGGAGGCTTTCCAACATGGCAAAAGTGGCTGAGTTGTCGTGAGGCAAAAGGTAGGGAAAAATACCTGATATGTAATTGCGATGAAGGCGACCCTGGTGCATATATGGATAGGTCACTTCTTGAAGGTAATCCACATCTGGTTCTTGAAGGTATGCTTATCGGCGCTTATGCAATCGGTTCAGAAGAAGGATATATATACGTTCGCCATGAATATCCGTTTGCATGGGAAAATGCTGGCATAGCCATTGAGCAAGCAAGAGAACTAGGGCTTCTTGGTGAAAATATACTCGGTTCTGGATTGAATTTTGATGTTGATATATCAAGAGGCGGAGGCGCATTTGTCTGTGGGGAATCAACTGCGCTTGTCGCATCTCTTGAGGGGCGATCTGGTGAACCTCGCGACAAACAGCATCTTCATACCGTAGAAAGTGGTCTCTGGGAAAAGCCAACCGTCCTTAACAATGTTGAAACATGGGCAAACGTGCCTTTCATAATCAACAATGGTGCTGATTGGTATTCGCAAATTGGCACAGCTAAGAGCAAGGGAACAAAGATATTCTCTCTTGTTGGCAAAGTAAAAAATACAGGACTTGTGGAAGTTCCTATGGGCATATCATTAAAGGAAATCGTCTATGATATAGGCGGTGGAACACCCGATGGCGCGGAAATTAAGGCTGTCCAAACAGGGGGTCCTTCTGGTGGTTGTATCCCCAATAATCTATTAGACCTTCCAGTTGATTTTGACGAATTAACCAAAGTAGGATCCATGATGGGTTCTGGTGGAATGATCGTCATGGATAAAAAGACCTGCATGGTTGATGTTGCAAGATATTTCATCAAATTCCTTAAAGATGAATCATGCGGAAAGTGTATGCCTTGCAGAGAAGGCTTAAAACGAATGGACGAGATATTAACCGATATAATCGAAGGTAATGGAACTATGGGAAGCATTGACCTTATGGAAGAGCTTGCCCTAGTTATGAAAGATGCCTCTTTATGTGGTTTAGGTAAAACAGCACCAAACTCTGTCCTATCTACGCTTAGATATTTTCGTGATGAATATATCACCCATGTTGTTGACAAAAAATGCCCTGCTGGTATATGTAAATCGCTTATTATTTACTCCATTAACGAGGAAAAATGCACTGGTTGCGGGGCTTGCAAGAGAAATTGTCCCTATGAAGCTATAGAAGGCGAAAGAAGAAAGAAACATCATATAATTCCTGAATTGTGTCAAAAATGCGGTATCTGCTATGATGCCTGCAAATTTGATGCAGTTGAGGCGAATTAGGAATAATCTACAGGTTTCGCTGGTTGTGGTGGACTAAAACAGATATTTCCGTTAAAATCCGCCAAATCAGTTTTATCTACGTTCCATTCAATAAATTAAAGAGGTAAATAAAATGCATATTACAGTAGAGATAGAAACCTATCCAGTTGAAATTGATGGGTTTCAGATGGAAGTTGACGAAGGGACAACCATCCTCGAAGCGGCGCATCAATACGGAATACATATTCCGACAATGTGCTATCTTGAGGGATTATCTCCCTATGGCGGTTGTAGAATATGCAGTGTTGAGGTTTCAACTGATGGTGGTAAAACATACAAAGTCGCCGCATCATGTAATTACGAGATACATCGTCCTTTAGTTGTCAAGACAGACACGCCCAAAATAAGACGTATCAGAAAAATGCTGGCTGAATTGTTGGTTGCTTCTGCACCAAATGTTAAATTGGCTCAAGACATCGCCGCTAGATTTGGAATAAACGAAGTCCGATTTAAGATGGAAGATAACCGTTGTATCTTGTGTGGACTATGCGTTAGAATATGCCACGAACATATGGGCGGAAAGGCTCTTGGATTTGCTGGCAGAGGTCCAGAAAAGAGAGTATCGGCACCATTTGCAGTTAGATCTGAGCTATGCCTAAAATGCGGTGGATGTGATTCTATTTGTCCCGGTAAGATGATACCATGTCAGGGTATAAAGATACCGGGTGAGTTGTGCGGAAAATGTGCAAGACCTGATGATATGCCCTTTTGTTGTCCTTTGGGAACTTTTGGCTGTTTCTGTGAAAATAATCCACTAGGAACTGATCGCCCATAACAAAGTGCAAAACGTAATGCGTCAAATGTGAAATTCATCATCTATCACTCATTACGTTTTGCAAATTTGAGGTTTATGGAAAGAGATATAGAAAGAAAACTGGTTGCCATATTAAAAATACTTTCAAACTCTAATGAGGCTTTAGGTGCGAGAATAATATCTCGAAAACTTGAAGATGAGGGTATACATCTTACAGAAAGGGCTGTTCGCTTTCATCTTCAGATTATGGATGAAAGAGAATTAACTAGAATCGTTGGGAAGCATGGCAGAGCAGGCAGGCTTATTACTGAAAAAGGACGAGAAGAGCTTGAAAATGCCCTTGTTTCTGATAAAGTTGGTATGATTTCCAGCAGAATGGATGGACTTTCATATAAGACCGATCTTGATATACAGACAAAGCAAGGGAATATAATCCTAAATGTGTCGTTAATTCCCAAAAATGATTTTGCTCAGGCACTTGATATTATAAAAGAAATCTTTAATTCCAATATATGTGTTGGACCCCTAGTAAAAATCGCAAATGAAGGTGAAATGTTAGGTAAGCTAAGTGTTCCAAAGGGATTTCATGCTTTGGGAACTATATGTTCTGTGACAATAAGTGGGATACTTCTTCACCATCGAATACCTGTAAAATCTAGGTTTGGTGGTATTCTTCAGGTATATAATTATAACCCAATGCGATTTACCGAGATCATAGAGTATGCAAGCACATCACTAGACCCCGCCGAAATATTCATAAAAGGAAAAATGACGAGTGTTCTGAATACGGCTAGAAACGGATCAGGCAAAGTTTTGGCTAGTTTCAGAGAGATCCCCATTGCATGTCTTAAAGAAGCTGAAAAAATATTACAAAGGCTATCAGAGATTGGGCTTTGTGGAACAATGATTGTCGGAGAACCAAATCAGCCGATCCTTCAGATCCCTGTCTCCAATGGTTATGTCGGACTCGTCATTCTTGCAGGGCTTAATCCCCTCGCCGCAGTAGAAGAAGCAAAAATAAATACCATAAATACATCACTTTGTGATATAATAGATTTTGGCGAATTACATCCTTTGAAAACCGACTCCTCAAAATGAAATGAATTTTTCGCTTCGCTTAAAATGACAGCAAAATGTCATCTCTATAGCAGTGAATGGTCTTCTTGAGTTAATACAAATATAATTTTCTATATAATGAAAAATATATTAAAATTACAGCTTATATTGTTGATTATAGCTATAATTGCTTTATTAATAATGTTTGCGAATAGGATTTTTGATCTTTATGTCCATTCAAAAACTATGTTAATAATTGCATCTACTTGCTTTGTTATTATCAGTTTGATTAGCTTTATTGGCAATAAAAGCAAATTCAGTTTTTTTATTTTCGTCGGTTTGATATTCTGCTGGTTTGGGGATTTTATAAATAATTTCTTATTAACTGTGATATTCTTTCTAATTGCGCACATTTGTTTCATTTCTGCATTTATATTTTATGGAATTGATAAAAATAAGTGTCTTAACTCAATTCCATTTATTCTATTGCCTAGTATAATAATAACTTACTGGCTTTATTTGTATATACCTTCCTTTGATTTGCCATTCGTCATTGCCTATATTATCGTTATCTCTACAATGGTAGTTTTTGCTTTTGGGACAAAGCCTTTTTATTGGATAATCATTCTTTCAGCGATACTATTTTACATATCTGATATTTTCGTTGCTCGTTGGA
>CAZMCH010000087.1:0-17453 GCA_964564735.1 uncultured bacterium
GACTGGATAACACGTATAGAAACTATGTAATAGTAACTCACTCAAAAAATCCAATATTTGCAAAAAAATGAGTAAAAGCTATTTGATAAAAATGATAAATCTCTCAAAGGGAAATATGAAGCAACCGCTGAATTTTGATTCACTTAGTTATAATTATGCTTATACACTGATAAAAAAGGAATTCTTTGTCGATAGTATGCCAAAATGACATTATATTGTAAAAAAGCTTGATTTTATGGTGTTTATTATATTTTATCTTAATTTATAAAAGCTGATTAATAAATTTAATAGTGTCATAATGGCATTTATAATAATGTAAATACAAAAGTATGTAGCCACAAATGCTTGTAAAAAAAGGCTTTTTAATGTTGGCATACATATTGCTTATATATTATTAAGTAGATTTTTGTCTATTAGACTATCTGTTTCTTTTAATTAATGGGTAGCGATTTTATCAATAAAAAGGCATGATTGTTATCTTCCAAACAATCAGCGTTTACATCAAATTTAATTTTTATATTTTAATCTAATTAGTATTAAGGAGGAATGACTAAATGGCTATAAAACCCTTGAACGACAGAATTCTGGTTAAGCCACTAGAAGCGCAGGAAGAGAAGATCGGCGGAATTATAATACCAGATACCGCCAAAGAAAAACCATCAGAAGGTGAAATTGTTGCAGTCGGTCCTGGCAAAGTTGGCGAAAATGGTGAAAGATTGTCAATGACAGTCAAAATAGGTGATAAAGTTCTTTATGGAAAATACTCAGGCACAGAAGTTAAATATGATGGCGTTGACTATTTGATTATGAGAGAAGACGACGTTCTAGCAATAATTGGATAATTAAGGAGGATGACATAAATGGCAAAACAGATTTCTTTCGAAGACGAAGCACGGGCTTCCATTAAAAAGGGAGTTGATATACTAGCAGAAGCGGTCAAGGTTACTTTAGGTCCGAAAGGACGAAATGTCGTTATTGACAAGAAATTCGGCGCACCCACAATTACAAAAGACGGTGTTACAGTTGCAAAAGAGATCGAACTTCCCGATCCCTATGAAAATATGGGTGCTCAGATGGTTAAAGAAGTTGCTTCTAAGACTAGCGATGTTGCAGGTGATGGAACAACAACAGCGACAATTTTGACCCAAGCAATATATAGAGAAGGTCTTAGAAACGTTACCGCAGGTCGTAACCCGATGAGTCTAAAAAGAGGCATTGATAAAGCGGTTGATGTAATAACAAAAAAACTTGAAGAACTTAGTATGCCGACAAAAGGCAAAAAAGAAATAGCTCAAGTCGCTGCAATTGCTGCCAATAATGACAATACAATCGGTGATCTAATTGCTGATGCAATGGATAAGGTTGGTAAAGATGGTGTTATAACCGTTGAAGAAGCAAAAAGTATGGATACAACCCTTGAAGTCGTTGAAGGTATGCAATTTGACAGAGGTTATCTGTCTCCATACTTTGTAACTGATGCAGAGAGAATGGAATGTGTTCTCGAAGACGCTTATATTCTTATTCATGAGAAAAAGATCAGCGTTATGAAGGATATGATCCCATTGCTAGAAAAAGTAATGCAACAAGGAAGATCACTCCTGATCATCGCAGAAGATGTAGAAGGCGAAGCACTTGCAACATTAGTAGTCAATAAGATTCGTGGAACCATCCGTGTTGCAGCGGTTAAGGCTCCAGGATATGGCGATAGAAGAAAAGCTATGCTTGAGGATATTGCCATTCTTACAAATGGTAGAATGATCTCTGAAGAACTTGGAATTAAGCTAGAAAGCATATCTCTTGCTGATCTTGGTCAGGCAAAGAGAATCGTTATTGATAAAGACAACACAACAATCGTTGAGGGTGCTGGAACAAAAGATAAGATACAGGGTCGCATTACACAGATCAGGAATCAGATTGCAGAGACAACATCCGACTATGACAGAGAGAAATTGCAGGAAAGACTTGCGAAACTATCAGGCGGAGTTGCTGTTATCAACGTTGGCGCCGCGACCGAAGTTGAAATGAAAGAAAAGAAAGCCAGAATCGAAGATGCTATGCACACTACCAGAGCTGCTGTTGAAGAGGGTATTCTTCCAGGTGGTGGAGTTGCATTGTTAAGAACATTGCCAGCCCTTGATGAGCTTAAACTTGAGGAAGGCGATGAGCAGATCGGTGTTGAGATTATAAAGCGCGCCATTGAAGAGCCATGTAGGCAGATTGCTGAAAATGCAGGTCTTGAGGGTTCAGTGGTTGTTGAGAGAGTAAAGAAAGAATCAACCAATGTCGGTTATGATGCCCTTGTTGGTGAGTATAAAGACCTCGTTGAAGCTGGTGTCGTTGATGCAAAAAAAGTTATCCGTCTTGCACTCCAGAACGCCGCAAGTATTGCAGGTTTGATGCTTACAACTGAGGCTTTAATTGCTGATATACCAGAAGAAGAAAAGACTCCACCTTATCCCGGTGGCGGACCCGGCGCAGGTATGTATTAAAAAGATCAAGGGCTTATAATATAAATAAGCCTTTGTCTAGCAATTACAAAACGTAGAACGGATCACGTATTACTAATTGCGTTTTACGATATTTGGGTCATTTTAGTGAACGGATTTTGATTTTTTCCGTCTGCTATTATGACCCTTTTTTATCCCATTTTCCATATAGTCCTCCAGAATTTTCATTGACATATAAGAAGTAAATGATTAGAATAGTGCAAGATATATTTTGTGTAATTTAGTTTTCTCAACTAAAGGAGGATAAGCTATGGGCATGATCAAAGAATTTAAGGAATTTGCCGTAAAAGGTAATGTTCTCGACATGGCAGTTGGTATTATAATTGGAACTGCTTTTGGTAAAATTGTGTCTTCTTTGGTGAATGATATTATAATGCCTCCAATTGGTGTATTATTTGGAAAAGTTGATTTTGGTAGTCTGAAAGTTGTTTTAACAGAAGGCGAAGGCGGGGCATCAATTAATTATGGTATGTTTATCAATATTGTGATAGATTTCTTGATTGTTGCCTTCATCATGTTTTTGGTTATTAAACAAATGAACAGGTTTAAGAAAAAAGAAGAGCCAAAGCCTGTGGAAGTTACAACAAAGCAATGCCCGTTCTGTCTTTCCTCTATTCCATTGAAGGCAAAACGATGCGCAGTTTGCACATCTGAATTGCCAGAATAATTGACAATTTTAAATAGGCATATTGATACTTATATTTGTCAATATGCCTAATAATCATTTTAAATGGAGATTTATGTTATGCTAGATGATAGTATAGACCTTCTTCGCAAAAGAGTTCAGCAGGCGATAGGACTAATTGAAAAACTCAAAGATGAGAATATTCGGCTTAAAGAGCATATAGCAAAATTAGAAGAGGAAATATTTAGCCTAAAAGAAGAGGCAAAAGTCTTAAAAAATGAACGTGAGCAAATAAGAGGTAAAATTGATGCAGCAACTTCCATGTTAGATACACTTGGTATAGAAGAAGAAAAATTAAATAAAAGCAACGAATAAAACAAAGTCTATCAGGAGATATTTTATGAACAATAATATAAATTTACCTGAACTTTCATATCAAGCGTTTTTGACATATCAGGAAGTTACAGATTTTGTCAAAAGCTTGGCATCGGTTTATCCTGATATGTGTCAGCTTGGTTCAATTGGAAAGTCAAGAGAAGGTCGGGAAATATATCTTTTAACTATAACGAATTTTACATCAGGCGATCCGAAAGATAAACCAGCATATTTGATACATGGCAATATACACGCTACTGAGCTTGCTGGAACACATACCTCACTATATACAGCCAAACAATTACTTATAGATGAAAGCGTTAGAGATCTATTGCAGGAAGTTGTATTTTATATCATACCAAGAATAAATCCTGATGGTGCGGAATATGTTGCTACCACTTCGGGACCAATAAGGAGCAGAACTGATAGATCGATATTGGAATCAAATACATTATATCCAAAAGATATGAATGGCGACGGCTTGATCTTAACAATGAGACAAGAACACCCAAACGGAACGGCTATCAGCGATCCTGATGACCCTCGTTTGTTAATTCGCAGAAAAACTAATTCAAAGGGACCATTTTATCGCCTAATACCAGAGGGCGAAATACATAACTGGGATGGCAGTGATAATATATCTATTGATGGCAGGGGCTTTGATTGGAATAGAAACTGGTCTTATGATTGGCGACCTGAACCAGAGCAATATGGCGCAGGTGATTTTCCATTTAGCGAAACAGAGATGCGATGTATGGCTGAATTTATCCATAGCAGTCCTAATTTGTTTGCTGTGCTTGGCTATCATACGGGTCCTTCGGCTGTTTTGCGACCACCGTCAACGGGTTCTGATTCCGATCTGGATGAATATGATGTTCGCATAATGGATGACCTAGCACAATTTGGCTCAGAGTCAACTGGATTTCCTGTTATACCAGTTGTCAAATATCATGGAGTTCGGAGTAGAGATATAAACCTTCGTGGGCATTTTCATGATTTTGGCTATCATCATCTTGGCTTATATGTGTTTGAATTTGAACTTGGCGTTATTCAGAATAGCGCGGGCATTAGCACAGAAGAACAACTCGCAGTTAAAAATGATGATGAAGAAGCAGAACAGCTTAGAAAAGTTATGCAATGGTGGGATAATCAAACACAAAAAGAACCGTTATTTAAGAATTGGGAAGCTTTTGATCATCCACAGTTCGGCAAAGTTGAAATAGGCGGATTTATAAGGCGACATGCCTATAATCCAGCATTATCCGATTTAGCAAAAATATCCGAAGGAACTTATAAATTTACGATTAATCATGCGCTTAAGCATCCAAAAATCATTTTGGAAGATGTGAAAGCTGATAATGTTGGTGGAAATTTATTTCGCATACGTGTTAGGATTGCTAATCGTGGTGAATTTCCTACGCATGTATCAAATAAAGGTAGAAGTTTGAGAAGGCTTAGACCTGTTCGTGTTGAATTATATACATCAGAAGGGATTGAATTGCTTTCTAATCAGGGGCATTATAATCTTGGTCATCTTGGAGGAATTACGGATAGCCGATTGCTCGAATGGTTTGTTTCTGTCTCAGATACAAATCTAGGTATTTGTCAGTTAAAAATTCTTGGGGGGACAGGTGGCAATATTTGTCAAACAATCAAACTAAAATAAAAAAGACAGTCAACCATGAATTGACTGTCTTTCATCTATAATAATCGGCTTTTTCGCCGTCAAAGCCGTAACTTAATTGTGTCATTAATTACTCCTGTTGAATGTTAGATTGTTTGAATATTTATATAAATTGATTTGCTAATTTTCTATTCAACTATTTAAACAGAGATTCATTTAATAATATTCCATAAATAACAAAAATTTTTGGAAAATTTATTTTGTATTAATTAAAGAAGACCCTTTACTGTCATTTTGAGCAAAGCGAACAATTTTTTTTATTTACAAAGACACAAAGAGATTAATTTTACCTTGTGCCTTTGTGATAAATATTAATTTTTGATAAAAAGCCTCAATTTATTCAGGCATTTGTGCGCCGAAATTAGCGACTGCACCAAATAATTTTAATGCTTCTTTTAATGGATAGCGATTGGCAAACATTGAAACTGATGTTGTAAGTTTGCCTTGTTTATTCAATCCCATAACCTCACGCATTACATTTGCCGGAGAATTTGGATCAAAATCTGCTTCTTCAGAATAGCGTGTGCTGAGGAATCCTTCCAGATATGCTTTATCTATTGGCAATCCTTGAGGTATCTCATTTTTATTACCTTCCGAACTTGCAAGCTCAACATCACCGAACTCATCAGCATTTATCTTAACTGTTGTATTACTTGCGGGGCTAAATTCCATATCTTTATTTTTATTTAGGAAGAAAATATTATTATCTACACTAACATTTTCATTACTATTAAAACGTGTATGATCAATACCTGACATTATAGATGTGCCAATTATGTTATTATGTATATTATATTTCATTTTAGTCATAATGCGGATACCATATCCCATGTCCAAAAAGTCTTTAACACGGCTCCATGTAAACAGAATTGTATTATTTGCGATTTCAGCATTTGCGATTTCTTTTGCTGCTGTTCCCCAAACCTCTATTCCTGCCATTCTGTTTGATACAAAAACGTTATTTGTAATTGTGATTGTGCCTGTCGGAATACCGCCTTGTATGGCAAATTTTGCACTATTAAGGAATACATTGTTGTTGATTTTGATATTACCACCTTTATTGCCAGCAGCAATATAAATACATTGTTCAGTAACTGTTGGAAAATCTCCGTCAGCTTTTTCAGGAGGAAGCAATAACATTCCAGTTTCAACGCCTTCAGGCTTTCCTTCTTTTGGAGAATATGAGTTTCGTAAACCCATATCAAAGATAATTCCATCGATTACTATGCCATCTATTGCACCGGAAAGGGTAAATAATGCTTTTCGTGATTTTTCGGCGCTCTTATTATCAGGTTGGAAGATTGTTGGATGTGCGAGAACATCACGTTTTGAGAAATCTGGTGAATATCCACCATAGAGCTTTACAGATTTATCGATGGTAATAAAACCGATATTAAATGTTCCGCTATATGTCCCCTCTGCCACAAAGATTGTATCTCCTGCTTTGGCTTTTGCAATTGCCTTATCAATATCTTTCATCGGTGCTTCTGCTGTTCCTGTATTGGTATTTTTACCGGCTGGTGAAACGTGAATCGTTTCTCCAAATGCAGTTCCTACAAAAAGAATAAATAAAGCAATAATAATCAATCCGCAAGCATTCCTGAAATAATGAAGCATTTGATTATCTCCTTGATAAAATGTTTGGTTTTTGCTTATAATACACCAATCCAGATTTTAGCACATTAAAACCTATTTGATCAATGAAAATCGTTACCATTTTCACTTTTAATGACTTGATTTAACTAATCTAACGTGAGTTTGGTGTAAGAATTTGTATTTATCACCAAGACACAAAGTTATGAAACAAGAATTGGGGTTCCCGATTTAGGATTGAATATTAAAAGATTGGCAACATACTGGTTTGCCGAATTAATTTTTGGGAATAGAAAATGGATGAAAAGGCATATCCATAGGCAGTGGTTCAGCATAAATATCCAGTGCAAGAAAACTTTATGCTTGGATATAATAATCAAGACTTCCAAAAAAGAATATTTTATGCTAAAATAAAACATCATTAAATAAATATAGGATTAACTTATCTAACGATATTATATAAAGGCATTTGGATAAAAAATGGAAGTAAAAATATCAGCTTCGGTAATGTGCGCAGATTTTCTTCATCTTGAGAGAGTAATAAGAGAACTTGAATTGGGAAAAGTTGATTTCCTTCATTTTGATATTATGGACGGTCATTTCGTTCCAAACTTTACGATGGGACCCGATATATTAAAATCTATAAGTGGGATGACTGATATTCCTTTTGATACTCATCTTATGGTTTATGAACCAGAGAGATATGTTGAGCCATTTATTGAGGCTGGTAGTGATCTGATAGTTGTTCATACCGAATCATGCCGTCATCTTCACAGAACAATTGATCTTATAAAGAAAAATGGGGCATTAGCGGGAGTTGCAATTAATCCTGCTACGCCTTTATCTGCATTAGATTATATACTTGACGAAATATATCTTGTGCTTATAATGGCTGTTGATCCGGGGTTTGCTGGTCAAAGCATGATTCCAAGTTCAATTCGTAAAATAAGCGATCTTCGTAAAAAGATCGATGCAACAGGTTTGGATGTTCAAATTCAGGTTGATGGCAATGTCAGCTTTGAAAATGCACCAAAAATGGTAAAATCAGGTGCTGATATTCTTGTTGCTGGTTCATCAAGCATATTTCGCAGAGATTTGAGTATAAAAGAAGGAATAAATGCCCTTAGACGATGTGTCTCATGATTTATATTTTGGGATAAAAAAATTATTCTTGGTTTACATATTTTTACTATGGATAAATTAGAAACAATACTTTTTGACTTTGACGGAACTTTGATTGATATAAAAATAGATTTTGCAAAGATGAAAAACGAAGTTTTGTCATTAGGAAAGCAATATGGAATCATGCCAAATCCTGATTTATATATTCTTGAATCCATTGATTATTTATATAACGAGCTTTTGCAGAAAGACGATACTTTGGCTGATATATTCAGACAGCAAGCAATGGATATAATTATAGACATTGAAGTTTCGGCAACTACAAATGCTAAAGCCTTTCTTGGCGCTGATGAAACATTAAGGCAACTCAGAAGCAAAGGGATAAAGGTTGGTATTGTCACCCGAAATTGCCGTCCTGCTGTTTTGAAATCATCAGAAATAGCAGGTTTTGAATATGATCTGCTACTGACAAGAGATGATGTAAAAAAGGTAAAACCCGATCCACAGCATCTTCTTGATGCACTTAATATTCTTGGAAGCCAAGCAAGCAATTCCATCATGGTTGGTGATCATCCTATGGATATTCTAGCAGGAAAAGAAGCTGGTATGAGAACTATCGCAGTTTTAACAATGAAAAACAGGGAAGATTTTGATGAAGTATTACCAGATTTGATTCTAAATAACGTGTCCGATATTTTGGAAATTCTATAAAAATGATATGGAAGAAAAAACAACCCCTCTTAATATCTTGTTCATTTCGGCTACTATCCCTTACCCTACAATAGATGGTGGCAGGATCAGAGTCCAAAGCCTTATCAATAACCTTTGCCAGTCTAATAAAGTTACTTTCCTGACCTTTATTGCATCCAGTCAAGATGAAGACGGAATAGATAAACTCCGCAATTCAGGAATTGAAGTTATCGGAGTCAAATGGAATTATAATAAGCGATTATCTAATTTTCCTGTCTTGTTATATCAAATCATTAGTGGCAAACCCTTAACTGTTGCAAAGTATTACTCACCAAAGATGCTAAAAGAGATAAAAAGTTTGCTAAATGAACATCATTTTGACGTTATACATTTTGAAATGCTACATACGGGACAGCATTTATTATCTCTTTCAAAATCTCATCATGCAAAAACAATACTCGATCAGCAAAATATTGATTCTCTTATCTGGCAAAGATTATTTGAAACAGAACACAATCCTATCAAAAAACTAGCTTATTACTGGCAATATAGGAGTTTTTCAAATTTTGAAAGAAAAATATGTCCTGATTTTGATACATGCGTTTGTGTGTCTGAAGAAGACAGAAAGAGGCTTTTACAAATTTGCCCAAAAGCAAATACTGATATTGCCCCTAACGGTGTTGATTTAGAATATTTTGTGCCATCAGAAAAAGAAGAAAAAGATAATATTCTTGTTTTTACGGGAAGTATGGATTGGCAACCGAATGAAGATGCGGTTTTATTCTTTTGTGAGAATATTTTTCCATTAATAAAGGCTGAAATACCTGAAATAGAATTTTATATAGTCGGGAGTAAGCCAACGGAAAAAGTTATGAAATTAAACAATATAGAAGGTGTAATCGTAACAGGATTTGTTGATGATGTTAGATCATATATATCGAATTCAACAGTTTATGTCGTTCCTTTAAGAATAGGTGGAGGAACTCGGCTCAAGATACTACAGGCTTTTGCAATGAATAAGGCGGTTGTATCAACTAGCATTGGTTGCGAAGGAATTGATGTTAATGATAGTGAAAATATCCTAATATCAGATGAACCAAGACAGTTTGCTGAAAATGTCATAAAACTATTGAAAGATAAGCAATTACGTTGTAAACTAGGTGAAAATGGTAGGAAGCTTGTTCAACAAAAATACGATTGGAAAGCTATTGCAAAAAAACTTGAGAGTATATACAGATGAAAAATGCACTAACATTTGACGTTGAGGACTGGTATCAATCAACCTTTAATAAGTCCTCACAAGTAAGGGATATAGTAATTTATCAGACGTCAAAGGTTCTTAGTATACTTAATGAGACAAAAACTTATGCGACCTTTTTTATACAAGGTTTTGTTGCAGAGGCTTTTCCGCAAATTGTCAGAGAAATTTATCGTTTGGGACATGAGATAGGCACTCATGGATATAGCCATGAATTTGTTTTTAATCAAAATCAATCTGAATTTGCCGAAGATTTGAAAAAATCAATAAAATTGCTCGAAGATATAACTGGCGATAAAATAATCGGATACAGAGCGCCAGATTTCTCGATAATTCATCGTTCTCTTTGGGCTTTGGATATACTTGAGCAAAATGGCATTTTATATGATTCAAGTATATTTCCAATAAAAAACAGCAGATATGGAATACCAAATTTTAGGCGTTCAATTCATCATGTAAAGAACGATGATGGGTTAATAGAGTTTCCACTTTCTACGATCAGGATTTTTGGCATTAATTTACCCGCAAGTGGTGGGGGATATTTCAGATTATTACCTTATCCAATGATTAAATTTGCAATAAACAAGATAAATTCTGAGAATCTCCCAGCGATAATTTATATGCACCCTTACGAGTTCGATTCCGATGATCTAGCAAAGCCTTTAATTGAGAATGAAAGTTTTTCAGACAAACTATTTAGATACAAACAAAATATAAACAGGTCTAAATCCGAATCCAAACTTAGAAAGCTGTTAAGAGATTTTACTTTCACAACCGTTGCGGAGGTATTAAATGTTGACAAATGAGCAAAAGGTAAAACAGCACTTTGAAAAATCCATCGAGAGTTTTGATCTGCTTTATACTGAGCATAAAAGTTGGTTAAGAAGATTTATCGACAAGAAATTGAGATATGATAATTATGAAAGATATGAGCTAACACTTCAGGAATGTGCAAACATAAGAGGAAAAAGTGTTCTCGATATTGGTTGTGGGTCTGGCAGATATTGTATTGATATGGCAAAACTTGGGGCAAAAAGCGTTGTAGGAATCGATCTTGCGGAAAAATCCGTTGAAATGGCTTGTAAATTTGCCAATGATAGTGGCTTATCAGAAACATGCTCTTTTATTTCTGCTAATTTCATAGATCATAAGTTTGATGAATCGTTTAATATCAGCCTTGCCATCGGAGTTATGGATTATGTATCTGATCCTGTATCCCTTATATTAAAGATGGCTGATTTAACTACCGAAAAGCTTATTATGTCATTTCCTAGTAAATCAACTTATCGTATGGCGATCAGAAAGATAAGATATAGACTTAAGGGATGTCCTCTTTATTTTTATAACAAGTCTGATATTGGGAAAATACTTTCTAAATGTAATGTCAAAAATTATTCGATAAAAAAACTCAGTGGCTCTGATAATTCTGGTGATTATTTTGTTGTTGTCAATTTGGATAAGGACAAATGATGAAAGATATCAAACAAGAATGGCAAAAAACGCAGTTGCATTGGGACGATAAGACGACAATCCAGCGTCAAAAAGTCCCAAAATCAGTGATTCTCAATTGGCGTAAGATAAATTACATGCTGCAGGAACTCTGCAAAGAGAAAAAAGAGATAGCCAAAAAAAACCTTTCTATGATTGACATTGGTTGTGGATCGGGTAAGATTTTTGACGGGCTTGAGTCTGCAATTAGTCTTTATATAGGAATTGATCCATCAGATAAAATGCTTTCCTATGTAGAGAAAAAGAGGAATCAGCAATTTATAAGGGGAGTTGGTGAAAAACTACCTTTACAAGATGGAGTTGCAGATATTGTTCTTTTAAAAAGCGTTTTGGATCAGTGCTATTCACCATCAGAAGTAATATCAGAATCAAGAAGAGTCCTTAAAGATGGTGGATGGCTTATGATAAGTCTAAGTAATAGAAATTCATATTATTCGATATTCAGAAAAGTTTATAATAAAATAAGAGGACACAACAGCGATCATGTTTTTGAGAAGGGTAATCTTTTTTATTTTGATATGAACCAAGTGAATTTAATGCTGAAAAATGAAGAGATCAATAACATAAAAAACATATCCGTTGGTTATTTCGTATTTCCAAAAACATTTGAAAGATTAATACCAGATTCAATTTTTGCAGTGCTTATTGATGTGTCGGATAGGATTGGAAGAGTGATTATGCCACAAAAAGGCGGCGGATTTATTATTGTTGGAGAGAAAAAATAATAAAAATTATCAAATCTCTTGCTTTATATATTAGTTTTATGTTAAAATATGCACGATACAAAGGACATTGCTATTAATTGGTTTTATGGATTATTTATGGAACCCTAAACATATTTTGGCGTGCTATAATAAATATGAAAATACTATATCTTAGTTTGAGGTTTCCATATCCACCATTTAGCGGGGATAAAATAAGAACATATAATATTCTTAAGCACTTGTCCTATAAACACTCTATTTCTTTCGTTTCTTTTATGCTATCGCCTGATGAAAAAAATCATATAAATAAATTACAAGAATTTTGCAAAGAAGTAGAGATAGTCGAATTTAGTAAATTAAAGGCTTATAGTAATTGTATTATTCGTTCATATTCTGGAGAACCATTTCAAATATCATATTGGTATTCTCCTGAAATGCAAAAAAAAGTTGATAATCTCATGGAAAAAGATGGATTTGATCTTGTTCATGTCCAATTTTTTCGCATGGCACAATATATAAAAAAATATACTGATAGGCGAAAAATCCTTGATTCAGGTGACTCTTTCTGGTTAAATCTCAGTAGGCGTTCAAAGCTTGATAGAGGAATAGTATGGCCATTACTTAAACTCGAAGCTAGTAAAGTCAGAATTTATGAAACAGAGATCGCAAAATGGTTTGATCAAGTGACTATGGTATCGCCTTTGGATATGCAATGTCTGCTTTCGAATGACAGTAATTTGCCTATATCGGTTGTTCCTATGGGCGTTGATCTCGACTATTTTCAACCCGGTTCGAAAAGTGATGATTTAAATCTGCTTTTTACAGGAACAATAAGGTATTTTCCAAATAAAGATGCTATTTTATATTTTTATAATGAGATTTTTCCATTAATAAAAGAATCTGTCCCAAATGTAAAGTTTTATGTTGTGGGGAACAGCCCACCCAAAAATATACAAAATTTGGCAAGTAATGGCGATATAGTTGTTACAGGTCGTGTTGAAGATGTAAGACCTTATTTTGACAATTCTGCTGTTTTTGTATGTCCTTTGCGCTCTGGTTCTGGGATGCAGGCAAAGATACTTGAGGCAATGGCAATGGGAGTCCCTGTTGTTACAACATCGATGGGCGTTACAGCCTTTGATGCGTTTATAGACAAAGATATTATGGTAGCTGACGATCCTAAGCTATTTGCAAACAAGGTCATAAAATTATTAAAGGATAGAGAATTAAGACAAAATATCGCTTTGAATGCTAGACATTTAGTAGAAGAAAAATACGGTTGGTCATCCATCGTTGAACGATTTGACAAAATTTATGAAAATGCTTTGGCGAATCATTCTTAAATCTATATGGAGAAAAAATGACTAGAAGGTCACCGCGAATACCTATTGCATGGGTATTACTTGATATTGTATTAATCAATCTAGCAACTTATATGGCTTATCTCATACGTGGTTTTCTTTATTCAGATGATCAATGGAAAAACTTGATGATGAAGGAATATCATGATATGATATGGCTAATATTCATCGTTGTTACTGTTGTTCGTATAGCTACTTTTTTTGGATTTAAGCTGTATAAGCCAGTATGGCGCTATGCAAGTGTTAATGAATTTTTAAACATACTCAAAGCAGTTACGTTGGGATCGGTCATATTTATTGTGGCAATGTTCGTATCAAGGCAGTTATTCTATTCAAGGGCAGTTATAGCGATTGATTGGGCTTTGAACCTAATATTTATAGGAATGACAAAATTTGCAAGTAGAATATTTGGTGAATACTGGCATAGTGCATCTCTTGAACCAGAAACTAGGGTAATAATTGTGGGTGCAGGCTCAACAGGTCAAAGTGCATTACGTGAAATGCGCGAACATAATGGCAAACATTATCGTCCTGTAGGTTTCATAGATGATGATCCAGAGAAACAAGGCAAAAGTATTCTTGGTATTGAAGTTCTTGGCACAACGGGCAACATATTATCTGTTATCCGTAAATTCAGGGCTAATGAAGTCTTAATTGCATCAAGTTCAATGCCAGAAAGAAAAACAAAGGAGATAACTTCATTGGCAGATTCTAATGGAATTAGCGTCAGCATGTTTCCGGGAATTCGGCATGTTTCTTCACCTCATATTGGTCCAGAAAAGATTCTTGTTATTGGCGGTGCAGGATATATCGGCTCAGTTATGGTTAGAAAAATGCTTCAAAAAGGCTATAGAGTTAGGGTTCTTGATTCGTTGCTTTATGGAGATCAATCTTTAACAGAGCTTTACAAAGACCAAAAATTTGAATTGATAGTTGGTGATTTTAGACACGTTGAGACAATGGTTCATGCAGGAAAAGGAGTTGATGCTATCGTTCATCTAGGAGGAATCGTTGGAGATTCCGCTTGTCAACTTGATCCTGATTTTTCTATAGAAGTAAATTCTGTTGCTACAAAAATGATAAAAGATGTATGTGCTGGATTTGGTATTAAACGTTTCCTTTTTGCTTCTACATGCAGTGTTTATGGCGCAAATGATGATATATTAGACGAAAGTTCTGAGTTAAATCCTCTTTCTGTTTATGCTAAATCAAAGGTATACTCGGAAAAAGCCCTGCTTGATAGTAATGGTAATCTATCACCAACAATTTTCCGTTTAGCAACCGTTTTTGGCTTGTCATATCGTCCGAGATTTGATCTTGTTATTAATCTTCTAACTGCAAAAGCATCGGTTGGTGAAGATGTTACGATATTTGGCGGGCATCAATGGAGACCTTTTGTTCATGTTGAGGATGTAGCAAAGGCTTTTATAAAATGTCTTGAAGCACCTATCGAAAAAGTCGATCATCAGATATTTAATGTTGGTGATGATATGCTGAACTGCCAAATAATTGGAATAGGCAAAATGATTTCCGAGATAATTCCTAATGCAAAGATTGAACATAAAAAAGATATAACTGATCAGCGCAATTATAGGGTATCCTTTGATAAGATAAGAAAAACACTGGATTTTAGATGTGATAGAACAATCCAAGATGGCATTACTGAGATAAATAATGCAATTATAAACAACAAAATCGGTGATTATCGTGATGCACTATTTAGTAATTACTTATGGTTAGAAAAACAAAAAGAAAAAATAGAAGTTCTTGCCAACAACTCCCATTATGAATAAAATATACGAGTTTTTTACATATAGAACGCTGATAGATCGGATTTGGCAGATTGACACGGATTGATGATTCAATGATAAAGAAATTAAAAGATTAAAGATTGCATTCCCCAATCTTAGAATTTGTTATCAATTTTATAATCAGCGAAAATCCGCTAAATCCTCTCAATCAGCGTTCTATTTCCTTTAACTGAAAATGTCGTATAAATAATTGACTTCATTTAAATTTGGGTCTATATTGCACAAAAATATTATGCTCAAACGTGCTTTTGACTTCTTATCCTCGTTGTTTGCTCTGATATTGCTCTCGCCATTTTTTTTAATCATTGCGTTAGCTATAAAAATAACATCACCCGGTCCTGTATTCTACAAAGGAAAAAGGCTAGGAAAAGGTGGAAAGTTATTTTGTATGCACAAATTTCGCAGTATGGTTGTAGACGCAGATAAAGTCGGAACTGATCTCACCAAATATAATGATCAAAGAATTACCAAGATAGGAAAATTCCTTAGAAAAACAAAGATAGATGAATGGGCTAATCTTATAGATGTGCTAAAAGGCGATATGAGTATTGTAGGACCAAGACCAGAATCGCCAAACTATGCCCAATATTATGATGAAAGGCAGAAACATGTCTTAGACGTTAAGCCGGGCATAACGGGATTAGCACAATTACAAAATCGTAGAGAAGATATAAAATTGAAGGATAAAACAAACCCTGATGAATATTATATCAAAGAACTAATGCCCAAGAAACTTGAAATTGACCTATACTATGTTGAGAAAGGAAATTTTCTAATGGATATTGCTATTATTATTAAGACTTTTTTCCCATCAGATAATGAATAGCTATTTCTTATATAAAAAAGACAATAAAGAAAGGAGTTTTTGATTATGCAAAAAAACAAAATAATAATGATTTTGACTTTCGGTGGAATATTTCTTGTATTGCTTGCAGTTTTGTTATTTACAACTGGTATGTCATCATTTAAGAATATAGAAAGTAAGATCGCTTTAATAGAAATAAAAGGTGTAATTACAGAATCAAGAGATATAATAAGAGAAATAAAAAGATATAATGATGATGCTTCTATAAAAGCGATACTTCTTAGAATAGATTCTCCAGGTGGCGTTGTGGGACCAGCACAAGAGATTTATACAGAGTTAAATAAAGTTGATAAAAATATTGTTACATCAATGGGTTCTGTTGCAGCATCGGGAGGATATTATATTGCCTGTGCATCAGACACAATCTTTGCCAATCCGGGAACAATCACCGGCAGTATTGGCGTTGTGATGAGTTTTCCACAAATGCAGGAATTATCAAAAAAAATCGGAATTGGCATGGTTGTTGTAAAAAGTGGAAAATATAAGGACTCAGGTTCATCATTTAGAGAGATGACTCCAGATGAAAGACAAGTATATCAATCGATGGTTGACGATGTTCACGAACAATTTGTTGAGGCTGTGTATGAAGGACGTAAACACGCTAATCTTACAAAAGAGAAGATATTGGAAATTGCTGATGGAAGGGCATTTTCTGGACGGCAGGCTTTGAAAATGAATCTAATTGATAATATTGGAACTCTCAATGATGCAATTGAATATACTGCAAAAATAAGCGGAATAAAAGGTGAACCAAAAGTTATTAAAAAGAGAGAGAGAAAACCACTCATAAACAGATTTTTAGGAAACATATTTGGCGATAAAATTAACAATATATTGGATAAACAAATTAGCATAAGATATGAGTTATCTTTTTAGGAAAAATAACAGCCGAATCAAATACGCTGACTTACATCTGCATACCAATCAATCAGATGGCAGACTCCTCCCCGAAAAAGTCGTTGCAGAAGCTAACCGCGCAGGATTATCCACAATAGCAATTACAGATCACGATATACTTGATGGCATAGAATCCGCTTTATCTGCAGGAAAGAAATATAACATTGAGGTTATACCCGGATTAGAATTGAGCTCCGAAAATAACAGAGAAGAGATACATATACTTGGTTTTTTCATAGATAAAGATAATAGACAATTACAGGAAAGGCTTAATGAATTAAGAGAAACAAGGTATGATAGAGCATTGAAAATGATGGATAAATTGCGAAAGATGGGAATTATTATAGAATTAAGTGATGTCTTTGAGCAAACCAGTGAAAAATATATAGGCAGACCTCATCTTGCAGCGGTTCTTGTAAAAAATGGCTATGCAAATACAATGTCAGAGGAAT
>CAZMCH010000088.1:0-17369 GCA_964564735.1 uncultured bacterium
AACTAAGGAATTGTGATATGTATAAATCTGTTACCTATGTCCATAGTTAATACAATATTTTTGCAGTTAGTTCTGTTAGACTATATTGAACATTATATCCAAGCAGAATTTAGCTCATAAATATTCATGGATGAAATTAATACTTCACCACCTAAAGCATATACATCTATTCCTAGATTATCCAGATCGGGAAGGAAACAGGAACTCATAGAAAGCTGTCCATCATTACCAAAAACCTCTATGGATGTTCGGTCTATGAGAATCTGCAGTTTAATTTCATTTTCTATTGGCTCAAGATGTGCTGTCCTTCCCAAAAATGAAAGTTGTTTTGCCCTGAAATCATATTTAACTACTTCTCCATGTATCTTAAATCCAAACTCATTTGCATCGCTTAATTCAAATTCTGTATAAATATCAAATAAATCACCGTTAACATTTGAAAGTAAATTGCTGTCTTTTCCAATCCTTTGGTTAGACCAAGAAAATCCGTTTTTACGAAGCAACTCAATCTCCTTGACTGGTAAGCGATACATCTGTATTCCTTTGGATGTTGTCCTCAATGTCAATTCACAAGGAAAACTCATTTGTTGATTGAATGGCATATTCGGATATTTTCCACCCGCCATCCATGCGATCTGTATCCTTCGTCCATCTGATTCAGGTATATCACTCCATGTTTGACCAGCATAAAAATTTGCGCCATAATCAGCCCTTAAAACATCGCTTTCTGGTTGGAATCTATCTCCGTTAAATGAACCAATATAATAATTGCCATTTCCACCCCAGAACACCCATTTTTTATTTTCTTTATCGCCATCTACTTGTAATTCAAAAATATCTGGACATTCACTCGCACCGGGGAGATTAATGACAGTTTGACCCACCCAATCTTTTAGATTGGAAGATGAGAATATCGCATATACACTAGCATCTAGGTAGAGCGCCATTATCCATTTTTGTGTTGGTTCATACCATATAACTTTGGGATCTCGGTTAGATGCAACAATATGTCTGAGAACAGGATTATTTTCGTATCTATACCATGTCCTTCCCTTATCATTGCTATATGCAATGTCTTGTATACAAAGATTAGTAGGTTGTCCATATCCACCAGTTGTATAAATTGCTATCATTGTATTTTCATTGCCATTTTTTAGCCCTGCTGTATTTTTCCAATCTACAACACCAGAACCAGACCAAATCCATCCATATTCATCTGGTTCGATTGCATGTTGGATCTGCTTCCAATGCACCAGATCAGTGCTTATGGCATGCCCCCAAGTATTTGGTCCCCAGTCAAGTCCTTTGGGATTATATTGGAAAAACAAATGATATTCACCATCATAATAGGTCAGTCCATTGGGATCATTCAACCAGTTTTCTTTCGCAGTAAAATGAAACTGCGGACGGTATTTTTCTCTATATAACTCAATATTATCCATAAATACCACCTCCTTATTTTGAGATTCAATGACACAAAAAGCATAAAGCCCTGCAAAATATTATTTCACGCAAGCGGGAACTCATAAAAAATTCTTATGCCAAACTGATTTTAATTCTATTTCTCACTCCAAGCCAAACCTTCCATGACTCTAAACATTCTCAGCATTTCGAGAACATCCTTTGCCTCATACATAACCTCATCTTGGCTTATTCTCTGGATATTTGGCATAAGGCTTATTAGGTCAGCCATTGCGATTTTTGAGAGTTTGAGCGACATTTTAAGAGGCTTTTCCATCTTAAATGGTTTGAAAAACTCAAGGTTTGATAGTGCTTCATAAACGCCTTTGGAAATAGCCCTCTGGTTTAATTCAGGATGTATAAGCCTTCCAGTAGTTCTTCCCATGCCATATTTTGTTATTACATGAGGTATTTCACCAACGAATCCGCATAATTCACTTATTGCTGTTTGATCGCCTGCGATAAAGACTACAGGTACTCCGTAATATCCAGCGGTTAGTGAGCTTAGCTCTGGTTCGCCTATGGGCTTGCCATTGATAGAAAGCTGTTTAACAATACCTGTCATTGTATGAGCAAGGATGCCATTTTCTGTGTTAATCATACTATGGTAGCCTATTAAAATAAGTGCATCAAAAGAATCATCGATGCCTTGCACCATGCTATTTATTATATCCCATCCGGCAATTAAGTATGCTTCTTTTCTCAAATCATCAAGAAAGATATTTCTTCCATTACCGTGTGCATCTTTGACATATATTTCTGTAGCACCTGCTTTTATTGCCCCATCGATTGCAGAATTTACATCATCTGTCATCCACTTGCGTCCTTGCATATAGTCATTAGATGTGCCAAATGTCTGTTCATCGTGAGTTATGCCTGTAATACCTTCAATATCTGCTGATATATAAACTTTCATGTTTTATCCTCTTTATATTTTTTGTTCTTCTGTGTTGAGTGTGGAAACGAAAATTGCAATAGAGATAATATGACAAAAGCTAGAATCCAGAGAAACACTATCAATTCCATGACCAAATAAATTATTCGATTTTCATTTGATCATGTTTTACGCATTAATGATTATGTTATTTCACAATCATAAGTTTAAGGGTATCCTTTTTCTGAGAAGCATTAACTTTAAGCATAATGCGTGAAAGCTTCTCTCCCCAGATATTTTTCAACCTACCATCTTCAATAACAACTTGTTCAATAAATACCGATAGTTTATCAGATTCATAGCTAATTTTTGCTGACCCAGACATACGATCACTTGAAAGCCTCGTTTCTTTTAATTCAATTAAGCCATCTTTTGTTACGATTTCGCATGGCGTAAGTAAGTTTAATATAATATCTCCGCTAATTTCTTTAAGGTTATAAGTCTCATTGATAGTTATATTCTCGCCACGATTAAGAATGACTGACTTTATCCATGAATTAAGATTGGCATCATTTGGATATGCCTTTGCTATATCCATTACAAGCTCAGCCTTTTTATCATCTGATTGATATTTGACATCCTTTGCAGAATATTGATAACCCGCTAATTGCTGAACTCCGTTAATTGTTGGCAAATTGTGATAATTTGATTGCATAGTCCATATTTCATAGCGTCTTGAGCTAAAAGTCTTTGCAGTATAAGCCTCTACACCTGCATCAATAATAACAGGCTTGCCATCAATATAAACGATAAAATTGCCTACATCGTTGTGATTATGGCTTTCTGCATTATGTCCACCTTTCATTGCAACGAAAAAACCATCAGATGAACCATCTTTATCTCTAGCAACCATAACTTGTATCTCATCAAGCCAAACATCACGGGGCAGAGGCGGTTTGGCATCTGCACTGAAAACTTCTTCAATAGAAAAAAGTGCAGGAAGCATACGTCCAATACTATCACCAACCCCATTTTCTTTTATATCCAATTCATTAGCTGACCATCTGCCTAATGCCATCATTTTTGAATCATTTATACGCTTGCCATATCCATAGACTAATGCTGGAGATGGAACAAGCATTGCAGGAGCATCTGCAAAATTGATGAAATATCGATCATGTATCTGAACACGATAAATAAATTTGCCTATATTCTGTATAAGAGGTTCATTATAAACATTTATTTTGCCATCAGTCGCACTATAAAGCAATTTGAGGCAATCATAAAGAGATGCACCAGCCCTTCCCCAATAACTAGGACCTTCATCACATCCACCATCCTTTGGATATGGGTCTATAAAATTATCAAGTGCTTTAATTGCTTTATATACCAGTTTTAGCCGTCTTTCCTCATCTTTTTCTGTTAATAAAGCAGAAGTAAGCCAGTTTGAACATATCCAAGGATTCCAGTTGTTTACACGCTGTCCATCAAAGCCCATCCAACCAAAATCATCACGTTCCATTAAAGGAGTAAGCATACGTCTGTCAATCTCTAACTCAATACGTGGAATTACTAGCTTAGAAATCGCATCAAGTTTTGAGCCTAATAAATAGACTACCCATGATAGAAGCGCGGATGTTTCTGCTGAGAACAAGTCAACAATAGGTTCGGTTATATCGGGTAATCCAGAACCAGCTTTTTGCGCTCCAATATGTGCAGATACACCCCAGAAAGATTCCTCACATATTGCCCAAGTTCCGTTTACTATGTCATCAATAAAACGACCTTGATTTTCCATACATTCTGCAATTACAAGGCTAACAAGAGCATTTCTGCGTCCCATGCTGACTTGTTCAAATTTACTGCGATTGCCAGTTCGAACAAAATCCAGAAACCTAACAGCTAATATAGTAGGCCATTCATAGCCCAGCATCTTTTCTCCACGAGAAATATGCACCTTGCGAATAGACTCACGGATCGAATCCCAATCGTCTCTTTTGTCAATAGTAGGAAATGGATGCCATTCATCTCTTTTTATTAGTATACTTCTAACTTCACCTTCTGAAAATTTCTGTGAAATCATAATAAGCTCCTTTTTGTGCTTTTTTTATACTCTAAATTATTAAACAATTGGATACTTTCCATATTTTTTTGTTGCAGAAACCATCGCAAGATAATTTTCTGATTTACAGCCCGGATGTATAGAATTAGAGGAGCTAATAATATATCCTCCATCATGAGCAGATTTATGTATTGTATCTATAACTGTCTTGGTCACTTCTTTTGGCGTGCCATTAACAAGTAAATCTCGGCAATCTATATTGCCTAATACACATGCTTTACCTTTCATATAAGCCTTTACTTCTCCAATATCCATACATTGAGGCTGAATCGGATGTATCCCATCAAAGCCTACTTCAAGAAGATCATCCATGATAGACCAAAGATTACCGTCTGAATGTTTTATAATTTTTAAGCCTTTATCGTGAGCATGTTGAACTAACCTTTGATGATATGGCTTTATAAATTCCCTATAATGCTGTGGAGACATAATAGTTGCATACTCACCAGCCAAATCTCCGGGGACAGTTATAACATCAGCGCCAAGACTTGCAATCATATCAATCGCAGTATTATCAAAATCTGATGCGATATTTGCAAGTTCATGAACCATCTGCGGATCGGTTGCATAATCCATTAACAAATTTTGCATACCACCTCGCCAACGCCAGCTTGATTTGAACGGGTCTGTAACACTTACGAAGTGGGCTTTTTCTTTGCCAAGCTTGTCAATTACATATTTAACTTTAGCAAAATCATCATGCGTAATTTTTGATGCAGGATCAAAACCAATAAGATCATCTCTGCTTTTTATGGGACCATCTATTGGTGTTGGTTCACCATGATCGCTAAGGACATAGACAGTTCCATATTTATCAATTCCTCTATCATCGCTGATGTTGCTTATACCTATTGAAAAATTGGTGCATGTTGCGTCAATTTCCAATTTATTTATTATCATGCAATAAAGATCGAGAACTGCCAAACTCTCATCGCCAAACTTATCTTTACCTGCTTGTATTTTTACCGATTCAGGCTCAATGATTCTGGCAATATCAACTATATTCGGCTCATTTATATATAACTCGAATATGGGGACTTGATCTGGTTGACCCTTATTAAGTGCTGTCAATATTCTTTCTCTTGAAGTCATTTTTTTTCCTCTAAATTCAATTATAATTCCCTTCTTTATGCCATACATCAAGTATCAATTCATAGCGATAAAGCCTCATGCCATAATAAACACAGTTACTTGTTGAAAAAACATATCCTCCACCGGGCATACCATATTTAAGGGCATATCTTGCGGATTCTATACATTCCTCATCAGTTCCAGTATCGAGCATTCCACAATTTACATTTCCAATAAGGCATATTTGATCACCATAAAGTCGTTTTACTTCAGCAATATCAACCCCACCTTGCGGGTCGAGTGAATGTAATGCGTCTGGTTTGGATGCAACAAGCTGATCTAATATTGGCATTATATTTCCGTCGGTATGCTTAATTGAATAATGCCCTATTTCTCTATATCCCGCATTAAGTCTTGTAAGATATGGAGTAATAAATTCTGCAAACCATTCTGGTCTTAGGAAAGGCCCATCATTGAAACAATAATCAGCACATAACGCCCATCCATCAATACCACCATGTTTTTTATATCTCTCTGCACGTTGGAGCGCACCATCTACCATTCTGTCTGCATTTGCTTTAACATCTTCGGGATGCTCAACAAGGTTCACAACCCAATCGGTCATATTTGAGCCTGCTGGTATGCTATAGGTTGCATCGCCGTGCATCATAAGGAAATATTCGTCACCTGTTTTTTCTCTTATTATATCTATTAATCTCATTGACTCCTCTTCTGAACCGGGGTTTGGGTGTAAAAATATGGCATCATGCTCAAATTTTCTTGCTGTATCAATATAAACATCCGCACAATCTTCCCTTTCTTTTTGGCGTTCATCTTCAGTCATATTCTCCCAGTTGCTATAGTTCCGATGACTGGGATGAGGTTTTCCAAAAGCCTCTTGCGTGAGATAAAATACAAGCTCAAAATGCGGAACACGACCTGATATTGGTTGATGTTTTAATGTTGCTATGAATCTTTCTTTATGTGTCATAATATTTATATCCTTTCTTTTTTATACATTTTGATTTTTTGTAACATTTCTATTATATCATACATGATGTTTTTCGGCTATATTTTTGCTTTAATATGAGACTGTATTAATTTAGTGGATAGTCAATTAACTCTTTCATAGTTTTATAACATAAGTGAAAAATTCATAATAGTAATCAAAGTAATCTTGCCTGACTATTCTTTTAATGGTAAAATATGTGCAATATAAAAGATAAAGGCTAAATAATAATCGGATTATTCGAAAGGCAAACAAATGGGATCAAAGAAAAGTTTTATTTCCTCATCAGACAAAACATTATTTACACCAGGTCCCCTTACAACAAGTCAAGCAGTAAAACTAGCAATGCTAAAAGACCTTGGCTCAAGGGATGCTGAATTTATTGAAACAGTAAAAAAGATACGTAAATCATTATTAAAACTCGGTGGAGTTGAAGATCAGAATTATGAAGCAATAATCATGCAGGGAAGCGGAACTTACTCTGTAGAGGCAGTATTATCGTCTGTTACTCCGCCATGTGGAAAATGGCTGGTGATAAATAACGGTGCATATTGTAAAAGAATAGCCAAAATAGCAGAAATGCTGAAAATACCAGTTATTAGCTTAGATTATCCAGAAGATCATCAACCTAATTTACAAGATATAGATTCAATATTGATAAAGGATGTTTCTATAACTCATGTTTCTGCGGTTCATTGTGAGACGACATCAGGTATAATCAATCCTATCAAAGAAATTGGAGCTATTGTGAAGAAACATAGCAAAAAATATTTTGTTGATGCTATGAGTAGTTTCGGTGCAGTTCCTATTGATTTAGTGGATTTTGGTATTGATTATCTCGTTTCATCTGCCAATAAATGTATAGAGGGAGTTCCGGGCTTTGCATTTGTCTTAATTAAGCGAGAAGAATTATTACAAATAGAAGGATATGCAAGAAGTCTAAGCCTAGATTTGTTTAATCAATGGAAAGAATTAGAGTCTAGTGGACAATTCCGCTTCACCCCACCAATACAGGTATTGCTTGCATTTAACCAAGCCTTGATAGAGTTAGAAGATGAAGGTGGTATTAATGCACGTTCAGAACGTTATCAAAATAACCATAAAGTTTTAGTTGAGGGCATGAGAAAACTTGGATTCAAAGAATATGTAAAGCCAGAATATCAAAGTTATATTATAACATCATTTTTATATCCAGATCACCCAAATTTTGTTTTTCCAAGTTTTTATGATATACTTAGCAAAAGGGGATATGTGATCTATTCTGGAAAAGTGGCAGACATTGATTGTTTTCGCATAGGTCATATAGGACGTATATATGAGTCTGATATTAAAAACTTGTTATCTGCAATACATGATGCCTTGATTGAAATGAGTGTTATTGAAATGTAGGAGGAAAAAATGTTTACATTCCGCAGAAGCTATAAAGGACCTATAAAAGCCATTATTGTTGATCTGGCAGGAACAATTATTGATTATGGAAGTTGTGCGCCAGCAGGTGTATTTAGAGAACTTTTTTCCAAATATGGCATAGAGATAACAAATGAACAATCACGTGAGCCAATGGGTATGCAGAAAAGAGACCATATACATAAAATCCTTGAAATGAAGGCAGTATCAGATAAATGGAAGCAAAAATATGGCAGAATATGGACAGAAAAAGACGTAGATAATATGTATGAAGATTTTATACCAATGCAAATATCATCTTTGCCTAGATATAATAATATGATTATAGGTGTTAAAGATGCTCTAGAATTTGCACAATCAAGAGGGATAAAAGTTGGAGCAACTACTGGATATAATACTGAAATGACAAATATCGTTGTAGATTTGATTAAGAAACAAGGCTTTAATTTAGATTCTGTAATATGTGCGAGTGATGTTCCACAAGGCAGACCATTGCCATGGATGATATATATGACTATGCAGGAACTTAATGCTTTTCCTCCTGAATCTGTTGTAAGCTTTGGTGATACTATCCCAGATATAGAATCTGCCCTAAATGCTGGTGTTTGGAGTGTTGGAGTAGCAAAAACGGGTAACATGATTGGTCTAAATGAAGATAAAGTTTCAAATCTTCCAAAAGCTGATTTAGAAATGCTTCTACAAAAGGCATATAATCAGATGTATTCTGCTGGAGCGCATTATGTCATTGATGGAGTTTATGATTGTATTGATATTATCGATGAAATATCAATCAAATTATCATCAGGAGAGAAACCATAAAAAATTAATACAAAATAAACAATAATATGATATGATTCTATTCAATAATTCAAGGAGATATAAATATGCAATATGCAATATTATGGTCAGAAATGACTGTGGCGGAAATACGTGAATATATAAAAAAACGACCTACTGTCATATTACCAATTGGATGCACAGAACAGCATGGCTATCACCTTCCAACAAAAGTTGATATTCTCAATGCAGAAGAATTATCAAAGAGGGTATCAGAAAAGACTGGAATTGCAGTTTTACCGACGGTTAATTATTCATATTCTGGTGGGGAATTACCGGGGACAATAAATATTTCACCAAATATTGTAGCCCTATACATTGAAGAAATATGCCTTTCACTTTCGGCTCAGGGCATTAGAAATATAATAATATTGCCCGGTCATGGTGGTTCAGAAAATATGACCGCACTTTTGGCATTGCGAGATATGTTTTTGCGCAAATACCAGCATCTTGATACTATAATTGCGGTTATGAATTCGTATTTGTTTAATCTTGTTGCTGATGGAGACTGGCACGCAGGGAGAGCAGAAACCTCGTTAATGCTTTATTGGGCGCCAGAAATGGTTCACATGGATAAGATAGCCTATGATTCAAAAGAACTGGTTGAAATAATGCGCAAAGACCCTGATAAATATCAGGATATTCAGAAAACCGTTGATTCTCCAGAAGTTGGTCCCAGAATAAGACAACGAAGCGATATTATGGTTGGAGTCATGGGTTTTCCAGAAGAGGCATCCGTAGAACTTGGTGAAAAGATAGCAGATAAATGCGTCAACGAGATTGTTGCCACAATTAAATTAATAGAGGAACAAAGATGAGCAGTAAACTGATTGTTATTGTAGATGACGAGGAAGATATATTACAACTTGTGTCACTTCATTTAACAAAAGCAGGTTTTATAGTTGATACCTTTCTTGATGGTAAAAGCTTTTTTGATTATATCGAGACCAAAATTCCTAGCTTAATAATCCTTGATCTGATGTTACCTGATGCTGATGGTTTTGAGATTTGCAAATTTATCAAAAAAGATAAAAAAATATCATCTGTGCCTGTGATAATGTTGACAGCAAAAGATGAGGAAACAGATAAAATATTAGGGTTGGAGTTAGGGGCAGATGACTATATTACAAAGCCATTTTCACCGAGAGAGCTTGTTGCAAGAGTTAAGGCTGTATTGAGAAGGCAAATACAAGATGAAGATACAAAAAAGATAGAAATTGGTAGTGATATAGTGATGGATGTTGAGAAATATGAGGTTACAGTCAAGGGAAAAAAGGTTGACCTTACTACTACTGAATTTAAGATACTTCAATTGTTATCCTCAAAAAAAAGCTGGGTTTTTACCAGAAATCAAATACTCGATTATCTTTGGAACGATGAAAAATACGTTCTTGATAGAACTGTTGATGTCCATGTTAGGAATCTTAGAGAAAAACTTGGAGAATCAGCAGAATATATAAAGAGTGTTAGAGGAGTAGGATATAAGCTAGAAGATTGATAATTAATATCAGTTCGACATAAGAATTTTGAAGCGATTTGTTCGTCAGTTTTTTACCTTACAGGCAAAATAAAGATAAGGAAAGAAGAGCATTGAATGTTATTATAAAAACAAGGAGAAATTTCCATGAGAATCACCAAGACACCTATCAAATGCGCTGTGATTGGTTATGGTTCTGCACATAACTTCGGCAGGGCGCATGGAAGGTGGATTTCTGCTACACCTAATATGGAATGGGTGGCAGTATGCGACAAAGACCCGCAAAGACTTGAGAACGCAAAAAACGAGTTTCCGCACCTTAATACTTATTTTGATGTAACCGAATTGCTGTATAAAGCGGATATTGATATGGTATCAGTCATTACACCTCATTGGACACATGTGCCCATTGCGTTAGAATGTATGAAAGCTGGAAAGCATGTCATAGTTGACAAAGCCATGTGTATAAGTGTTGCTGAAGCAACCAAAATGATAGAAGAATCAAAGAAAAATGATGTTATGCTAGCAGTTTTTCATAATCGTAGGCATGATGGCAACTTTCGGGCTATCAAGGAAGTTATAAATAGTGGGCAAATCGGTCAGGTGTTTCATATTGAACTTAGTGCCATGTGGTATGGAAAGCCTCGTGATTGGTGGTATAGCAAAAAGGCATTAGGTGGCGGGGCGTTTTATTATTGGGGACCTCATGCTATTGACTGGGTTCTTGATCTTGTCAGGAGTGAAATTAAAGGCGTAACGGGATTTTATCATAAATTAATCTGGGATGATGTTGACATAGAAAACCAGACAAGGGCTATTATACGATTTGAAAATGACGTAATTGCTGATGTTACAGCATCTCACATTTCAGCGGTAGGAAAGCCTTTATGGAGAATTTTGGGAACAAAAGGGGCTATTATTGACAGTGGGGATGGAGCAATCAATGGCTATATTCAGGAAGTCAATGGTCCTTCTGGTGGGAGTTTCCAAATGGTAACGATAGACGAAAATGGACGCAAGGAAGCAACTGTGCCATATAAAGAATCCGATTGGCTGACATACTATATTGAAGTCTCAGAGCATCTCTTGCATGGCAAGCCTGTGCCTGTAAGTGGGGAGGATGGCAGGAGGGTTATTGCTGTCTTTGAAGCCGCGGAACGCTCATCAAAGAGTGGTGTAACAGAGATGGTGGAATATGAATAATTTAAACACAATGAAAAATGCTAGATTAATATCTGCGATATTAGTATTGATTGGTATATTTGCTTCTGGTCCTATAGGCAGTTGGATTGTTCAGATGATAAACCCAGAACCTCAATGGGTAGATGCAAAAACATATATTCAAAACTATACAGAGCTTCAGGCTATGCCTTTCTTTTTTGGCTTTTTGTTGATGCTAGGTTTTATATTATTTTTCGCAAGTTTGCCCAAACCAGAAACGGATTTTGAAGAAATAAATGCCAAACTGATTATTTTATTTGCCTCGTTATATACGTTTATGATCTCGCTAAATTACATGATCCAGATAGTGCTTGTCCCAAACATGCTGGAGAATGAGAAGGCGATTGACTTATTGGCAACACCAAATGCAAAGTCATTATTTTGGTATATAGAAATGACGGGATATGGATTTTTGGGGTTGGCAACATGGTCATCAGCATATCTCTTCAGCAAGACGAAAAATGAGATAATAATTAGGTGGTTGCTTATAGCAAATGGCATAATTAGTGTTCTTGGGGCAGTATTGACCTTTATATTTAAAGGTTGGGTTTTGACAATTCCGGGGCTTGTGAGCTATGTATTATGGAATATTCTGGTTATGCTTGTAATGATATTTGTTTTAGTTGAGTATAGAGCAAAAAAACATAGCAACCTAAAAGGAGTGTGATATTTTGATACCAAAAGACAAGGCTTTGAAAGTATATCAGACTATGCTATCCATACGTCTGTTTGAGTGTCGCGTTGAAAAGCTATTAATAGAAAATCGTATATATGGTCCTGCACATCTTTATATAGGTCAGGAGGCAGTAGCGGCTGGCGTATGCGCAAATTTGCGTCCTGATGATTTTATCGCATCAACACATAGAGGACATGGCCATCTTATCGCCAAAGGCGGAAAATTCAATCGCATGTTTGCGGAGCTTTTTGCCAAAAGCACTGGATACTGCAAAGGCAAGGGCGGGTCAATGCACATTGCGGATATGTCGTTGGGCATGCTTGGGGCAAACGGGATCGTAGGTGCTGGACTTTCGCTTGCTACAGGTGCGGCGTTCTCTGCGAAAGTGCGAAAGACAGATCAAGTCGGCGTTTGCTTTTTCGGCGATGGTGCATCAAATCAAGGGATATTTCTGGAATCTATCAATATCGCATCAGCAATGAAATTGCCAGCGATCTATGTCTGTGAAAATAATGTCTATGGAGTCAATACGAAATGGCTGACTGTTGCCAATCATCCTGATATAGCTGATCGGGCTTTTGGCTTAGGATTGCCCGGAAAAGTTGTTGATGGGCAGGATGTAGTCGCTGTCTATAAGACAGCAAAAGAAGCAGTTGACCGCGCCAGAAATGGCGAAGGACCAACCTTAATAGAATGTAAAACATATCGCTATCGTGGACATTGTGGAGTATGGGGCGATCCACGTGATCCGCAGGAAGTAGCAGAATGGAAAAAACGAGACCCTGTCACCATGTTTGCCGAAAAATTAATTGCAGAAAAAATGTCGACAGAAAAGCAATTACTTGATATTGAGCAGATGCTAGAAAAAGAACTTGATGAAGCGGTGGAGTTTGCAGAGAAAAGCCCATCACCAAATCCCGAGGAAGCAACAACAGATGTATATGCAGAAACAAGCGTGATGGTTGACACAACAGGTCAAGTAAAGATGGAAAATGCTCCAGAAAAAGACCTGATCAGCAAATATTGGGAGGGATCAAATCAATGAAGCAGATAAACTATTCTCAAGCAATATCCGAAGCCATTATGGAGGAGATGAACCTTGATCCGACAGTCGTTTATATGGGAGAATGTGTTGAGGGCAGATATGGAAACAAAAGCTTTGAGATGCCAATATCCGAATCAGGTTTTACTGGAATTGGCGTTGGTGCGGCGGTATCTGGTCTTAGACCCATTGTGGAAATTATGTTTATTGATCTGGTTACAGTGGCGATGGATCCCATTGTAAATCAGGCGGCAAAGATGAGATATATGTTTGGTGGAACGACATCTGTTCCGATAGTTATCAGAGCTCCATTTGGGGCGTATGTTTCCATGTCTGCCCATCATTCACAAAGCCTTGAATCTTGGTTTTCCAGCATCCCCGGCTTGAAGGTGGTAATACCATCAACTCCTTATGATGCAAAAGGGCTTATGAAGTCAGCAATAAGAGATAATAATCCAGTAATCTACAGCGATCATAAGAGGCTTGGCGGGTTGGTCGGTGAAGTGCCAGAAGATGATTATGTTGTTCCAATTGGTAAAGCAAGCATAGCACGTTCTGGCAAAGATGCCACAATTGTTGCTTATGGCTTTATGATTCAGAAATCATTGGAATCAGCAGAGCAACTAAGTAAGAAAGGGATTGATGTAGAGATCGTAGATTTACGAACAACATTGCCGATAGATGAAGATACAATATTAAATTCCGTTGCTAAAACTGGACGTCTTATCACTGTTGCGGAAGCTTGCGCACCTTGTAGTGTTGCATCAGAGGTTGCAACTATTGTATTTGAAAAGGGATTTGATCTGCTAAAAGCTCCTCTTAAACGCATACATGCGAGATTTGCTCCAATACCATTTGCCGCAAACCTAGAAAACCAAGTCTTACCACAAACTGATGATATTATATTGGCATTTGAAGATATGTAATTAACGGAAAGTCAAAAATATAACATAATGAATAAAAATCAATGCAAAATAGAGATAGATAGTCAGTTCGGAAGTCTGATATTTCTCCTAGAATCAATATAAAAGGACGATTTTGGTGGCTTGCCAATAGTCTTGTATAAGTTTCCATTCAACCATATTATAAATAATTAATGATCCTTCTTGTCATTATATATAAAATTTGCTATTCTCTTGCCAGATATTCAAGTAATGAAAGATAAAAGAAGGACTATAAAGCTATGCAATATAAGATTCTTGGACAAACGGGCTTAAAGGTCAGTATTATCGGTTATGGCGGGGCAGTTTTGGGAATAACGAATTACCTTGCCCATGAAGACCCGAGCGATTCGCTAACCCAAGCTGTCTATATATCTGCTATTGAGCGCGCTGTTGAACTTGGGATAAATTATTTTGATACTGCGCCGGGTTATGGCGATGGCATTAGTGAAGAAATCTATGGACGTGCATTGAACAAATATAGAGACAAGATATTCCTTGCCAGTAAAGTTACATATACAGGCACTCCTGATGAGATTCAGGCAAGTGTTGAAAAAAGTCTGAAAAGATTAAAAACAGATTACCTTGACGTTATGCAGTTTCATGGTGGATATTTTAATAATCAAGAAGCAGATGAAATTTTAAATCATGGAGTATTAGATTGCCTTGAAAAGTTACGTGATGAAGGAAAAATCAGATTTATCGGTGTAACAGCCGAAGTTCCTACAGGTGCGTTGGAACGCATGTTGTCTAGCCAAAGGTTTGATGTGCTTCAAATATGCTATAATCTGATAAATCAACTTTCATGTGATCATTCTCGGCAATGCAGAGGAATTTCTGCAATTGCAGAAGAATTAAAAATGGGTATTATCACAATGCGAACAGCAACAAGTGGCTTTCTGCAGAAATTGCTCAAGCGAGAATTTGGGATTGATGAAGAATCAGTGACCCGAATGTGTATAAATTACGTTATCAGCACACCTGAGATAGATATTGCGCTTGTGGGCATGAGAACACCAAAGGAAGTTGATTTGAATGTTGCATTAGCCAATGATAATAATGCAAGATATAATCTTGATGAGTTACATAATAGGTTTAAATGATTAATAAACCAAAGAATAAAATAGGAGCTAGAAAAATGGGTGATATACTTCGTATTGGGACAATCGGTTCTGGTGGAATCGCAAAAGCACATATACACGCAATGAAAGGTAATGAAAACGTTAAACTTACTGCTGTAATGGATACGATATATGAACGTGCAGAGGCAGTCGCAAATGAATTTGGTGGAAAGGCTTATGCAAATCTTGATGACCTTCTTGGCGATCCAGATGTTGATGCTGTGATTGTCTGCTCTCCACATATATATCATGGTGAGCAAGTGGTCGCTTCTGCGAAGGCTGGAAAGCATGTCCTTGTTGAAAAGCCTATGGCTTTGACACTCAAAGAATGTGATGACATGATCAATGCTTGTGAGGAAGCCAACAGAATATTGATGGTTGGACAAGTAATGAGATGCTATCCTATAAATCGCCTAATCAAAAAGATGATCGCAGATGGCGAAATCGGCAATGTCGGTCATCTCATACGCAGGCGATACAGCTATTTTGACACTACACAGCCGGGAACTGTATATGGCAGATGGTATCTTGATCTGGAAATCGGAGGAATATGCGTTCTTTATTGCTTTGGACCGCATGAATACGATATTTTGCATTGGTATATGGATTCACCTGTTATTGAAGTTTATGCACAGGGAACTGAAAGCACAGAATTATACAAGGGACAAAAAGACTCTTATACATCAATAATGAAACATGCAAACGGAGCGGTCAGCGTATTATCTCAAACAGTCGTTTCCCATGTTGGGGCGCATGATCAATTCATAATAGGTAGTAAAGGCTCAATGTTTCAGTCAGGTGACAAACTACTAATGAATGGTCAAGAAGTTGCTGTAAATGGTTCTTCAGGACAAGGTATGCAAATTCAAATAAATGATTTTGCGGAATCATGCCTGACAGGAAAAGTGCCTGATGCTAGTGGTCGGTCAGTGCGTCATTCTATGGCTATCATAGAGGCAACCAAGCAGAGCGCAGAGAGAAATAAGCCTGTCTTGGTCTCTGAGTTTGATTAATAAAAGGTGGGATTATTTATGGGTTCGAGTGTTAAAAAGGCTAAACCTAAGTCAGCAAAGAAAAAAGAGCAAGATTATAGAGAGCGTGGGATGTATTCCTCTATAAATATTGAGGGATTTCGTAGATTTGATCACTTGGAATTGAATGAGCTATCACGAATTAATTTTCTTTTGGGTGATAATAATTCTGGAAAGACAAGTGTTCTTGAGGCGATCTATACACATGCTTGCGGACAAAGCATATCTGCCTTTATAGGTAATATCGCGATCTCTCGTCGAAATACCACAACTGGAGCTTTGGATTTTGGGGAAGGGATAAGAGGACTTTTTAGAGATAAATCGAGACTTCCATATACATTTACTGTTACATCAGAATTAACTGATGACTCAGAAAATCATACACTTATATCAAGATTTGAGCCGTCAGCCAAATTGGCTAACCTTGATCCAAGATTGTTGGGCAAAATTCAGCCCTACGAGGTAACAATGGAAGAAAGACCTGAAGGAAAGAAGATTAGATTACAAGTGAATGATTCAGCGCAATTTTCTGAATCAACTTCATTTCAAATTAATGGACAACCTACCATACAATCGGATTTTATGGGTGTTTGGGAAATACAACTTGATGGCAAAGTAGATCGATACAATTTTGCATATCCACCATCAACTGCTATAAAGCGAGAACCATTCAAACTAGCCGTTTTTCATGATATTTTGGCACACAGAGAACATAATGCTGAATCAACAGCATATTCTTACTTAAAACGTTATGATATATTGGGTGAATTTACGAAAGATATGCAAGGAATTTTTCCCGAAGTTCGCAAAATTGATATGATTCCTTACCCAGATGGCACTCAAGCACCTGTTTCTATAATGAGTCAGAACAATGAATTTCTGCCAATTTATCTATGGGGCGATGGAATGCGACGTTGGTTCTATTTACTTGGTCACATGGTAGTATTTAGAAAAGCAGTTCATCTGATTGACGAAGTTGATGCTTCTTTCCACCCAGCGGCGCAACCTGAATTTTCTAAATTACTGTTTGAATATGCGAAAAAATACGATAACCAAATCTTTATGACATCACATAGCAT
>CAZMCH010000089.1:0-17202 GCA_964564735.1 uncultured bacterium
TGGAACATTTCGCACTGGTTGTTGGCTACTACTGACCGTTTTGCTAGAAGCTACATTCGTAACTGCAGGTTTTTGAGCAGCCGCAGGTTGTTGACTTAATGTTTGAGGTGGAGTTGAAGAAACTCCTGTATTTGCTTGTGCTGGCACAACATTTTTTGCCTGAACAGCAGGTTGTTGGAATGGGACATTCTGCTGTAATTTTGCCACATCAATACGGGGATTTTTCATCTCTATTCCCAATTGCACAAGATTCAAAACCGTTTTTACATTAACTACTGCGGGATCATTCTGTGAACCTCCAATAGTCATATTACTTACCGTCATATACTGTTTATTCGCATCCAGTTGCCTGAAAAAATTAATTATATCAGTATATCTGCCATCAAAAGCAATTTCTATTGGCTTCAGTTTATATGGCAAAGTTGTAGGTGGAGGAGGTGCTGTTCCCGCTTTGGAATCTGGGCTTTGAGTAGCTTGTGTATTTGGGGCTTGTGGGTTATTGGGGTCTGGTGATGTGCCGATAACTTTTACTTCCATAGGAACAATAGACATCAAGCGATTTTTCGTCTGAGCAGTCGTTCCAGAAAGTGACCTCATAAAGTTTAAAACATCATTATCTTCACTAAAAACCTGACTGCGCAATGCCACCAATTCAGCTTCTAGTTTTTGGGCGTTATTTGCTAATACCTCAATTTCACGTGTGCTATCCTCAAGTTCCTTGAGTAGCTTTTTTTGTTTGGCGTTTTCAGCATGAGCCGAATTTAGTTTCTTAACTTCTGGAACTATCATATAGCGATAAGACATATATCCAGAAATCAAAAATAAAGCCACATATATCAATATCTGATATAATGAAATATTTTTTTGTTCATTTAAATCAGCTAATCCCAACGTTAACCTCCTGTCCGCCCAGCTTATCGACCTTCAAGCCACATTTTATTTCAAATTGCATATATGACAATTCGCCAACCATTACTCTTCTTACAAAGGTAAGTTGTGGGTTTTTAAAATATGGTGAATCGTTTAAGGTATCTATAAATCGGAAAACCGAATCATAGGATAGTGATTGACCGACTAGAACTGCGTTGCTACCTTCCTGCCATGAAAGCCCCGAAAGCCATATATTCTTGGGAATAATGGCGCTTAGTTCTGGAAGAACCTCTATCCATTTAACAGTGGATACTGTTTGAAGTGTCCTTTTTGCCATGTCAATCTGGGTTCTTAGCTGAATTACTTCACTTTGCGCTCCGCTTAATGCAGCATACCCTTCCTTATAGCTTTCTCGAGATTTTATTACCGATTCTGTATTTTGGTTTACAGCCCTTGTCCATGCCTTTAAACCAAAAGAAATACCTATAGAAAGCAAAATAGCTAACATTACAGACAGCGCACCGACAAAAGCCTGTTTCTTTATATTTATGGCGCCGATACCTTTGGGGGGAACTAAATTAATTACTTCGTCCCCTCTGGTAAACATGGCTGTTCCAATAGCGGCATAGGCTGAAAGAACATTTTTTTCTAATGCGGACTTTGTAAACTCGTCTGATGTTTCTGGCAGTGGCGGACTGGTTACAGGAACATCAAGGAATTCACTAAGTCTTGCACAGATCGTTTCAATATCTTCACTATCAACATATAGCAATATTTTGTCAACATCAAATTCAGGATATGTTGTTTGATAGTAAGCCAGAGACGATCTAATTTCTCCAGCTAATTCTCCAAAAACCCTTGCATTATCCAAATGTGACCGACCAAATTCAATGCTATGTATAAAGCGAATTGTATTACCCCTAGAGATAATAACCAAACCATCATTTTCTTCTAAACAAACAGCCATCGTGGAGGTTTCATCATCAATTTTGGATGTTCCTCCATTTCCATTGCTCAATTCGTCATTAACTGGGGCAAGTGTTCTTAGAATAGCCAAAGGCAATGGTTCAATAGATGACGCCCTCAGGCTAGCCGCTTCAACAGATGCCATATAGGAACGAATCAAGCTTTTTGGAGCCGCAGACAAAAATATTTCTAATTTCTGCGCAGCACCTTCAAAGGTTTGTCCTGTAATTTGAAAATCTAATATTGGTTCATCGCTTGACAGTGGAGCATAGTTCTCGACCTCGCTACCTAATGCCTCTTTTATTTCTTTTTTAGACATTGATGGAAGAGTTAAGGTTCTTATGATAACACCTTGTTTTACTGCGACAGCAAGTGATACCTCCTGCGCCCTAACATCGCTTTCATCCATCAAGTCACGAATCAGTTTTGATAAAGAAGAGACAGAAACAACAGCTTCTTCATCATAAGTGTCGGGGGGTGTATCCGCAACACTCAGATGTTCAACCATGAAATGATTTGTTCCAACCCTTTGCAACCTTGCCAAAACTGTCTTTTGTGAACCAATATACAACCCAACAGTGTGTTTCTTTTTTCCAAGCATTTGAAATCTATATCTCCTTTTCCATCCAAAGGGTTATCTTTGCGCTGGGAACTCTTCCTATTTCTGCAACTATAACTTTTGTAAAACCAGAAATAGTTCCTGTTGACTCTAATACAAGTCTGTCATCGCTGGTATCACCCGCATCACCAGCATCCATAGTTAAAGTAACAGCGTAAGTGCCACCCAAATCAGATTTCGATAATGACCACTCATCGACACCATTCCATACCCAGTTGACATCAATAGTATCTAAAGATAATGTTGACAATGAGCTAGGAGTCTCTGGATCAAAAACCAGTGAACCCCAACCTGCTTTAGAAAGCACACATAAAGTATCCTCTACCCCAGCATCTGCGACGTATAACGCCTGAAGATAAAGCTTGTGATTGCTTGTAATTCTAGTTGTGGATGTAACTAGCTCGAAAGACGTAATCGCAAGGACTGACATCAATGAGATCAGCATTAATGTCAGAACAAGCACGAAGCCCCGCTCTTCTCTTATATAGCTACCCCAATACGCTCCCGCAAAAAAGCGTTTTTTATTTTTTTGGGGGGAAAACATTTTCAATATCCTCTTTTATAAAATAAATTAGTGCTAAATTGAATTAACTATTACGTTTATTTTTTATGGTAGGGACAGGTTTGGAAATCCATCCCTACATTTCATAACATCAAAAATTAATTTGGTGAAGTATTAGTTTTCTGGATAAAACTTATCTTTTAATAACTTTATACCACCCATATTTAACGGCGGCATATAAGTAACCGTTACGTGATTTGATATATCAACCTTTTTCTTGGAATATGCAGCACCAGTAAGAGATGAACTATTAGAGAAAACTACATTTCCATTAGGAGAATATACAAAACCCTTCCATTGAACGCTATTTGCACAATTGAAGCCTTGCTGTGCTTCTACATACAACAGATCGGCTCCACCACCCGTATAGGAAAACGATGATGAATTGGATAGTTCAAATGAATAGTCTTTGAAACCACCACCATTTTTAGGAACTTTATTATTTATATATATACGAATTGGCGCACCATTAAATTGAAAACTTAGTTTTGAACTATTGCTTATATCAATAGAACTAAAGTAATAATCTCCCGAAGGAATAATAAGCTGACTGCTGTTAGATACGCTTAAATTATTGAAATACATTACTCCACCAACAGGGGCAAGTGTTACAATACTTCCATTTGATATATCTACATTACCATATTTTTGGAGATTAAGAGTTTTAGTTTCTTTTTTAATATCAGTAGTTGTTGAGTTAACAGGGAAAAATCCTGCTGGAAAAGTTTCTGCGTCTGGCATTTTGGGATATGCGGAATCAGCCCAAGCAACTTCTGGATAGTCCTTCGGGTCTTTCATAAATGTTCGAGGCTCTGCATCTATAGTAGACCTCGTAGTAAAATGACCGGCTGTTACAGAACGATCCGCTGGAATATAGACAGTCCCATTAATTTTGGATGTATTTGCCAAAGTTATATTATTGAGCGTCCAAAAATTACCATTTACTTGCGCGCTATTTTTGAAATTACTCGAAGAACCAGTTTTACATGCAGCCAAAACGCTTCCATTATTGACAGTCCCGACATTCTCCATTTTTAGAGAACCTTTTACAACTAGGTATCCATTTATTTCTGAACTATTTTGACCTACAAAAGCATTGCCCGATTCACTACGAGTTCCAACATTACCATTAACCGTAGTATTATTACTTATTAGAACATCCTCGTCACCAAAGGCAACATAATCCGCAAGACTCCATCCTTTAACACCATCTCCCAAAGAACCTGCTGGTGGAGTAGTGCTTGTTTCAACTGCAGGTTCGTTAAATTGCTCTTCATCAAGCCCCGGAGGATATGGCGGTGTTGGAAGATCAGGCACATTAGGGTCTTCTGGAACATCTGTAAAATTTTCGGCGGCAGCTTGCGCAGCACCCATAACTAGATATGCTCTTGATGTCAAAGGTATAGTTACCCCGCCTTCTGAGGTAGTTAAGTTGATTAATATTGATTTTACGTCCTCTGGAGGATCCGTTCCCGGAACCGCATCGCTTCCATCGCCTTTCTTAAATGCAAAAGAAAGATTAGTAACAGGATACGCCAAGTTGCTTAAAGTCCAGTCTCCTTCACTAGACGAGTCTGTATCTCGTTCCCCATACTTGAGATAATCGCCACTTCTTTTGACCATTGCATATTTTGATACATATTCGGTTGTATTGCCATCACCATCAATATCAGTGGTATCTTGTCTTAAAACAGCAAACCTTATTGCAGTAGGAGAAAAATCTGTTAGACCCGGCGAGTTTTTTATCTCTCGGACAACTTTTTCCATACCGATTACTGCATTTTGTATTGTTTCGGAATCTTTATCTGCGCTCTTCCATGTATTTTTGCCCCCTCTGAAAGGCAATATAATCGAAACTCCAATTAGCAATACTATAACTGATATTAATAATATTTCAATTAAAGTAAAGCCTTTTTCATTTTTTCTAAATATTTTACTAAACATATTATTCCTCCTTATAACCCCTGCCTTTTAGGAATTTCTGTAAGATACTTTGGTTTTTAATTCAATCTTGTGTTCTGCTCCTACGTATGTGCTTAAACTATCACCATACCACGCCTGAATAGTTATCATCTTGATATCGACATTCCCATCTGTCGGAGAATCAATATCCGTTCCCCCATCATCTATAACATTATATCTATATGAAGAATCATTAGGAAATGGCTGTGATGATTCGTTGCGATCAACGCTAATATCTGCGATTACTAAGCTTTTCACCTCCTCAAGCTTATCTTGCGCAAAGAAGGTCAGTTTATTCTCTATAATCATATTCTCGTTCATGCTATACATACTAGGCATTAGATTCATAATCGGTATCAAGGCTACGCCCAAAAGCATAACTGCAAGCAAAACTTCAACTAGAGTAAAACCCTTTTCATTATTATTCATCATCTTAAAGCCTCGACAAATATCTCTCTATGGAACGTAAGCATAAGCCCTTCCTGTGAAACCTGTTATATCAACCACAGATGTTTCCCCCTCACCAACGAATGTCACTGTTCCATCGACACCACTATTACAGGCACCTAAATAATTAAACTGAAATGTGCTAGTTGATGCAGTACAATTAACGCCTGTTGGTATCGTCCTAGTTTCACCAATCTGAGTATCTGGATCGGTTGACGAATCAAATATCGCATATTGCGTATATGGGCTTGATGGTGATAACAGCAAATAATGATTAATGCCCTTATTAATCGCCAAGCTTCTCGTAAATCTCAAATCATCAGCAAGTTTTTTAGCAGTTGTATATGCTAATTTGTTATTAAAGTTAAATCTTGGAATCGCAACAGCCATCAAAATTCCTAGAACAACAATAACCAAGATAATTTCTATTAATGTAAATCCGGATTTACTTCGCATATCATTTTCTCCCAATTTTTTGTCTCCTTCTAATTTATAAATTATATACATACAAATATAGAAGTAAATCCCATTTTTAGCAAGCATTTTTTTGTAAGATATTTAATCCCCCAATTAACACAAAAAGTCATGGGGGATTTGTCATTATATTTTCATTATTGAGGAATACTCATAGCACAGCGAAGACCTATAAGACCGTTCATAGTTGCTCCAAAATAGCTATATCTCGTAGCGCATCTTAGATAGCTTGGAAAGAAACCGTCATAGCATGATCCACCACGAAGAACTCTTGTTGTCCCTGTCGCAGGTCCCATAGGATTATTGACTGGTGAATTAGCATAGTAGCCATATTCGTAATAATCGGAACACCATTCATATACATTGCCGATCATATCAAAAAGACCGTAATCATTTGGCTTAAAACTGCAAACCGGAGCAGTATCATACCAAATATCCGCATCTTTAACGCTTGCAAAGTTGCCATAATTGTAATCTAAAACATTACCCCATGGGAAATCTCTGCCATCATGTCCGCCTCGACATGCCCTTTCCCATTCAGCTTCTGTTGGCAGACGCTTTCCCATCCAATTACAAAAAGCAATTGCATCTTCCCATTTTAAACCAACAACAGGCTGTTCTGGTGCATTAAATCTTGGATCAGCCCAATATATTGGCGCTGGGTATCCTGTTGCAGACATGAATTCAGCATATTTGGCATTTGTTACCTCGCTGACATCCATATAAAAGCTATCAATGGTTACAGTATGTTCTGGCAATTCATCACCGAATATTGGCATTCCATCAGGCGGAGTATCAATACTACCCATATCATTACTACCACCCGGAACCAGAACCATCATCGTCCCACCAACGGTTATATATCTAATTGTATGATCTGCATCGCTTGCAACTATTCTCATTATGACCGTTTGAGGATCAAGCCAAGGACATTCAGAACCTATATTCCAGTTAGCTTTTTTGCCTGTTCCCGGAAAAACAAGCCCAAAATCACCCGATACCTGTGTTGGTATAATATTAAAGTTTTTTCCGCCGTCTTCTGAAGCCTCCAAGCTAATATTCACGCTACCTACACCTGAATACGAGAGATCATACCAAGTCCTAAGCACATTATTTGCCGCTATATACTGAAAACCCATATTTTTAATAACAGGAACTTCGGCATAGGCGCTTAGGCTTATCAACAAACAGATGGTAAAGACGATAACAGTCAGCATCTTTTTTGATGATAAATTAAAACTAGCTTTTTTAGTAAAGATGCACATTTGACACCTCCGTATTGTAGAAATACATTAGACTTTACATGAAAAAAACAAATAAAATTCAAAATATTATCAAATTATTTGGCTTGGGCAATCTTAGTAATATCAAACATTGGCAGATATATTGCCAACAAAATCAATCCAACTACTGCTGCGATTGCAACGGTTGTCATCGGTTCTATCTTTGACATTAGCCTTTTAACCTGATCTTCAATTTCGCTGTCAAGGAATTTTGCACTTTTATCAAGCGATTCTCCGAGATTGCCTACTTCCTCTCCCAAACCAACCATCTGTATAACAATTGGTGGAAATATCTCACTATTAGCCATTGGTTCTCGTAAGCCACCTCCTGCATTTACATTATCTCGGATGCTATCTATAATCTTATCCATAACAGCATTATCGGCAACCTGTTTTGATACATCAAGAGATTGAACAATAGGAACTCCACTCATGGTAAGCGCACTCAAAACTTTAATAAAACGTGATACTATAATTTTCTTGATTAGTTCTCCAAATACCGGTGCATATAGCTTTGCATGATCAAGTATATTTTTGCCTGATTTGGTCGCCTTAAATTTATTGAATCCGAAATACACGCCTCCGCCAACTCCAAGAAAAAGCCACCAATACTTTGGTATAACCTTACTAAGCCAAAGAACTATCCTTGTAGGCAAAGGCAAAGGGATCTTAAGAGAATCATATAGCGTCATAAATCTTGGAACAACAAACGTTACCAAGAATATACTTACTAATACACAAACAATTAAAACTATTTTGGGATAGATAAAAGTCGCTTTAACTTTCTGTCTAATCTGCTTTTCTGAATTAAGATATTCTGCAATCTGGCGCAATGATTTGCTTAAAACTCCGCCTATTTCTCCTGTCCTTATCAAGCTGACAAAAAGGTTAGAAAAAACCTTCGGATAATTGCTCAACGAATCGGCAAAAGATATTCCATTCTCAACATCCTGCCTAACTGCATTTATTATCTGCCTAAACTTCTCATTTTTCGTCTGCTGTGCCAATGTCGTCAAACAACGAACAAGCGTCAAACCAGAATCGACCATGACCGAAAGCTGATCCGCAAAGACTGCCACCTCATCACTTGTAACTCTGGCAAAAATGGTAATATTTTTCCATTCACGAACTGTGCGAATGGAAGTGGGATAAAAACCTTTCTGCCTTAGATTAGTTCTCACCTCTCTTTTGTCAGTCGCCTCAATGATGCCCTTACGTAACGATCCATCAATATCTCTTGCAACAAAACTAAATTTAGACATTTTTATTCACCAAGCAATTCATTTGTAAGTGTAAAAATCCCTTTAAAGTTAAATCTACTTATCAATATTTTAGTTTACAATCCTTAAAGTCTCTCTTTTCCAAAGGGAGATTTAGAGGGATTAAATACTAAGACGCATCTTCCTCTTCTAAATATACATGCCTATTCACTTCCTCATAGGTGGATATGCCCTGCAATACTTTTTCTCTGCCTGTTTTGGCAAGAGATTTCATCCCTTTTGCAATAGCCGCTTTTTTGATTTCACTGGTTGGTGCTTGAGCTATTATAAGCGGTCTTATATCATCATCAATTTCAAATATTTCATAAATACCACTTCGTCCCTTATATCCAGTTCCTCTGCAAAAATCACAACCTTTGCCTCTGGCTAGTTCCAAAACGCCTTTTGGAGCCCGTAAAGTATCTAATACTTCCTGCGATGGACGATAAAATTCCTTACATTCTGGACATATAGTCCTAACAAGACGCTGTGCAACGACGCCAAGAACAGATGAAGCAATCAAAAATGGCTGAACATCCATATCTATTAATCTGGCAACCGCTCCGGGTGCATCGTTTGTATGTAAAGTGCTAAAAACAAGATGACCTGTTAATGCCGCTTGAACTGCAATATCTGCTGTCTCTGAATCTCGTATTTCTCCGACCATTATTACATCAGGGTCTTGCCTGACGATAGCTCTAAGTGCAGTAGCAAAAGTCAAACCAAATGCAGGATTGACATTGATTTGGCTTATGCCTGTCATCTTGTATTCCACCGGGTTTTCAACTGTTATTATATTTTTTGTTACTGAATCGAGTTCTTTCAAACAAGCATAAAGAGTTGTGCTTTTTCCGCTACCTGTTGGTCCTGTTACTAAAATCATTCCGTAGGGATGAGATATAAAATTTCTAAATTTATTATGTTGTTCGGTTGTTAATCCAAGATGTTCAAGATCAACCAACATGGTTTCTTTATCAAGAACTCGTATAACTATCTTTTCGCCGTTTATCGTTAAAACACTTGATACACGAAGGTCAACTTGCCTGCGACCTACTGTCATGGTTATATGACCATCTTGCGCTCTTCGTTTTTCCGCTATATCCATATCTGCAAGCAATTTAATCCTAGAAACAACAGATGGCTCAATATATCTGGGAACAGTAGTAATATCATGCAATAAGCCGTTTATTCTATAACGAACACGCATTTCGGGCAACTGTGGTTCAAGATGAATATCGCTTGCACCATCATTGATGGCGCCACGTGCAATCGAATTAACCAAAGCAACAACAGGGGCTTCGTCAATATCCAAAAATTCCTCTTGGGCTGAAACATTCTTTGGAGTCCCAAGCTCTTGAAAGGTCATGTCAACTATTGCCTGTTTTGACGTCTGATCTGCTGTGAATTGCTCATTTATGGCGTGATCGAGTTCCTGTTTTGCCATAATCATTGGCTTGACTTTTAGACCGGTTAAAAGTTTGATTTCATCAATTCCAGGGATATTTACAGGCGAGGTAGTGGCAACAAAAAGTTGATCGCCCTCAATACTAACGGGGAGCATACTAAGCCTACGAACTGTATCTTCGGGAAGTATTTGTGCGATGCGTTTATCTATCTGAATATCAGCAAGATTGGCATGTGTTTCCATTGTTTTCATCATTTTTTTGCTCACATTCTTGATTAAAGACTTATAATTACTTCCATATTTATTTATTGGAGATTTTCTCCCTAGATAAACCCCAGGCAAGCGTTTTCCCCTCTTGGGAGGGGATTAAGGGGTGGGTTAAACAAATAAGTTGTTTAATCAGAGTTCCTAAAGATAATATTTATATATAGGTTGGGCGGAAAACCCAACCTAATAAGATACATTGAATTATAGTTCATGTCCATCGCTAGAATCCAAACTGCATTCTGCTCTGTTTATTGTAGTATCAAGTGTATAAATACCGTTCTTTGGACATTGTGGAGGACCATCAGGGAAACGCGATGTGCTACTTGTAACATCAGAAATTTGCGTTGGCCATGTTCCATTCATAAACTGATATTCTTCAATCGCAGCATTCATTGCAGAAAGGTTGCTTTGGCAGGTTCTTCTTTGTGATTCATCTCTTGTGGTCAAGAATCTCGGAAGAGCAACAGCCGCCAAGATACCCAAGATAACGACAACTAGCAAAACTTCAACTAAGGTAAAACCTTTTTGGTTCTTCTTAAACTTTAGCATTTTCATCTCCTCACTGATCCACAAAATCTCCCTTTGGAAAATGGAGATTTATAGGGATTTTCATAAATAACTAATTTTGCAAACCTTTACAAAATCGACTTTGAATTGTGTTTGAAACATAGAACCATAATCTAGTAAGCATTAACTCTATTTTTCGCTTTCAAATACAACATAGCTCATGTTAATTTTGGTAACTCCCACATGCCCAAAAAACCAATTCCCTAAGTCGTATAAAAAAGCCTTTTCATATAACAAAGAATATGGAAGGGGATCCAAAAAATACCTACCAGATTATTTAACTTTAAGTAAGTGCTGATTTACTCCACACTTACTTTGCCACAGGTAAATAATTTACCTGAAGCTATGATCTTTTATTCCGGTGTGATTTATCACCTCCCAAGATATATCCCGGAATACCCTAAAAGCACCTATTTAACAACAAAAACTCCACCCATTTAGAGTGGCAGATTTCCAATCCACAAAAATAGCGAATTGAGTTCTAAAAAAGCCTTATAAATTCTAATATTATTTGCCAATTCAGCATTTTCATTCTGAGCGTCAGCGAAGAATCTTTTTTATTTCAAATATATATTAGGAAAAATTAATATTGACTTGGTTATATCTATTATAAAAGATATACTGACACGAATTATCTGAGGACTTTACCGAGTTTTCCGAGTAATGTAGTGATATTAAAAGGCTTAACGATAAAATCACTCACGCCAAGATTATGACACTTAATTACTGATTCTCTTTCTGCCCTAGCAGTAATTATGACGATGGGGATGTTTTTTGTGTCTTTGTCGGATTTTAGTCTTAGACACACACCATATCCATCAACCCCAGACATCATAACATCAAAAAGAATAAGATTTGGGCGTTCTATCTTGGCTTTCTCAAAACCTTCTTGCCCGTCAAGTGCTGAACATACATCAAAGTCACGGGCTCGAAGCATAATTGTTAGTGTATCTACAATATCTTTTTCGTCGTCTATGATGAGTATTTTGCCCTTTGGCATATATAAACCTTATAATTTGGAAAGTTGTTTATTTCAAATAAACAATCACCAGTTTAATTATGGAAAGCAGTAATCATATTTGACTATGCCGCCCTATTTTAACCCCTTAATAGTAAAATTAAAGAACAATTTACCAATTAATCTCTTTTAATTGGTTGTTTTATAATATATTGGAGATGTCTCTTTGTCAATCAAAAATTTCTCAATGCCAGCTATGCCAGAAAACTGGCAAATAATTTTTGTTGCGATAAAAATTCGACAGCATCCAAAAACTTGCCCTAAATTTATATACTTATACTCTTTCTTGAGCCTGTATAAAAGAATTGGAAGAATTTCTTGTTTTTTGAACCTTATAATTCCTGATTTTTCGTAAGGCATTGTATATACTAGAAACGCAAACCTTTATATTATGGTATTCTACAAGGTATTTTGCTATCAATTCCAATGTCCATATTTCAGAATCAGTTTTTAGCTTTTCATAATAATATGGTGATTTTGCTAATATTCTGTCCCAATCTCTTTTGGACCAGTGGGCAATCTTGGGAGGGCGTCCTGTCGGTTTCTTGGGACGAAGGCTATCCAAACCATATTTATTATAACGATGTATATAACTGCGTATTGTTGCTTCACAAATACCGAATTCTTTTTTTATATGCCTTATAAGCTTCCCTTGTGAAGATAGCTTTATAACCATCAAACGACGATACAAGCCTTTATCTTTGGCTTCTTTAATGGCATTATCTAAAAGTTGCTGTTCTTTTTCACCATCGACAATGGCAAATATCATTGTTAGCCTCCATTATTTGTTTATATCGTCATAAAAAAGATCAAAATAGATTTTTGAAATCGTCCTATTAGATACTTTATCTGACAAAAAAGTTCCATTTTTTTATTAAACCATCTTAGAGCAAGTTTTGAATATCTAAAATTTCTTATGAAAGTCCGACTATCTTCAATAATTTAAGCCTATCAAGATGCTTATCTTATTGATATAAAATCTAGTAGTTTTATTGATGTATACATCCCCCTAACAATATATATCGGTTAAAAAATATAAAAACTTTAACAAAAAATATTAGACCATAGCGACTTTCACCTTTTGACAATGACTAACATATAAATCCAACGTTTAATGCAGATTTTTTCTTTTTGATACGAGTTTTTCAGTTAATGTTATTAGATTATGTAAATATGTTGTGAAAAAATGCGAAATATGATATTACCTTCATAAATTGATATTAAGGAAGGAATGTATATGTTATTTCCAAATTATTGACCTAGTGTCTCCTGAAAACTGTTACCAATAGCTTCTTGACTACTTACATCCTGATGGATTGAAATGCCTTTTATTGATACTGTAAAATTTTTGACGATTTGACTGAGTGAGAATTTCTGAGAAAAAAACTAGAACCTTGACTTTACTTACCTATTCATGTTATAATTTTGAATAATATTTGAATGGATTATATATTTGAAAATTATGAAGGGAGTTGGTAAAACGACAAAAAATTATTATTATTTAGGCTCGGTATCGGCGTCTTTCTTAACGATACTTTGTTTGCAAGAGTTCCACTTCCTGTTTAATAAGGAGGGATAAGCTTTGGACAGCATTACTTATGACGCAAAACTTAGGATCCCGAGCAATCTCATCTATATTCGTTCTGTGAGGGCTTTTATAAAAGAACTTGCTGAAAATCTTGGTTTTTGTGCAGAAAAGGTTCAAAATATCGAATTAGCAACGGATGAAATAATCAGTAATGCAGTAGAACATGGTTCAGAGGATTCTGATTCAAAAATATCTATATTATGTTCAAGCAATGATGAGGAAATGATTGTAACAATTAGGGATCAGGGGCGAAATAATACTGAGAAAAGATGGAGTGAGGTTTGGGCTAACGTTATTAGCAATGAAGTCTATGTAGGAACAGAAAGAGGGCATGGCTTACTTTTGGCGCGTCTTTTATCAGATGATATGAACATAGAAACAAATTCAACGGGTGGTTTGGATGTGCGTTTAACTTGGTTTAATAGGGGGAGTAGCAAATATTGTATAAATGCTAATAGAGTATGTTGTATGCCACAGATCTGAATTAATACATTAGAAAAAAGTAGTTAGGTTATGGATATCTGACAGACGGTATTTTCAATAGCAAGCGAAACATTATAATAGATTATATAAATAATATATAGCAGTTGGTCTGTGGTTACTTAGTCTGTTATAATACTAATAGCGTCTGTCATTTTTGTTAATTAACCTTAAATGCTAATCCTCTGGGGGTGATTTCAATTAGAAAAGCGGACATTTCTTTTGATACTAAAACAGAAGGCGATGCTCAGGTATTGGGTGTTAGCGGACAATTAGACGCTTTTACTGTATCTGATCTAAAAAACGAACTGAAAAAACTTACAGACGCAAATGCTTCTAAAATTATATTAGACCTTAGCAATGTGAGTTATGCTAACAGCACTTCTATTGGCGCTATTGTAGCAGTTGCCCAACAACTACGCAAAAAGAAGGGCGATCTAAAACTCTGTGGTTTATCTGCTGATATTAAAAAGGTATTTGATCTTGTGGGTGCATCAAAAATACTTGAAATATTCAAATCAGTCCAAGAAGCTGCAAAAAGTTTCTAGTCAAGAGTATTTATTTTTCATTGTCTAGAAAATTATATTTTTTGTATTAGTCCAAAAAAACTTTCACTTCGTTCAGGATGACACTTTGCTGTCATTTTGAACGAAGCGGAAAATCTTTTTAAAGAATGTCTAATAAACGAGAAAGTCAATGTAAGTTTTGATTTTCATTTGTTAAATACACTTGCACTGATTTATCGTGTTTTATATCTTTTAGCTTATTAAAATCCCAATAATTCCCTACCCCATATCTTTATTGTGCGATCTTTACTAGCACTTATGAGTTTCTTACCATCAGTAAAGAATACAACAGAGGTTACTGCTTCTGTATGACCCTCAAGTATTTGTGAAGAATTTTTACGCAAATCCCATAACCTTATTGTATTATCTGAACTGCCAGTTGCCAATATTTCACCATCAGATGTTATGGCAACTGAATTTACGGGACCTTTATGACCAATCATTAAATTTGGCAATCCTCCTGTCGTCAAATCCCATACCCTTGCAGTTTTATCAAAACATCCAGTTACTAAAATCCTGTTATTTGGTGAAAAAACAACAGATGTTAATGGCGTTTCATAACGTTTTAAAAGAACCTTGATCAATGCACCTGTTTTTGCATTCCAGATTCTGACTGTTGTATCTGTGCTTGATGTTGCAATCAATTCCCCATTATACGAAAATGCTACAGATGTTACATCTTTTTCATGACCTTTTAATATCCTTATTAATTCACCCGTTTGAGTGTCCCAAAGTCGCAAAGTATCATCCATGCTTGTGCTAGCAAGTATCTTGCCATCTGGAGAAAAAGCAACAGATAAAACGATACTTTCATGTCCAGAAAATACATGAAGCAATTTTCCCGTCTTTACATCCCATAAAAGCACTTCACCTGATACCCCCCCATACATACCGACTTTTCCTATTGCACCTGCTATTGTATTGCAATCGGGAGAAAAGGCTACTGAATTTATAAGCGCACCCTTTGAGGAAATTGTCTTTATAGGATCACCAGTCTCTGCATTCCAGAGTTTTATTGTCCCATCTCGACTACCACTGGCAATTATTTCATCATTTTTTGATATTGTAACTGAATTTATAATGTCATTATGTCCCGTTAAAGTCAATAAAACAGATGTTTTATTCAGTGGATTAGTTATCTGTATTATATTCTGCCCAAAAACAAGAAAGGCCGTTAAAACAAATGTAACTGCAACCCATATACGTATGTCTTTTTGCCAATTATATTTTTTAGAGGCTTTGCGTGTGTATATTACAGGAGAAACACGAGGGACTCTTATTGATGGTCGTGGTTGTATTCGTCTAGTTATGTTGGGCTTATTCTCTGGTGGTAAATGCAAACCTTTATTAACAATATCAACGGATGGAAATGGGTCACGTCCATTGAGTTCTTTCATACGCTTACACCAAGGGCATGATTTTAAATGCGCACCGTAGCGATGTTGATCGTTGACTGTGCATGTAATTAAGTTCTTCTCTGCCTCCCAAAGCGCATTTTGCCATGTCTGCGCATCGGGCCGCATTTTTGGGTCTTTATGACCTGCCTCAAAGCATTGTATAAATAGCTCTCTTAATTTTGGATCAATAATCTCAAATGGTGGTGATGATTTTGCTGGACGATATGGGACACGGCGATTGGAACTATATGTGAAATGACCAGATGCAATTCTTTCACCATATAACGGTGGATCGTCTTTTCCTTGATAAACACCAGAAAAAGGATGCGTTCCCTCCATTAGTAATAAAAATATCAAAACTGCAAGACCAAAAAGATCATGTTCTTGGGTTCTATCAACATCCTTAAAATACTCGCCCTGAAGTTCTGGCGGAGTAAATTCAGGTCGTCCTACTGGACAACGATAGATCTTTCCATTATCGGGATCATAGACCTGAAATGAGTCTGTATCAACAAGAGTTACTAGCGATGTTTCAGATACAAAAATATTTGATTCATTAACATCGCCTATGATATATTTACTTTCGTGCAATGCCCGAAATGCAGAACTTAAATTTCTTGCTGTTCTATGAAGATATAGATAGCTAAATAAAGGGTTGTTTATTCTACGAGCACCGGGATTATAGAAATCAAGAATTGTCCTCATACCTGTTATTCGTGGCATAAGAAACCCAACAATGTTTCCATTGTTCATAAGCAAATCTTTAGGCCAAGCAATTGATGCGTGACCGCTCTCTGACATTGGATCTTTGGGGACATGATTAAGCATTATGGCTAGTTTTTTTGATTTTTCCTCTGATACTTCGTAATATATCTTTGCAACAAAAGATAATTCCTTTCTTATACCATAAATACGGGCTTCTCCACCCGCGCCAATTTGCAGTATTGGCTCTATTGTTATTATACTTTTATCTGATTGGCGTTGTAATTGCATTATTCTTATTGCGTGGAATGATTGGATTAGGAAATACCATTATATTTCTTAACCCAATCGTCTCATTGTTATATCTAAACACTTGCCCAACCGGGTGGAGGGAGAGCGACTTGATCATCAAGTTTGGAATGCGATACAGCTTGTGTGCTTCTTGAAAGCCATAAAAACATTTCTGTAAAATTCAAGCCAATAAGCTTAACTGGGGTTCGTGTAGATATAGTCTGGAGTTTTTCCATATTTGCTTCTTCTACGCCGACTGCAAAAAAAGCAACTCTTTTGGATGCCTCATCTTCAGCTATTCTCCTTGACGCCTGTTCGATAAGGTCTGTTGGTTCGCCTTGTGGTTCACCATCTGTAATCATAAATATCCATGGACGATAATATGCGATCCCATTAGCTCGATAATGGGCTTTTCTTGATTTTACCATGTCCAAAGCCATATTTATAGCCGTTCCCATGAAGGTTTGTCCTTGTGCTGT
>CAZMCH010000090.1:0-16643 GCA_964564735.1 uncultured bacterium
TTGCCTGATATATTCACCTCTAAATTACCTTTATAATACACCCCTCTGAGATTTATTTCATCTCCAGGGTTGATGGTAAGTGATATTCTATCCTCATTCTCATTTATAACAGTCGGATTGTTACCAATATTTAACCTGATGACAAACTTAATTCCATCCAACATACTCAATTTAGCCTACTCCTGATGGAAATAAATCATATAAACCCATCTGTATCTCCCTAGGTAATCTAAGAAGATAACCTATCAATAATTTGACACCTATCAAAACGTAACTATCTCCTGAATAGACTATTATTGATACTTCATGCCTTCTGATTTGCTCTCTCCTTATCTGACGAAGCGTCTTCTCTGAAAAACGTTCTCCTTTCTCTGTGTTGGTATAGACTGATTATTCGATAACAACACGCATATCACATGATATAGTATCTGAATAAGGCTAGTAGATGTGAATTTCGTCATATCCCACATAGCTTCTTTCCATTGACGATGAGCCTCCTCTATCTCACTACGAAGCTCATATTGCTATATAGTATTGCCTTGCCTGTCAAACCCAAATTATACCAATTTAATTTTAATATTGTGCATTTTTATCAGTGCTTATAAAGAAATCAAAGCAATTGAAATTCCCCACCATTTCGCTTTGCAATCTCTTTTAATAGCCAAGCCTCAGGTTGTTCCTCATCCATTTCCATTCCAATAGCAAAAATTTTTGCATTGATAAGATTATTCGTATCACTGATGCTTTGGAGTATCCTTTCGGGCTGAATAACACCAGCAGTTGGTAATCCGTCAGTTACAGCGACAACAATATTGGGCTTCATATTTAGAGCAGATAGGATCGGGGAAAGTAGATCAGTTTTAGTATTTGATTTAACGCTTTGAGATGTAAATTGATTCAGAAAGTTTATTGCATTTCCTATATTTTCCTTTGTAGCCTGAATCGTTCCTGATGAATTATAGATTTTTATATCCTTTGAAAAAACAACAATATTGAATGAGTCTTTTTCTGTAAGGGCAAGTAAAGATTCAATAAGATAGTTTCTTGCAAGATTCAGCTTGTTGGAGCCAGGAGCACCCATACTTGCAGATATATCGAGGCAATAGATAATATCTCTTTTCCCCTTCATTTTATCAACGAATTCAACGAGTTGACTTCGACGTTCCCTTAATGGATTTTGCATTTCTCTTGCCTTGAATTTTCCAGAAAGATCACCAAGTCTTGTATCTCCAATCGGTGCGCTAAGATCTGTTGGAAGCATTGATGGTTTTAATGATGGCGTGTTTCTATCAGATGGATTTCTCATTATTCTTGCTGAAGTAGTTAATTCTACAGTCCTTGTTGGGCGATCTATTTCTGTTTTTTGGACTGGTTCACGCTTTACAGGTTCAAGCATTTTTCTCTTTATAAGAAATTTCTGGTCAGGAAGCTGAGCAGATAAATCAACACTAACCGAAGTGAAAGCCTTTCTATATTCCTGCTGAATATGAACATTTACAAATATCAATAGCATAAATCCATGTATTATTGCAGAGATTATTAAAGCTAATCTTGGTCCCTTCATGTTTTATTATCCCTATTATAAAATTGAAGTGGGTTGGGCAAAACCCAACCCAACCAGCTATTAGAAATCAAATTTTACTTCTATTAACCGATTCTCTTTAGATGCAATTTCGCAACCTTCGATGCATTGTATAGTCGCCTTTGCCCATTCAGGAGTTATAAGTAATGGCAATCCTGAAAGCAAATGATCTGCTACATTTTTATAATATCCTTGCCACCCACTACCCGTTAGTTTTGGATATGTTTCGGTTATTCTTCTACCATCAGGCATCATTGATACAACCGTTGCATCTGTATCAAATCCATCGATAGTAATTGAGCCATTTGTCCCAAGTATAGTCCATAAAGGTTTGCTAACTGAACATAGATTTGATTGAACTAACTGTGCCTCAACACCGTTATTAAACTTAATGTAAGCGCGACAATAATCCTCATTTGTGCTTGAAAACCATTTACGTTTAATAAAGTTTCCGTATAAAGTTGCTTTGCGGTTTATAGGTTGTCCCTGAGCATTTTTCCAAGGCACTAGCTGGAGTATTTTTTCAAATTGATGCGCTCCCATATCATACAGCATTCCACCAGATATTTCTTTGTGGTCTCGCCATTGCTGTCCGGGTCTGCCATAACCAACCATGTTACATTCAATAGAATAAACATCACCGATTATGCCTGACTCAAGGGCATCTCTTGCTGTCAAAATATCTGGATCCCAATGCCTGTTGTGATATGTTGACAACATTACACCTTTTTCTTTTGCAATGGCGATCAGATCATCTGCTTCGCTAACATGAACGACAAAAGGCTTTTCTGTAATGACATGCAAACCAGCTTCGAGGAGTTTTTTTGCTACCGGATGGTGATAAATATGCGGGACAATCACTATTCCAAGATCAATAAGCCCGCTAGCGATCAGATCATCAACATCTGCAAACGTTGCTATACCCTCGCCTTGCTCTTTCTTTGCTGCTTCTAGCCTTGCAGGGTCTTTATCGCATACTGCGGATAATGTAAATCCATGAGTCTGCCTAATCATTCCCGAATGGTGTCCGCCCATGCCAAACAAAGGACCATAGCCGACAAGACCTATTTTAACTTCTGGATTATCTTTCAGGCTGGAGACATATCGCAGTCCCTTTATCATCAAGTCCTGAAACGCAGGTAACTTGAAAGTAGCCTCATCATGTCCCAATGCAGTATATAAGACCTTACCTTTGCCATAATCTCGCACATAACTTAATGGTAATCTCTCAAGCCTCCAAGTGCCGTATTGAAAATAACGTAGAGGTTTATCTGTTTTGGGCTTTATCCTGAAACATTCATCTATAACATTAAATCTGCCTGTCAATCTGGGCAATATATCGTCAAATCCGACTTCGGTAGTAACCTCAAAAGGTGCTAATGGATCGTGTCCTGTAAATTCAGTTCCGATCAATTCCAGATAATCACTATATTGTCCTAGAAGAGCATTTGAGGCATGAACAGCAAGCAAGCCTCCACCATTCTCAACAAATTTGATTAGACCTTTTATCTGATCTGCTGTAAATTCTCCGCCAAGAATATACAAGGCAACCGAATCATAGCCAGAAAGATCAACAAGGCTCTGTCGGTCAGTGCTAACTGTGATGTCAAATTGTCCAGAAATATCAGCAACTTGTTTTAACATACTCGCAAAAGACGAATAAGGGGGACTTTGCGCATTAATGAGCAACAAAACTTTTTTCATACTCAACTCCATTTCAAAACTATAGTTTAGCTGTTAATAAAATGTGCCAAACATACAAGCATTATTATACTAAAACAACAAATCACGTCAATAGAAAACCAACAAAATCAAGAAAATAATACGAGTTTTTCAGTTATAGAATGCTGAAAATGTAATGCGTGAAATATAAATCGTTCTATTTTTTTCTAACTGAAAAAGATTTTTCGCTTTTCTCAAAATGACAGCAAAGTATCACCATGAAACAAGTGAAGGGTCTTCTTGTATTAATACAAAAAACATAATTTCCTATACAATGAAAAATGTGAAATTTATTATGATCTTGACAATACAAATATATTATATTAGTATCTAAAATGTCTCTGATATTAAGCAATAAAAAAATTGTATAGCAACAGATAGTATTCAGAATCTATGATTTGCATGACCAAATAGCAGAAAAAAAGTATTCGGAGGGGTTCATTAATGGAAAAAGATATCGAAAGAAAACTGGTTGCCATACTAAAAATACTCGCAGAATCTAAAGAAGCTATGGGAGCAAGAATAATATCAAGAATGCTTCATGATGATGGGATACATCTGACGGAACGCGCAGTCCGATTCCATCTTCAAATCATGGATGAAAGAGGTTTAACACATACAGTAGGTAAATTAGGCAGAGCAGGCAGAATTATTACAGAAAAAGGTCGAGAAGAACTAGAAAATGCTCTGGTATCAGACAAAGTTGGGATGGTTTCTGGTAGGATGGACGAATTATCCTATAAAACAGACTTCAATCTTGATACTAAAAAAGGCGATATAATCCTAAATGTATCATTAATTAATAATGATGATTTTCAGAAGGCATTTGATATAATAAAAGAGACAATAAATGCAAAATTCAGTATGGGTAACCTTGTCAAAATTGCAAAAGAGGGCGAGGAGCTTGGCAATATAGTTATCCCAAAAGGAATGACTGCTATTGGAACTGTTTGTGCAATAACGATTAACGGTGTTTTACTTCATCATAGAATCCCTGTAAAATCAAGGTTTGGTGGTATATTGCAGATAGAAAATTCCAAGCCTTTGAGGTTTACAGAGATCATCGAATATAGCGGTTCATCTCTTGATCCTGCTGAAATATTCATCAAAAGTAAAATGACAAGTGTTTTGAATGTGGTCAGATCAGGGTCTGGTAAGGTTCTTGCTGGATTTAGAGAAATACCGATAGTTAGCCTTCCAGAAGCCGAAAAAATCCTTAATAAACTAGCAGAAATTGGTCTTTCGGGAACAGCAGTTATTGGTGAACCAAACCAACCAACACTTCAAATCCCTGTCTCAAGCGGATATGTTGGTTTGGTTATACTCGCAGGGCTAAACCCTCTTGCCGCAGTTGAAGAAACAGGCATAAACACACAAAATATGTCTTTATGCGTTATGATGGATTACCAAGAGCTAACTCCTCTATAATGTATTTAATTAATAGCAACAAAAGGAATTGGATATGTATAACATTATTCTTATAATTACCGATACATTTCGATATGACAATCTTGCTGATAAGTGCAAAAAAATGCCTGTCCACACTCCTGAATTAGATTCCTTTTCAGAGAATAAGGCAACATCTGTTGAAGGGTTTTACACAGGCAGTTTTCCAACGATCCCACATAGAACAGATATAGCTACTGGAAGGCTTGGTTGGCTTTTTTATGGCTGGCAGCCTATAGACCTAAGCAGTCGAAATCACATAGCAGGTATGCTAAACACAAAAGGCTATGCAACACAGCTTATTTGCGATTGCCCGCATCTATTTAATGCGCGTTTTCAATTCGGCTTTCATGCTTCTGTTCAAAATCGTGGTCAGGAAGGTGATAAAGCTCTTTTACACATGAACGACCCTATCGAAAAAGTAATGCCCGATGAAAAAACTCGCTTAAATCCAATGTTTATGGGTTATCATCTAGCAGATATGCACCGCTGGCATAATAGATATTGGCAATCTGAATTTGATACCTTCCCCTCAAAAACTGGAATGATGACAATAAAATGGCTTGAAGAAAACTATAAATATAATCCGTTCTTTTTATGGGTTGATTTCTTTGATCCTCATGAACCCTGGGACCCACCTGAATATATGGTCAAGAGATATGATCATAATTACAATGAGACTCCTATGATCCATCCAAATTATGGAAAGTCTTCTGCATACACAGAAGCTGAATTGCGAAATCTTAGGGCGCATTACTCAGCAGAAGCAGAACTTGTTGACAGATGGATCGGTATGGTGCTTCGCAAAATTGACGATCTTCAATTATGGAAAAATACAGTAGTTATCATAACAAGCGATCATGGTATGTCTTTGGGAGAGCATGAAAGAACAGGTAAAAGTAATATAAGTAACGAAGATAATCGTTATTGGTCGCTATATCCTGAAATAGGACATGTGCCTTTCCTTGTCGCTTCTCCTGATGTTCCTAAAGGTAACAAACTGGATATATTTGCTCAACCGATGGATTTTCTGCCAACCGCACTTGATTTAGCAAAAGTTGAATTAACTCCGCCTGAACAGTTTCATGGCAAATCTTTTGCTGATGCTTTGCGTTCTGGAAAGGGAAAACATCGTGATTTTATTGTTAGTGGATGCCATGTCAGGTCAAAACAAGAAGGTTCTGTTCCAAATAAGGCATCAACACCATTTATAATGACAAAAAAATGGGGATATGCACCTGTTGGCGCAAATGGCAAGCCAGAACTTTATGATATAAGCATTGATCCACTAGCAGAGAACGATATTGGCAAAGACAATGAGACTGTTGTTAAAGAAATGCACGACTTGCTTATCTCTTATCTTAAAGAGCATAACGCTCCGGAGGATATGCTTAAATGTTGGGGTAAGAATCCACATCTAAACGCTGATGGTTCATGGGCTATTGATTATAGCTAATGATTCTTAAAGTCTCCCTTTCCCAAAGGGAGACTTAGAGGGATTTTTTAGTAACATAATTTTTCAAGGTAACGCAAATTTTTATGAATTCATTGCATTTATTAAGATTAGGACTTGTCGATTATGAAAATGCGCATAATCTGCAAAAACAAATATTGCAAGAACGCATTGATGATAAATGTGATGATCACCTAATCTTATTACAGCATAATCCCGTTATAACCATTGGTCGCAGTGGAGATAATAAAAATATAATAACACCAAAACCGATACTTGATAAGTTTGGCATTTCTGTTTATGAGATTGAACGAGGCGGGGACGTTACCTATCACGGACCCGGACAGATAACAGGCTATCCAATAATCGATTTACGAAATCATAAGAAAGATGTTCATTGGTATCTACGTCAGTTAGAAGAAGTGATCATAACAGTTTTAGCGGAATATAACATTATTGGCAAAAGAGTCAAAGATTATACAGGCGTATGGGTTGAAAATGAAAAGATAGCAGCGATTGGCGTTGCGGTTAAGAAATGGGTGACATATCACGGTTTTGCGTTTAATGTCAATCCTGATCTATCGCATTTCAAGCTAATCAACCCCTGCGGGATAACTGATAAGGAAGTTACATCGCTTGAGAAAATTATTAGTTGTAATATAAGTATCGAAGAGGTTGAAGACAAGATAATTTCTGCTTTTAAGGAAGTCTTCAGCGTTAATATCACATGAAAGGAGTATTTAAATGGCAAAAACAATGATAGCGGCTCAGCTTTATACGGTTAGAGACTTTATGAAAACACCAGAGGATATGGCGAAATCATTAATGAAAGTCAAGGAAATTGGCTATGATGCGGTTCAATTGTCTGGTAACGGACCCATCAGTGACAAAGAACTTAAGAAACTATGTGATGATGCAGGATTAATAATTGCAGCAACACATGTCGGATTTGAAGAGATACAAAATGAACCTGAAAAGGTAATTGAACAGCATAATATCTTTGAATGTCCGCATGTCGCAATTGGAGGACTACCGGGGGAATATAGGGGTGCTGAAGGCTATGCAAAGTTTGCAAAAATAGCATCAGAAGCTGTGAAAAAACTCTATGATGCAGGCTTTGATTTTTCATATCACAATCATAGCTTCGAACTTGAAAAGTTTGGTGATCGCACAGGTTTACAGATACTTTATGAGGAAAGCGATCCCAAATATTTCCTAAGCGAAATTGACACCTATTGGGTTCAGCATGGTGGAGGCGATCCTGCAGCATGGATCAAAAAGCTAAAGGGACGCGCAAAGCTAACGCATTTTAAAGATATGGCTATAAAGGGTGGTCAACAAAGATTCGCCGAAGTCGGAGAAGGAAATATTAACTGGACTGCTGTTCTTGATGCCTGCAAATATGCTGGAACAGAATGGATGATCGTTGAGCAGGATGTCTGCTATGAACGTGACCCATTTGATAGCCTTGCAATCAGCCTGAAAAACATAAAAAGCTGGGGTATAAATTAGCCAATTATATAGGCAGTTCTATAATATCAAAAGTGTAAAGGCGAAGTATTCCTATAAAATTCTAAAATGCCTATTTTAAACTAAAATACTTCGCTTTTATGAATTCATTGGCAATTTGTTGATTGTTAATCAAATATGTTGACGTTATAATTTATCTTATGCTAGAATAAAAGTCATCTTTTGTAAAATACTCAGTTTGAAGTTCGGCTTGTCTAAAGCCATTAAAAAAGGAGAACTTCGGTGACCGATCTCAAATTATCACTTGTAAATAGTATGCTTTCAAGAGCTAAGGCTATGACTCAAACAGAAGAAATAGTCAAAGACGCACTATCCAACAACGTTCCTGCGATTGAGATATTAAATAACGGTCTTGTTTCTGCTATGTCTGTAATCGGAGACAAATTTAGCGAGGGCGAAGTTTATATTCCCGATGTCCTTATCGCCGCTCGTGCAATGCAAATGGGTATGGATATGCTAAAACCTCATCTAACAAGCGAAAAACCCACTTTTAAGGGAACGGTTGTTATTGGAACAGTAAAAGGCGATCTGCACGATATAGGTAAAAATCTGGTAAAATATATGCTTCAAGGTGGTGGATTCAACGTTATCGATCTGGGTAATGACGTTTCACCAGAGAAATTCGCCGAAGCAGTTAGAACTCATAAGCCCGGCATAGTTGCAATGTCTGCGCTTCTTACTACTACAATGACATCGATGAGAGATATTGTTGATGGTTTGGTAGAGGCTGGTCTTCGTGAAGAAGTCAAAGTTATGATTGGCGGGGCACCAGTAACACAGGATTTTGCAGATAAAATCAAGGCTGATGGATATGCAAAAGATGCTGGTTCTGCAATCCACAAAGCAGGCGAATTACTCGGTCTATAATAAAACATTCGGAGGCATAAATTGCAACTCTATGATGCACTAAAAGCTGGAACTATAATCTGCGATGGGGCAATGGGAACAGAACTACAAAGGCGTGGTCTTGGAAAAGGCGTAACACCTGACTCTTGGAATATCAATAATCCAGAGCAAGTTAAGGATGTTCATAAGGCTTATATTCAAGCGGGAGCAATGGCAATATTAACAAATACCTTCGGGGCAAATGCAATGAGAAGCGCAAGGGATGGCGAGTATACTGTCTATCAGCTAAATCTTGCTGGAGCAAAGCTTGCAAGAGAATGTGCTGGTGATGATGTTCTTGTCTTTGGAGATATAGGTCCCACAGGATGGGAAGATCAATTACATCCTTATGGAACTCAGCCTGAGCAAGTTTTTTATGACGCATTTAAGGAACAGGCAATAGCACTCACAGAAGGCGGAGTCGATGCCATCATAATTGAAACTATGTCAAGCCTTGCAGAAGCTGTTATTGCAGTTCGTGCAGTGAAAGAAAACTCATCTTTGCCAATAATAAGCAGTATGACTTTTGCACGTCCTCCATCTTCTCGTACCGATGATATTAGAACGTCATGGGGCGATTCTGTTTCAGACATAATCAAGGCTGTAACAGATGAAGGCGCTGCCGTAGTTGGGGCAAATTGTGGAGATTTAATTGAAGAAATGGTTCTGCTTGCAAAAATAATGAGGGATTTAACCGACCTTCCACTTATATTTGAGGTTAATGCAGGACGACCTAGGATAGATGATGATTATAAAACAATATACTCTCTTGATCCAGAACTTTTTACCGATATTGTTGTAAATATTGTCTCTGCAGGTGCAAATATTGTTGGTGGGTGCTGTGGCACAACTCCCGATCATATTTCAGCAATAAAAAAACGTTTAATAAAGTAAAAATCAGGAGATACCTGAATGGAAAAGGAAATCAAGAATCTTTTTGTCCCAGGAAGGCTATGCCTATTTGGCGAGCATTCTGATTGGGCAGGAGGATATAGAAGGATAGACCCGTCTATCATACCCGGATATTGTATCGCAATTGGGACAGATCAAGGAATATACGCATCGGTTTCATCAAATCCAGATAAATTCATTATAAGATCAACAAATATTAAAGGAGAACTAATAGGTAATCAAGAACTCAATATGAATGAGGAAGAGCTTCTTAAATCAGCCAAAGAAAGTGGTTTTTTTAGCTATTCTGCTGGTGTGGCATATTATATATTAAAGGATCATAATGTAAAAGGCTTAACTATAAGCAATACTATAAACTTACCAATTAAAAGAGGATTATCTTCATCAGCATCTATCTGTGTATTAACTGCCAGAGCTTTTAGTATGCTCTATGACCTTAACCTAACAAGGCGAGAAGAAATGGAATATGCCTATAAAGGAGAAATCTTAACAGGTTCGGAGTGTGGAAGGATGGATCAGGTTTGTGCTTATGGTGAAATTCCTGTTTTTCTCACTTTTTTGGGTGACTGCATGGAAGTTGATGAATTAACACCAAAACAAACAATATATATGGTAATTGCTGATCTCATGAAGGGAAAAAACACTAGGAAGATACTTGCTGATTTGAATCACCATTTTACAAATAAAAGCGGGTCAATCAGGGATAATTTAAGATATGCGCTTGGTGAAGGCAATAAAGAAATTACTCAAAAGGCAAGAGAAGCAATTGAAAAAGGCGATGTTGAGAAACTTGGTTTTTTAATGAAGGAAGCTCAAAAATTGTTTGATAGGTATGTCTCCCCTGCATGTCCAGAAGAATTAACTGCACCTTTATTGCATAACACCTTGAATCATCCGAGTATACAGGAACTTATATGGGGTGGAAAAGGCGTTGGATCGCAGGGTGATGGGTGCGCCCAATTCATTGCAAAAGGGCAAAATGAACGTAACGAGCTTATGAAAAGACTTTGTGAAATAAATGTCCAACCTTACGAACTTACGATAAAAAAACGTGAAAAGAATATAGATAAAAAAGAATAAAAAAACAACTTGTATTCCATCACAAAAAATGCAAAACCGTTGGTATTATTTATAATGTCAGAAAAGACAAGAATTACAGTTCTAGAAGAATTTAATAAACCATTATCTATTAGAGAAATAAATATACCTGATTTGCATACAGGTCAGATTCTTGTAAAGGTAACATCAGCAGGAGTATGCGGTTCTGATGTTCACATGCTCGAAGGTAAAGACCCTAGAACCCCTATACCGATGACGCTTGGACATGAGGGAGTTGGTCAAATTGTCAAGATAAATGACGATAAAAAGACCATTCTTGGTGAAAAAGTAAAAGAAGGTGATATGATCATCTGGAATAGAGGGGTTTCTTGTGGTAAATGTTATTATTGCAATGTGCTTCATCAACCAGCACTTTGTAAAAATAGATGGGCTTATGGTATTCATCGCTCAATTAACGTTCCGCCATATCTTAATGGATGCTATGCAGAGCATATAATATTGACAGAAAATACCGATGTTCTTTTATTAGATAATAGGGATTCCGCTGTTTATGTTCCTGCATCATGTTCAGGTGCAACATCCGCACATGCTTTTGAGTATGCAAAAATCAATATTGACGATACTGTCCTTATTCAGGGACCAGGACCTTTGGGAGTTTTCCTTATTGCATTTTCCAAATCCGCAGGTGCAGGAAATATAATCGTTACGGGTGGCACTCAAGAACGCCTTGATATGTGTCGTGAATTCGGTGCGACGCATCTGCTAAATAGAAAAACATGCTCAAAAGATGAAATGAAAGAATTAGTTATGTCACTAACAAATGACAGGGGAGTTGATGTAGCTTTTGAATCAGCGGGTAGCTTTGATGCAATTATTGATGGTATACCATTAGTAAGAATTGGAGGAACATACATAACCGCAGGATTTGGTGAACCTGCTGGATCGATTCAATTCCCTTGGTTTGAGTATGTCATAAGGCGTAACTTGACTTTGCATGGTGTATGGGTCAGCGATACAAAGCATCTCTTACATGCAATCCGTTTAGTTCAATCAAATTTTGATAGCTTTGCGAAAATGATCACTCATAGATTTGGCTTGGAAGATGCCACATCAGCATTGAAGTCAGTATCAACAAGACAAGCTGTTAAGGCTGTTTTGTTGCCATAAAATTATGCTCTTTCACTGTGCCAATGAATACGACTGCAATTCCGCTTCGGTGGTAAAGGTTTCTCCGCCTCTGGTTTGTTCATTTGAGAATTTCACTATACCAACATTAGGCGCAAGCCATTGCCTACCTATGGTGCGGTCTAATTCCTGACCAAATATTTCCCAAGTAAAATCCTCTTTTACCTGAAAAACATGATTGAATGTGCCTGCTTTGGTTGTGATAGTTTCTTCGGATATGACTTCGTATATGGCTTTTCCACTTCCGACAAAAAATCCACCCGGAACGCTGACATTGAATTCAACTTCCCATGTTTCTCCAGGTATAAGGGGAAACTTATATAATGGCAGGACAGGTGAAAAGATAATGGTATCGTCGCCAGCACTATAGCCTCCGACAGCATGCTGATTTATAACTTCGGACGTTTTTTCTATATAGGAATAGTTTACAGCATTCTCAACACCTGTGGTTGTAGTCATTTTAACAAAGGCTTTCTTGCCTTCAATATTAATCGTATCTATTACTTCAAAATCTATTATAGAATCTTTTTTGTCCTTAAAAGTCCATTTATTACCTATTGCCATAGGATAATAATCACCGGGTCTTGGAACCCAGACTCTTACATATATAATTTCAGATACCGTATTAAAGCCATCGCTAACACTTACTTTAATTTCATATTTTCCTTCTTCTTTCGGGGATTTCCAAAGGACGCTTTTTCCAGAGCCTTCTATGCTTCCTGATGATGAAATCCAAGTATACAAAAGCGTATCTTTATCTTGATCGCCAGCCTCAACAGTTATAGTTGATGATTCTTCTGGCATAACTATCTTGGGTTCTGCTTTTATACTAAATATAATTGGTGCGTTTTGCTCTTCTTCACCGCATCCAATTATTAATATAACAATAATTAGTGGCAACAAAAGCCTTATCATTCTTCTTCTGTCCAATTTGTGATGTCTTCATTATCTCCTTTCCCGCCATATTGGCTATCTTTGCCATAAGAAAGGAGATCATAATCAAATTTATTATATTTCCCCGGGTATATATAAATATAATCTTTACCCCAGGGATCTTTGAGAATAGGCTTATCAAGATATGGTCCCTGCCAATTACTTGGAATAGGGGCTACAATTGGTTTTTCCCAAAGGGCTTTTAGTCCTTGCTCTGTGCTTGGATATGAGCCATTGTGGCTTGCATATATATCAAGAGCCAATCCAAGCGCATCTATATCATTCGTTGCAGTTGTGCGCTTTGCCCTTTCTTGCTGTCGCAAGAGTCTTGGTGCCGCAACTACTGCAATAGCAACAACGACAACAATAATTATCAAAAGGTGTATTAAAGAAAAACCAGATGCTTTACTACGATATATTTTTAGCATATCTTGATCCCCCGAAAATAAAAAAAACAATTAACTATAACGATTTAACGTTACAAAAACTATTCAATATTATAAATAATTATAACATGCTCATTTTAACATAAAATATACCATATAGGCAAGGATTTATTAATCATCGTTGACATTAATAAGATAAGTTCATATAATATTGAACAAATAAACATAAAGAAATCATCTGATTCTGAATATTTAACCTTATATTTATATCATCTTTTCTTACATTATACAAGGAAATAACATGAAAAGTTATAGAAAAGAAATATGGCTTAATGTCCCTAATCGTGTTGGATTTATTAATATAACACCACAAGTCGAAGATTGTTTAAGGGAAAGCGGCATAAAAGAAGGTCTTTGCTTAGTAAATTCCATGCACATCACCTCAAGCGTTTATATCAATGATAACGAATCCGGTTTATTGGACGATTACAAAGATTGGCTTGAAGAGCTTGCCCCTCATGAACCAATCTCGCATTATAGGCATAACCAGACAGGTGAAGATAACGGCGATGCTCATCTTAAAAGGCAAATTATGGGTCGTGAGGTTATTATTGCCGTTACTAATGGAAAGTTAGATTTTGGAACATGGGAGCAGATATTTTATGCCGAATTCGATGGACGCAGGAGAAAACGTATTCTAGTAAAGATTATAGGAGAATAATAGGGTTATAATATGTATAAATTATTAGCTATAGACCTTGATAAAACACTATTAAATGACAAACATGAAATAACAAAACGCAATTATGACGCTATAAAAAATTGTAAGGGAAAGGGAATATATATTGTCCTTGCTTCTGGCAGGGAAGTTGAAACGATAGATAGGTTTTCTGACATATTAGGAATATATGATCCCATAATTGCTTGTGTTGGTGCTATTATATGTGGAGAAAAGATAAATGGAAAAAGAGAAATCCTCTATCATCAGCCTTTGCCTTTTGGCATTGTTGACGAAGTAATGGAATATACAAAATCTATGGGTTGGTGTTTGACTGTGCATTATCCCGATAAAATTCTAGCATTAGAGCAAAATAAATACACCGATATATACCACAATCAAACTGGAGCAACATTTACATTTGTTAATGATTTTTACTCTCTGACAGCTAAAACACAGCCGACAAAACTCATTATAGTTGTCGATGCTGAGATCAGAGAGGGCGTATATCGCAGATTCCTTCATAAATGGGGCGAAAAGGCAAACATAACAAAGACTAATCCCGAATATGTTGAAGTAAACGCAAAGGGAGTTGACAAGGGAGTTGCATTAACAGAACTTTGTCAAATACTTAGCATACCATTAAACCAGACTATAGCTTTTGGCGATAACTACAGCGATTTACCGATGATTGCAGTAGCAGGTGGTAAAGTGCTTATGGGTAATGCGTCTGATGAAATAAAGATGAACTTAAAAAGTAAGTTTAATGATCTTATCATTGCACAATCTAATGAAGAAGATGGCGTTGCAAAAATAATTGAGGAGATTGTTTTATAATAAACTGCTATGAAAAAGTCAAATAAAAAGATATTTCTTTTTACATTCTTTATATACTTTTTTTTGCTCTATAATATCTCTTTTTTACATGCTCAAAAAGGAAACTCAGATATAGACCTTCAATCTGCTATAAACATGATGCGCTTTGCAAAATCGCATTCTGGATATACATTTGATAAAACTCAAAAATGCCTTTTCCCATATATATCAGCTATAACAGACAACTGGAAAAGTATTCCACAACTCTCTCGACAAGATTTAAGTGCCATGTTTCTGAGACCTAATAACCCTCAAAGCTGGTGGTATGTTGCGGGTTTGCCAAAGACCTATAGCACGCCTCATTTCAAATTTCACTACACTACTGAAGGTCCCGATGCTGCTATTTCTGATGATATATCGCCCCTTAATGGAATACCCGATCTAATTGATATTTGTGCAGAAAGCTTTGAAAAATCATATCGAATTGAAGTCGAAGAAATGGGCTATAATAAGCCTATTAGCGATATATGGGCAAAGGACAATGGCGGAGATGAAAGATATGACGTATATTTTTTCTCTGGTCCATGGCTTGGTTTTACTATGCCAGAAGAATTTGTTTCTGTTCAATCAACCGCTATTACAACCTCGTTTTATTTTGGCATTAACTCTCGAACCTATGAACTTGTCGGGGCATCAGAGGGAAGAAGATATATAGAAACTACCTGCTGTCATGAGTTTTTTCATTCAATACAATTTGCATATAATTATTATTCAGAACGGTGGTTTATGGAAGCAACTTGCACTTGGATGGAACGCATCGTTTATGATGGCAGTGATCAAGGTGAAACCGATGGCAATAATTATTATACTAACCAGCTTAATTATTGGTTTCGATATCCTGATTGGTCATTAACTATATTTGATGGCTGGCATGAATACGGAAGCGTTATATGGAGTATTTTTCTTACTGAAAGATATGATATCGATATAATAAAAGACATATTCAAAGGCATGGCAGAAGGGACTTATCGAGAACTTGCAAGTTTTTATGACGCTTTTACAAGTCGTGGAACTACATTATCGCAGGTTTTCAAAGAATTTACCGTATGGAATTATTTTACTAACTATCGTTATGACGAAAGATTTTATTCAAGAGGCAAAGATTATCCACCTATTCCAATACATTTGGACGATGTAATATTGAAATATCCAATGAAAACCGATCTCGATTCTGAAAGAGCTCCAGAGAATCTTGGCGCAAGATATATCAGATTCCTGCCATCTTCCGATCAAAACAGCATCACAATAAAAGTCAATGGAACAGACATAACCGATCCTGATGAGCTTCAAAGACTATATGCCTATGGAACGAGAGGCTGGGGTGCAAAATTAATAGTATATCAAAAAAACAGATCGCCAAGAGTTGAGGAAATTCTATTATTCCCTAGTTCTCAAGAAGGTCAAATCACTTTCAGTAACTTTGGTTCACAAATTGAAGAAATTGTCCTAATATTATCAAATCTTCATCCCGATCTGGATATTTATGGCATATCATACTCATCAGGACAGCCACCAAAAGGTAAATTGTCAGAACCCAAAGTCATTTCAAATGACGTTGGAGAGGTTGTTATATCATGGGATTTAATTGATATATCAGAAATAAAGGAATTCTCCATAGTCCGAAAACGCTTTGCCTTATCCGAAGGTGATCAAGATGATAGCGAGATTAGAGAACCAGAAGCATATAGAGCATTTGACATAGATAACGATGGGATACCAGATGGAAATATAGATATTGTTGGTAAAGTTTCTGCAACAGAAACATCCTTTATTGATAAAACAGTCTTTCAGGACGTTGATCCCAATAGATTTGGCTTTGATCCGAAATCTGTAAGATATTATTATGCGGTTGTTCCTGTTAATGAGTATGGCATTATGGGAACTCCAGCCATTGCCAAAGGTGGAATAACGCCATCACCCAACAACATTATAAAAGGCTCTGGAACTATATCCAAT
>CAZMCH010000091.1:0-16548 GCA_964564735.1 uncultured bacterium
AGGGATTCATCCATACCTCATAAGTAAAGGCTGATGGAAGATCAAGACTGGCATCTTTTCCGCAATCAATAAAATCACTTGCACCATCAAATTTTAGAGCTTCTTTGATCTTACCTGCAACCTCTTTGGGTTTTCCACTAATTGTGCCATGATTATTGCCAATTAGGTCTTTAACTTTTTCTCCGCTGATTGTATCCCGATCAAGCGGCCAAAAGCTAACTAAGCCTTCGGTGACGATCTTGCCTGCATGAACATCATTTGTATAAAGAGCTACTAAAATTACCACAAAAGCGAATACAAAAAATTTGCGTAACATTGATAACCCCCTTTGTCAAAAAATGACCATAAGCAATTAGCGACTTATTTACCATTAGTTATTAATGATGGAATAATCTGAGTTTTGAGAGAGCCATTACCATTCCATGTTCATTAGCAGATTGTGTTACTTCGTCATCACGAATTGAACTGCCAGCCTGAACGACATATTTGACTCCGCTCTGAGCAGCCCTATCAAGACTATCTCTAAATGGGAACATTGCATCGGAACTTAATGAAACGCCTTTGAGTCCGCTTAACCACTCATGTTTTTCTTCTTTTGTAAGTCTCTTGGGAACTTCCTCGAATGATTTCTCCCAAGCCCTTTGCTCTGCATCTGTAATATCATCAAGTAAATATTTGTCTATTGCATTGTTACGTTCTGCTCTGCTTATGCCTTCTCGGAATTTTAGGCTTAGGACCCTTGGATGTTGTCTGAGGTACCAGATGTCTGATTTTGTTGCAGCAAGACGGACACAATGCACCCTTGATTGTTGACCTGCACCGATGCCAGTTACCTGTCCATCATAGGCAAAACATATAGAGTTTGACTGAGTATATTTCACTGCTATTGTTGCTACGATAAGGTCTCTTTTTGCCCAATCGGGAATATCTTTTTTTTCGGTTACAATATTATCAAGTATGCTGAAATCAGGGACAACATCATTTCTGAGTTGCTCTAGTGTTATTCCAAAAATCTCTTTTGTTTCCATTTTTGGCGGTGTAAAATTCTCGTCTATCTCTAATACCAAATATTTTCCGCCTTTTTTTTGCCTGAGTATCTCAAGCGCATCATCATCATATCCAGGGGCGATAACACCGTCAGAAACCTCACGCCTCAGAATTCTAGCTGTTGATACATCAACTTTTTCGCTGAGTGCAGCAAAATCACCATAGGATGACATCATATCTGCACCTCTTGCTCTTGCATAAGCGACAGCCAAAGGCGAAAGATCATCTTTTTGGACAAAATATGAAGCCTTGAGAGCATCACTTAAAGGCACAGCTACTCCTGCACCAGCAGGGCTAACATGCTTGAATGATGCTGCTGATGGCAATCCTAGTGATTGCTTAAGTTCCTTTACCAACTGCCAAGAATTAAGGGCATCCATCATATTAATATAGCCCGGACTGCCATTAACTACCCTGATGGGCAAATCCCTATCTTTTATATAAATTCTTGCAGGTTTTTGATGTGGATTACAGCCATAACGCAATTCCATTTCATTAATCATTTTTGCCTCCTTATTTCTTTCTGTTTTTCTTTGTTCTTTTGGCAATTATATGATAGAATTTTGGATAAGTCAATAGCATGAACTGAAAGTTCGGACATTACCTAAAACTATTCTAATGAAAAGCAGATATATATCTTTTATAAACTACGCAAGAACCTTTCTGTTTAATTGTATCTTCTGCTTAATAAGTATAAAAAGTCATATCTGATCTTCTGTATTTTTTATATTTGGACAAAGTAATATTTCTGTGGTATAATTTTATTATTATAAATTGATATTTTTCACTTCTTTTCGTTTTACCAACCAATTGTATCTACAAATAAATTAATAATTTCATTGAATCTATTATTTGGGAATATTATTAAAATTAAGTTGTTATTATATTTATACTATTTTTTGTTAAAATTACCAAATTTGCTTTAATGCTTATAATATATTAGGGAGGATAGTGATATGGCAAAAATTTTAATTGTAGATGATGATCCTGATTTTGTAGAAGTTACCAGAATTGTTCTTGAGTCAAATGGCTATGATGTTCTTAGCGCATCCGATGGAGATGAGGCTATTGAAAAAATGAAGAAAGAAACTCCTGATCTTGTGTTATTAGATATAATGATGGCACATCCTCTTGATGGTGTAGAAGTAAGCAAAAAGATGCTTGAAGATGACAATCTGAGAAAAGTTCCTATAATAGTTGTTTCATCAATTACTGATAGCCCACATCTTGCAAAATTTCCAAGTGATGAATATCTACCATTAGATGATTGGATAAGCAAACCAGCAGAACCCAAAGTCTTGTTGGATAAGGTGAGTAAATATCTTAAGCGTTTCAATAAACAATAATAGCCATAATTGGCAATCTCATGATCATGGAAAAAATCAAAGCTGGCGGAATAATACAAAACCTTAATTTAGCAAAAATAGGGATTATGGGTGTCCCAGATCGCTTTGGTATTGCAAGCATTATTCTTGGTGCAATATATAATAAAAGAATAAATGTTCAATATATTGTTACAACCACTGATACTGACAATAAATCCAGTATTATATTGTGTGTAAATAATGAAGACCTTAATGTAACAATGGAAGCGATTGAGACCATAAAATCCCAAATCAACGCAGAAAATGTCATTTTTCAGTCAAATGTGGCGATGGTATCTGTTTTTGGTCCTCATTTCCGTGATCATCCAGGCATTGCCATGATTGCTTTTTCCTGTTTGGCATCTGCTGGCATAAATATCATATCTATAAGCACATCAATTTCAACTATTTCTTGCCTTATTGAAGGAGATGATGTTAACAAGGCTGTGGAAGCTCTCAAAATCGCATATAATGTGCCATCTAGTAGTGTTTTTATTGCAACAGATGGTCTCTCTTTAAAGGCGAAGGGAGATGGTAAGGGTGAATAGATTATTCCATCTCATATTAGAAAATGATTTAAATGAATGGATGAAAAGATTGATATTGGTGCGATGGATTATGGTTATAAGCACCCTATCTATTGTCATCATTGTCAAATCTATAGCCTTAGGCAATCTCCCTTTTCTTACTTTACTTTCCATTATATCAGCAATAATTCTATTCAATATTATCATTACCATTTATATCGACACTCAATCAAATAAATTAAATTCAAGTAAATACAGCTTTATCATACATTTTCAGCTATTCTTCGATTTGGCTATTCTTACCCTATTTCTTCATTTTCTTGGGGGGCTTGAAACCCATTTTTTCTTTTTTTATCTGATTTATATAGTAATTGCCTGCTTTTTATTCGATAAGATTACAAGTATTTTGTATGTTTTCTTTGCTAACGCTATGTATTCAGGGCTTTTGATACTCGAATGGCAAGGAATTATAGCTCATTATAATCTCTCAAATTTTCATTCTGTAGTAAGATTTCAGCAACCTGTTCATATCTTCTCAACAATCTTTACATTGATGACTGCCTCAATACTCACTGCATATATTATTTTAACCATGTTACATAGGTTAAGAGAAAGAGAACAGGAACTACTAGAAATGAACCATGCCTGTGAATTAAAGACTCGTGAACTCATGGAAGCCAATATGGCTTGTGAACTGAAATCAAGAGAGTTGGCAGAAGCCAATCTTTCATGCGAACTAAAATCAAAAGAATTGGCGGAACTCAACTTCAAATTGAAAAAACTTGATGAAGCAAGAACGCAATTTATTTGGGCAGTCACACATGAGTTACGCGCCCCGTCTGCTGCAATACAAAGCTATCTCAGACTCATACAAGAGGGATATATACCACCTGAAAAACTAAATGATGTTATAAAGAAAACAGAACGACAGGCAATAAGACAAATGGAGCTAATAGGAGACTTACTTCATTTAGCACGCCTTGAAGAACCTGATGCCATATCAAAAGCAGAATCTGTTAATGTTATACAAATACTTGAAGAAGTTGCGGAACCAATGCGTATGCTTGCACAAGAGAAAGGACTTACTTTATATTTTCAAATTGATTATGAGAGTCCTCCTGCAAAAGCAACTCCTGAACATGTAAAAATGCTTTTAACAAACCTAATCAGTAACGCTATTAAATACACTGATGAAGGTGGAAGTATCTGGGTTTCTCTTGCCCATGATCATGATAATATAGTAGGAACTGTTCAGGATACAGGCATTGGAATAGACAAAGAGTGTCTGCCAAACATATTCGATCAGTTTTATCGCGCAAAAAATGCCAAAAGTATGAATAGACAAGGGACAGGATTAGGCTTATCTATCGTAAAACGTATAGTTGAGACCTATGGTGGAACAATACATGCCGAATCAGAACCAAATAAAGGCTCAAAATTCACATTTACACTCCCCAAAGCCATACAATAGAATAAAATCATGCAAAATATAAAATTACTAAATTATAATGATTGCATAACCCTTGCCAAAACTATTGGCGATACTCCAGAGACAACAATACAATATCATCTTCTTATGCGTGGATTATGCTGGGCTTATATTGTTGGTGAACCATCAAAATATAATGGAGTAGTGATTCAAAGCAAACTCTGTCCTGCTGAACCTATAGCATTTGGTACAAATGCAGGTATAATCTGGCAAATCCTCAAAGATATTAAAGATTGGGAATGTATCGAGGTATCTGACAAATGCGCAAGGGAACTCGGATATATAATCACATCAGAAACGGGCAAGAAAGTCAGATACTATGAAGACATTTATCACATATTGCAAAAACCTGTAAATACGTTCAAAAATGAATTTGTGCGACAGATAACCATACATGATCTTGATTTATTTGAATCTGCTCAGGAGGATTTTAGGCAAAGCTGTTTCCCATCTCTGAAAAGCCTATTAACTGAAGGTTTCGTTGCATGTGCTATTATAGAAGGCGAAATTGTCGGCATAGCGCAGACATCTGCTCGAAGTGAGAAGTATTCAGACATTGGTGTCTTTGTTGCAGAAGGTTATCGCAATCAAGGTTTTGCGTCTGCTTCTGCCTCTACTATCGCAAATCTAGTTCAGAAAGAAGGACAGATACCTGTCTGGAGTGCAGGCGAAGGGGATCTAGCTTCTATTAGAGTCGCTCAAAAGCTAGGATTTGAGGAGGTATCACGCATGATATACGTGATACCTGAAAAAACTCATTAATTACGCCATCAAGATAATCAATGTTTCACCTTCATTGATACAGACTGGTTCATCAAATTTCAAGACTAGACTATCACAACAGCAATCACAGCACGAACAGCTTTCCACAGTCACAGGAACAGCAGTTCCAGCGATACTGACATTTACGCTATCTGCCATAAATGGCAATGTGATTTCTTTTAACTCTAATTTGCCCATTCTAACTTCAATTTCTGCTGATTGTGAGCATCCAGCGACCTTCTGGCGATACATGCCCCATCCTGAATTAACAGAAAAGAAGCAAGCGAAATCATCTTCATTAACCATAGGATCAAAACTGATGCTTTTCTCTGGCGCTGAATAATGGAATCCCGAAAGCGCAAGCAGGACGGAATAACTCGCCATTGAACGTGAATAATAATTACCACATTCAAACTCGTTCCATGGGTTTCGTCTTTCGCCATTATGCCTATCTCTAACGCCTTTGACGATTGATAATCCCTCTGCAATCAAGCCTTCATATATCATGTGTGATGCAACTTGATATTCAATTCCGCACCATACCTCATCTGAATATGGGAACGGGAATTCAGGGCGTCCACCTTTGGGCCATGTGCATAGTAGCAATCCCGCTTCGTCATTAAGGGCATATATACGTTGTGGATTTGGATGTTCTGATAAATCAGACTTCCAGTTATATTTGAATATAGAAGCCATCGTCTTTCTTACTTTCTCAGGATCAAACAGATCACCAAGATCAAGCATTCTTGCATACCATTGACCGATCATCTGATCAGAAAGACAACCATCGCCGTATTGATATTTTAGTTCTTCAATCGTTCCTTGCGCTGGTCTGACATCCTGACGATACCATTCGCCATTGAATAGATTTTCGTCCATCCATTTGCGACCACTCTCGTATATTTGATGGTATTCATCAGCTTTTTCGTTTTCACCGAGATAGCGCGCCATCTTTTCACCCGCTAATAACGCCCCAAGATAAAAACTGCCCATCATTGTATTGGGACCATGAAATTCTATGTCATAAGTGTTATGCTGAACGCCTTCCATTACACCATCTTTATTTGGGTCCCATTTTTTCCATGAATATTCAAGAGCCATTTTAACCTTTTCCCAGATGCTCTTGAGCCATTCGTCATCACCACTAACAAGCCACTCACGATAAACTTTCATTATTCCGCCCAACTGACCATCACCTGCCGCATGAAAGCTTGAATTAGCTAAAACGCCAAGAGGTAATGGCATACGGAATGTCATGTGTCCTTCTTCATTTATATTAAATGAGTAATCGGCAACTCGGATTGACCTTTCAAGCAATGGGAAAAGATACGGCATCGCTTGTGCATAGTTCCAAACATGCGTGCATGTTCCCTCACAGCATCCCGATCCGGGGCTACATCCTTCCCAACCATAAAACGTGCCATCCTCAAGCCTAACCGTTGTAGTCGTTTTTAATATTGATATTTGTGATGAAACAGCATCAAGCACACATTCAGGTAATGTTGATCCAAATAGCGAATCTTTGAATAACCTTGTTTCAGCATCAAGTCTTTCTAGGTTTTCACCGACATATTCTGCAACATCAAACGCATCATTGAATACTGTTGCATAATAATTTTTCCAAGTTGCCTTTTCACCCCAATATTTTTCAAAATTAGGCATGTGCCATGTAATCATTACCGGGAGTGTGATACTTTCTTCTGGTTCTAGTGTAACTTTGAGACCAATTGAGCCAACATCAGTAGCATTTTCACCAGCCTCAACGGTCTCACGATTCTCCTTTAATTCACCGTCATGTGAAGCCTGATCCCAGAATCTATGCAATGTGTCAAACCAACCGCTTCTCATCCAGCATGTTTGAATATTTAAGTCTTCCCAAGGTGTAGTAAGTGTCATTGAGCCATAGCGAGGGGAATCAGCTTCATGTTTCTTTGTTGTCATCATCAGACCGGCGACATTTTCTCCTTCTTTGTATTCAATAACGCCCTTGCCAACTTCGGGGAAACCGACTTTATTCTCAAGGTTTGCGAATAGTGTTGCATTTACAACATCTTCAGTTGGATTATAGAGATTAAAAAGGAAAATTGCGACAGGAATACTTGAATCTTTATCGTTCAAGGGAATAAACGGATTAAAAGCCTCCATAGAAACGTCAAGAGGCATTTTTGGATCATTAAAATCAAGATGAGCATACGGAAATTCACCGATAAACTCACATTTACGAAAATGAGGCAATCCTGAACCATCAAGGCGGGTTACACCTGATCCGCCTGCTGTATATGTTCCACCAACAGGACCTTGAAGAACTCTCGTGACAGGTTCATTATCGCCCTGTTTTGCATATAGCGTAAAGAATGTATAATTGAAGAATAGCCCTTTATTTGGCTTATTGAATATCTCAAATTCCTTCAATTGTCCCCATCCACCGAGATTAACCATTCCCGTTCCAATTCCACCTAGCGGGAAATATATCTCGTCAAGCTGTCGTCCTTTATAGACTTTCGGTTTGCCAACATTAAATAATTCGTTCTGCATGTAAGGTATTTTTGCCATGTTTTTGTTATATTAAAAGCGTCTGCCTTTAATACATCTCCTTTCGTTTTTGTTGTTTTTTTGGATTAACCCCAATTCTAGCGAAGTCTGGAATCCATTTCTAATGTTTGATTGACGTTAATTATTATGATAATATTGAGTTGCGATAATTAAAAATGCTTTTGTATGGCGACCTATAGTTATTTCTGATCATAGCTTGTAATACTTCATCAGCTTCAAGTTCTGATAAAATATTTTCGTCAATAGCGATATTCAATAGACCAAATGTCCCAGTGACAGAGATAGAGCTATTTTCTGCGTAAAGCCTAGCAAGCAAATCATCAGTAAAATATGCCCAACCACGCATATAGGCAATAGCCAAACAAGAACGTTCACCTTCTACTAACCTTTTAGGCATGTTATCAAATAAATGCCTCTCTTTTTGTTTAAGTTCTGCTATTAAAATCCAATCATGTTGATCAATAATCTCTATAACATGACTAAGAAATAAGTGACCTTTTCTAACTCCATTTTTGAACTCAATAATTACTTCAGGTGTGGTATATATCTCACCAATAATCTTTCTTAATAAATCCATTTGTCCAGCAACTGCAAAATTAGATATGACGGTGTTGTTTACGATTACGCTCATTCTTTAATATTTCCTTTGCCTCTAAATGCTCTTTTCTGGCTTCCTCGTAATCTCTAGGACATAATCTTAGCTCTATACCATTTTCCACTAAAATCATTTTCATTTCCTCAAAACAGACACCCGCAATCTCAGCAGCCCTTCCAAGACTAATCTCTTCATTGTCATACATATAAATAGCAACCTTCTTTTTTATTTCTGGATTTTCTTTTAATAGCGATTTAATTGCTTCGTTAATTGCCTTTTCCTCAGACTCATATATACCAGCATCAACCATACCTTTTATGCTTATGTCATATTCCTGTTGTTGTTTCATTTTAATTCACTTCCCAATGAATTTATAAAGAGTTGTAAGCGATTATCAAATAATATTGCTAACTTTTTATGGGTCACTAATCCAAAATTCCCCTCTTGGGAGGGGATTAAGGGGTGGGTAGAAAAGTCAATAATATTTCTTGATAGATACTTATGATACTTTACTCAAATTTAGGTGTCTGTTTGCTGTCCTCTGATGCCTCAAAGAGAGCTATTTTGCTTGGAAATCCCAACAATGGGCGTATCAAACCAACAGGGAAACTACGTGCAGTTTTATTATAAGACGCAACAGACTCATTATATCGCTTGCGTTCAACGGATATGCGATTCTCTGCGCCAGACATCTCATCACTCAAACGCAAAAAAACGTCTGTTGATGATGACTGAGGGTCTGCAAGCATAGCGGATAAAACTTCTTGAATGGAATTATCTAGCTTGCTTTCCAAAGCTTGTTTCTCCTCAAATGATTTTGCTTTGCCAACCTCTTGATAGAGATTGCTGAGTGAATCAACAAGTTCTTTTTCATGCCTTGCAGAAGCCTTAGCAAGTGATATGAGATTAGGTATTAGATCATGCCTACGCTGAAGCACATTTTCAAGTTGCGCCTTCTTTGCCTCAACATCAGACATCCGCGCATTAAGAGAACCATGACCAGAAGCAGTTATAATGACGAGTAGAACAATCAATACGCCACCGATAGCAGTGTATTTAAATTTGCGTCTTTTTTGTGATTCAGCCTTTTGCCTTTGCTCAATCCTCAATTGATCAATCGCTTTATCAATATATTCCTGCTTAATGCCAACTTCATTAGCACCTGCGGTAAGGTCTGAGCGAGAGATGCTTCCTTCTGTATTTTCAGCTTCCTGTTGCAGTTTGGATGCACGCTGAAGAATCTCTTCCGCCTCTTGATCGCTTATTTTTTCATTAGCTAGTTTTTGCTTTTGATTATTTATTTTTTCGTTCATTACCAGCTTGCTCCTGCACCTCCGCCTCCAGAACTTCCTCCACCAAAGCTACCTCCAGAGCTACCACCCCAACTGCTCCCTGAACTACTCCAAGAACTGCGTCCTGATGATCTACCTCTTGTCGTGCTTGTGATAACTATAGGTGGAATTGTTCTTTTAGATACATTTTGATAATTACATTTTGGATATTGACATTTGCGAGTTATTTCCTCTATACCTGTGCTTATGGTTGTTGGATTTTTTATCCTTGCGGATTTTATATAAACTGTTCGGTGCTTGCATTTCGGGCAATCCTCATATTTGCCATAGCCTTTTCGGGATTTCTCGATCCTGTTTATCTGACAATCGTCACATCTCCATACCGTATAATTCATGCTTCCAAGTTCTTCTTCAAATTTTTCATCGAAAGAAAGGTATGCGTCCTCTTGATCTTCTGTCAGTTTTCGCATACGTTTCTTGCATTGAGAGCATTTGCGATAATAAAGATGTCGCCAGATTAAATAGATCAGTAAAAATGGAGAGGCAATAATAAGAAAAATAAATATGACAAACCCCCAAACAAAAGCAGTTTTGGTAGGATTTTGTGAAATATTATTCGCCTCTGAACCTATTGCTATATCTGGGTTTTCATTGGCAATTATCGCAGTCATCATTTGAACGCCTGCAAGTATGCCTTTGCCAAAATTACCTTCTTTGAAATGAGGCACCATTTGATCTCTTAATATTTCGCCTACTTTGCCATCAGGCAATACGCCTTCAACAACATAGCCTGTCTCTACTTCTACTCGCCTTTCACTCATTACAAGCAAAACCAAAACACCATTATCTTTACCTACTTTTCCGATCTTCCAGAGATTGAAAAGCTCAGTTGCAAAATCTTTTGGTGTGCTATTATCTACATTTTTGACTGTAACAACTGCTATTTCGCTTGTAGTCTTTCGCTCAAGATCATCAATTAGCATGTTTAGCTGATTTTCAGAATCAGGATCAATGACATCAGCCATATCACTAACCCAAGTATTGCTCGATGCCTTTGGATTAACGATTTGATCAACTGATTCAGCACTACATATTTTAAGTGCCAAAAGAGAAAATAAGAGAAAAATAAGAGAATAAAAGAGGCTTTTATCACTGTAAAACCCAGTTTTCATAAGCTATTTTCCTCTTCTGAAAATGATTCAGCTTGTTTGATAATTTCTGCCAATTTTTCTACTCCAAAATACAACGCTTCAGCAAATTTCCCTTCTTTCAAAATCGGAACGACATGATCATTCAAAACTTCACCTGATTCGCTATCGGTTATGATATGTTCCCACGAGTAACCAACTTCTGATTCAATTCTCCGCTCTGAAATTGCTAACAAGAGCATTAATCCTGCATGGCTTTCACCACCAACCTGCCAGCGATTGAAAAGCCAGAATATATATTCTGATGGCTTGAGTGGCTTTGTTGATTTTATTGTTACAACGACCATTTCTCCGCCTGTATCTTTATGGAATTGGATAAGGTGATCCTCAATCTTCTTTTTATTATCTTCAGAGAGCAATTCAGCAAAATCATTGACATATCCAGAACGTTTTGGAATCTTTTTTATTTTGCGTTCAAGATCGGCAATGCTAAAATTACAACCCTTGCATTTTGGGATCTCATCTGTAACAATTAAGCCACAACGAGGGCATTTCATATAGTCACCTCATGTATTAGAGCAGATTTGACGGATTAATGCGGATATAATTACTGGCTTTTCTTAATTGATGCCTTATCAACGATTGATACTTTCTTCATCACGTCATCTTGAACAATTTTATCAACAACATCCATACCTTCAATAACCTGACCAAAGACCGTATATTCTCCGTCAAGATGCGGTTGTGGCTCAAAGCAGATATAAAATTGACTTCCAGCAGAATTTGGCATCTGAGTGCGTGCCATTGCGACAGTTCCTTTTAGATGTTTCCTTGAATTAAACTCGTCTCTAATTGTATATCCCGGTCCGCCTGTGCCTGTCCCTTCTGGATCACCGCCCTGCGCCATGAAACCTTCTATAACTCTATGGAATTTCAAGCCATTATAGAAGCCTTTGTTTGTCAATGCGATGAAGTTATCAACGGTCTTTGGGGCATCCTTTGGGTAAAACTCAAAGACGATCTTTCCACCTTTTGCCATCTCAATCACAGCAACGACCTTTTCAGGATCGATCTTTGGTGGTTCAGGCTGAAACTTTGGTTCTGGTGCTTTTGTTGCGCCAAGCGATGTGGGATTTTGCTTTGTCATTTGCGTGTCCTTTGCGGTGTCGGTTGTTTTGGTATCTTTTTTGTCGCCACATGAGACAATCATCAGCGATAAAGCCATAATCATAATTATAGACGAGAATATGATTATATTCCGTATCTGCATATCTTTCTCCTTTAATCAATATTGTTAAAGTGACTCGCAACTATTGGTTCGCCGAATTAATTTTTGCATTTATAGATTTTTGAAAATCCCTCTCGATCTCCAAAAGTCATATTAGCAATACTGCCCTGCGGAAAGGGAACCCTTATAGATCATAAATATAAAGATTACGCTATTTATATTACAATATATTGATAGAATAGGCAAGTGCTAACTAGCTAAGGTATCTGTCCTAAACTATTGGGCAATAAAAAAACCATCTGCTATAATATCTTCAGAAACATTTAAAGAAGAGGAGTAAACAGATGGTTGTTACAATTATAATCAAAGATGATTATGGAAATCAAATAAAAAAGCATAGATTATCATGCAAAACCTGATGAAAAATGGGAAGAAACATCCTTATGTTAGAGTGCTACGGAATTTGACTAAAAATGACTACCCAATAATTTGAGACAGGCACGCATTTATAAAACACTATTGACTTTTCTTAGATATGGATATAAAATTTATCTGTTGAGAAATATGCACCATTTCGTGCAATAAAGATGCACTATTTCTGTATAATAAAGGAGTTCGATTGTGCCAAAATATATAGAATTCAATATTGAACAAGAGATGATACTTGGTTATGAAGGTGGAACTGATTGGCTTAAACTGTTTGACGATAAAAAGAATTTGCGTCTTAAAATAGAGGCGAGAAGAGGGATATATTTATTTAGTGTTGATCCTCCAGAGATAAATATTGAAATATATAGTAGATTAAATGACCATACTCCAGATGTCTATTCGCAAATAACTCATATTGGGGGTATGAAATCTAGCAAAGCACAATCTACCAGATATGATATATTTGAAAGAGCAGTGAAAGACTATCATGGAGTAAGAAACAGGAATGTCAATAGTCCGTCAAAATATTCACCACAAAGACTAGAGAAAAGCCGAATTATGCAGGAGTTTGGGGAGAATTTTTATGTAAAAATTTATTATACAGATTCGGATGAAGCAGAGATGTATTTACTGAGTAAATACATAGAAAAATTTGGATGCAAACCTCCTTGGGATTTATGATTTTATTTCCCAAATAATTAGACTCAAGGAAATAAAACTGTCGCTGGAATGGCATACCGATATAAATTGTCTTAATTAAGAAAAAAGGAGAATAATTTAATGATACCAGAAAAACAAGTTGCTGTTCAACTCGTGGGACCTGATGAATTAGTCTTGAATACAGAAAAAGACGTTCATAAGCCGGGCCCGCATCAAATTCTCGGAAAAGTAGAATCTGTAGGGCTTTGCTTTTCGGATATGAAATTGTTACACGCATTTACAGGACATCCAAGAAAAGGTCCCATCATTGAAGGAATCGATCAGGAAATCCTCAAAGAGATACCAAGCTATGTTCCAAATGAATTGCCAACAGTGCCGGGGCATGAGGCAGTTGTTGAGATTGTGGCAGTTGGCGAAGGCGTAAAAAATTATAAAATCGGTGAACGATACCTAGTCCAGACAGATTATCGCCATCTTCCGACAGATGGCAGTAAAGCAGCTTTTGGTTACAACTTCGAAGGTGCTTTACAGCAATATGTTTTGATGGATGAAAGGGTAATTACTGCCCCAGATGGCGAATCATTCCTTATACCTGTTACCGAAGAGCCAAGTGCATCAGCAGTTGCATTAGTTGAGCCTTGGGCTTGTGTTGAGGATGCTTATGTTACACGTGAACGCCAGACAATATCAGGTAACGTTCTCATTGTTAAAGAAGGCGGAGATTATGACCTTCAAGGTTTATTTTCTAATAAGCCAAAATCAGTTATGGCAGTTGGTCTTAACGATAAAGAGAAAGCACAAATTGAATCGGAACTTGGCAGTTTAAAGCCCGTTTATGCAGATGAGATACCAGAAGGGCTTTTTGAAGATATTATTTATCTTGGCGTTACAAAAGAAACTTTTGAATCATTAGAAAAGACTAGACTAGCAGAACGTGGAATTATGAATGTCGCTACCGCAGGACGCAAGTTTGGCGAACCTGTATTGATAGATGTTGGACGTATTCATTATGAAGGAACAAGGTTTATCGGAACATCGGGAAACAAGCCAGCGAACTCATATAAATACATTCCCGCAACTGGTGAAATACCTGATGAAAGCGAAATATTAATAGTAGGTGCCGCAGGTCCTATGGGAACGATGCACGTTATAAGATCACTTTCACTCGCCAAAGCGCCGAAAAACATAATCGCAACCGATATAAATAATGACCGTATGGCTATACTTGAGAGAACGGTAAAATCCCTTGCAGATAAAAAAGGCACGCCATTTATACTCTATAATCCCAAAGAAAGAGGAAATTATCAAGGAAAAGCGGATTATGCAATATACCTAGTTCCCGCACATCAGCTTTTACCACCAGTTATACACAATCTTAAATGTTGTGGCAAACTCAATATCTTTGCAGGTATAAGGGCTGGATCTTTTGCCCCAATTGATATGGATTATTATGTAGAAAATAGCCTTTATATGATAGGCACTAGCGGATCAACATTGGAAGACATGAGAATCGTTTTGGGCAAAGTTGATCAGAATGTAATGGATACTAATACATCAGTCGCTGCAATATCAGGTATGAAAGGAGCTATTGAAGGATTGCGTGGTGTGGATTCACAAAGGTTTCATGGCAAAGTTATTGTTTATCCACAAATTCCAGAAATGGATTTAATTGAATTAGAAAAACTACCTGAAATTATGCCAGATGTAGCATCGTTTCTTAATAATGGCGTTTGGACAAAAGAAGCAGAATCTGCTTTGATAAAGAAATTTAGCTAATTGATAGAAAGAGATTTGGATATGATTATCTGAACATTTCTAGGTGAGATTTTAATTGGATTATATCATTCCTGTAAAAAAAGCTTCACTTATTTTTGACTTTACAGGAATGATATTAAGACATTTTATTCATTTATTCAAAACTCTTAATAGCATCATCTTCCGATTCATAGACATCAAAGACTTTTGCCAGCTTTGTTATTGCTATAAGATTTTGCAATCCTCTACCTAGACCAGCCAAAACAAGCCTGCCTTCTTTTTTCTGGACAGATGTATAAGATGATACTAACACGCCTAGCCCTGAGCTGTCCATCATTGATACACCATCAAGTTTTAGAACAACTTTTGGAGTTTTATCTTCTGGAATTTCTGCTAACCAGCCTGCAATTTCACGTCTCATCTGAAGGCTATCTTCTCCAATAACTCTCCCGTTAACTTCTATCACCATAATATCACCGACTTTTTTGCTGGTAACTTTCATATTCGCCACTCCTTCATATATTTATCTGATTTATATCAGGCTTTATAATAAAGCAAAATTCATACAGCGTATATCTTGCCCTAACAAGTAAAGATAATACAAATTAACCAATACTTTGTCAAGAGTTTTTTGTCAGATTATATATTTTCTGATTTATCAGATTCTATATTTTCTGATTTAAAAGTATTATTACTAATAATTGGCAATAAAAAAGATTTTTCGCTTCGCTCAAAATGACAGCAAAATCTCATCTTGAACATATTAAAGGGTCTTCTTGAATTAATATAAAAATATAACTTTCCAAACAATAAAAAAAGACATACTTCTATACCAAAGCATGTCTTTTATAAATTTTATAATTAGAACAAGTCTTTAACTTTGCCCCATGTGGTCGCTAATTTTCTTGACTGCTGGGAAACTCTCACAGGTCCTTGGAGTGATAAATAGTCAATTTCAATTGTCTTATTTTTACTTGTTCCTAAATGGATTCTTAATCCTTTAATTAATCCTTCCCATTGCATATCAAGTTTAAGATCAACAAAATCTTTATTACTGCTAATATTGAATTTTTTACTACGTCTTGCATCGTATTCTGTATTTGGGCTATTTATATAATCTACTTGCCAAACATCGGATTTTTCAAGCCTAACACCTATATATATTATACTATGTTCATAGCCACTAAAAGGTTCCCAATTAGCGACAGAACCACCCGGATAAACATAAGGATCATCTCCAGTAGGAATAATCCGCAAAACGCTTCTTTCATCACCATTAGCATCTTTTATTTTTGTAATGACTGATATTGGTTCTATATCATGCGCATCTCTCCAATCAGATAAATCCGCAACATTATCAAATGTCCATTCGGGAGGACCAACATCCCTTCTTGCTGATGCAATTACGGGAGAACAAAACATAATTGCAATAACAAAAACAATTAGCCTTTTCATGATAAAGATAGCCTCCTATATTTTATTAAAACCTATGATGCCTCCTTTTATAGATAAAGCATAAGATAATTAACCCCGCAATTAATATTCAAACACCAAAATCAATAAATTATTATTTTTTATATTGTTAGGTATTATAAATATATTATAATTCATTTATTTCATTTTGTCAAGCAAGGGAGCTGAAGACTGTAATTCGGAAAGGTAATAAACTTATGTTTATGACAAACAGTCTAAATAGACA
>CAZMCH010000092.1:0-16268 GCA_964564735.1 uncultured bacterium
TAATAGCCCTAATTACGTCACGAGATACAAACCTCCATCGCGATCTTCAATATCTTGGCATATCAGTCATTCTTTTTAAACCCATCAACATACAGGAACTTCCGAATGTTATCTCATCTGTAATTACAAGCGAACATAAACCAATAACACAAGAACGGAAGAAGATAATAATACTTGATGGTGAAACAAGGTCTCATCAATTTATAGAAAGTGTTATCATAGATGAGAATTATGATTTTGAATCATGTGAAACAGAAGCAGAAGTCATGGCAAAGCTAAGAAAGAAGACCTTTGACTTAGGCATATTTGATATATCTTCATTTGAAAATGATCCATCTGAATCACTAACAAAAATAAGAGAAAATTCTCCTGAAATGTCTATAATAATTATTTCTGCATTTAGTGGACAAGTTTCTAATGAAAACATTGATAAACTTAATATACAAAGGCACTTTATGAAGCCAATTGATGTTAATAATTTTCGTATAGCAGTAGATGATTTAATTGGTATTAAACCAATCAGTTTACAAACGGTTGAGGTTATACAAAAAGATAAAGAAACTGTGGTTGATGATATTATTGATGGATTAACTGATCGGGTTGGTGCAGAAAGCATCAGTTAAACTAACAATAATCGAATTATATGGGGAGTATAAATGGCAGAAGAAAACTTGGTTGAGACAAAAGAAGAAAATATCAAAAAGGATTCCAAAATAAAACTTTATTTGGCAATGACAGTGCCAATAATATTAATGCTTGTAGGTTTTTTTTTGGTAACAAAGTTCATAAATCCACGCTTTAATATTTCAGGCGGAAATGCTATTTCTGGCAAGGCTTCTGGCGGGGAATCTTCAGAATCAAAATCTGATATGGAGAAATCAAAAAAACATGGAAAAAACAAGACCATTATACACGAATTAGGATCAGTGCTTGCAAATCCTATTGGGACAGATGGGAGGAGATTTGTAAAAGTTGGTGTCTGTCTTGAACTTAGAACAAAAGACCTTGCAAAACAAATTGATGAGTCAAAATCTAAGCTTCAGCATCAGCTAATACTAATTCTATCATCAAAAGATGTTGAAACACTGACATCACCAGCAGGAAAAGCACTATTACTTGATGAGATAAAAAAAAGTATGATAGCACAATTAGAATTGACAAATGAAGACATACCAAATATCTATTTTAGCGAATTTATTGTGCAGTAAACTATATATTAATGATAAATCGGAGAGAGAAAACATGGAAGATAATTCCATTTCACAGGACGAAATAGATGCATTGATAAAGGCAATGGCTGATAAGAATGATAATGATTCTGGAGATAAAGAAAAAAATATCAATCCTCAATCATCATCAAAGCCCATTCTTTCTCAAGATGAAATTGATGCACTTATAAAAGTAGCACCATCTATTAATTCTGACACAAATTTGCAAAATAAAGAAAAAACATCAAAAAATATTTTTTCTAAACAGCGAAAAGGCAATATCGAAATATATGATTTTTCTATGCCAAGTCGCCTATCAAAAGATCATATAAAAGCTTTGAATACCTTACATGGTAGTTATGCAAAATCACTGAGTTCATATTTTTCTATATCTATGAGAACAACAGTCGATATTGATTGCATAAGCATAGAACAAATGAACTATGGTGAATATCTTTCATCACTTTTTGATCCTACTTGTGTCGGGGTATTCAGTATGAAGCCTTTGAGGGGAGTCAGTATTTTTGAGATCAATATGCCATTGGCTTTTCCCATAATTGATACATTACTTGGAGGCTCGGGTAACTCAAAACTATACAATAGAAATCTTACCGTCGTTGAAGAATCAATCATTAGAAAGGTCATGGAAAAAGCATTATCAATTTTACAGGATTCATGGCAAAGAAGTATGGAATTAAAAATAAAACTAGAACGATTAGAAAACAATCCGCAATTCATACAAGCAGCAACAGCAGGTGATCCTGTAATACTTATATTGTTTGATGTCAAATTAGAAAATGTCAATGGTATGATGAGTCTATGTTTTCCATTTTTGACCATACAACAAGCATTGGCAAATCTTAAAAAAGAAGAATCACCTGCGCTTGTCGATGATGAAGCAATGAATTTATACAAAGATATGATGAAAGTTCATGTAAGATCAATAAACTTACCTGTTAGTGTTCGGTATGAACCTAGCCCAGTAACACTTGGTGAATTGCTTAAGCTAAAAAAGGGGGATATTGTCTTATTGCAAAATGCCAAAAAAGAGCAAGTTTCCATATTTATTGCAGGGAAAAAGAAATTCTTAGGTAAGCCCGGTATGATCAAGGGAAGAAGGGCGGTTCAGATATCTGATAGCAAAAATGAAGAGAAAAGCGAGGGAGTTTAGAAGTGGATCAAGATGAAATTGATGCGATACTCAAAGGTGCAATGAATAATTCTCAACAAGATGCTGATAATATAGAACCTAATGAAGATGAAACTAAATCAGAAAATCAGCAAGATATAGAATCCAATAATAGATCAGATGAAGTAGATTCTGCAATCATGAAGAATTATTCAGGAACAAATATTGATATTTTGCTTGATGTTCCTTTGGAGGTTTCTGTTGAATTAGGAAGAACCAAGCTTGTAATAAAAGACCTTATACAACTAGGTCCCGGCTCAATAATAGAATTAGATAAGCTGATTGGTGAACCAGTTGATCTTCTTGTAAATGATAACCTTATTGCAAGAGGCGAGGTTGTTGTTTTTGATGAGAATTTTGGCATTAGGATAACTGATATTGTTACACCCGCACAGAGACTAAAAAGTCTGAGATAAAATGAGCATAAAAAAAGAAAATAAAGGAAAATACTTAGTTTTCATAGCGACTGTGATTATTTTTTTATTGGTTTCTGCTATTGCATCTGCACAAAAGGGAAAACAAACTGATAATGGTATATATAACTATGAAAATCAGATTCAGTCTGAAAGCTATGGATCATTTGGTGATAGTCTTCGTATGTTTGTTTCATTACTCGTTGTGCTTGCATTAATTATAGGATCAGTATTCTTATTAAAGAAACTCCCAATTTATAAGAGCAATAATAAAACAAAACAGTCAGTATCATTAATTTATAATCATTCATTGGGCAACAAGCGATCTGTATGTGTCTTGAAATTTGCTAATGAAATACTATTGCTGGGATTAACAAGCACAAATATATCTTTGTTATCTAAAATGGATATAAATGAGTTTTATTCATCGGAAACTTTGATTGATTTAGATAGTCAAAAATCTCTTAATGATAATCAAAGTTTTATTGGACATCTGAAAAAAATTATTAATAAAAGTCAGTATGAATGAGGAAAAGAATTCATGCGATATGTTACAATTTTGCTATCAGCTATAATATTTATAATGATAATAGATGTTGGAACTGCAAACTCTCAAGTTAAAGTCACATTACCAAAGATAGAGATAGGCGACAAAGGCAATGGCGAAGCTAATTTATCAACAGGGATACAAATATTACTTCTCCTCACTGCCCTGTCATTGGCTCCGGCTTTTTTGCTTATGCTTACATCCTTTACAAGGGTGATCGTTGTGCTATCTTTCATCCGATCAGCACTTTCCATACAACAAACTCCCCCCAATCAAGTGCTGATTGGGATAGCACTATTTCTAACATTTTTTATCATGGCTCCAACATGGAATAACATCAATTCTAATGCCCTTAGTCCATATATGTCAGGAAAAATATCCTACAAAGAAGCCATTGATAGAGGCACTGTGCCAATACGTGATTTCATGTTTAGGCAAACAAAGGAAAAAGACCTTGCTTTAATGATTCAGATGTCTAAATCGGTCAAGCCAAAAAATCGTAATGATATTCCCACTCATGTTCTTATCCCTGCCTTTATTGTAAGCGAGTTAAATACTGCATTTAAGATGGGATTCATGCTCTTTATACCATTTATTGTTATTGATATGGTTATCGCATCGATCTTAATGTCTATGGGTATGATGATGTTACCACCAATGATGATTTCATTACCTTTCAAGATACTGCTATTTGTGCTTGCAGATGGTTGGCATCTCATCATAAGGTCATTAGTAATGGGGTTCAATTAAAATGTCAATAGAAATTGTCAATGAAATAATAAAACAAGCCTTATTAACCGTTCTTTTCGCTTCTGCACCTGTCCTATTAGTTGGTCTTATAGTTGGGCTAATAGTTGGCGTTTTTCAATCAATAAGCCAAATACATGAGGCGACATTAGCTTTTATCCCTAAGATAGTGGCAATATTTTTGACATTAATTATCTTTGGATCATGGACCATAAACATAATCGTAAAATTTGCGGTTCAAATGCTGTCAAATCTAACAAATTATGGAACAATGTAAATTATGGATACATTCACTATTGGAAGTAGTCAGATAATATCATTTTTCCTTATATTTTTTCGTGTTGGGGCGATATTACTTACATCACCGTTTTTTGGATCAATGAATATTCCAGTAAGAGTTCGGGTATTGCTTTCTTTTGCAATTGGAATTGTAATAACTTCGGCAGTTGTGCCATATAGAACCATTGATTCTTTCAATGTAGGAAGTATGCAAAACACAATATCAATTACTATATCGGTTTTACGTGAAATTATGCTAGGCATCGCCATAGGCTTCATAGCAAGATTAACCTTTGCAGGAATACAAATGGCAGGACAATTCATTGGAAATGATATTGGATTCGGCATGATAAATATCCTTGATACTTCAAGCCGAGAAGTCATAACAGTAACAGCAGAATTATATACAGTTATAGCCACACTGATATTTATTATAACTTATAGCCATCATTATATACTTATGGCTATCGCAAAGAGCTTTGATGTTATACCGATGGGTATTTGGGGAGTTTCAGAATCATTTATAGATTATTTAAATAAAGTCTTTAGTGGAGTTTTTTCAACAGGATTAAGACTTGCTTTGCCCATTATGGGTGTTTTGTTTCTTGCAAAGATGACAATGGCAATAATTACCAGAACAATGCCTCAAATGAATATATTTGTAATTGGTTTTCCTGTTCAGATAGCTGTTGGATTAATAGGATTGGCAATTTCATTACCATTGACTATAAAAGTGATGCGATCATTATTGATTATAATGCGTGATAATATTTGGTTTATACTGAGATAGGAAATAATATAGATGCCAGAAGATACAAGTCAAGATGAACGCACAGAATCGGCGTCACCTCGTAAGCGTGAAGAGGCACGCCAAAAAGGACAAGTTGCGCAAAGCACAGAACTTGTTTCTGCCTTTATGTTTCTTATAGGTTTATCTGCCTTGAGAATACTCTTTCCCTCAATGTATTCACAGATGAAAAACCTTATGGAGAATATATTTACAAATATAAATCCTGCTAACCTAAATCCAGAAGATATATGGCATTATGGCTTTAGCTCAATAATAACATTCGGGAAAATTCTTGCTCCATTTTCATTAGTTATGGTTATTTCTGCTTTACTAATTAATTATGCACAGATAGGTTTTCACATAAGCACAGAGGCATTGAAGATTGATTTGAATAGAATGAATCCGATAACGGGATTCAAGAGATTCGTGTCAAAAAAGATGATTGTTACTCTGGTTCAGTCATTATTGAAAGTCCTTATAGTTGCTTATGTCCTATATATTACAGTAAATGGAGAAAAAGAAAAAGTATTGAGTTTGGCAGATATGCAAATTACGACTGCAGTTTCCGAAGTTGTTAGATTAGTATTTAAGATGGGATTTCGCACTGCATTACTTTTACTGATTATAGCCTCTTTTGATTATGCCTATCAACGATGGGAGTATGAACGTAGTCTAAAAATGACTAAACAGGAAGTAAAAGAGGAAATGAAAAGTTCAGAAGGCGATCCGATGGTTAAATCAAGGATCAGAAGTATTCAGCGAGAAATGGCAATGAAGCGCATGATGCAGGAAGTTCCCAAAGCTGATGTTGTAATAACTAACCCAACACATTTGGCAGTAGCTTTGAAATACAAAAAAGATGAAGATCAAGCACCAAAAATATGTGCAAAAGGCAGAAATCTGATAGCAGAAAAAATAAAAGAAATCGCTAGAAAGCATGAAATTCCTATCATAGAAGATAAGCCTTTGGCACAATCGCTATTTAAGCTTGATGTAGGACATGAGATACCAACAACACTTTATAAAGCTGTTGCTGAAATATTGGCACGCATTTATAAATCCAATAGGTCAGTATAAAGATGAATGATAAAAGTATAACGTCTGGATTTTTTAATAGGTTATCCAAACATAGCGATATAGCTCTAACGCTTGCTATTGTTGGCATCGTGTTGGCAATGATTATTCCTTTGCCTCCTATCATATTGGATTTTATGCTTTCTTTTAATATCGCATTTGCATTAATTATACTTTTTATATCGCTTTATACGCTTCGTCCATTAGATTTTTCATCTTTTCCATCAGTTCTTTTAGTATCAACATTATCAAGAATGGCTTTGAATGTTTCATCTACAAGGCTGATTTTGTTGCATGGACACGAAGGCGATACTGCTGCTGGTGAAGTGATAAGGAGTTTTGGAAAATTTGTTGTCGGTGGTAATTATGTGGTCGGCTTTATTGTATTTTTGATATTAGTTGTGATTCAGTTTGTAGTCATTACGAAAGGTGCAGGAAGAATAGCAGAAGTCGCAGCAAGATTTACGCTTGATGCAATGCCCGGCAAGCAGATGAGTATAGATGCAGATATGAACGCAGGATTGATAACAGAAGACGAAGCAAGAGAACGCCGAAAGATAATCTCAAGAGAAGCGGATTTTTATGGTGCAATGGACGGCGCAAGCAAATTTGTCAGAGGTGATGCGATAGTAGGTATTATTATAATGGTTATAAATGTTATTGGGGGTCTTATTATAGGGGTTCTTCAGCATAATTTGGGTATTGCACAGGCAAGCGCAAGATATGCCATATTAACGGTAGGTGATGGATTGGTTAGCCAATTACCTGCGTTAATAATCTCTACTGCTTCTGGATTTATTGTCAGCAGAGCTGCTTCTGATAGAAGCTTTGGAAAAGAAGTATCATCTCAATTTCTTAATCATCCGAAAGTCTTTGCTATAACTGCTGGAGTCATGTTTGCTATGGGGCTTATACCCGGATTGCCAAAATTACCTTTCATTTTATTATCAGTAATAATCGGTGGAATTGCCTATATAAACCGAAAAGGACCCATTTTGGCGGAAAAAGAAGTTTCTGAGTCTGAAAAAGATGAGGAAAAGGAAGTTACAGAGGAAGAAAATCTTGAAAAATTGATGGAAATTGATCCTATGGAACTTGAGATCAGTCATACACTTATTCCACTTGTTGATCCAAATGAGAATGGCAACTTGCTAGAACGGATAAAACTTATGCGAAGGCAATACGCAATAGATATGGGCTTTATTATTCCTCCAATTAGAATCAGAGATAATATCCAGCTTAAGCCGGGGGAATATAGCATCATTATTCGTGGCTCAAGTGTAGCAACAGGAAAGATTATGATGGGTCATTACCTTGCTATGAATCCCGGAACAGCAACCGAAGAAATAGAAGGCATAGAGGCACAAGAACCAGTTTTTGGATTAGTTGCTCATTGGATAACCGAATCACAAAAAGAAAAAATTGAATTTGCTGGATATACTATTGTCGATCCTGAAACTGTCTTGATAACCCATATTACTGAGATTATAAAAACCCATTCAGACGAGTTATTGGGCAGAAGTGAACTAAAAAATATATTAGATAACGTAAAAGAATCATATCCAAATCTTGTTGAGGAACTTATCCCAAACGTTATTTCTATGGGTGTTGTTCATAAAATATGCCTAAATCTTTTAAGAGAACAAGTCTCAATCAGAGATATAGTTCGTATCCTTGAAACATTATCCGAACAAGCAAATATAACCAAAGATATAGATATTTTGACGGAATATGTCCGAAATTCGCTTGGAAGAAATATATGCAAGCCTCTTGTTGGACGGGATGGAGTGCTTAGGGTATTTACAATTGATCCATCTATAGAGGAAACGATTACAGATTCTATCAGTGAAGATCAATCACATTTTAATCTCGATTTTGCAACAACACAAGGCATCATAAATTCTATCGCACAAGCCATAAATAATGCAATTCTTGAAACTCAACCAATAATACTCTGTTCATCGTCAATACGTCGCCATTTAAAGAAAATGACCCAAAGATTCATGCCGAATCTCACAGTTATTGCATATAACGAAGTTCCCCCTAACATTGATGTTGAGCAAGTAGAAACTATTAAATATGCTCTCAATAAAGGCTAGTATCGTGAGGTGATAAAATGACAATAAATAGATACAAGGCAAATAATCTGAAATCAGCCATAGATAAAGCGACTTCTGAGATGGGACCTGATGCTAAAATATTACATGTTAGAAAATTAGATGAATCAACAGGTGGCAAATCATCAGAGATGGTTGAGATAATAGCGGTTGTTGATGAGGATTTGGAGATATATAACGATAGGAATATCTTATTCGATAATGCAAGGCAAAAATCGATAGATGTGGTTGTAAATGATGATCTTAAACATTCTGATATACACAAGTTTGATGTTGCGGATAAGAATGTATCTAAGATGTCTGATAAGAGGAATAAGATTCATATATCCAAATTGGACAGCACACAGATAAAAGATCCAATACCACTTTCCGAAGTCCTAAAAACATATTCAAATCAAATAAATTCAGAATCGGAAAAAAAATTAGCAAAAAGACTTAATAAAAATGAAGAAAATACCGAAAGTATTAATAGAGAAAATAATAAATATAATGAAAAATCAAAATTGATAAATTCATTTATAGAAGAATCAATAAAAAAGAGCAATAAAGAGATCGAATGGAAATGTCTTTTTGAATCAAAACAACAATCAAAAACAAATAAAAGAAGAATATCACAAACATTGCATGAATGTCTTGTTAGAAATCAGGTAAATAATGATCTTGCTTATGAGATTCTTTCAATGCTTAATCATGATGAATATAATTCAACCTTTGATGTTAGAAATTATTTGTTAGATTTTTTCAGAAATTACCTAGATATTTCAGATGAGAATGATATTTCAAAAAAAGTAACTGTTTTAATAGGACCGACAGGAGTAGGAAAAACAACAACATTGGCGAAACTGGCGGCGCAATATCATTTTCAGAAAGAAAAAAGGGTTGGATTGATTACGATTGACGCATACAGGATCGCTGCTGTTGAACAACTAAAAACTTATGCTCAAATAATGTCGATACCTCTAAAAGTAGCACTAACTCCAGATCAGTTGTGGAAATGTATTGACGATTACAGAGACAAAGATGTGATTTTAGTAGATACTCCGGGCAGAAGTCATCTAAATATGCGAGAGATCAGAGTTATTGAAGACTTTTTGGAGGCATCACAACCAGCAGATATACAATTGCTTTTATCTGCCTCAACAAAAGATAATGATGCTTATTCAGTAGTAGAATCTTTTGCCCCTGATTATGTTCAGAAATACATATTTACTAAACTTGATGAAACATCTAGCTTTGGTCTGATATTAAACGTATGTTCAAAGATAAAAAAACCGATCTCGTATTTTACAGTTGGTCAGAATGTCCCAGAAGATATAAAATTAGCGGACTTAGAATATCTTGGGGATTTATTTGTTGCACGCAGACGCTTTGCAAAATAATAAGCAAAAAAAGTCAAAAAAGAGGAAACATAGAGGAAAAATCTCTATGATAATGCAATTTCTATGATACAAAATGATCAGGCAACAATGTTACGGATGATGGCAGTGGCTCTTAAACGCCAAAATGATGAATATGCTAATTCAGAAGAGCAAAAGCCTATATCCAAAACAATAGCAATTACAAGTGGCAAGGGCGGAGTTGGGAAAACAAATATAGCAGCTAACCTTGCATTAGCCATGTCTATACAAAAAGCAAAAGTTGGAATTATCGACGCAGATTTGGGGCTTGCTAATATTGATGTCATTTTGAGGCTCAAACCGAAATATAACCTTGAACATGTTGTATCTGGTGAGAAAAAAATATCAGAGATATTTGTCAAAGGTCCAGCAGGATTAACGATAATACCAGCAAGTCCGGGTAGAATTCCGATGGCGAGTTTATCTGAATTTGACCGAAGCATGCTGATACGAGAGTTAATAAGATCAGCTAATAATTTTGACTTCACTTTTATAGATACTGCAGCAGGCATTTCCAATAATGTAGTGGATTTTGCAGTTTCGGCACAACAAATAATTGTTGTTACTACTCCTGAACCAACAGCAATAACAGATGCCTATGCAATGATTAAAGTTATATCTCAACGTAAAGATGCTGATTTGAGTATCATCGTCAATATGGCGCAAAGTCCAGAACAAGCAATGGAGGTTGGAGAAAGGATAATACTTGCAGGCAAAAAATTTATAAATGCAAAAGCCAATTTTTTGGGATATATACTCATGGATAAAGCCGTTTCAGATTCTGTTTCTTCACAGGAACCTTTAATTTTCAAATATCCAGAAGCAATTGCAACAAAATGTATCAATTCTCTGGCGAATAGAATTCTTGAGAAGGATTTATAATCAATAAGCGATAGGCGTTGAATGATGGGACAAATTAAGCGTGATATTAGTATAATTATCAGCATTTGCGCACTTACATTGTCTATGATTATGGGGCTTGCTATAGATGCTAGACCTGAAATTATCTTAATACGTGCTTTTTTGAGTCTGTTTGTTTCTGCTATTTTCATCTTTCTATTAGGCAGTATTATTGAAAAGTTTTCTAAAAATCCACAAAATTCCTTATTAGATAATAAGAATATAAAAGAGAATGAGGCTGATGATAAACATGATAATGTGTCAAATAATTAGAATATATAATAAAAGCATTGGATATAGGAAATGATTGAAGAACTTTGGAAAGAATATAATGAAAAAAAATCATCAAAGATACGTGATCAATTAATCATAGCTTGTCTAAGCTATGTAAAATCAACTGCTCAAAGGCTTTCTATCTATGCCAATCCCTCACAAGATTCTGATGATCTAGTTAATGCAGGCATAATAGGTTTGATGGATGCTATCGATCGATATGATCCGTCTAAGGGAGCAAGCTTCAAAAGCTATGCGCAACATAGAATCAGAGGCGAAATCATAGATGAAATACGTTCTATGGATTGGGTCCCTTATTCCATAAGAGATAAAGCACGAAAGATAGAAAAAGCCTATGCAGAATTAGAACGTAATGGCAATAAAAATCCTGATGAAGAAGATATAGCAAATATGCTGGGAATGACACTTGAACAGTATCGAAACACATTAGTAGAAGTAAGTAGAATGGCTATATCCTTGTTAGATGATATTTTTCATGATGATGATGAAATATGTTCTGATAGTGTTAATGGTAACTCCGTAGATCCCGAAAACCAAGTATTGATGACAGAAACAGAAAATATTGTTGGTGAAGCAATAGAACAATTGCCTGAAAAAGAAAAATTGGTTATATCACTTTATTATTATGAAGAGATGACTATGAAAGAGATAGGAAGAGCTATAAACCTAACTGAATCAAGGGTATGCCAAATCCATTCCAGCGCAATTTTACGTCTGCACTCTCGCCTGAAGTTCATTAACACAGATTTTAAGACTATAGAGAATTTTGGTTCTCAAAGACAATTTTTGTAATATAAACAGGTATTTATGGGAAATTCGATTAATGCAAGAAATACAGTCCTTAACATGACCGATATAGCCAAGATACAGAATATAGAAAATCATCGTGAAGACATTCATAAACAGCAGGTTGCAATGGCTATACAAAAAGAGTCTGCAATCAAGGAAGAGCAAGTTCAAACAACCAATAAAGCTGAACATACAGAAATAAATACAAAAAATGACAAAAGCAAAGATAAGCAAAAAAAAGGCAAAAAAAATATTAATTATGTTAAACCCAACAAGATTGGGAATGAAGATAATATTCATAATCCTGATGAACAACATTTTATTGATCTTAAAGCTGATTAATATTTTCATTATTAACATTAAATATAGTTTGGGTGAAAACTCAATTCCAGTTTTTGTTGCAAAATTTGGAGAATACGGAGGTTAAAATGGCTAAGAAAATTAGGTCGTTAATATTAGTTTTCGTTATATTTTTAACTTTTTGCTCAACATTAATTCAGGCTTCGGAAATAAAGGAGGTAAGATATTATTCTGATAAAGAGAAAACAAGAATTGTTCTTCAGCTTAATGAGCTAACACAGTATAAGACCAACTATGATAAAGACAACAGCCTAAATATATCAATATTAAAATCAGAAATTGGAACATCAAAAAATATTTTTAAGATAGATGATGGTCTAGTTAATTCATTAGAACTCAGGAAAACTAATGAAGATAATATTAATATTAATATTTCCATTAATAGACCAGCAACTTTTAATGTATTTCCCCTTGAATCTCCTGCGAGAATAGTTATTGATGTATCACCATTTGAAAATATAATTGCTCCTGAGGTAGTTGCTATTTCAGACCAAGATATTGATGATTTTTCGCAAAACTCGAAAGAATCTCAAATAAAAACGATCAACTATAATAGTAATGAAACACAAAAGCCAATTTCAGAAGAATCAATAGAAAATATTGAACAATTAAATAAGGCTTCAAATTTGCCGTTTGATATTCCAGTTATCAGTTCATTAATTAATGATAATAGATATGGATTTATACAAATTGGTTTTGACATTATAGTCATAATTTCCCTTTTGTATATGATATCAAAGATGAAGGAATCGTTCAGGATCGTCAGATTACTCAAAAAGAATCGCAAATTATTTAAGGAAAATCCGATTTTTGCAGACATTTTGGAAGAAATAGAGAAAGGGACTATAAAAGAAAAAAAGAAGAAAAAAACTAAATCAACAGATATAGATGAAGAAAATGATATACAAGAATTAAGGCAAAAAAATATAAACGAAGTAGAAAAAGAAATTACATTTCCAAAACAATATGATAAAGTTCAGGAATTTGCTCAAAAAGGGATGGATCCAATATCAATTGCACAAAAAAGTGATATTCCAGTTGGTGAAGTAAATTTGATACTCGATCTAATTAAAGCACGTAAAGAAAACCATGCAACGAAATGATAGCCTAATATAATTTAAAAAGCACCTCCGAACCCCTTTCAATATGATTTATACTAGCTGTTTCATATTGAAAGGGGGTTAAAATAATCAATGAATATTAAGTCACTGAATACCAAAAATAGTGTAATTTTCGATAAAGTAAAACATAATGAGAATACCTTCAAAATTAATGAAGGTGATATTATTAAAGTCAAACTACTTGAGTATCTCGGTGGAGGAAAAATTGTTGTTGATCTAAAAGGTCAAAGAGTTGTTGCAAACACCAATCTTATGATGGAAGAAGGGCAAGAGATAAGTGTCTTAATCAAAAAGATCAATGAAGATAAGATAATTCTTCAGATATTATCAGATAATTTGGCAGATAAGGAATATAAAGATGATAGTGAACCATTTCTTAATGATCCCATCAGTGAAATTAAAAAAATTATAGATGGCATCAAGCATTCCAAAAATTTATTAGCAGATTACGAAATTAAGAAATTATCTGATTTATTGGATAAAGTTTTCATACATATAACAGATAGTATATCAAAAGAAGATTTAGTAGATCAGATATGGAGTTTGTTATTACTATCAAGTCATAATTATGAAAACAAAGATGATTTTATTCATGTTTTATTTACATTGCCGATATTTTTTGATGAAGAAGAAACTGCTGCTGAAATTGGCTATTCTTATTCAAAAAATGATGAAGACGAAAATAAAGCTTCTAATGTTTCGATTAGATTTGACTTATATGAAATTGGCAAGATTGAATTTATAGTAAATATACTTGATAACAGCCTAAATTGCTTCATAAAAACAGATAATCATGAGATATATGATCTTATAAAAAAGACTTCCTCAGAGCTTGAAAATAGCTTTATCAAACTTGGTTATGATGTAGATAATTTAAACTGCATAATACAGAATTTTAGAAATCCTTTATATTATCATACAAAAAATTTGATAGATAAAAATGTATAATGAAAAGATACATAAAATACGTAAACACAACAAAATCAATACAAAAGGCGGTGTCATTAAAATATGATGCTAATGTTAACTCAGCGCCAGTTGTAAAATCCAAAGGATTAGGCAAATTAGCAGAAAGAATAATACAAATAGCAAAAGAGAATAATATACCCATAAAAGAAGACCCAAATCTTGTAGAATTATTAATGCAAATTGAACTAGAAAAGGAAATACCTCCTGAATTGTATAAGGTTGTTGCAGAAATATTGGTTTATGTTTATCGGATTAATAAATTGAGGAATTAAACTAATTACAATCTGGGGAGATGCAATATATGAATAATCCACCAAAAATATTGATATTTGAAGATGCACCAACAGATATATCATCATTATCTCATATACTAAAAGAGAATGGATATGAGGTTAGAAATTCTGATAATTACAGAGAGATATATAAAATCGTCGAATCAGAAATACCTGACCTTATCTTATTAGATGACGCAATCTCTGATATAAATGATCATGAAATATACTACGAAATCAAACAAAATAAGCTAATATCTGAAATTCCTGTTATTTTTGCTACATCAAAAAGTGAATTTTCTGAAATTGCTGAGAAATTGGAATCTGATAATATAGATTATATAACTAAGCCATATAAGCCTCTTGAAGCCATTGCCAGAATACGCACACACTTAAAGATGAAGGCAATGTATGAGCAAAATTTGTTTTATCAAAAGGAACTTCTGGCATCACAAAAATTAGTTAATATTACAACACTTGCAGGAGGCATTGCACATAATATCAATAACCTTATGGGTGCAGTTGTTGGTTATAGCGATATGCTCAGGCTTAGTCTTAAACAACAAGAAAAATCTCGTGATTATGCTAATAAGATACTTGAGGCTTCCCAGCGTGTTACTGAACTTACACATAACCTGCTTACATACTCGAGGTCTATACGTAGTGAACCTAGTAATACCAAAATAAATGATTTACTTGAGAACATGCTCTTGCTATATGGTAATGGCGACAAAAAAAACATCAATCTTAAGCTTAATATCCCAGATGATATACCAGATGTCTATGTAGATAGCAACCAAATATGTAGGGCTTTGGCAAATATATATTTAAACGCAATTAATGTAACACCAGAAGGTGAAACTGTAACTATATCTGTTAGTGTGAGTAATATACCTAAAAATATCCATCTGAATGGTTCTGAAAATAAAGCGGATATGTATGTTGTTATTTCGGTTTCGGATAGCGGATTAGGATTAGACGAAGAATCAGCAAATCAGATATTTGAGCCTTTCTTTACAAGAAAACAAACTGCAGTATTACATCTTGGCCTTTCGGCGGCAAGTGGGATCATTCAGAAAAACAATGGATTTATTCACATCGATACAAAGTCAGAAAAAGGCACAACTTTTAATATATACCTTCCAAAAAGCAATGGAGAACTAAAGTGAATATAAATTCAATTCTAGTTGTAGATGACGAAGCATATATCAGAGATATGCTTTCTGAGATGTTAAAAGATAAAGCAGAAAGAATCGTTGTTGTAGAAAGTGGCTCTCAAGCACTTAAAATATTATCAAGAGAGATATTTGACATTGTTCTAACAGATATAAAAATGCCTGATATGAATGGTTTTCAATTATTAGAATATATAAAACTCATAGACCCTCTAGTTCCAATTATTATGATTACTGGTTATGATGATGTCTATGATATGCAAGAGGCATTAGAAAAAGGTGTGGAAGAATATGTAGTTAAGCCGTTTAAGAAAGATGAAATATCTGTTTTCATTGAACGCGCAATAATGCGTTCTTATACAAAGAGAAGTAAAATTCTGCAAAATTATGTAAGTGTGGCAAACAGACTTATATTACAGAGTGATGCAGTTAATAAAGATGAGCTTGTAATTGTTGGAAGAAGGCTAATTAAATGTGTAACAAAACCAACAAATTCTCTGGAATTAGACATATAAAGCCAATTATTATAAACGCTAAAAAAACAGAAAAAAGATATTAGAGTCAAAATCGTGACCTCTTGCAAGCCATATCTTTGAGTATTGTTTCCGCATTATTTTTCATGACTTG
>CAZMCH010000093.1:0-16056 GCA_964564735.1 uncultured bacterium
GCTAACAAATGTTATATTCCAAGGCGTTATTGATTCTGCAAATGCCGGTGGACGTGAAGTTGCAGTGAAAGTTCCAACATTCTAATTCAAAATAGGGAATAGAAAGCAGATTAGACGGATTTTAGCGGATTTTGGCGGATTTTGGCAGATTAAAGCATGTAAATAATCTGCCAAATTCTCTTTGTCAGCGTTCTGTATAACATTCTATAATACATAATATGACTACAATAGCGAGTGTAAGACCTTTGAGTAATATCAAAAAGCCAATTACCATAATTATTTTATTTCTTTTGGTTATATTCTCTGCATATATTTTTCTGAGAATATGGAATAATTATGCGTCACCAAACAAAAGGATCGGTGGTCCCTATTTTGCAGAGGGATCGCTAAAAACTGTATCTCAAATTGATGATGCAAACGCAAATATAACTGGATCAAGAAATAACGCCATAGTTCAGGCTATTAAAAAAGCTGGTGATAGTGTTGTAAGCATAAGCACCGTTCAAGTTGTTCGAGATTCTTTTTTTGATCGTGGAACTTGGTTTGATTTCTTTTATCCACATGGTTTTGAGAGAAAATTTTATGGTCTTGGTTCGGGCTTTATCATAGACGAAAGAGGATATGTAGTTACAAACAATCATGTTATTTCTGATGCCAGTGATATTAAGGTAACTTTATCAAATGGGAAGCAATATCAGGCAAAAATTGTTGGTAGTGACAAACAGTCAGATCTAGCTGTGTTAAAGATTGATGCGCCAAATCTCAAGATTGCAGAACTTGGTAATTCCAATGATCTTATGGTTGGTGAATGGGTTATTGCCATCGGTAATCCATTTGGTTATCTCATGAAAGATTCTCAGCCAACTGTAACAGTGGGAGTTGTAAGTGCTACAGGCAGGACTTTTCAGAAAGAAGGCGTTAAACTAAATAATCTGATTCAGACAGATGCAGCAATAAATCCCGGAAATAGCGGAGGACCGCTTGTCAATAGCTTTGGGCAAGTTATCGGCATAAATACCGCAATATATTCAACAACAGGCGGTTATCAGGGTGTAGGCTTTGCTATACCGATCAATAGTGCCAAAAAGACGATTACGAAACTTATACAATTTGGCGGAATCAAAATACCTTGGCTTGGCATGAGGTTTCAAGATTTAAATGACGATATTGCAGAGCATCTCAGATTACGGGATAAACAAGGTGCTTTGGTTTCGTCTGTGTTAGAAGATAGTCCAGCCTATAGATCAGGTATTCGGAACGGTGATGTTATAACGGCTATTGATAATGAAAAAATCAGTTCCGCAAATGAGGCAGATGAGATAATAAGGCTTTTATGGGAAGGCGAAAAAGCTAGATTCAAGGTATTAAGGGGAGGTGAAACAAAGGATTTTTTTATCACAATTAAATATGATGAATTGATAAGCGTAGCGGAAAAACTATTGGGAATTGCGGTTCAAATTCCAACAAAGGAATTAGCAGAAAAATATGGTCTTTCGTCTATTCAAAATGGCGTGATAGTTGCTAAAGTGATAAAAGGCAGTCCTTCTGATAAAGCAGAACTAAAAGTTGGTGATCTTATAACCAAAATATCCAGAGAAGAATCTGATCTATTTAGGAGATTCAGCGTGGTCACAGAAATTGGAAATATAGATGATTTTATCGATTTTGTATCGGGTTTGCGCAAAGACCAAATAATTAGAGTAATATTCGAGCGCAAAGGTGAGCTTTGGCAATCATACATTAATTTATCCCAGAATTAGTCAAGAGTTTATGGAGAACATATAAAAACGAAATGACAACCTATCAGCGTATAAGTAGAGCCTACAATCATCAAGAACCAGATAGAGTGCCAATAACAGACTGGGTATGGGGTTCTGCTATGGTTCGCTGGCAAAATGAAGGATTGCCCGTAGGTGTTAGTTTTGAGTAATATTTCGGATTGGATAATATTATCACAATAGGTATCGATACTAGCCCTAGATATGAATATAAACTTATTGAGGAAACCGATACATATAAAATTGAAAGAGATGAATGGGGGGTTACAAAAAAGAACTTTATTCCAATATCAGCGACACCACATTACCTTGATTGCATAATCAAAGACCCTCAGACTTGGCAGGAAGCAAAGAAGCGAATGACTCCGACCAGTGATCGCATTGATTGGGAACGCTTTAGAAAACATTATAAACAGTGGTATAAATCAGGTGCATGGCTTATGGTTACTCCTTGGTTTGGCTATGATATAATCAATTCTCGTGTATGCGGAACAGAAACAATATTATATGCGATGGCTGATAATCCTGAATGGGTTATGGATATGTTCAATTATGGTTGCGATTTTAGTTTGACGCTTCTTGATATGATATGGAACGAGGGCTATACTTTTGATGAGTTAATGTGGTTTGACGATATGGCATATAGAAATGGCTTGATTTTTTCCAAAGATATGTGGCGAGAAATGGTCCATCCATATCAAAAACGTGCAATAGATTGGGCGCATGAACATGGTATAAAGGCGCATTTGCATTGCTGTGGGAATATAAATGAGCTAATACCTGATTTAATAGAAATAGGTCTTGACGCACTCAACCCATTGGAAGTTAAGGCTGGAATTGACCCAATACAGATGAAGAAAATCTATGGAAATGATCTTTTGTTTCGGGGTGGTTTTGATGTCCAAAATTGGTCTGATATAGAAAAAGCAGAAGCAGATATTAAAGCAATACTGCCAATAATGCTGGAATCCGATGGATATATTTTCACTTCTGACCATAGTATTCCAGATAGTGTTAGTTTTGATAATTATCGTCAAATAGTTAAATTAGTAAAAGAAATAGGCAAATATTAGTTAATAGCTATCTCTTGAATTAGATTAAATTTCAGGGGGAGGGAATATATTATTATATGAAAACACCTGTTGTAACGATTTTTGTTGTTTCTGTTATGATAGTAGGAATTTTCCTTATTTTTTATGATTATAAAAAGCATGGATTGCGTGAAGAACCAATAGGGATGTCCAGATCTCAGGCTGAATTAGTCAAGAAAGCTAGAATAAGAGGAGAGGACAAGGTTAAGCAACTAGACTACCTTGGTGCTGTGGAGGATTTTAGCAGAGCAGTAAAGATGATGCCAACTGATCCCTATGTCCGCAATGATCTCGGAGCCGCATATTATGAATTGGGCATGAGGTCTATTGAACCACCTGTTCCCTCTGATGAAGATATAGGATATGGTATCGAAATCGATGGTAGATTCATGGAAAGCAAAAAGCAGATATTTGATAAGCTGAAAGAAGCATTAGATACAACAATATCTGGTATAATTACTGTTGTTGTTAATGATCAGGCTATTAGTAAAGAAATACTCGATTATATAAAACCATTAGATCATTACATTCATATTGAGGAAGAAACCAAAGAAGATGGCAAAAAAGATTATTGGATAACGATTATTAAAGGACAAACCAAAGACTACTTCCTTAAAGCAGAAAGAGAATATCTTGAAGCAATAAACATATTATCTGTCAGAGATTCTACTGGTCGCAAATATTCAAGCTATTCTGTGGCATCAAGGAATTTGGGAACACTTTATCATAGAATGGGCAGAAAAAAAGATGCCCTCATGAATTGGCAGAGAGCCCTTCAATTAGAACCATCTGATCAGGACCTAAAACGTTTGGTGGATAGCTTTAGAAAAAAATAATTTATGACTAATGAGCCTATCGATATATTAAGAGCAGAGACTATAAAAGATATTATTATCCAAGCATATAGGCTTTATAAAGCGAATTTTATTAAAATGCTTGGTATTATCCTATTATTAAAAGGTCCTTATCTAATAGTCATATATGTTTTGTCAAAGCTGATTGTTCCATTACTGGCAATATCAATTCCATTAAACGAGCAAAATATTGCCAACTTTGAGTATATAAGCAGTATATTGATTATTGAACTGCTTGATTTAGCCTTTGTTCCATTTATTAGCCCAATAACTATATCTGCCATAACTGCTTTTATCTCAAAAAAGCATCTAGGCATAGAAATTAACATATCAGAAGCATACAGAATCGGATTAAAAAAGGCGATTCCACTTTTGGGAACGATTTTTGTATCGGGTATTATAATTTGTTCTGGATTTGTCGTAGCATTACCTGCTTTGATAAGCAGTCCACAAGTTGCCAGTATCTTATCTGTTGTAGCGCCATGTTTATCAGGTGTCTTATGGGTTTGGTTTGCGTTTGTGCCTCAAACTGTGACAATAGAAGGTGAAGGCGGTTTTGGTGCAATGAAAAGAAGTAAGCATCTTATAAATGGCTATTTCCGAAAAGGCTTTATTTTAATTCCGCTAGTTTTTTTAGGCATACTAATTATAACATGGATGTCTGCTTTTGGTTTTTCCAAACTTCTATTATTTGCTGGCGACAACGGTTCTCTTCTTGGTAAGGGATTTTCTAATATCATTTCTGTCCTACTAGAGCCTTTTAGGATATTGATTATTCCGCTTCTATATTTTGATATGAGGGTCCGCAAAGAAGGCTTTGATAAAGATTTATTACAAAAAGAACTAGAATCCGAATTTTAATATAAGGTGTTTATATTGAAAGCATGGAAATGGTCTGCAATAGATGAATCAGAAAGGCAATACTGGTCTATTCCATCAAAGGATGTCTTTCAATTTGTTTTTCATCTTGAGAAATATAATCAGAAAAGAGTATACGATCTTGGTTGTGGGATTGGTAGGCATATATTTTTTCTTTTGGATATGGGATTTGATGTATATGGTTCAGATTTTTCTATCGATGCTGTTAACGAAGTCAATGATCGTCTAATAAAAAATGGCTATACCAAAAGAATAAAGCATGAATGTATGACCGAAATCAGTGAACAGGATGAGTCGTATGATGCGGTAATAGCCTATAACGTTGTTTATCATGCTTATTCTGCAGATATGATTAAGGCATTATACAATATCTACCGAATATTAAAGCATGGTGGTAGCCTTCTGATAACCTTTCAGTCAAAAAGATCACCAATGTATAAAAAAGAATCAGAAGTTGAAAAAGGAACGATTGTAAAGACAGAAGGACATGAAGCTGGAATACCACATCATTTTATTGGACGTAATGAGATTTCTCAATTGCTTTCAGGTTATCATATAGACGAAATAAGCCATATTGAGCATGAATATAATCTTCTTAGTGACAAAGGCTGTCATCTTGTTGTAACAGCATTAAAAAAATAGCCAAAATTTCTACTTTTATATCATTGGTAACTAGACAAAAAAAATAGTCAATATGATGTTGATTTCACTTTATAATAATGGTATAATTGCATCGTTAACGCCTGTAATATTTATGAATTAAGAAAGGAGTAATTCAGCATGATTCTAAAAAAGATATTGAAATTTGTTGTTTTATTTATGGTTTGTATGTCAATATTATCAATTAACTCTATTGTTCAGGCAAAAGAATGGACATTGCTTTTCTCGATACCACAGGGAATGCCTACTGGCTGGATTAACCAGTTAATAATTCATCCGACCAATCCAAATACATTATATGGTGCTTCAGAAGGGGCAGGATTTATCGTCAGCACAGATGGTGGAAAATCATGGGTTCAGAAAAATCAAGGATTTACAGTAGCAGAAGAAGGGACTGTGTCTGGTGTTCAAATAAGATGTATGGCTATGGACTCATCAAAACCAGAGACAATTTATGCTGGATTAGCAGCTTTTGGTGTTTTCAAGTCAACAGATGGCGGAAATACATGGAAAGATATAAGTAGCACATTAGATGATACATTCACAAAAGCTATGGTCATGCACCCCAAAGACCCAAAAACTGTATATCTTGGAACTGACGGAGGCGGAATCTATAAATATGATGTTGCAAATGATGAATGGCAAGAATCTATTGAAGGGCTAAAAAACACATTCATTAAATCCCTTGTTATGGATCCAAATGATCCAAAGACGATTTATGTTACAACAGACGGCGGAATTGCCAAAACCACAGATGGCGCAAAAAAATGGACTATAATAAATAATGGAATTACCTCCAGAAGCGTCTTTTGTATTGATATTGATCCGAAAAATCCAAAAGTACTTTATGCAGGGACAGAGACAGGCGGATTATTTAAAACAACTGATGGTGGGGCAAATTGGGCGTCTGTTGGTGGAGAAATATGGATGTCAAAACCCAGCACAGAAATTTTCGCTGCTCCAACCGATGATATACCATCAACACTTATGGTTACGAATGTCGCTGTAAATCCTAGCAATACTTCTATTGTTTATGCTTCTAATACGAATGGTGTCTATAGAAGTGCGGATGCTGGTGAAACATGGACCCCGATCAATGATGGATTAACAAATAAAGTAATAAAAAGCCTAACTGTAAGTAAAACGGATCCAGTGAAGGTCTATGTAAGCACAATTGATGGGAAGTTTTTTGTTTATGTAGAGGATTAAGATGTTTCAACAGTTACCTATATTGGATTTTGATGAAATAGAGCATATTGATGATAGACTTGTGATGGATGCCATCGCAAAATCAAGTAATCTCAATATAACTCTTGCATTGATAGATGCATCAACAGCAATAAAAACAAAACTTTTCAAGAATATGCCAAGAAGTAGAGCCAGTATAATCAGAGAGGAGATGATAAGTAACTTACGAACATATACACCACGTGGGGGTGAACTAGCCCAAAGATATATATTAGAACTAATCAACAAAAGAATTATTGAGGATTTATAGAAGAGATTTAGCTTTTACAAGAGGAGATTAGCAATGATAGAATCGAATAATAGAAGATTTTTATATATTATGTTAATTACACTTACATTGTGCTTTACCATAACTTTTATTATGGGCTGTTCAGGAAAAAAGCCTATAGAATCAACACAAATGATGCCCAAACGTCCATCAAGCGCAAACTCTGGAAAAATGACTTTGGGTATTATGTATTTTGATAATAATACTTTAAGCAAAGACCATGATTCATTAGACCGTTTGCGAATGGGGATTGTTGGCGCATTGATAACTGAATTATCAAAAGTGCAAAATCTAATTGTTGTTGAAAGAGAAAAGATTGACGATTTGCGTAAAGAGATTGAAATGCAATGGCAAGGCGATGGCTTTGATCAACAAACAGTGCAAAAGTTTGGTAAACTTCTAGGTGCGCAAACCTTATGTTTTGGTCAATTTATGGATAAACCAGAAGTCTGGGATTCTGGTGGTTGTTCAATTCCATTTTGGCGCAAAGGAACTGGAAAAGACGAAATTCGTATAGATGCTCGTATAGTCGTAGTTGAAACTGGTGCCGTTTTAAAAGCAGAAGAAGTTACTGGACCAAAACAAGAATTATTTAAGATAATAAAGCTTTTAGGTGTAGAAATTGCCGATCAACTCAACACAAATCTTGGTGTCAATATAACGCAAGTTGATAGAAAGCTAATAAAACAAGAAGATACATCATATAGCACAATCAGCATGATTAAATACGAAGAAGCCAGAGATACTCAAATACAAGCAGAAGTTGTTCTCGAAGATGCAAGCAAACTTGAAGATACACTAAGAGAAGCAAAAGAATTAGAAGCACAAAGATTATTTGAGGATGCAAAGCGAAAGTATGAAGAAGCTCTTTCCATTAGTCCGAATTATAGCGAAGCCAAAAAAGCTATTGAAAGACTAGATCAAGCTGGTGTGTAGTTTTGTATATTGGGACACAAGGCATAAAAACTTGTGTCCTATAAATTACATTTTTGTTTGATAATATCCATGAATTCACCCGATATTAACTTTAATTCAATTTTTAATATCAAAACAGCACAAAAGCTAATATTCATTAGTTTTTGTGCATCTTTTTCCGTAGTTACTATTAAATCTGCTTTTGCCTCAGTGAACTTACCAAGAATATAGCTAAAATCATTATTTGTATATTTATGATGATCTGCAAAGTATGCTGGAATTATCTCTTTTGGATTCAATGACTTTAATGTTTCAAAAAAAGAGACATGGTTAGCTATACCACAGACTGCTAGAACCTTTTTATCTTTAAGGTAATCCAGCCCTAAATTATTGTTTGTATCTACTTGTATTAAAGAAACTGGTTGGTGAATACTCTCAAAAATCGGTATATTTGGCGCAATATTTTTAAGTCTGCTTTTTAATGTGTCCAAATTTTTACATTGATCAGTTCTTGTGAGTATTATTATATCAGCATTTTTGAGGGCAGAGATTGGTTCTCGTAAATACCCTCTTGGTAATAAGTAATCAAATCCAAAGGGTTTTGTTGAGTCAATTGTTACAATATCTACATCATGAAATAGCTTTAGATATTGAAACCCATCATCCAGAATAACAACTTGCGTTTTCCATTTTTTTATTGCTTCTGATATAGATTTTATTCTGTTTTTACCAATGAGAATCGGGATTTTTGGTAGGTTTTGTGCTAATAAATATGGTTCATCACCTGCTTGATCGGGATTTAAAAAGATATTATTTCCATCTGATACAACAGCGTTCCCATTTTTTTTGCTCATATATCCTCTGGAGACAACCGCAATTTTTAGATTGCTATCTTCTCCCAATAATTTGGTGATAGCAATAACAGTGGGAGTCTTGCCGCTACCACCTACGATAATATTGCCAACACTAATAATTTTGCATGGCAGGCGTTTGCTTTTTAATATGCCAGAATTATATAGCCATCTTCTTAGCTTTACTACACAAAATGTGAGATAGCTCATTCCCATCAATTTAATTCGCAGAATTGATGGGAATATACCTTTTTTTTCTCCTGATATAATGCTTTCTAGGTAATTAATGACCTTATTCATTTAATCAAACAGGCGCTTCTTTACCAGTTTCAGCAGATTTATATATTGCATCAAGCATACGCATAACTACCAAGCCATCACTACCCGGTCCAAGCGGTTCTGTCCCATCAAGAATATTGCGGACAAACTCCTTGATTCTGTCTTTGCTTGGTTCAGCTTGGGGAATCTGGTTAACAGGCTCTTTATATATCTCAAAATCAGGATAAAGTGATGCCCCTGCTTCTGTGCCATACAAATAGCAATAATGAACGGGAGGGCTATTTAATGCCCAACTTACCTCCAGAAACAAAGTCTTACCGTCTTTGAAGCGAATAATGGCAACAGCTAAATCCTCAATGTCAACAGGACCATCACCATAACCAACACCCCAAGTACCCATGCCTTTACCCTTGACTCCTAGTTTTGCGAATGTTGTTCCAGAAGCGGAAACAGGCTCAGGACGCCCCATTAGCCACCAAGTTACGTCTAGCATGTGTGATGCAAGGTCTAATAACGGACCTCCACCAGATTTTTCTTTGACATGAAACCAGCCTCTTGGAATAGAGTTGCTACGAAGCATTGCAGTTTTTGCATAATAAATATCACCAAGTTCGCCAGCTTCTATCATTTTTTTCATGGTTAGCGATCTTCCTTCATAGCGGAAGTTCAAGGACATTGCAAGCGTTTTTCCTGTCTTTTTGCTGGCTTCAACCATCTTTTTTGCTTGTTCGGCGTTTGCGGCGAGAGGCTTTTCGCAAAGAACATGCTTTCCCGCCTCAAGACCTGCAATGGTTACTGGCATGTGCATTGAGTTTGGCAGACAAACACTTATTGCATCGAGTTCACTGAGTTTGAGCATCTCCTCATAGTCAGTAAAAACTTTTGGAATACCATATTTTTCTGCTGATTCCTGCGCCCTTTCTTTGCTTACATCACAAACCGCAATCAAATCAGCGTCCTCTGTGTTTTTATATCCTTCCAGATGCGCTCTGCCTGCGAAACCCGTTCCAACTACCCCAACCCTTAATTTCTCAGCCATTTTAGCCTCCTTGAGAGTGTAAATGTCAATTTACCCACCCCTTAATCCCCTCCCAAGAGGGGAATTTATGTATATATTAATTTATGCTAGAATAATACAGAAGCAACACGATTCAGCTTTTGAACGCCTCTAATATCAGACTCAAAAAGCGGTATAACTCCACGAACTGTATCGCCAAATGAGCTATCTATATCCTTCATATATTCCTGTTGCATAGCGATACGATTATTTATAAACTCTATTTCTTCCTGACTTTCGCTTTTTTGTATGACTCCATTGACTATTACACCTCCGACAGGGATACCGAACTCAACGAACCATGCGCTAAATCGCTTTATAACTGCTATTGGCAGTGCTTCTGGCAATGTTACAAAAAAGAAAGCGCATTTTTCTTCGTCAGTTAGTAATTTTCTGGCATTCTCCATACGTTCTCTAAATGATAAGAGATAGTCCATCAATGGATCTTTCTCTTTCTTTTTGCTGTATGAGAGTAAATCACGCAAAGATGAAGCTTCCTCTCTGCTTTTCATCATCTTATTAACCCAAAGAGAATAAACCTTTGACATGCCAAGAAGCCTTCTAGCGTTTGCTGTTGGTGCAGTGTCAAAGACATACATATCGTATTCATCCTGAAACATTAAATCAATCATGTTTTCAAACATTGCGGATTCCTCAAAAGCAGGATTCATTGTTGCGGATTCAACGAATTCATCAGCCTTTGTCGGAATATCGGCAAACTTGAGAAACCAGTTTATTTTCTCTCTAATCTCGTTTTTTGAGCGTTCTATGGTTTGCGTTGTATCAATCTCATAGGCGAGTAAATTCTCTGCACCATTGACAGGTGTTGGCTTGCCATAGACATTCTGATCAAATAAAGAGGAAAGGCTATGGACGGGATTTGTGCTTGTCAATAACGTCTTTTTGCCCTGCTGTGCATACCAAAGGGCAGTTGCGCCAGCCATGACCGTCTTACCGACCCCGCCTTTTCCACCAAAAAACGCATACTTGAGATTCGGATGTTTTGACGTGAAGGTTTTCATAGTGTCTCATATCTCCTATTTAGGAATGAAACCACAGATTAACACAGATTCCAAATATATCAATCTCTTTTGTTGTCATTCCAGCGGAAGCTGGAATCCAGTATTCGCAGATTTATTATTTGGTTTAAAATTAGCAGAAAATCCATTTTACCAAATTGTGCAACAAGTTGTTGCACAAGTTCTAATTCATTGTAATAGGTCAAATAAAATGTTCTTATGTAATAAAGGTTACGCCTAGAAAATCCCTGTATATTAGGAAATTCATGTTGTAAATCCTTTGCGAGTTGATCTACTACAGCAAAACCCCAACCATGCTTTTCCTGCTTTTCAGCAATCGCTTTGCCTATTTCCCAATAAAGTGCTATTAACTCACGATTTACAGATAGAGCGGCTTTTATCTGCGCAGATCGGATTTTCGTTTTGAGATTATTTAGGAAATCTTCGTAACCTATTAAATTTTGAACAGAACTATCATTGTGATTGTTCATAAAGTATTTCGCCTTCTTTTATGCTCTTTAAGTGCTACTTCTGCCAAAATAGCCAATTTGTCAGAGGAATCAGAAAAGGCTCTATCCCATAGGCGTTCAGATTCAAGTTCCTCTAATATCCAGACTGCAAGAGCATCTTGCTCATCTACGCTGAGCTTTGAAGCTTCTGTAAATGCTTTTTCAAGAGAAGCGGTTAGCATTTTATAAATACATCCTATGAACCAAACATAGCATCCGCAACACGCCTAATCATCGGCAGACCCGTTATATCTCGTTCAAACTCAGGCACCCACGCAAGCACGTTTGAGCCGAGACTAGCTTTTATCTGCTCAGTCTGATCTTTCTGCATGATGAGACGATTTCTTAGATATTCAGGGATGTTCTGGTTTTCTAGTTCTGCGGGTAGGACACGATTGACGATATAGCCTGACAACGGAACTTGGAATTTTGCGAATAGCTCAGCTGCCTTTTCTGTATCAAGGATTGCCATCTTTTCAGGAATTAGGACAAAGAAAAATGCAGTTTTTTTCTTATCTGTTAATATTCCTGATGATGTCTGTATTCTGTGTCTAATATATTGTAATTCTTTTAATATTTGGTCTTCTTCTGTTTCTTCGTTTTTCTTCATAACTGCGGCGGCTTGATCATATTGGCTCATTTCTTCACGGAGTTTCGTTACCTTATCAATCCATGCGTCATAGATACTAGCCATGCTAAGATAATACAAGGCATGTCCAAGAGGAACAAGGTCATATATATAATAATCATAATCACCCTGAACGACTATATCAACAACAGCATCAAAGATTGCGCTTTCTTCCATAGCAGGCTCAGCGGCGGCAGCTTGGATATAGTCCTCTATCTCGTCGGGAACTTTATCTAATCCATACATATCAAGAATTTTCTGCTTTATTTCCTCTTGATAGTCTTTAATGCGTCTGTCTGCATCTATCTCTTGGGCGTAAAGGTTGGGCATGATCTCAACTGCGCCCTTGCCGAATATATCCCTCTGAAAAATATCCGATAATGATGCTTGCGGATCAACAGAAAAGACTAAAACTTTATGTCCCTGTTCGGCTAGATAATATGCAGTTGCAGCAGAAAAAGTTGTTTTACCAAGACCACCCTTGCCACCAAACATTATATATCGACGATCTGGATATTGTGTAAATATATTTGCAAGAGAAATTATGACCACCCCCAAATCAATTCAAATATTCCAAGATTGGAAGATTTTTGGGTAAAAATGCTAATGATCTTCTAATCTTGAGATTTTTCAATCATTAAATATTAGAATTCCTTCTATGCTTCTGTGCCTTCAATGAGTTCATCATTGCGGACAAGAAAAGCTATTCTTGCTCTTGAGACTTCTATTTTTACATCTTCATCTTTCACGGTAGCTATTTTCAAAACTACGACATTATCTTTAATGCCGACAACAGTTCCATATATACCGCCTTCTGTGACAACTACATCGCCTTTTGTAAGGTTCTTGAGCATATTCTGATGTTTTTTGATTTTCTTTTGTTGTGGCATTATCATAAGAAAATAAAACACACCGATAATTAAAATAATTGGGATTAGACCCGTTACTAGCTCCATTATATTACCTCCGTTAGTTATAATATTAACATTGCATCACCATAACTAAAGAACCTGTATTTTTGCTCAATAGCTTGATGATACGCTTGCATAATAAGTTCTCTACCTGTAAAAGCACTCACTAACATTAGCAAAGTTGACTTTGGCAGGTGAAAGTTTGTTATCATGGCATCAACAACCTTAAATTTGTATCCGGGATATATAAAAATATCCGTAGAACCTGAATTAGATTTGATTTTGCCATTTTCGTCTGCTGAAGATTCCAATGCCCTGACCGATGTTGTTCCGACTGCAATTATTTTTCCCTTATTTTCTTCAATGTTATTTATTTTATCTGCTGTTTCCTTAGATATACTAAAACTTTCAGAATGTATATGATGTTCCTCAATATTCTCTGACTTTACTGGCTGAAATGTTCCTAAACCAACATGAAGAGTCAATTCTGTTGAATCTATGCCCTTTGATTTGAGTTTTTCAAATATCGCATTTGTAAAATGTAGTCCCGCAGTGGGCGCCGCAACTGCACCATCATTTTTTGCATATATAGTCTGGTATCTATCCCTGTCTTTTATATCTACATCACGCTTTATATATGGTGGAAGCGGAGGCTTGCCATATTTATTTAGCAATTCTCTTAGATCGCCACTACTTTCAAATTGTATAATACGACCGTCAGACTCAGTTCTATCAAGAATTTTTGCAGATAATTTACCATCACCAAATATCACTCTTGACCCGTAATTCATGCGACTACTTCGCTTGACAAGGGCTTCCCATGTTCCATCAGCCCTTGATGATAATAGCAATATCTCTACTTCTCCGCTACTCTTTTCTTTTTTGCCGATCAGGCGCGCAGGAATAACTTTTGTATTATTAAGCACCAGAAGATCACCAGTATTTAAGAAATCAGGAAGTTGTGAGAATACATGATGATAGATACTGCCATCTTTTCTATTAATCACCATCAGGCGTGATTCGTCACGCTTATCAAGCGGATATTGTGCAATTAGTTCTTCTGGCAAATGATAGTCAAATAAAGATAATTTCATGTTTTTTAATTATGATTTATGTAATTACAGATGAAAAAGCTATTTCTTTATATTGCCCCAAGTGATGCTCAATTTCGATAATGGGTCAACTGATTTAGCTCCTATAGCATTTTTAAGTCCTTTATCCATAATATTCTTAACATCATCCTGAGTTATTGCTATGTTAAATATAGCCACTTCATCTATTGAGCCAACAAATCCACCGCCAAAGATAACAGGTGTCCCGCTTGTTATAGATTTTATATTAGCTATGTCAACAACTTTTTCAGTTCCTCCATCAATATATGATATTAGCTTCTTCTTTTCTCTATCAACGATCATTGCTGTATGTCGCCATTCGCCAGTGCCTACATTGTCAAAGGTATTCCTGACATGATTTTTTGCGACATCATCAAGACTCCAATGAATAGATAACCCTTGAGTTTGAAGCTCCCATCCTGTATTTCCACCTTGCCATGCTCCAGGGTTTCTACCCCTAACGATCCTATTCCAGTCTTGTGCAGACTTAAAGTTAATCCATGTAACTACGCTAAAGCTTTTATTATCATCAAAAACAAAGGCATCTTGGTTAGATATTTCTACGCTATCACCACCGACAAAATCAATACTGCTTCCGAATTTGCCTTTACCCCATTTTAATCCCCCTAAGACTTTTCCATTATTTCCATTGCCAGAGGAATCTAATACTTCATTGCCTTTCCCATCTTCCAAAAGCCACATTCCAATTACATTTTCCTCTTTAATCGCATAAGAAAAGCTGGCAAACGTAACAATTAAAACTAATGTTGAAAATAACAAAACGCATTTTTTGGTAATTTTTTTCATATTCTTACACTCCCAAATATTAAATGTTTGGATGATAAATAAGCTATCTTTTAATAAAGCGAAAAATTAGTGTTAATATAATACTTATAATAATACATGTTGTTATGGGAAAATAAAAGGAAAAACCATCCTTTTTAATGTGAATGTCACCCGGCAATTTCCCTAACCAAGGGATACGCCCCGAAAACATCACAATCCCACCAAAAATAATAAGTATAATCCCACCAATTATTAATACTTTAGCTAATAAAATATTCATTTGTCCTTGCTAATTTCCATCCTCTTTTTTCCAATAATTTTGCAAGATTTTTTCCTGATATTGATTTCATATTGCAATTTCAATTATCTGATTAGTACCATCTAATATTTTTTTGTTTTCCTCTTCAATAGCCAAAAGATGGCATTCAATAGCTTCATAGATATTTTTGATTAGTTCCTGCCATGTATCCGCTTGGGTAAAACAACCCGGTAATGCCGGAACTTCTGCCCAATATCCCCCCTCCTCTGCATCATGTATAATAACTTTAATCTTCATATATTCACCCTCTTTGCATGGCTTTGCATTATCTAACTATTTATCATTCCTCTTCCTCAACAAAGTCCCAAAGGTCTTGCTGTCTCATAGGTGCTTTTATTCCTATGTGTTCATAAGCTAGTTTGGTTGCGACTCTGCCTGTTCGTGTTCTTTTGAGAAGCCCTGCCTGTATTAGATATGGCTCGTGTGCGTCTTCTATTGTGCAGTCCTCTTCACTCATAGAAACGGCAAGAGTTTCAATACCAACAGGTCCTCCATCAAATTTTTCAATGATATTTCTAAGAATCTGCCTGTCCAAATCCTCAAGACCTAGTTCGTCAACTTCATAGAACTTAAGTGATTCCTCAGCGATTCTTTGTGTAATAATGCCATTGCCCTTAACATTTGCATAATCTCTCACACGTCTAAGCATACGTTTTGCGATCCTTGGCGTACCTCTGGAACGACTCGCGATAATATCATCTGCGCCATTCTCTATTTCTATTTTAAGAAGTTCAGTATCTCTTCTTATGATCTCTTTTAATTCATCATTTGTATAAAAATCAAGTCTTAATGTTATACCAAATCTATCTCTAAAAGGGGCTGAAAGCTGCCCCATCCTTGTTGTTGCGCCGATCAAAACATATCTTGGCAATGGAATAGGAACTGTTCTTGC
>CAZMCH010000094.1:0-8133 GCA_964564735.1 uncultured bacterium
GACTGGATAACACGTATAGAAACTATGTAATAGTAACTCACTCAAAAAATCCAATGTCCATTTTGATCTCTATTCGCCAGCAGATATGTCCCAACTCTCGCATCTGTTCTCCATCAAGACTTTCATCTGTGCATAAAACCCAGAAATCCTCTTGTCTATCTGACTTTACATAAATCTCCTATCATGAACGTCAACCTTACACTTTCCATTATGACGTGCTTTATTATATATTGTCATAAAATACTTACGCAAACTTCTGGGTATAGTGGAATCAGAGACCGCAACCTTGTGTACAACCTTTTTGCTTCTACCAATGAATCTTTTCGCTTGATCTATTCTCATGAATTGTTCTAGTTGTAGAAAAGAGCGTTTCTTAAATAGCACCAAAATTAACAGGCTGAGGAAGATGACAGAAGGAGATATTTGTGGTGATATTCTATCATCTTTCACCTTGCTTTTGACGTCAAACATGGAGTATGATGTATTAGCGAATGAGAGGAATTTATCCAAAAGATTTTCCATTCTCATCTCCAATATGACAAACTATCATAGTTATCCACTTGGGTAACAAGGGCAAGTATTCACAAACCCTTGATATTATTGACTTTGTCAGTAAGAGAAAAAGAGAACTATCAAGGGGATTCACTATATATTCTACCACATTTCTGCCTTCCTGATAATCTAATTGAGGAATTTCTGAATTGTCTAGGAAGTATTTGATAACAAAGCTGTATATGTGTTATAATAAATTTCTAAAAGTTTTTTAAGACGAGGAAAAAATATGAGTTTATTTAAAGATAATCTTGATGAGATAGAAGGACTAAGCCAAAGGGGGCAAACTCTTAGCATAGTCGATCTTATAAACGCCAAGACAATTGATGTTGATATGTCCGCTTTTTGTCTTTATGCAGTATCAAACGGGGCATCATTTCTGACATCAGCACGCCCCGGAAACGCAGGTAAAACTACTCTTATGGCATGTTTGTTAACCTTTTTACCTTCTGATGCTCGTATAGTCTCAACAGGCAATCCATCTGTTATTAATCTAATACAAGACTCCGCAAGAGGTCAAAAGCTATGTGTCCTCAGTCATGAAATAGGCTCAGGACATTGGTTTGGATATATATGGGGAAAATATGTAGGGCAGTTTTTTAATTTAATGAACAAAGGACATCAAATCGCATCCTGTATCCATGCGGATACTTTGCCAGAAATGCACGATATACTTGTATCCAAAGAATTAGCGGTAAATGAAAAAGATTTTGCAAGGCTTGAACTCATATTATTTATGAAATTAATACGAGAATCCTATGGATATAAAAGACGAGTTTCAGCAATCTATGAAAGGGATTACGAAACAGGCAGACACCATCTTTTATACTCTTGGGACGAAAATTCAGATACATTTATTAAGCATAATGATTCTACTTTACTTAGAGAAATGGCAAAAGTAAAATCTATTCAACAGGTATCAGATGAGATTCAAGAAAATAAGTCTTTTATCGAGAGTCTTGTAAAATCTGGAATAACAGATTTTCGCGATGTTAGAAAAATGGTTTTGGGGAGGAAGTAATCCATGCGATATAAAATGCTATTATTTTCAATAATTATCGCTTTATTAATGTCCATAAACATAAATGCCAAAGTGCCTGATTGGGTAAAGAATTTTGATAGTAGCCAAAAATATCCATCTAAATCCTATCTAACAGGCTTCGGAGTCGCAACTGGTGATATTGCAGAAGCGACAGTCATTGCCCAAGAGATCGCAAGGGGCGAAATCTCAAGGACAATAGTTGTCAGTATCAATAGTATGCTAACAGCGGTTAAAGAAGAAAAAAACGAGCAATATTCACAAGAATTTAGTTCAATAACGCAAAGTTCATCATCATTACAAGATATAAAAGGTCTTAATATTGAAAAATTTGTTGAAAGTGAGAAAAATCAATCAACGGTATATGCACTTGCCTATGTTAGTCGTGCAGACTTAAAAAAGCTATATACAAAAGAAAAACAAGACTTAATAAAACAAATTAATACTATAATCACCGATGCGCAATCTTACGAAAACACTTCAGAAGTTATGGATGCAGTAACCAAATATCTCAGCTTATATCCTCTTTATGAAAGGTTAAAAGAGGCAGAAACAGTGCTTGTTGTTATAGGCGGGTCAAGTATAGAAGATGCTTTTAACGAACTTGATAAAGAAATCGGAGTTAGTAGTAATGCACCGATTATGACCCAAACAGAAGTTGCAATCAAAGTAGATCGTCTGCTTTCTGAATCAATAAACTCACTAACAGATATAGCAAGGTCTGTCGTTCTAAGGCTTGCCAAACAGATCAGCACTCCCACAGAAAAAATGCTGATAGTTCCATTAACCTATCAAGATACAAAGATGGGAAGCTCATTTTCACGACAATTTAGAGCAGAAATAGAAAACCAGTTTATACAGATAGCAAATTGGAAAATAGCAGAACAACTGCAATCTTTTAATCCAAAGTCATCACAAATCATGCGTGATATGATAAAAGATTCGGGTGCAAATTTGATTTTTTCTGGAACATACTGGGAACAAGATAACGAAGTCAAGCTGATGGTAAATATAAGAGATATAGACAGTGGAAAAGTTCTTGCGGGAACAGATTTATCCTTTGATTCTGGAATATTACCAAGTAATATCGAATTAAAACCCGAAAATTATGAATCTGCCCTTACTGCTCAAGGGGCTTTTAGTCAAGGCGAAATTGTTAGCAGTCAGTTGCGTGTAGAAGCATGGACAAATAAGGGAAATGATAACGTAATGTATTCCGCAGGCGAAACAATGAAATTGTTTGTTCGTGTAAATCGGGAGGCATATCTAAGGTTTTTGTATGTCCTTGCAGATGGTCGATGGACATTACTTTATGACGATTATTATATCGATAGATCAAAGGCTAATCAGGCAGTTGAGTTACCTATTGAATTTGAGTGCGCTCCACCCTTTGGTGCAGAAATGCTGGTTGTGATTGCAAGAACAGAAAAATTTAATCAAACAGAAACAATAGAAGAAGATGGCTATTATTTTATCAATAAAGAACCAACTCTCCCGCAGGTAAAAGCAAGAAGCCTTGCATCGTTAATACGAAATGAAAGGGGAATGAAACCGAAAAAACAATCAGTTCTAGCCACATTGAACCAGAAAATTTTAAATGAATTTGAGCGCAATGAAATAACCGATTTAATTAGACAGGAATTTGATAGTAATGGCATTTCGCTTTCTCAGAATTCGAATATTTCAATGACTGATGAAGGTATAGAATGGCTGATAAATGATATAGGAAATCAGCAAACATATCTGATAAAACTTGAAGATCAAAAACTAAATGTCTATAGAATACAGCAATCAGAAACAAAACTAATTATAACTACAATGGAGTAAAATATTGATAATAAAAGTTGATTTACATGTTCATACTTCACCATGTTCTCTTGATTCCCTGATAGAGGTTGACGAACTGCTGGAGACATGTGACTATAAATGTATTGATTGTGTAGCAATAACAGATCACGATGAAATAGAATGTGCCGTTAGATTACATGAGCAAGAGCCAGAACGAATAATAATCGGTGAAGAGATACATACCACAGATGGTGAAATAATAGGTTTATTTCTCAAAGACAGAATAGAGTCAGGGCTTTCTCCAAACGATACTGTGGACAAGATAAAAGAGCAAAACGGGCTTGTTTATATACCACATCCTTTTGATAATATGAGGGCTTCTGTTCTCAAAAAAAAATCCCTCATGGAAGTATTGCCCAAAGTTGACATAATAGAGGTTTATAACAGCAGAAACGTTTTTCATTGGAGTAATTATCGCGCATTACATTTTGCACAAGAAAATAAGATAATTGAAGGTGTTGGCAGTGATGCCCATAGCAATTTTGAGGTAGGACAAGCTTATGTAATGATAGAAGAATTTACTTCTTCGAAAGACTTTTTGGAAAATCTTTCAAAAGCTGAATACAAAACACATAAGACACCGGCAATGTTTAATTTGGTAAATAAAATATATAAGATGGCTCGATCAGCAAAGAGAAAACTCATTATTCATTAAGAGGGTATATATGTCTGATTTTGGTATTTTTAGGATGAATAAAGAAGATATAGAGGGCGTGTTAGAAATAGAAAAAGAATCTTTTAGCTCCCCATGGAGTAAGTGGATTTTTGAAAGTGAATTATCAAATAAAGATAGGTCATATTTTTTTGTGGCAAAAAGTGATAATGAAATACTCGGTTATGTAGGTTTTTGGCTTGTATTTGATGAAGCCCATATTGTTAATATAGCTGTTCGCAAAGGTTTTCGCAGATCAGGCATAGGGACATTACTTCTTGCATCTGCTTTAATTATTGCAGATAGAATGGGAGCAGAAAAAGCCACCCTCGAGGTAAGAATATCAAACATTTCTGCTCAAAAGCTTTATGAGAAGTTTGGTTTTGAAATAATTTCCATAAGAAAAAAGTTTTATACAGATACTAATGAAGATGCTTATATCATGTGGATATATAAACTTAGCGACAAATTAGACGAAATAAGAAAACTAGGACAGAACGCCCAAAATAAACTGAAGATCAGACATGAGTTCGGACATTGCCTAAGAGTATTCTCATGAAAAGCAGATACATATTATCCATTATTTCTGCAAGAACCTTTCTACTCAGTTGTATCTTCTGCTTAATAAGTATAAATAGTCCTGAACATTGACGCCACTTTCTGCCTTCATATATAAGGTTGCGAACTCCTTCTCCCAAAAGTAGAGATATACGCTCTCCCGTTTCATTAACTATCTTGAGTTTATTTCCTGCTCTCTGTCTGATGACAAAATCGATACCTTTTTGTTTGATATATCAGAGATTCTTGGAGACTTTGAATCAAGGATTCCTTTTATGATAGATGCCACTTTGTCGTTATCTTTATCAAAGCATTGACTTGTAAATCTTTTGATGTTATATAATGTAATGACATTCTTGTTCATGACTATACCCTCCTATGATTTTTTCTATAATTTAATATTTTATCATAGGAGGGTTTATTTGTCTAAACTTATGTCTGATCTTCAGATTTAGTTATTGACATTGCCATATATGAGTCGTATGATCATTTTATTGCTTTATTTGATAAGATAGTATTTTATTAATATATATTTAAGATGAAAGGACTGCGATTATGATTCCGAGAGAGATTGTAAAAAAAGCAATTGAATTTGATTATCCTGAACGTTTGCCCATAAATGGATATGGCTCAATTAGCGATGTAATCGGAGTTGGTCGAAAAGACATAAAACCACCACAGGCAGAAGATGACCCAACCGTCGATCAATGGCTTTGTAAATGGGTGCATACAAACGAACCAAACATGGGACAAGTCAAAGGTCATCCTCTTGATGATCTGTCAAAAATGAAAGATTTTCCTTGGCCTGATGGTAATGATCCAAGACGTTATGAAGATATGCCACGTCAGTTAGCAGAAATTGAGGCTGATCCAAATCGAAAAGACAAATTTACCGTTACAGGAATCTTTATGATACTTTGGGAACGTATGCACAGCCTTCATGGGTTCGAAAACTGTATGATTGATATGGTTGATGACACACCTGAGATCAATGAACTTGCTGATCGTATAATACAATACGATATTGAGGTTGTTCGTAATACTTATCGTGTATGTGGTGATAAGATTCAAGCAATAAATTTCTCTGAAGACTGGGGAACTGAAAACGATTTAATGATCTCTCCAAGTCTTTTCAAAAGTTTTTTCATGCCCCGTTATAAAAGGCTGTTTGATGTTATTCATGAATGTGGATATTATGTCTGGATGCACTCCTGCGGAAGAATTAATAAGGCATTACCCGGGTTGATAGAAGTTGGATGCGATGTTATCAATATGCAACAGCCAAAAGCCTATGGAATAGAGGAAATTGGGAGGAATTTTGCAGGAAAAATATGCTTTGAAACGCTTTGTGATATACAAAAAACATTACCTCCTGGGGATCATGCAGAAATAACAAAAGAAGCAAAAGATTTGCTTTACAATTGGGGGACTCCAAAAGGTGGATTTATACTTGGTGATTACGGAGATGCGAGAGCTATTGGAACTGCTCCAGAGAATAAGGAATTTATGCTTAATACCTTCATGATTCTTGATCCATACAAAAATGGATGGAATAATAAATAAGGAAATAGACATGTTTCAATATTCTATTTTGAAAGACAAAGATATACAGCCTCTTGGTGATGCAGTAATCAATGTTTTGGAAAGAGTTGGCATATTTTGTCAAAACCAAGAGATATTAAAAGCCCTTGAAAAAAATGGTGCAATAGTTGACTATGTAAAAGAAACAGCTACTTTTCCAAAAAAGATGGTTCGTGAATTAATAGAGCAAATAAGGAAAGAAAATCAGACAAATGAAATATCGAAATCCAAAAGTCTTGGAAATCCACCATTAGCAAGATTTGAGACCCAAGTTGCTCAATTTATCTATGACTATGGAAACGATCAGAAAAGAAGCGGAAATAAGAAAGATTTTATTGAGCTAATCAAATTAGGTAATGTATTGCATCAAGAAAGCGTTGGTCATAGCCTTTTACTTACGGATGTTCATCCTATTGTTGAGCCATTAGAATCCGCTTTATTACTTGCTGAATATACAGACAATCCAGCTCCAGCATTTGCTTGGAATGTTCAACAAGCCGAATATTTAATAGAGATGGGTGAAGTAATTGGTATCGAGGATTGGTTCACTTGGGGAGCAATATGTTTTTCTCATCCATTGCGATTTGACAAAGATGTTGCTGATAGATTTGTGCAGATGGCAAAAAAAGGCTATAGCATAGGCTTAACAGCGATGCCAGTTGCAGGTGTTACAACACCGATAACAATCGCTGGTTTTATTGCTGTTGCGGGTGCTGAAATTGTTGCTACATGGCTTGCAGGTAGGGCTTTAAACTCTCAAGTTCCTCTTGGTGGCTCTATATGGGGCGGTTCTATGGATATGAAAACAGGCGAAGTCAGCTATAGCGCAAATGATGCGATGATGTATTCATTTGCATTATCAGAATTTCTGCGAAAATGGGCAGGCATATTTGTTGGGGTTGGTGGAGGGGAATATTGTGATGCAAAGAAACCCGGGTATTATGCTGTTATGGAAAAAGCGTATAAAGCAATGACAATTGCCGCATTTACAGGAGAACACCCATCTATTGGTCAAGGTATGTTAGAAGATGGCAAAACGCTATGTCCAGTTCAATTATTATTAGAGCGAGAATTTGGTATTGGTATTCAGTTTTTGGGTAGGATAGCAGAAATCACAGAAGAAACAATATCTTTTGAAAGTATACTTGATGTAGGATTCGGTTTTGATAAAAGTTATCTTAATACAGAAATGACCATGCTTTGTTTTGATGAAAACTTGTGGTGTCCAAAAATCATGGATAGGTCTGGTTGGAATGGTGCAGAAATGGATAAGCAAGTTTTACAAAAACTTCAAAATAAAGTCAAGGAACTTATAACAAGCTATCAAAAGCCCAATATTGATCCTGATAAACTGGCAAGGATGAAAGGAATTATTAAGAAAGCACAAGAAAAACTTATATAATATAAAGGGGGATTAATTATGGATATTACAAGGGTATCTGCTTGCACTTATGCAATGAGGGGAAATAGCTATAATAATGCACTTCGTATTGTTGCAGAAGCAGGATTTAAGAAGGCTGATCTTTGGGGCGGAATGCCCCATTTTTCCATTAATGGTGCAGAATATGATATTGATGATCTTGTTAAAGCAACAAAGAAGTATAACGTAAAGATCGCTAATATTGGTACTTATTGTGGTCGTAGATTCTCCAGCACTTATGAAGATGAGATTGAGGAAGAAATTACAGATACTTTCAGAACAATTGACATTGCTTATATGCTAGGGGCAAGATCAATTAGAGTTGTTCCTGGAAATGGACTGAGGTCAACTATTGATAAGATTGTGCCATATTTCAAGGTTTGTGCAGAATATGCCGAATCAAAAAGCGTTTATATGGGATTTGAGAATCATGGTGGAGAAATCTCTGGAAATCCAGAAGTTTGCGCTGAATTATCAGAAAAA
>CAZMCH010000094.1:8143-16019 GCA_964564735.1 uncultured bacterium
AATTGGCTCAAAGTTTTTCGGCGTTCTTTATGAACCATGTAACCTGATGCACGCAGGCGTTGATTACAAGAAGGCTTTTTCTGCATTTTCGCAATATATAACTCATGTCCATATCAAAGACGGTAAGGCACAATCGGGCGGAAAGTTCAAGGCAACAATGTTAGGCGATGGTGAAATTGATGTTAAATGGGTCATAGAAAATTTAAATAATACTGGATATAATGGCGATTTTGCGTTAGAATATGAAGTCAATGAAATTGAGCCTGTTGAAACAGGATTAAAAAAATGGTATGAATATTATAAAAAGCTATAAATCTAGGAGGTAGTCATGGCTGATCTATCAGCAATATCAGAAAATGTTGTAAATGGAAATGCAGAGGTAGTATCAGAATTGGTAAAAAAATCCCTTGATGAAGGAATAAATGCGCTAACTATATTAAATGATGGTCTTATAAAGGGCATGGACGTTATAGGTGAAAAGTTTAAGAATTATGAAGTCTATTTGCCGGGGTTAATTGTATCTGCAAGGGCAATGAAGGCTGGACTCGCTATATTGAAGCCAAGCCTATCGTCATCTGTGGATGTTTCACCAATCAAAATAGCCATTGGCACTGTTCAGGGGGATACGCATGATATAGGGAAAAATATTGTTTCTGCAATGCTTGAGGGTGCAGGCTTTCAGGTTCGCGATCTTGGCTTTGATGTTTCACCAGAGGCGTTTGTTTCTGAAATAAAAGAAGGTGGAGCGCAGGTTGTCGGCATGTCTGCACTTGTAACAACCAATATGTTGTCAATGAAAGAAACGATTGAGGCGATAGTTGAGGCTGGTGTTCGAGAGCAAGTGAAAATTATCATTGGTGGCGCACCTGTAACACAGGAATACGCCGATAAAATAGGCGCAGATGGCTATGCTGATGATGCTGTTGGTGCAGTTGAGCTTGTGAGAAAGCTTTTCAAATAGGAGAATCCAAAATGGCTATGACAAGACGAGAAAACGCTCTTGCTTTGATGAATCATAATAATCCAGAATGGATTTTATATAATATATCATATACACCTGATCTGCATAGGAGAGTCCAAGAGCAATTAAAGGTTGCAGATACTCTACATCAACACAATTTTCCCGGTGGAGGCATAAGCGCACCTTATACGCCAAAGGAATTTAAGCCTGACTTCACCAAATATTTTACTGATATGAAATTACCAGAGGGATTTTATATAGACGGATGGGGTATTGGGCATATACCAAGCTCAAAATATCATTTTGATAAATATATATTCCCTATGCGCAACTTTAAAAGCCCAAAGGATGTTGAGGAATACCCATTTCCACCTGATCCGCCTTATGAGGATGAGGAATATCTTAATGGCTTAAAGAAATCCGCTGATGAGGTTAAAGCGAAGGACTTGCTTGCTGTTTCGCATGTTAGCTCAATTTTTGAATTGGCTTGGTATTTAAGAGGCATGGATAATCTTCTTGCAGATTTTGTATTGAATGAGGACTTGGCTTCAGCATTGCTAGATACAATCACAGAAAGGGCAGTCAAACAAGCCAGAGCAGCAGGTATTGCAGGAGTTGATTTTCTTGGCACAGGTGATGATGTTGGTATGCAACAACGAATGATTATGTCCCCTGATGAATGGCGCAAGTGGCTGAAACCACGCTTTGCAAAGGTTCTCTCTGCTGCAAAAGAGCATAAGCCCGATATGCACGTAAAGTATCACAGCGACGGATTTATAGAGCCGATAATTCCTGATTTAATCGAAATTGGCGTTACTATACTTAATCCCGTACAGCCTGAATGCATGGATCCAGTAAAACTCAAAAAGCAATATGGCGATAGGTTATCATTTGACGGCACAATAGGCATACAAACAACAATGCCCTTTGGAACGCCTGATGATGTGAAAAATGAAGTAAAACACATGATTGATACTGTCGGCAAGGGTGGTGGATTGATAATTGCGCCAACACACGTTCTTGAGCCAGAAGTGCCAGTCGAAAATATAAAAGCCTTCCTTGAGGCTGTTGACGAATATGGTCATTATATCTAGTGTCATTTTGATATCCCAGCGTTTATGTTTTAGCTATCGCGTCGCATGGCTGGAATCAAGTTAAAAAGAGGATCTCAGGTGAGTAGATATAATTATGACGAATATTTGAAAGACATACAAAAAATCTTTCCACAGATTCATCAACAGAGCATACTTATCGTTCTGCATTAAAAATGTTGATTGAATCTTTTGATAAAAGTTTGCACGTTATTAGTGAACCCTATCGGATAGAATGTGGCTCACCTGACTATATTATCATGCGTAATAGCGTTCTTGTTGGCTATATTGAGGCAAAGGGCATCGGAACTAACCAAAATAAAGAGGAACGTTCCGATCAGATGAAAAAGATTGACTGATTGATACCATCATGGCCTATTGAATAGAACTAAAAAATTAAAAAGAAAGAGATATTATATGGAAAAATTATATTTGCCAATAATTATTGAAATGGATGAGGACGGATACTATATAGTAAGTTGCCCATTATTTAAAGGTTGCCATTCCTATGGAGAAACTATAGATGAAGCAATGAATAATATAAGTGAAGTTATAGATATGTGCCTTGAGGAAACAAAACCAGAAGAACTTAATAAGTTTATTGGTTTTAGAGAGATGGAAGTAATTCAAAATGCCTAAACTCCCTGTTGTTAGTGGCAAAGATTTTATAAAGTTTCTAGAATCAATCAGTTTCAATGTTATAAACACGAAAGGTTCACATGTCAGGTTAAAAGCGGAAGATGGAAGACTAACAACAATTCCAGTGCATAGAAATAAGCCAATACCCAAAGGCTTATTACGAAAGATAATCAGGGATGACCCTGAAATAACATTAGATGAATTTCTCCAATTATACTCAAAATATTAAGGAATAGAATGGCAATACAACAAAAAAATCGTTTATTAAGACCAATTATTATCGGGATTATACTTGGCATACTAAACTGCTTTTGGATCGTATATTCAGAAGCGATATGGTTTACGGTTCACATAACAGTTATATCGCTGTTTTTTAATTCTGTTTTTGTCATATTCTTTGTTGTTCTTTTCAACTTTATTCTGAGAAAGTATACGCCAAAATATAGCATGAGTAATTCAGAGATATTGATCATTTATGTTATGATCAATATGTCATCTGGAATGGCAGCACATGGATTGATGCAATTACTATTGCCAATAATGGGACATGCCTTCTGGTATGCAACGCCAGAAAATGATTGGGCAGACCTTTTTCATCGCTATTTACCAAATTGGCTTACAGTTCAGGATAAAGACGCATTAAAAGATCACTATACAGGATATTCCACTTTTTATACAATGGCTCATCTTAAAGCATGGATTATTCCTGTAATGTTCTGGACAGCGTTTATATTTATCTTTACATTCTTGATGATATGTATAAACTCGATAGTCCGAAAGCAGTGGGTAGAAAAAGAAAAACTTGCATATCCTATAATTCAATTACCTTATGAGATGATCGATCAATCTTCAAGTTTCTTTCGTAATAAGCTAATGTGGATTGGCTTCGGCATTGCAGGAGCGTTGGATTTAATGAATGGATTACATGCTTTGATCCCATCTATGCCATACATACATCTGAAACTAACAAATATCGGCAGCTATTTTGTATCAAAACCTTGGAATGCTGTTGGTTGGCTACCAATATCATTTTATCCTTTTGTTATAGGACTTGCCTTTTTTATTCCTCTTGATCTTTCGTTTTCAATGTGGTTTTTCTACCTATTTTGGAAAGCTCAGAGGATATTATGGTCAGTAGCCGGCTTCTCTAGCACAGGAGGTTCTTTTTCAGGCTATAAGAGCATTATCGAGCAGTCCTCAGGAGCATATATAGCCTTATTTGTCGTAGCATTGTGGGCAAGCAGAAAGCATCTTTGGCTTGTAATTAAGAAAATATTTGGAATCAAAAACGCCATTGATGATTCTGATGAGCCAATGTCTTATAGAACAGCGACTATGGGGCTAATTATAGGAAGCATATTATTAACCGTATTTTGCTATCAGGCGGGTATGTCTATATGGGTCGCTGTAATATTTTTTGTTGTCTATTATGCAATTATAACATCAATTACAAGAATGAGAGCAGAAATGGGTGTTCCAGTCCACGATATGCACAATGGCGGTCCCGATCTTCTGATGACTGACCTTATCGGAACAAGGATTTTGGGACCTCAAAACGTTTCAATACTATCTCTTTTTTGGTTTTTTAATAGAGCACATTATAGCGATATTATGCCTCATCAGCTAGAAGGATATAAACTTGCAGAAAAGACAAACACTAGAAACAAACATCTTCTTATAGCAATGTTAGTATCATTATTTGTTGGTATATTGGCCACTTTTTGGGCATTTTTGCACTTTTCTCATAAAGTCGGTATGGCAGGTAGAGTTGAATGGTTCGGCTGGGAGCCATATAATAGACTACAAAACTGGATTAGCAATCCATCCAAGCCAGACTATTCAACAGGTTTATTTCTCAGTATTGGCTTTGTAACAACGCTATTTTTTACATTTATGCGCAATAGATTTATATGGTGGCCACTACATCCTGCAGGATATGCAGTATCAAATAGCTGGGGTCTTGATGTGACATGGTTCCCAATATTACTCAGCTTTATTATAAAATCCTTCATACTCAAATTTGGTGGATTAAAGGCTCATAGACAAGTGATGCCATTATTTGCAGGGCTAATACTTGGTGAGTTTGTTATTGGTAGTATTTGGTCAGTAATTGGCTCATTAACAGGTCTTCGCACCTATGCTTTCTGGGTTTATTAATAGAGTATATTGATTTTCAATAGAGAAATATAAAAACTATGCAAAGATTCAAAGAAAAAGTCGTTGTTGTTACAGGTTCTACACATCGCATCGGAAAAGGTATTGCAGAACGCTTTGCACGTGAAGGGGCATTCGTCGTTGTCAATGGTGCAAGTTTACAAGATAGAGTTCAACATGCAGTAGATGATATAAAAGCCAAAGGCGGAAATGCTATAGGCGTTCTTGCGGATGTATCTAATACTGAAGATGTGAAAAGATTATTTGATAAGACTTTAGATACTTTTGGAACAGTTGACATTTTGGTTAATAACGCAGGTCTTGTGAACACATACAAGCCATTTCTTGAAACTAATGAAAATGATTGGAATCGCATAATAGCGGTCAATCTAAAAGGGATTATTGCTTGCGCACATCGTTCTGCAACCATTATGAAGGAACATAATCATGGTGGATCAATAATAAATATAAGCAGTGTCGGTGCGCCAAGAGGTCATTTTAATAACGTTGTTTATGATTCTACAAAAGGGGCAGTTGAATCTGCCACTCGTTCCATGTCTCTTGATCTTGCTCAATATAAGATCAGAGTTAATTGTGTTGGTCCCGGTGCTACTGTTGACATGGATGACCGAACTGAGCCACCACCTATACACTGGCTTCCAATACCACGTGCAGGAACCCCTGATGATATAGCCTCAATGGTTGCTTTTCTTGCATCTGACGAAGCTTCATACATTACTGGACAAGTTTTCTATGTGGATGGAGGCATGTTGGCTCAACTCAATACACCGAGACGGTAAGTGGATTAGAAAGTTCAAAAATTGGAAGATTCAAAGATTGGAGAATTAAAATATAGGCTCAATATTAGAATCTTTCAATCTTGGAATATTCAAATCTTAGAATCTTTTAATCGTTCGTAACAAGGAGAAAAAAATGTATAAATCAGCGTTTTTGGGCTGTGGAGGACGCGCAAGAGGACATGCACATGCCTATCAATTTGTAAAAAAAGGTAAAGGCGTTGCGGTATGCGATATGAATGAGGAACGCCTAAACTCATTTAGCAAAGATTATGGAATAGAAAAGAAATATACTGACATCCATGAAATGCTTGACAAAGAGAAGCCCGATTTGCTTCATATCGTAACTTTGCCAACTCTCAGAGTGCCTTTAATGACTATTGCTGCTGAACATGAAGTGCCTGTTGCAATAGTTGAAAAACCCATCGCTATTCAAGGCGAAGATTGGAAACAGCTTGTAGAATTAAATGCGAAATCCAAAACAAAGTTTGTCGTCAATACGCAATTGCATTTCCATCCAGATAACTTAATGTTGAAAAAAGATGTCGCAGATGGGAAAATTGGTGAAATAAGGTTTGTTGAGGTTAGCGCGCGATCAACAATACTTGATCAAGGTGTTCATGTTTTGGAATTAGGTCATTCATATATGGGTTGGCCCAAACCAACTCAGGTCTTTGCTCAGGTATCAGGAGCAAAAAATATTCCTACAGGACAACCATCACCAGATACAGCAGAAGCGGCGATATATTTTGATAATGGCGTCAGGATGCAATTATTAAATGGATATTATGCCCCAAAGAGCAATCCAAGCGATTCTCCATATATGCACAAACGAGTAGCTGTTTATGGAACTAAGGGCTTTGCACATTGGACTATGGTTGGCTGGGAAAGATATACGCCAGAAGGTGGCTATGAAAGCGGAACGCATGACTACGGTCAGCAAGATACAGTCGCCCAAGCAGGGCTTACAGATGCCGCTTTTGAGTGGCTTGAGGGCAAGCCACATCCAACAAGGCTTGAAAACTCATTGACGGAATTTAATATAATTCTCGGTGCTTATGTAAGCGCATTAGAACATAGACCCGTTGATCTACCATGTGATCCACCCGATAATCTCATGGATAAGCTCAAAGCTATGCTAGAAGGCTAAAACTTGTGAAAAGTGATGCGTAATCAGTGAGCCGTGATCCGTTTTACGCATCACGTTTTACTTCTTGATCTTGTGTTCTCTGTGCCTCTATGGCAAATAATAAAAAAGGTGATAAAAAATGCCAAAATATCGTATAGGTGCGCATCCTTATATTTTTGTCCAATATGGATTTGATCTTGACAAGCAGTTTGATGAAATATTTGATATAATAGCAAATGCTGGTTTTCAGACAATAGAACTTCATCAGCCTATGTTTTATGTGGAAAACTGGAAAGAACGCATAGATAAAGCTTTGGAGAGAACTGGTTTGGCAATTGTTGGTGGTTCGACCGGTCATCCAATGTGGGACGTTAATCAATATGATAATATCATCAAAGAGATGGACGATTACAGCGACAGGCTATCTGCTTTTGATAATATGCTTTGTGGAACTTCATGTTCAGGCAAGCGTCATGCTGATCGCACTCCAAAAGAAAATGCCCAAGCTGTTAAAACGTGGAGTGAACTAGGAAAAATGTTCAATTCAAAGGGCGTTACACTCAATTATCATACACACGGTGAACCGATTACTGACATACAGCACTTTATAGACAACGTTCCTGCAGAATTAGTCGCATTGGGACCTGATCTTGATTGGCTTCGTGTTGGTGGAACTGACCCTGTTAGCTTTATAAAAGCCAATTCCTCACGCCTTGCTATGCTACATATACGAGATTATCATCTCGACGGAGAGAGAACTGAAGCGCGTGGTGAAGGCGATGCGGATGCCGCCGGGCGTGGTCTTGGCGAGCCGGTCGTGCTCGCTCCATTGGAAAGGCACCGAACGGCTGAACGCAACCATGCGCCGGAGCGCGGCGATCTTCTGCTGAATCTCCTGTTGGCCCGGCGTGCCTTGCGCTCGCTCCTCCAGCATCTCGAGGAGCCGGTCGCCATGCTCGGCGACGAGCCCGATCGTGGTGGTGCTGAGCAACTGGTTGTAGCCGAGGGCGGGCGAGATCGCCGGCCGGCCCGGGCCGGGGAAGCCGGCCTGCGTGTCATGGGCGCCGTTCCCGCCGGTCTCGAGCACGTAGAGGCCGACCACCTG
>CAZMCH010000095.1:0-15937 GCA_964564735.1 uncultured bacterium
TTGCATTATATACCTGAGCTTTTGCCTCTAATCTTCCTGAATATACCCTAATATATGCCAATTTTCCCATGTGTGGATCAAAAACAATCTTAAAAACTAGACCAGCTAAAGGCTCTGTATCATTGGCAAAACGTGTTTCTATCTCATTATTAGCAGGATTAATTCCTCTAATTGGGGGTATATCAATAGGTGAAGGCATAAAATACACAATCGCATCAAGTAACTTCTGTATCCCCTTATTTCTCAAGGCCGCTCCACAAAGGACTGGAACTATATCTGAACTTATTGTTGCGTTTCTGATACAACCGATTATATCTTCATAAGTTAAATCTTCGCCATCAAGATATTTTGTCATAACTTCATCGTCATATTCAACGATGGCTTCTAGCATTTTTTCTCTATATTCTTCTGCCAAATAGAGCATATCATCTGGAATATCATCTTCTTCATAAGTTTCACCAAGACTTGCATCATTCCAAATAAGGCTTTTCATCTCAATTAAATCAATAACGCCTCTAAAATCTTTCTCCTCACCGATTGGTATTTGTATTGGAACTGGATTAGTACCAAGCCGTTCTACCATCATATCGATAGTCCTGTAAAAATCAGCACCAGTTCGATCCATCTTATTTATAAATGCTATTCGTGGAATTCCATACTTATCAGCTTGTTTCCAAACGGTCTCAGATTGAGGCTGAACGCCTCCAACACCACAAAAAACAGCAACAGCACCATCTAATACTCTAAGAGATCGCTCTACTTCAACAGTGAAATCAACATGCCCTGGTGTATCTATTATATTAATATTATATCCCTTCCATTTGCATGTTGTTGCTGCAGATGTTATTGTTATACCTCGTTCTTGCTCTATTTCCATCCAATCCATAGTCGCCGCACCATCATGGACTTCGCCTATTCTGTGAACCTTTCCAGTATAGTATAGTATCCTCTCAGAAACCGTTGTCTTCCCTGCATCAATATGTGCCATAATTCCAATATTACGAGTCCTTGTCAAAGGAAGTTCAGGTCTTGATATTTCTATTTTTTCTCTACTTTTAGCTTCTATTGTCATTGAGGATAACCACCCTAATTTACCATCTATAATGAGCAAACGCCTTATTGGCTTCTGCCATTCTAAAAGTATCGAGTTTCTTTTTAATTGAGGCGCCTTCGTTATTAGATGCTTCGATTAGCTCTGCTGCAAGCCTTTCTTTCATTGTCTTTTCGCCTCTCGAACGCGCATAAGTTATTATCCAACGAATTGCAAGAGCATTCTTACGATCTGCCCTTACCTCAACAGGAACTTGATATGTTGCACCACCAACTCGCCTTGATTTCACTTCCAGAGTTGGCTTTACGTTATTAACTGCTTGTTGAAATATGGTCATCGGATCTTGATTAGTCTTGGTTTGTATTACATCAAAACAATTATATAATATCGACTCCGCTGTGCTTTTTTTACCATCGAACATAAGACTATTTACGAATTTTGTTATCAATTTATTGTTATGTTTTGGATCGGGCATTACATCCCTTTTTACTATTTCTCTACGCCTTGGCATTACAATTAAACCTCCGATTTTGGATGCAGAAACTCTATCTCTTTATATCAAATATTAAGACTTAGGCTTTTTTGCACCATACTTTGATCTGCCCTGTTTCCTATTTGCCACGCCTGCACAATCAAGAGCGCCTCTAACTATATGGTACCTTACATTTGATAAATCTTTTACTCTACCCCCACGAACCAATACTATTGAGTGATCTTGAAGATTATGGTCTATACCCGGAATATAGCATGTAACTTCTCTGCCATTCACCAATCTAACTCTGGCAACTTTTCTCAATGCAGAATTCGGCTTTTTGGGGGCAACTGCTTTTACCTGAAGAACAACACCTCGTCTTTGGGGACATTGTAACAAAGCAGGAGATTTACTTCTCTTAGATGATTTTTTGCGATTTTTCCTAATTAATTGACTAATTGTCGGCACTTCAATACCTCCTAGACGCAAATTTATCAATAGAATATAAAAAACATAAAAACTCCATAAGGAGATAAATACAAATGTGGATTTCATTTTTCAAAATGTATTTCTTGAAAAGATGAAATTGCAAGTTCTTAATGAGGATTATTTAAGGAGTGACCAGCATGGCTAAAGGCGAGAAAATCAAATGACCCTTTGCCGAACTCCAGACATAAATATAGCCCCTTCTAGGGGCATTAATATCTGTAACCAAATTATAAATTTCCGAAAAAATCACCCCTTTGGTTAAAAAATCTTGATGTTACATGAGTCAACCTTTATGATTATATCAAACACCCTAAAATTTGTCAAGCCACTTTATTAGTTTTTTTTGACACTAATAAATATTACTGACAGAAATTTGCTATTACTTTTTTGTTGATTTTATCTAAAATAAATGGTAAAATTATATCCGTAGATAGTTTCTCTACAAAAACTCCCACATTTACATAAAAATAATTGCAAATCATGAGGGATTTGCCATATATTGTTTTTATGCCCATAATAATTCCTTCTATAAAAACATATTCAATAGAATATTAATTGCTATAGAAAAAATATCATTGCAGTTTTAATCATGCAATATATTTAATCTAAAATATCCATATTGGATTCAGTAATATTAAAAAAGGCAAAAGAGGTAGCAATAAATGTTCTCAATAGGTTCAATCACTATATCTCTAAAACTTTTGTCATAAGTTACAGATAATAAAAAATCAACTATAATAATTATCTGCCTCTTACCAATGAAGATTTACTGAAAAATGTGGAGGAAATCATGAAAATTACGTACAAAATAATAATAATAGCTATTTTTGCTTTATTTACATTTTCAGTTACATGCGCCGAAACGTCTATAATTGAAAATGTTAGGCATTACACTGAAAAAGAAAAAACAAGAATTGTGATTCAGCTTGATCAAGATGCCAAATACCAAACAAAATATGACAAAGAACACAATCTAATCATATCTTTAGTCAATGGCAAAATTGGCAGTTCTCAAAATCTTATCAAAGTCAATGATGGATTAGTTGGCACTGTGTCATTGAAAGAAGAAAAAGGGAAAGCCAATATTATCATATCATTTACAAAACCAGCCGCTTTCAATGTCTTTCCATTAGAATCACCTAATCGCATCGTCATTGATACTACAACATATGAAAACATTCTAACACCCGGGGTTATAGAAGTAGAAGAAATCGAACAAGAACCAGCAAATTTAATACCCGATAAAGCTTCAGAACAAAATACAATTCAGAATAACGAAATGACTGGATTAATCGAAGCAAATACAGAAGAAAATACCACAAAAAAAACTAATAACAATTTATGGTTCTCGGGAGCAGATTACGGCATTATTTCTGCTTTTTTTGACGTTTTAATTTTAGGAATCGTTATTTATATGGATATTAAAATAACAAATTTCAAAAAAGCTAATGATAGAACAACAAGAAGAAACAGAAAAGCCCCAAAAGAACAAGAGATATTTGCCAATATGATTGAGCAAACCGAAAGTGAATAATCTAATCACCTTCTGAATTTGTTTTCGTAGCCCAAGATTCAGTCTTGGCAATATAAAATTGGGCTACAAAACACTATTATTTATTTATCTTTATTTAGACATAATCATCTCAATATCTTCTATTTTCTTTGGAACTGATGATGTCAGAACTTCATTTCCGTTTTCAGTAACTAGTACATCATCTTCAATTCGTATTCCTATGCCCTTATATTGCTCATCGACATCCTCCATATCTTCTGCAATATAAAGACCCGGCTCAACAGTTACGATCATACCCGGTTCAAACACCCTCATCTCATCACCATTTTTTCTACTGCCTACATCATGAACATCAAGCCCTAGCCAATGACCTGTTCCGTGCATATAAAACTTACTTAGAGATTTTTCTTCCTTTATTTTATCTTTTTCGCCCTTTAATAGCCCTATATCTATAAGTCTATCTGTTATAACATCGACAGCCTTTTCATGATAAGCATCAAGTCTATTCCCGGGTTTTATTTCCTCAATAGCCAACATTTGAGCATCAAGAACTATACTATAGAGTATGCGTTGAATATCTGAAAATCTCCCATTTGCAGGAAAGGTTCGCGTTATGTCTGCTGAATAATGTCCGTATTCTGCACCAGCATCGATGAGTATAAGATCACCATCTTTTATCATGCAATTATTTGTATCATAGTGAAGACAAGTTGCATTTGCACCTGCACCTACTATGCTTGGATAAGCAGGTTCATCAGAACCATTTTTCATAAAAGCATATTCCAAAATAGCTTGTAATTCGTATTCATACATATTTGGTCTTGTGGACTTCATAGCAGAAATATATCCCTCTGCTGTTATTTCAATGGCTTTTTTTATTAAATTAATCTCATGAGAATCTTTTATCACTCGCATATCTCTTATCATATCAGCAGGATCAACGATTGCAACAGGACCCCTTAAAGATTCATATCGCTTGCCCCTTAATTGCTTTAACAAACTAAGCACTTTTGTATCCAGATTCTCGTTTCCACCTATTGTATAATAGACATTTTCAATATTTTCAAAATACTTTGATATATTGCTATCAAGATCATTAATAGAATATGCAATATCAACACCTAACTCATCTTTTGCCTTTTCTATGCCAAGTCTTTTCCCTGTCCATATTTCTTGATTTCTATCTTTTGCTCTGACAAAGATTATCTCTTTATGTTCAGGATGTTCTGGAGCAAGGATTAAGACCGATTCAGGCTCACCAAATCCTGTCAAATAATAGAAACTGCTATCTTGTCTATATCTATGACGGCAACTGTTTGCACTTCCAATAATCAAAGCACCGTTTTTTAGTTTTGACATGAGTCTCTCACGTCTGCTTTTATATATTTCCAGATTATCCAAAATCCCTCTCCTTAGTATGTGATTATTAAATGGACTTGTATAAAGTCTCTATTTTCTAGGTTTAACAGGACAAAGCTTATAATCTGTTCGCTTAATACTATCATCATAATTAGGGTTATAATCAGTATTATTGGAATAAATCACATCCCCGCTTGCATTTATCCAGCGATTTTTCCACTCATTAGAGCCTACTTCAACTTCCTTTGTATAAGGATTAATATATTCCTCTTGAGAAGTCAAGTTAAGATACATATCATTTCTTATTTGCTCGTTTGTCTGAATTCTGTTTTCCATGATTTGTTTGTTTATATCATTGATATATCTTTGAGTTTTTAAAGCGATCTCTCCTCGTTGAATCTGACCTTTTATTTCACCAGCAAGCCATTGTTCATTTATTTTTATAGAGCTTTGGATTATATATGCTATTGGTTCTATTTTGTCAAATTCATTTATTGGCGCACGAAAATGGAAAGTTTCCTTGTTTAACCACATTCCGAATCCTATTTGCCCCATATCCTCAATAACCGTGATCATTTTTTCCTTATATGCAACACCGTTCTCGTTGTATGTTACTGTTACAATTGCGGAATCATAGCTAAAATCAAACATCATATTTGTCATTGCTTGAAGATTAGCTAAATTCTTATGATATTTCTCTATTAACTTGGGAGATTTTTTAACGTCAATTAATTTCAAATCTGTTGCGTTTTGATGAGTTTGTGGAAAAACCACCTGTAGTAAGTATTCTTCTGCAGACATCAATGGATATACAGGCATCCCATTATAATTGCTTCCCGGTGGAAACAATCCCATCTGACCTGCAGGAGTCTTACGAGCATCGCAATACAAAATCTCTGGAAACCAATGAAGCCCTACGCTTATATCATCATCTCTTTTTACAAGAAAATTCAATTTCGCTGCAATTGATTGAGCAGAACCTCCCTGATTTAAGGGATTTATGCGTATAATCCCTCCATCTGTCTTCCAACCCTTTGGAATAAGAATCGTAAATGCGTTTTCATTTGGTTCTTGAATTCTCGCAAAAACCAATGTGTCATTGGTCTTCATTTTACTTGACGATTCCGCATAAGCAGAAGCATAACACAAAACAAAAGACAATAAAACTACTGTAATTATTATCTTTGCCATAGAATTCCCTCTTACAATTCTTTATTTATATCAATAAAATCATGTTCAGGATTTTTGACACTCAAAACAGAGCATTTAGCATTCCGAACAACCGCTTCTGCAACACTACCATTTATTAGTCTTGAAAATCCACGTCTTCCATGAGTTCCCATAACGATCATATTAACATTCTCAGATTCAGCAACACCTAGAATTTCATGTCTTGGATTTCCATACAATATTCTATCTGTTACCTTAATGCCCCTCTCTTTTGCTTGATCGCATATATCTTTAATACGTATTTGGGCAGTTTTGAGTAGTTCATCATAATATATTGTTGCAGTGTGATAGCTAGGAAGATCAACACCACTTGTCAAAGATAATTCAGCGACATTCTCAATTACATGAATGACAATGAGTTCTGTTTCGTATTCCTTTGCCAACGATATAGCATATTTGTTTGCCAGCATAGATGGTTCAGAAAAATCCGTTGGCAGAAGAATTAATCGCTTTGCATTTTCAGATGTATCCATAAGATCGTCAAGAGATTTAATAGCATTTTGCATTTCTTCATCATAACCTGTTTGCACAGATAAAACAGGGCATGGCGCAAGTCTTACGACTCGTTCTGTTGTATTTCCTATTAATAGACTTGATTGTCCTGTTGCTGATGACATTATGATCATATCTGCATCTATTTTTTTTGCTGTCTCAGCTATTTGATCATAGGGAGTCCCTTCTTTGAATATAACTTCAAAATCTGTTGCATGTCTCCCTTGTTTTTTCAGAACATCAAGGATCGCTTCTTGTTTTTCCTCTTTGTAAAGATCGATAAGCTCACCAAAACTAAATGCACCAGTCAATCCACCGGGAATATCAATATGCGGATTCTGTAAGACATGAACAATCGTAAGTGCAGACCTATATCTTCCTGCAACGGCATTGGCAAAACTGAGAGCCAATAGCGATGATTCTGATAGATCAACAGGGCAAAGAATTCTCCTAAGATTTATCATTTTATTCACCCCTTTTCTAAAAGTTATTTTCTCATTCAGATTTTATTTTACCCCAAGTATAAGCCAAATTTCCTTTTTTTACTGCTGATGGCAATTCAGGATCAGGAAGCAAGTTAGAAAGGAATGTGATTGCCTTTATTGCCCTTTCAACTCCCTTGTCTGAATGTCCGCCTTCATATATAAAATATTCGTGATTAATCCCTAAACTTAATAATTTATTGTGAAACGTATCTGAAGCATCCTTAAAACCTAGTAAATCTTCCGTTCCAATATCAAAATATATGCCATTCATTGATTTTAGAGAATCAGCATATTTAGTAACCATAGTTAAAGGGTCCTGTTCCATCCATTTCTGTTTTATAGGTTCTACAATCTTCCCTGATGGATATTCAAAGGGAAGATCAACAAAATATGGTGGATTATTAAGATTTGGTGATAGCGCAGCAGATAAAGCATAGATATAATCACTATATTGTTTTTTAGAATTTGGTCCTGTCATACCATTGGGGTTCTCTTTTATCACTTCTGGCACAACAGAATCAATCATAACTTCAAAGCCTAATGGTGGACTCATTGCTGCAACTGAGCTATAAGTATCCGAATGTTTCATTGCAAGTGTCATACATCCATAACCGCCCATAGATGCACCAGCAATAACACAGGCATCACGATCACGTATTACCCGATAATTTGTTTGCATGTGATTAACAAGTTCTTTTGAAATATAATCTTCATAATTACCTATTAACTCTGAATTTAGATAATAGCTTCCACCATATTTGTTTTTACCATCGGGCATAACAATTATCATCTCTTTTATTACCTTCGTCTCAGCCAATCCATCAAGCAAAAAGACAACAAATTGTTCTGTTACTTCGTCAACAAACGACCTTGCATTTCCACCAAAACCATGTAAAAGGTAAATAATAGGATAGCTTTTATCAGAAGAATCATAACTAGATGGCAAATATATGACCATATTACGAACATTCGAATCACCAAGTTTATTTCCTGCCAATGCAGTGCTTGTAATTTGATCAGTAATGATTTTTCCCGAAGCAAGCGTATGCTGTGAAACAAACAATATAACAAGAAAAACTATAAATAAAATATAGGTTTCTTTTTTTAGAAAATGAGTCATTTTTATTCCTTTCTTATTAAATCATTAATATTTGAGTTCTAATACATAGTTTAAAAAGTCTGTCTTTCCTTCTGTATATGCAAGGCGATCGTTTCCAAACTTTCTGCAAGTTCTGTCTTTATTCGTGCATATTCATCAGCCAAGTATTTATCTTTTTTCAGAGAATCCCTGAAAATTATATGTTTTTTTTCCATTCGTTGCAACCAATCTCTAGCAGGTGTAACAAAATCTCAAACTCCATTCATATTTTACCACTCATTCTTATATTAAACAAGCTTAGAAATTCCACATTTAGATTATTAGGTAGGCAAAAATGTGTTAGAATGTATATATATTATCTCGCTGATAAAAATTTTTGCTTGGGTCTCCTATCAAATCCTATGCACCCATAGACTTGATATTATCAATAAATCATGTTAATATACTTTTATTCAGTCTATTGAAAAGATAATTATTAATTTTAAGGAGAAGAGATATGGCAAAAATACCTATTGGACTTCAGCTTTTTTCTGTTCGTGGTGAGGTAAGCAAAGATTTATCTGCTACTCTAAAATCCGTAGCTAGTATAGGATATGTTGGTGTAGAACCATGGGGATATAGTGGAGATAAGCTTGAATGGATGGGACATGATCCCAAAGATATGCGAAAAATGCTTGATGATAATGGTCTAAAATGTTGTGGAATACACCTTGCAACAGGTGCTTTGATTGGAGATAATCTTAACCGCACTATTGAGCTAAACCAAATATTGGGCAACAAATTTCTGATTATAGCAGCAGATAGTCAAAGAATGAAGACAAAGGATAGCATAATGGAACTAGCTGAAATTCTAAATGATGCTTGCGATAAATTAAAGCCTTTGGATATGTTTACGGGTTATCATGCACACGGGTTTGATTTTGCAGATATTGATGGAAAACCTGCTTGGGATATTCTATTCGCCAATACAAAAAAAGATGTTATAATGCAAATGGATATTGGGAATTGTGCCAGCGGAGGTGGAGACCCTATTGGTGAATTAAGGCAGTTCTCCGGACGCGCAAGGTCTGTTCATCTAAAAGATTATGGTGGACCAGAAGACTCCGTTATTGGCGAAGGTATTGCAGATTGGAAAGAGATATTCCGACTTTGTGAAGAAGAGCATAATACAGAATGGTATGTTGTTGAAGAAGGCAGTAGAGATGGTATGGGATTTGAGATTTGCAAACGTAGTCTTGAATCATTGAAACGCATGGGCAAATAATTATGCGGGGACGATATTATACGTCCCCATATAATCTTATTTTGTTTCTTGCCAAAGCTTATTTTTGCCATTATCGGATTTAAGCAAGATATTTCTACTTCCCTGAACGCCATCGATATAATAACTATATTCAGCATAAGAACCGTCAGCATACATAAGACGTAGTTTATTACTATCAGATGACCATTTTCCGTATTCATCGGGAGAAGATGAACCTGTATCGGCTGATGTATTTCCAATCATGTTTCCCGATGAATCTTGATGCGTCATGCTTGCCATTGCATGACTCCCATAAGTAAAAGTTCCATCTGATTTTAAGTTCATATAGGTTGTTGTATTTGCATAAAAAGTTCCCGATGAATAGAATTCTTCATGTTTCCAAAGCCCAATAAGACTTGAAGTAATCTTTGGCTGAATGAAGCTAAGTGTTGAGAATATTTCCTTTAGAATCGCTTTTCGCACATCAATATATTCTTTTTCACCCATTCCTATAAGTGTAACAGATTGATCTTTATTTAATGCCAAAAAAATATAAGAGCGTATCATTTTCTTTAGCTCATTTTGACCATCAAAGGTAATCAAAACTCCCTGATTTGCTCCTATATCTGTTTTTTCAGCTTCACCAGTGCGCTTTAGAAAAGGCAAAAGGCTTGTTAATTGAGATTCAAAGTATTGAATTATCTGAGGATCATCAGGACGAGATATATCTTGAACCATCTCGGTTGATACCAAATAAAACTCGGCTAGCCCAAATTCATTTGACTTTACATCAGGTGGAATAAGCTGAATTGCAGAATCTGTTTCCTGTATATTCCAATTTAGAGGATACCAGAACGAAAAACCAAGTGGATGTGTAAAGGTATTTCCTTCCTTTTTGGGATTCGGTAATTCAAAACTAGCTAATACCTTGTCCCAAATAGAAATGGTATTTTTAAACTGGGCTTCTGGTGTAATGAGCATAAATAAAAACATTGATTTATCGGTTGAATAGACAGCTAACTTTGCTTGTGTGCCAATATTTGATTCATTTATACCTTTACATTCCATAGAAGGATATGACTTCCCTGATATATTTACCTGACCACTACCTAAATTCTGAAAATTCTTCCATTGACTTCTGGTTTGCTGAATTATAGAAGTAAAAACATCCTGAATTGGAACTATTTCAGAAATAATAATTATACGAATATATTTTTGATTATCAACAAATTCAACTCCCTTTTCATCACCAAGATCATTGATTTTCCATCCTTGCGGATAATTTAATGTAAAGCGATTTTGGGGGTCACTATATTTAACCAAACCATCATTATTATTTACTATTGCTTTTGTTGCCTCCAATTCTGCTTTCTTTGCATTATATTCTTGTTCGGTCAATATCCCTGCCCTATAAGCAGATTCTAGAGCATCAAGTTTTGATGGTGTTTGAGAATAGGTTATTGATTGATATATCAAAAAATTAGACACTATTATCAAAATCAATATATTTAATATCTTTTTCATTATAATTCCTCCCATCAGATAAACCAATTATCTCTCCATATTTGAGGGGATTGGATTTGTCAGACAAATATTTTTGCTTTTGGTGACAGATATAACAAATTTTGATATAGTGATTATTTCTGAATGGGTAATTATTGAATTTTATCTGGTGAGATTGAAGTAAATAGAGACAGACGCATGATTTAGCGCCTATTTCTTTGGCTGTCATAAGGAAGGCAATATTAATGGGATTGTCTACCTATACGCCATTTGCATTTCTAGTATCAATAAGCATATAGGAAGTCAATCCCTTCTCAATAGTAATTGTCGGATTGGTGCTAGTTTTCCACTAGATTAGAGATCAAGATCACTGAGATAGTTTTCTATATGTTTTGGCTGTCCATCAATAGTGGTTTCTACTGCGGCGATGACCATAGTGAAACTCTGAATATTGTCTTCTATTCTTGTTACTGATGGAGATTTGTCATCAAGCCAATCGAGAAATTCAGCAAATAGGTAATCATGACCGCTTATTTCCATCGATGGAGCTTCATATATCTCTACATCTTGACCTGCGCGATATATTCTCATCTGTGAACCGTGATCTATTTCTACTGTGCCTTGCTCAAATTCAGCACGATAATATTCGCTATGCCAGCAATTTAAAATACCTGACGCTGTGCTGTTACCTTCATAGCAAGTATGGATTTTATTATTCATTTTCATTAGATAAATTCCACTAGAAAAATGCTTGAAACTCGACCATTCAGGATTCCAGCCAAATCCCATTAAGGTTTCACAATTTCCACCTGATAGGAATCTAAGCATATCAAAATGATGAACCGATCCTTCAAATAATAATCCAAAATCCATGTCATGTCGCCATGCTCCCCAAGCACCATATTTGCGATAATCACAGGCATATCTTCCAAGAATATGCTGTAATCTTCCTAAGCGACCTTCATCGCGGATGCGCACAAGTTCCTGTTTATTTGGCGCATAGCGATAGTTTTGGATTATAGCACATGGTAATCCCTTTCTTTGTGATGTGCGAATCATCGCCTTTGCTTCTTCAAGCGTTCCTGCTATTGGCTTTTCACATATAACAGGCATCCCTTTTTCCATTGCATAAACAGCTTGTGGGCTATGAAATTGCGGTGGAGTTGCTATTCCGCAGAAATCAGCTTTTACATTTTCCATTGCTTCTTTATAATCAGTGAATAGCTTATTTTCGGGTAATCCAAGATTCTGTCCTTGCTTTTGAAGAATATCTTTATTTACATCCACTAATCCAACGATCTTTATTCTATCATTAAATACATTTACAAATCTATGTATCCATCCGCCAGCCATTCCACCAGCACCAATCATTAAGCAAGTCTTTATAGCCATTAATTGTCCTCACTTTCATTGTTATATTAATCTAAATACTTAATAATAATTTTATCTTGATGACAAAATATAAAATTATAAAATGCGTAGCCTTATATTTTGTAAATATTTACATTATTTGAGGATTATAGCCCATATTCATCAGCTCAATAATGCTCGATGGGTGTGTTTCCTTCGATATTGTCCAGTTTTGATTATGTTCATTTGGGCGAAACTTGGCAACTCTTTCATAGGGTGGATCAATCTTTATAATTCCGAAATTTTCTTTTTTGGCGCGTGTAATTGCTCGTAATGCACCTTCTCGTATCAATTGTCGTGCCTTTATTGGGCTAAAATGTATGGCAGAACCAGTAAAATTCATATATTCCTTATCAGACAGATTATCACCTGTTCCTGCCCTAATGCCTCGTTTTACAGCGACAGTCTCTATCCCCGGGAACAATGCCTGTGCTTCTTTTGTAAATGCCAAATCCCCTGAACCAAAGATCGTCCTGACTCCTAATTCACTAGCACACAAGGTAAGTTGACCAAATTCGCCAATTGATATGCCATTTATAGAAAGATCAAGATAACCTGTTGATTGGGTATGAGCCAAATGAGCAAAAGGCGTTCCAGACTTTGCATGCTGACCGATACTTACAACAGCATCAAACGAGTTATCAAGCATAAGTGGCCAAGGTCCATCACCCCAACCGCGCATGTATTCTGCACGTGGATCAAGCTGATGTATATTAACCGCACCGGGACCATGACCATCAACAACCAATATTTCCGTAGCACCACCATCAAAGAATCCATCAATTGCAGAGTTTACTTCTTCCGTTAGAAATTCTCTTGCCAAATTATAATAGCATCCATCTGATAATGCCCAGTCTTTGAAGTTAATTACACCCGCAACACCCTCAAGATCAGTCATCATGTATATTTTCATTTTTGCCTCCTGAAATGTTTACAATCCCTTTTTAGTATCAAAATTTGATGATTTTTCTGGCTTGTTGTAAGATACAAATTCAATTATAACATATACAAAATCCTCAATCAATTCCTTAATTATTCTGATTCACCCTCAGTTTTCTTATACTTCATAGAAACACGCATTATCTATTGTCCAGAATAGATCAAGCCTGAGATTAGTCCAAGAATCTCGCAGTTTCTCTTTGATTACACGTATCAATGAGAATTCTTTTCTACTGGACGTATTGTAATACCAATTTAATTTAATAATTGTGCATTAATGAGTTCATTGCATTAACTATATATCAATACCCAGTTATAGATGCTACAACAGCATCCATATGTTTGAGCAATTCCTCTGATACATTCTGTTTCAAGGATTCTAAACTCTCTAATAAAGGAAACGTAAGTCTGGACTTTATATGTTGCCATAATCGCTCTATTGGATTCAGTTCTGGTGAATATGGCGGAAGAAACAACAATGCGATATTTTCCGGGATTACTAGCTTCTTCGCTTTATGCGTTGATGAATTATCAAGCAAAAGTATGATAAAATCGTTACTGGTTTTCAAGACATCGTTTAGGTGTTTCCATGTTCTATCTAATCTCCACAGACGGAAATAGTGATACACTGTTTTTCAATGAGGAAAGTCATGTGGTAGTAGTCGCCATAAACATCCACTTTTGGTGATATAGAAGATAGCATTGAGTATTTCTCTAATTGAGTGTTCACGAGGTCTTCCACAAGTTTTAGGAGTTGGTAAACAAGAACTCAAAGTTTCCATTCATCATTGTTTATGTCTGTTATATAATGTTTTCTTTTCATAGCCTATTAGGATAACATCCAAAAGGCTGATTTTTCAACTTTTAAACAGTCTCTAATACAAAAAATATAATTTCCTAGACAATAAAAAAGCCAAGAACAAACCATTATTTTTGAATAGTTTAATTCTTGGCTTATAGGACTAGATATTTAAGAAGGGCTAGAATTCTATCTTAGCCCAAGTTCAGTTATCTTGTTTCTTACATATTCAGGAAGCATGCCGCATTCTTGAGCAAGTTCATCAACACTTAATTTTTTATAATTTTCTCTTAAAAATTCCTCTTTTTTCTTGCTCCACTTTTTTTTCCTTTTCCTGACTAGCCCAAGTCGGCTTAGTTTTTTGGCAACAGCAAGTTCTGTTATTCCTAATTTTTTTGCAAGATGAGCATTTGACATTATATCATAGTTATCTTTTAGGAATTGCTCTCTATCAGAAGTCCACTTTTTTAATCTTCTTAGTCTCAATGTTCCTAGCCTTTTTTCGATCGCACAAACAGTCGTGCCTAATTCACGGGCGAGATCCTTGTTTATCATTTTTGCGTAACTATTTTTTAGATAAATATCCTTTTCTTGTGTCCATTTTCTATTTCTTTTTAAGTTAAGTCTTTTTAATTGATAGCCAATTCCACCCGGAGTCAGACTGAAATGTTCAGCCAATTCTTTATTTGTCAATTTTTGATAATTGTCACGAAGGAATTGTTTGTCTTCTTCGTTCCATTTTCTTCTAGCCATTTTGTTCTCCTGTTACTTTTTTTTACCGAAGTAAATAAATATACCCTCTAGCCCTTCTTTGCCGTCAGTAACAAATCTAAACGGAGTGTTCGCCTCAATGAAAATTGAGGCGCCCTCATTTAGTTCATATTCTTTTGTTTCTAAAACAACCCTCACTGATCCACTACAAATATACAGAAACTCACTATAATCACGTTTATGTAATTTGTTGCCACTTTCTGCACCAGTAGGCACAACCCCGCGCATTATTAATACGTTAAGTTCCATATTATTATATAGAATTTCGAATGACTCATTGAACTCGCCTTTTATTTTGTCTCGATTATCAGGGGTATTAACAATTACATTACCCTCTTCTGCTTCATCAAAAAAACTAGCAGGTGATATTTTATAGAAGTCTGCCAGTTTAAGCAGACCTTGAATCGAAGGAGCTATAACTCCCCTTTCAATCTGAGATAAGGTTGCGGTGCTATAGCCAACTGCTTCTGCAACTTCTTGAAGTGTTAACTTTTGAGGATTATGTTTAAGCCTTAATTGTCTTAATTCATTTCCAATACGCTTTATTCTATCTGATCGTTTTATGCTTTCCATTTGGCTATATTCCATCTTGTTTTGGGTAAAAGAATTATTGGACTAGTTTATAAATTTATTTGACGTCTAACAAACAAATTAACTCGTAGTTTAGCAGAACTATGCCTAGTTTGTCAAGACAAAAAATTTTCCTGATTCACCTTTAGTCTTTTATATAGTAATACCAGAAAGAAATATCCAGAGCAAGAAAACTTTATTCTTGATTTAATAATTAAGCTGAGCTTAGGACATGAGTTCGGACAAAAAATAACTCCTATGATAGAATATAGTAAATTCAATACAAAACTATAATATCATAGGAAGTAATTATGAACGAACAGATTATAGATATAGATAACATAAAACAATTTACAGATCAATGCTTTGATAAAGATAATGATAAAGCTGCACGTATTGTCGAAGGAATACTAAAACGCCAAATCACCAAGAATGTCTGATATATCTATTGCTATGGATGGTAATCCTGATGCTAATTATAAGATGATTCAAAGGTTCTTGGATAACAACGA
>CAZMCH010000096.1:0-15884 GCA_964564735.1 uncultured bacterium
AAACTAAGGAATTGTGATATGTATAAATCTGTTACCTATGTCCATAGTTAATACAGATAATCTATGCTTTTTATTTGATTTCCATCATCATCTTTGATTATAATTGTAACAACCATCTGTTTACTCCTCTTCTTTAAATGTTTCTGAGGATATTATAGCAGATAGTTTTTTATTGCCCAATAATTTAGGATAGATACTTTCATTTGAGTACACATTTATCGTCTGCAAATATATTCCGTAATGTCTGATCAGTTTTGGAAAAAGCATGAAGCTGATTAAGCAATTTTTCGGATGATAAAATTTATGTTTGGACATACAGAATACTTTTTGTTATGATAATAAAAACTTCTTACTGTATCACTGATATTTATACCTGAGAAAGGTCAGGTGATTATATGATAACAATTGATCTAAATGGTTTGTGGGATTTTATTGTTGATCTCGATCCGAAGTATCATTACAGTGAAAACTCTCCCTACGCAAGACCCAATTGGGACCGAAGTAATTGGCAAAAAGTTCCTGTTCCCGGAGTATGGAATAAATATGCAGAACGTCTTGATATATATGAAGGTGTCTGTTGGTTTGTTCGTGAATTTAATATTGAATCCCTAGATGACAGGTCAATTTCAGTTTTAAGGTTTGGTGGAATAAATTATAAGTGCAGAATTTTTCTTAATGGTGAACTAATTAGAACTCATGAAGGCGGATATACTGAATTTACTGCTGATGTAACGGGTGAAATTCAGATTGGAAAAAATTGCCTTGCTATTGAGGTTGATAATAGAGCAACGCATATCAAGATGCCACCATGTTTAGGTTATTTCAATTATGGCGGAATACACCGTAATGTAACTCTTGAGATTCATCAAAAGCCTGATTGTATAAGAGATGTCTTTTTTGATGCAAAACCTACTGATAATGGTGGAGGAATAATTAGAGTTAGAGGGCGTATTATTGGCTGTAATAATTGTGTTGGAATCAAGTTGATATGTAATGGATATAAGACCATATCTGAATTGAGCAATAAGCGGTCATTTGATATATCAATGAATGTGCCAAATGTTAGACTTTGGAGTCCTGATTCACCAAACCTTTACAAAGCAACAATACAGCTAATTCAGGGAGATAGCATAGCACACGAAATATCAAGGGATATTGGCTTCAGAAGTATAGAAATGTCTAATGGAAAAATTATATTGAACAAAAAGCCCACATTCCTAAAAGGGATATGCTATTTATATGATTCACCAATATACGGTGTTACAATGAAACCCGATCAATATATGACTGACATTGCCTTATTTAAGGAATTGGGTATTAATACCATCAGAAGCCATTTCCCATTTGCAAATGAGTTTTATGAAGCATGTGATCGAGAAGGCATTATGATATGGATAGAAACACCTATATATTGTATTCATCCACCTGATAATAAGCTGCAAAGTGATTTTGCTGATCCAGATTTTAGGGAACTTGCAATTACTATGACTGAAGAGATGATTATACAAGCAAGAAGCCATCCTAGCGTAATAATATATAGCTTAGGAAATGAATGTAATGTTGAACATCCCGAAGCAGAATCATTCTTTCAGGAATTAGCCAATAAAGCAAGAGAACTAGATGATACAAGGCTTTTGTCTTATGCTTCATTATATTGCAATGTAGGATCATTAGCAAATATGGTTGATGTGCTTGGCATAAATGAATATTGGGGCTGGTATGACAGGATTGACAACCATGACGAAAAATCCCCTACAAAACCTATCGATCTAAATATGCTTAATCAAAAACTAAATGAATTAAAGCACATTCATAATAAATCATTGCTTCTTACAGAATTCGGCGCAGATTCCATACCGAATTATATTTCAGGATCATGTAATCTATGGTCTGAAGACTATCATGCCGATCTAATTGAAGAAACATTTAAAATCATCAGAAATCATCCTGAGATTTGTGGAGCATTTCCATTTTGTTTTTCAGATTACAGGGACCCGTCAAAATATACTAATAAGTATTGGGATGAAATGAATTATAAAGGCATTGTTACCTATAATCGCTTACCAAAAAAGGCTTTCTATCGGCTGAAAGGAATATATAATGCCTTTTTATCAGATTAAAACAGAAATTAACTGCCATTTTAGGCGTGTTTTATTAGAATGGAGTATATGAAAATGAAAAATATTAACGTTTCGGAAATTGAGCATTTGCTTGGGGCAATAAAAATCTGTATGCAACAGGGAGGAAGTTTTCTTGTAAGTAGATGCGCTCCTAATGGTCCCATCATGCGTGAGAGAAACCTTGATTATATACATAAGGCTACATGGGGCATGTATGCGTCTGGCGTAAGACATGATCTTATCGCAAAGATACTTGATTGGGCTATGGAAAACGCCCTTCAGCCAAATGGCGACTTTTTCTTTCCGGAGGAAGGCGATGAATATAAAATTATGCAAAGGGCATATAGACCGCTAAATTTTGGTAGAATCGCTGTCCTTATCGATCATCCAATGATGAAAAATGAAAAAGTGCTTAATAGGATAATGCAGTATCAGCATAAATCAGGCGGGGCATTTAATTATATAGGTGAAAATCCTAATAATATAGAAGAACAACCGACGATGGGCGCGCTCAATACCAGCTTTTTTGGTCATCTGATGATCGCATTGGACATAAAGGACAAAGCGATATTGACAGGCGATTGGATGTGCAGATTTGTTGAGGCAAACAAGGAATATATGCCCAAAGGTTTCATATATACAAACATAACGCCTGATGGGAAACTCGTTACAGATATTAAGCCCGGTGGGAAGCAATCAGGCATGGTTGATAATATAGCACCCAAACAGGAATTTTGGCAACCCGGAACAGCTATGGCTTATCTTGCCGACCTATATGAAAAATCGGTTGAAGACTGGAATATAAGTGAAGAAAAGGCAAATAAATACCTTGATTATGCCTTTGATTTACTTGATTTTGAAGATACGATGCCTTTATATACATATCTCTGGCTTTCAAAGTGCAAGGTTGGCTGGGGCGCAGGTGAATTATTAAGGGTGATGCTAAAATTCAACAAAGGAACAGACAAACAAATTGAAATGGCTTATCAATCAGCAAGAAAGGTTGCTATATTTACATTTATGGATAATCAGTTGCCCAATGGGGGATGGTCAGTCATGCACTATCCCTTAAATGAGCTAGTTCCCGAACTCAATTTTGATTATAAGCCGTTGAAGGGCATAGTAAACGTTCCAGACAGCAGAATAGAAGGCTCTCAAACTATCTTCCTTCCCGGTGAAGAAATAACAGGCGAATTTTTAGGTGAGATGAAGTCTATTCAGATGGGGTTGGAAGAGTTGTTGAGTTATATTATATAGGTTGGGCGTTGCGCCCAACCTACAAACTTTATCACTAAGCACCAACAACCTGCATAGCGAAATCAACACCTGCGGCGGCATCCTTGCCATAGAAGTCGCAACCTGTGCTTTGACGGACAAGTTCTGTAACAGGTCCTCCGCCGATCATTATTGAGACTTTGTCGCGCAATCCAGCGCTTTTCAATGCCTCAACCGTAGCCTTTGCTGAGTCATATACTGCGGTCAAGAATACGCTCATTCCGACTATTGTTGCCCCGCTTTCTTTCACTGCATTAACGAATTTATCAGGCGCAACGTCAACGCCAAGATCAATAACGTTAAAGCCAACTCCACGAAGCATTAATGCAACGATGTCCTTGCCCAAGTCGTGAATATCGCCCTTGACTGTGCCTATAACAACCGTTCCAAGCTTTGATTCCGCTTCTGATCCGCCTTTTAGCAATGGCTCAAGTTCAGCGGTAATTTCCTTCATTATTTCGCCTGCATACATAAGTTCTGAAACGAAATAAGTGCCTTCTTCGTATTTCTTGCCTATTTCAACCATGCCCTTCTGACAGGCTTTTAGTATTTGGTTTGCTGATGTTCCTGCATCCATTTCAGCTTTAACCAGTTTTTTTACCATATCTTCATTTAGTTCAGACATGGCTTGGGATATTTTTTCTGACATTGAGTATTCCTCCTATTTATGCTGCGATAAGGCAGAACCAGATGTATATATAAGCCATAGAATCAATGTCTTCCCAAACCTTCTTTATGAGTTCCGCATCGCCTTTTATTTCTTCATATTCCTTGATTTTTTCTTCCCAAGGTATGCAAACACCGGGTTTCTTTTCAATTTTTTCCTCTGGCATTTTTTCCCTCCTATTAATAAACACCATATTCACGAGTGAAATCAACCATTGCTTTGACATTCTCTATTTTGGCGTCTTGTTGAACGATAGCACCAGCATCCATTATATAACCGCCATCTTTGGCTACGCCATCAATTATCTTTTTACAGAATGCGCGGACATCATCAGGTGTTCCATAAGTTAACAAATCATTAGGGATACCGCCACTAAGACAGAATTTATCACCAACAGCCTTATGAACCTCAAAAATATTGCCTCTATCAACGTGATAGATTATGCTTCTATCGGGTAGTTCCGCAGTATATTTAAGGTTTTTATCCCAATCACCTTCTGCATAAAAAAGCACCTGCCAGCCCATATCAAACAGATCAATTATTATCTGCTTTAATGTTGGCCAATAGAATTTTTCATAAGCCTGATATGACATAAACGGTGCGCATCCACGATGTAGCCATACTGTTATTGGCACTGTTTTTGTTGGGTCTGCGGTTGCATAAGCATTAAACATCATGTGCGGTCTAAGTGCTTCACATGCGGCAATAACTTTATCTGGTCGTCTGAAAAAGTCCGCTGAAAGCTGACGATAGCCACGCAATTTGTCTGCTAATATATCGCATGGTGCTTTTAATGCGCCGGCGATTGCGCTGACTGTTCCACTTTCGTTCTTTAATGCGGCGCCTTGAACTCCGAAGCCAGAAAAATATTGCATCATTGCGATCCCGCCCTTTAGCCATGCGAGATTAGAACGATAGTCACCCTTGCTGGAATCTTTCATTATTCTCGGTAACCAGACATTTGCAAGGAAGCCTGTTGGGTCGTCAATTAGCGCATCATATTCATCTGCTTTCATGTGTGCGCCGTCTTCGTCTTGTGGCTCTATGTATTGAAATGCCTCATCAGCTTCAAGATCGATCCCTGGAACTCTGTAATATTTTGTGCTGTTTGCTTCAGTCATGCCTGTCCAGACGTAAACCATGTTGCCAACAACCGCATCAACATCAAAATCTTTTGCAAATTTCTGAACAGCCTTAAATGCCAAATTGAAATCATGGGTAATTTCCTGACAGGTATAACCAGCGTATTTTCCCACGAATTCCGCCACAAAAGGTCTTATTGGCACTTTGTCAGGCTTTTCGTTTTTCATGGCTGTAACATATCGTTCCAGCCTTTCGTTGTATAGCTTTTCCATATCTTCTGCCATTAACGTCCTCCTTTAAATTGGGTTTTTGTGTTTATTAGGTAATTGTCATTTGCATTTTAGCCTTAATTATCTTATGCCAATGATATTTATGCTTGTTCTCTAATTACTTTTTGAAAATATCATCTGGTAGTTTAAATTTGTCAATAATGCCTTTCAAATAAGCATCTGATATTTCTGGATTTTTTCCATGAACTTTTAGAGGATAAGAATATTGCCTCTGTGTCCCAAAGACAAATCCCTTTACCTTGAAAGGATGCTTGCCTTGACCTGTGTTTTCTATATTAAGCCCGTAGGGCTTTAATAATTGCTGGAGTCTGTTTAGTCTAAGCATATTGTAAGATAAAGCTCTTTTCCTTATGTAAAGATTTCTTTATCGCTAGTTCCCAATCTTGAGGAATGTTATCAATATTATCCTTTTCTTTCTGATAGCGTAACTCGTAAAACATCCTCCAATATTCAATCGGACATGGATCATATATGCTTTGTCCTTCGGGTATGTCCTCAAGATAGATTTCAATTGCTTCTTTTATATCTTCCTTACATTCTTCTATTGTATCTCCCCAAGACATAATTCCAAAATCAAGGCATCTAATATAGTAGGCGTCTGATTCATAAGTAATTAGAAAATCAAGCCTTATTCGCCCAATATCTGGCATTTCAAGAAAGCCTGTCAATGCTTCCTTTGGAATAATATTAGTACCCATTTCTTCAATCTCTTTTTTCATGGCTTCTTTGAGTTTCATTACTTACTCCTTACAACCCGCTTTTATCACGATTATCTCTTTTACGCATAGTATCTATACTATCATTTGTATTACAAATGAACAGCTTTATTGACTTAGTTCTTATTGGTTTAAAGCGAAAAGTTATGATATCTTTCTTATTATCTTGAATCCTAGTGGTCAACCAAATTAATTAATTATTATAATTATTTTTTATGGTAGGGACAGGTTTAGAAGCCTGTTTATAACATCAAAAACTAATCTGGTCAAGCACTAGCAAGATACTTGGTTTCTAATCATAATGTAGATTCAAAATAATTGCAAATATCTGCATTATAGCAAGTCTTTTCTTGGTAGTCAATTTTTAACGCCTCTTGCCTAACTTTATATTGAACAAATTAGAATTTGTCTAAATGTTCTGTGCTTACAACCAAACCTTTTTCGTCAATGAGATTAAGATAAGCTACTGTTGTTCCTTCTGGAAGTTTTGCATAGGCTTTTTTGTCAACGGTATCTAATTCAGCTTGCTCATTAAACCACATTCTATTAAACCAATCACCTGAATCAGTTGTAAAGCATAATTCCGCATTTACTATCGGCACTGATGAATTAAAATTCGCCCAAATTATGTCTTTATCAATGCCTTGATTTGTAATTTCTGCCAATACTTCACCATTTTTCAGTATACTATCTGCAAAGGCTTTTATTTCTTCTGGATTTTCTCCTGCCCCTCCATGTCCATGAGGCATCCTGACACGTATACAGAGAGTTCTTTTTCCCTTTGTTATACGATAAGATTTTTGAAGGGAATCCATTGGATAGGCAAAATCATTTGTTCCTGTTACCCATAGCATCGGCATCGTTGCATTTTTAAGATAATGTGATGGATCCCAAAGATCAAGCCATTTTTTTGCCTTCTGTTTACCCATCTGCTCAAATACTGGTAACCAGCATGAATTTTCACCAAGAAACCCACATCCATAAACGGGAACACCAAACCTGAAACGGTTATCTACTCCAGAAGCTATGCAATTAAGATAACCGCCCCAAGATATGCCTGTCATACCGATTTTATTTGAATCGACTTCAGGAATAGAGGCGACTAAGGAATGTGCCAGAATTATATCTGCTATTGCGTGATACGTCCATTGGTCTTCATGTTCCCAATCTATTTGATCAAAACCTCCCCAACCGTGAGGACCTCCCAAGTCATGACGATTCCAGTTTCCATATTCGCCCTTTGGAATACAGCCACAGAGATCCATTGATATTGCCACATATCCTCTTGATGTCCATAGCCGAACCCACTCTGCAAATGCTGTTCCGCCTCCGCCATGTATAAGAACCATTGCAGGAAGTTTATCGTCAGTTTTGTGTTCAGGGATTCCCAGCCATGCAAAAACCTCAGTTTTTTTGCCTTTCCAAGATAATCCATCATAAAATATTGCTTTTACATCATCAGTCTCAAAATCTTCAGCAATATGAATATTTGGTGCTTTTGATAAGGCATCAAGATTCCATATCATATATATTTTCCTTTAAATTTTAATGTAAGTTAATTTCACACAAAAGGCACTATTTTTTCTTTAATTGCTCAAAGAATGTTTCCGCAGGAATGGTTTCTGCTGCCATAGTCATATTATATCTCTTGCAGAGATCAATGTATCGGTCAATGACAGCGTCTCTATCTGCTATCTCGCCTCCAGCCTCGATCATTGCGCGATATGCACAAATAGACGCTTTTTCTACTCTTGCCTTTACAATATCATCGTCAGCAAGTTCCAATGCTTTGTTGAAATAAGCCATTATTTTCTGGCACATTTCAGGATCAAGCCCTACATCTGCGGGTAACGGGAAGCATCCGGGATTCAATCCCTTTTGTTCAGCATTGTCATGGAACATATTGATATAATCCAAGATTGGTTGCGCTGATGACTTATAATGCAATCTGACAAATTCTTCTAGCACAGCCTTATCATCAAGGTTGGGCTTCCAGAGTATTCTTGACATTAGATAATTCCTTAAGTCCGATAACTCACCTGACAAGCCATTCCCATTTGCTTGCATAAAAACGCCCTTCGCACTATTTCTCAGAAAATATCGCACATTAGGACCAATAACACGAAGATTTGGAAATGGAAGATCATAATAACGGAAATTTGTATTGTAATTCCATATCCAGATGTCATTACATATAGCGCTCCAGTCATTCATATCTTGGCAGAATTCTTTGTTTCGATCACATTTTGGGTCGTCAATAGGATGTAATGTGCAACATTCTATACTACAAAGCTGAATTTGAACATTATGACGTGGCTTAATTGTCTTTGGTGCTTTTCGTGTATACCAATATGCGAGAGTCCCAATCTTAACATTTGGATATTTTTTTTCTATCCTTTCCGCAACCGCATTTACAAATGCTAGATTTGACCCCATTGGAGTTCCTTCTGCCTGATTAATCTTCTCACAATTCTCACAATGGCAATATCTGGCTGTATCTGCTTGACTTACAGGAATATTTTTCATATCAGGGTGCTGATCAAGAATACTGATAGCATTTTTGGCAACTTCCTCAATGACATCTTCATTTGTTACACAAAGCTGAGGTCCACCAGCATCCGTATTTGTATCACGTTTGCCCTCAAATAAAGCGTAATATTCTGGATGCTCTGCACCGTATTTATCAAATGGCAAAAGCCAGCCAACTGAATGACCAATTAGGTTTTGTGGAGTCTTTCCTCCCAATTTTTCATCGTTTGTTATGGTATTGACACGCAAGCGAGTAGCAAAGGCAGGGTCTTTATAATTTTCATTATAATAACTCCATCTAAACGAAAATGGCGGACTATAACGAATTTCAGCAATAGGTATTTTTAGGTTATCGGCTTTTGGGATATGAGTATGATCAAATGTCAAAAACCTTACGCCAAAAGCGTCCTCAAAGAACTGATATACACCATAAAGCACGCCTCTAGGTCTTCCACCTGTTATTGTTATGCTATCTTCTTTAACAATAACAAGCAACTCCTCATCATCAAGGTTATCCGATAATCCCTTAGCCTGCCCAATATAAATGCAATTCGATTTTGCTTCATCTTTTATCGAAAGCATAATATCGGTTGCTTCTTTGAATAGCCTTTGGAACTCCTCGCCTGCATATTTTTCAGATGGGATCGAATCTGGTGGAACAACAATAACCCAATCCTTCATTTTTGAAACATCAAGATTATTTTTAGATTTAACTTCCAAATTTGACATGCTTTTTTCTCCTGTCTGTGGAATATTTTGGCATTTAGTTGCACATCCAATCACGATAAAGACGCTAAACAAGACTATCAAATTAAATACCTGTTTCATAATTCATTCTTTCGATAAAAAAGCGTCAGATTTGGTTCTGACGCTTTAATAGTTATTTTATCACTTAGATTTTATTTCTGACCACATCGCTGGTAACTTCTGACTAGGTTCTACTGATGTAGAAGCATCCCCTAGTGTTATGGCAAATAGTGCTGGAACGGAAGCCTTTTCTAGTGAAATAAAATCTACTGTTTCAATACGTCTAGCAGATTTTGGATTATCCCATCTTGTAGAAATTAGCCCTCCATTTGCCACCGTTACCGCTGATTCTCTCCAAACCCAACATGAGTTTTTGTCTGCCATCTGAGTAGGAACTGACGCAGGCACTTGATCCCAGTTATCAGAATTTATATTGCTTTCCATTAATAGTTCTTCCGTTTTACCATCATCATATTTCATAACAAACTTATAGCTTGGTTCACCTGCATGCTCCCATCCTGTCATGTGCAGAAAATAAATAGCTTTCGCTGTTGCGCCTATTTTGATCCCGTCGATTCTCTTTGGCATAGCCGCAGAATTTGTTCCATAGACCGTAAGAACTGCATCTTCGATCTTAAATGCGACTGTGCTTCCATCAGCCAACTTAAACTTATGACCATTTTTTGCTATATCTAAGGCTTCTTCAAGATCAGTGTTTCCAGCTACTCCTGTCCACCAATTCGTTTTCATAATTTTTGAATTGGCATAAGGTTTTAGGTCAATATAAATGAAGTCCTCACAAAAAGTGATTGTTGTAGTCAAACAGAATAACCAAACAAAAGCACCTAATATGAATTTTTTAATCATTGTCATTACACTCCTTTTCAACAAAATATTGAAAAAATAGCCTTGCTAATATAAAATCTAACGATTAATATATTATCAAAATATTTATGCCTTAGTCAACTATTGATTAGGGCTATTTTAATTTAGCGATTCTGATATGACTGTATTAAAAATGGAACTTTGTTGAAAATAAGATTAGTAGAATGATAAAACAGAGAATAAAGTTGTCAATCCGTATTTGTTATGTATTATTGCCATTTTTCCATATCTCCAGAAATACTGAAACCACAACGAGCTTGGCTACGGTCTTCGCCAAAATTTATAACATATTCCAGTTGAGAAATCACATAAAATATGTTAAACTCCTTTCACAGAAAGGATATACAAATGATTCACAGTTTTTTTATCTTTGCAGCCATATTGGTTATTGGCACTGCCATATATAAATCGTAAGATCATTTTAATATCTCCATTGGTAAGAGTTATATGTGTTTGCTAACTCTATTATAGTCAATGTGAGATGCCTATGTCTATTGTGGTGAAAACTCAAAATGAAAACAAAATTCATTTTTTAACGATTACTAAATATAGATTATACAAGATTTTAACTCAAAGTCCGACTTTCTGCACGATCTTTATTTTCTGGTCTTGTGGTGCAATTTATTGAATGAAAGGATATGCCAGTGAATAGAAATATATATTACTCAATAGCATTTCTGATAGTTTTCTTATTTCTTTTAGCAACAAATATTAATTTTGCTTTTGCATTAGAAGAAAACTATATTGTTGTATTTGATAAGTCACTAGATGAAACAAGCAAAGTGAAGATAATTGAGGAAAATAAAGGGGTAATAATTAAAAATCTTGACATTATAAATGCAAAATTAGTCAAACTAAATAACAAAAGAACTAAGGAAATTGAAGAATGTCTAGGTGTTATTCGAGTAGATATTGATGGTTATATATCGCTAACATCACCAAAAATATATTCATCTGTAATCCAATCCACACAGACAATCCCATGGGGTATTGAAAAAATCGGTGCAGAAAATCTGGGAAAGATAGTTACAAGGGAAGTCAAAGTAGCTATTCTGGATACTGGCATCGATCTTGAGCATCCTGATCTTAAAGAAAACATAGCAAATAGCATAGATATAACAAATCCGACACTCCCTCCAATAGACACTAACGGTCATGGAACTCACATAGCTGGAATTATTTCTGCTGTAAATAACAATATAGGCGTTTTAGGCGTAGCCCCAAATGCCAAATTATATCCTGCCAAAATTTTCAGAATGCAAAACTCACAGTATTTAGCTTATTACTCTGACATTATTGCAGGACTTGAATGGTGTATAAATAATGGCGTTCAGGTTATAAATATGAGTTTTGGAAGTCCTGTAAATAATCCTAGCTTATATGATGCTATTATCAATACTCGTAATGCTGGAATATTATTAGTTGCCTCTGCTGGTGATAGCGGAAACTCACAACCGATTTACCCTGCAGGATATCCAGAAGTTATTAGTGTCTCTGCGGTTAATATAGATGATAGTATAACAAAATGGTCAAATTACGGAGATCATATTGATCTTTCGGCACCGGGAGTTGATATACTATCAACATATCTAAATGGCGAATATGTTAGACTTAGCGGAACAGATATGGCAGTTCCTCATGTTACAGGAACACTTGCTCTAGCCCTATCAGCAGAGATAAAGCCTGATGATGCAGAGAGAATAATATATGATAAGGTAAAAGACTTAGGAGATAAAGGCAGAGATGATCTATATGGCTATGGTCTGGTTGATGCAAAAAGGACTTGCTATTCTGCATGGTGGATTCCGCCTCTTGTCGTAACTGCCAGCGCAAGACCAACAAGCGGGATTGCCCCATTAACAGTGAGTTTTTCTGCAAATATAAACGGAGGTCCTCCCACAAATCCAATATTCTATAAATGGGATTTTGATAGTGATGGTTTAACAGATATTTCTAGCAATATTTCACCAGAGGCAAGATATACATATAAACGTGGAGGAGTCTATATTGCTACTCTAAATGTTACTGATTTTCTGGGAAAAATCTCACAAGGGCATGTAAAAATAGAAATTAAAGATAGACTTATAGTCAATATAGAACCGCCTGAAGGTGGAGTAGTAGCCATTAACCCACCATCACCAGATGGAATATATGAAGAAGGGACAGAAATATCACTTATCGCAACCCCTGCCGAAGGATATAGATTCGATCATTGGAGCGGAGATTTGGTCGGAACAGAAGCAAATACCAAAATCACCATGATTGGTAGCAAAACCATTACAGCAAATTTTGCCAAAATTCAATATTATAAAATTACAGCCAGTATTGATCCTGAAAATGCAGGGATAATAGAGATAGAACCATTTGCAGGTAATTATATAGAAAACACAATCTTAAAAATAGCAGTAAAAGAAAATCAAGGTTATCGTTTTGATCATTGGAGCGGTGACCTGAATGGAAATGAAAACCCAACTACAATCAAGATGGATAAAAATAAAAACATCATTGCCCATTTTACAAAAATTTATCCACCGTATATAAACATAGAAGTAGATACGCCAGATGGTGGAAGTATTCCAAACTTGGGTGGTCAAGTGTTTATTGACCCACCGGGAGAATATTATGAGGAAGGAACGATATTGACAATTAGCGCAGTCCCAGACATGGGTTGCAGGTTTGATCGGTGGAGTGGTGATTTAAGTGGTAATACAAATCCAGTTGTGATTACTTTGGGTAATAATACAACTATCAAAACACATTTTGTAAAATTCCACTCAATTACAATTACGAAAAATCCATCAGATGTTGGAACTATATTGCTTGATCCACCTGGTGGTGTTTATGATGAGGGAACTGATGTAAATGTAAAAGCACTCGCACCAGAAGGATATAGGTTCAGTCATTGGAGCGGTGATTTGAGTGGCAATTCTGAAAATACGAATGTTGCTATGTTGAAAGAAATTGTCGCAACTGCTAATTTCATTAAACTACATCCGCTTGAGATAAATATAAGACCTCAAGAAGGTGGAAATGTTTTGATGAATCCTGATGGTGGGATTTATGATGAAGGAACTGCTGTTGAGCTTACTGCAATTCCATCAAACGGCTATAGGTTTGATCGCTGGGAAGGTGATATGACAGGAAAAGATAATCCTTCAACGATCATAATGACAAATACAAGCGTAACAGCATTCTTTATCAAAGCACATAAACTTTCTGTTAACATAGAGCCATCCAATGGTGGTTCATTCTCTTTGAACCCACCTTCGCCAGATGGAATCTATGATGAGGGAACTTTGGTGGAAATAACAGTAATTCCATCATTGGGATTCAATTTCACAGGCTGGAATGGCGATCTAATCGGAAATGAGAATCCTGCACAAATTTTCATAGATGGAGAAAAAAGTGTTACTATTCACTTTGTCAGGGAATACTCACTAATAACCAGAATAAATCCATTGGGTTATGGAAGTCTGAAACTAGAGCCATCAGGTAATATTTATGATGAAGGAACTGAAGTAACGATTGTAGCGATAACCCAAGATATAAGCTATAGGTTTGACTATTGGAGTGGTGATCTAAGTGGGAGTGAGAATCCAAAAACTATAATAATGGATGGCAACAAGGACATAACCGCAAATTTTGTGAAAAGATACATGCTAACAACAAGTGTCTCTCCATCAGAAGGCGGCTCTTTAAGTGTGTTTCAGCCAACGCTTTATGATGAAAACACAATAGTTCCTCTTTTTGCTATGCCATCACCGGGCTATCGTTTTGACCGATGGAGTGGCGATGCAATTGGAAATACTAACCCCATAAATATAACAATGAACAGAGATAGAGGAATTGTTGCCCATTTTACAAAATCTTACACTCTTATAACGAATGTAGAACCATTATTAGGGGGAACTGTTAATATTAATCCAGCAGATGAGAATTATGACGAAGGAAAAACTGTTGAACTCACTGCAGTTCCGGAAAACGGTTATCGGTTCAGCCATTGGAGTGGAAATGCTATTGGAAATACCAATCCTATTAGTATTAAAATGAACGAAAATAAAAACATAACAGCACATTTTATCAATAAATACACTCTCACTATTAACATTGATCCTATTGGTGGAGGGAACGTTATACTTAATCCACCAAGAAATGATTATAATGCAGGTTCAGAGGTGGAACTTACCGCAGTGAATATGCCGGATTATAGATTTGATCATTGGAGCGGAGATATAAATGGAACTACGAATCCTACTAGAATTATTATAGATGGTAACAAAACTGTAACAGCACATTTTGTAAGAAGATATAGACTTACAATAGAAGCCGATCCTAATAATGGCGGAAATATAACATCTCAACCATTTGGAGGAATATATGATGAAGGCAAAGTTGTGAAATTATCTGCAAATTCCAATACGGGATATAGGTTTGATAAGTGGAGTGGTGATGCAATAGGAGAAGATAACTCTATTGAAATTATAATGGATAGTGATAAATCGATTAAAGCACATTTTATTAGGCAATATAGACTTTCTGTGCAGATTATTCCAACTGATGCGGGAAAAGTTACTTTCGATCCATTAGGAGGCTTATATGATGAAAAAACATTGGTGAAACTGATAGCAACAAACAATGAAGGCTATAGGTTTGCTCAATGGGATGGAGATGCAAATGGAATATCTAATCCCGTATCATTAGAAATGAATAGTAACAAAACTGTAACAGCAATTTTTGAGATAGCCAAGTTAAGAATAATTTCATCATCAGGTTCAGGTGGCAGTATAGCCCCGACAGGTGTAGTGAACGTCAGCTATGGAGATGATAAGACATTCGATATAACCCCAAATGAAGGCTATCATATACTTGATGTGCTAGTTGATGGTGTGTCTATTGGTGCAATATCCAGCTATACTTTCAGCAATATCAATTCTAATCATACTATCCATGCGGATTTTGCGATAGATGAGTTCACGATAACATCTAGTTCAGGAGCTAATGGCATTATAGCCCCAATAGGTGTGGTGAATGTCAGCTATGGAGATGATAAGACATTCGATATAACCCCAGATGAAGGCTATCATATACTTGATGTGCTAGTTGACGGTGTGTCTATTGGTGCAATATCCAGCTATACTTTCAGCAATATCAATTCTAATCATACTATCCATGCGGATTTTGCGATAGATGAGTTCACGCTTACGGTTAACATATCGCCAGCGGAAAGTGGAAGCGTGAATCTTAATCCAAGCAAAGGAACTTATAATTACGGAACGGTTGTGGAACTTACGGCAACACCAGAAGAAGGTTATCGCTTCAAAGAATGGAGTGGAGACGCTACCGGCACCGATAACCCGACTAATATAACGATGGATGGCGATAAAACGGTAACAGCAGTCTTTATTGCACAATATTTACTTACCGTTGATATTAGTCCGGCAGATAGTGGGAGTGTTTCTCTTGATCCTGCGCCAACAGGAACTTATGCAATATATGACGAAGGCACAATAGTAACTTTGACTGCAACATCAGAGTCAGGCTATCACTTTGTTAATTGGAGTGGTGATGCAAG
>CAZMCH010000097.1:0-976 GCA_964564735.1 uncultured bacterium
CTTGTGTTAGTATTATTGTTAATGATCGTAATAGTTGCAAGAAAGTTAGACCTTATATATGCAATATTTGCGGGAGCAGTTACAACTGGGCTTTTATTTAATCATGAACTTGGTATATTAATAGACCTATACAAAACAATCAAAGATTGGCAAACCATAAACATTTTGCTGATGTTTTTCTTTGTATTTCTTTTAAGCAACATATTGACAGATAGCGGAATATTAAGTAATATGCTTGTATCGCTTGAAAGACTGATCAGAGATATTAGGTTTGTGATTATTTCTTTGCCTTTTATAATTGGGCTTGTGCCTGCACCATCAGGGGCAATGCTTTCCGCCCCGTTTGTTCAGGAACTTGGAACAAAAATGGGTATGAGTCCCGAACGAAAATTGATAATAAATTATTGGTTCAGGCATATAACTGAATATCTTAATCCTGTATATCCGGGACCTATACTCGTTGTTGCAATATTAGGTATTACATTTAAGGAACTTGTTATATTAAATTTACCAATTATGATTTTTGTCTTTATACTTGGTTTTGTCATGTATGTAACAAGATTAAAATATGAAAATGCTGATTTGGAAAAACCAACAAAAAAAGACGTTCTCGTAATAATGAATGGTATCCTTCCAATAATTATAGCGGTTATACTTCCGATATTTTTTAAGGTAAATCTTGCTTTATCTGTCATGCTATCGGTAGTGCTTATAATGATTATCAATAAACTAAATATAAGAATATTGAAAAGCGTTGCAAAGAAAAGTGTGAAGGTTAATTTGCTAATACTAATATTTAGCGTAATGTTTTTCAAGATGGTGCTTAATAATAGCAGGGCAATAGAACTTGTATCAAAGGCAATGGTTGAATATGGATTTCATCCAATTGCGCTTGTCACAATTGTTCCATTAATCGCTGGTTTTGTAACAGGAATAACAATAGGGTATGTCGGATTAACATTTCCATTGTTATTGC
>CAZMCH010000097.1:986-15716 GCA_964564735.1 uncultured bacterium
TTCTAAAGTCAGATCATAATTTGGTCATGCTTGCTTATGTAAGCGGATATATAGGAATACTTGTTTCACCTGCCCATCTGTGTTTTTCTGTAACACAAAAATATTTTAATGCAGATTATAAGAAAGTATATAAACAGCTTATTCCGTCGCTTATTATGGTGTTAGGATTTGCATTGCTCTTGACACTTTTTGGATGGTTTAGGAATAGGTAATAATACTTTTATTTATACAAGGAGTCGTCAAATGAGAACAATATGTTTTTTTACAGTTATTTTGCTTTTTTCTCTAATTGCCTTCGTTTATGCAGAAACAATTCCATCTAAATCACCAGATTTGGAGTTTATTTCTGCTGTTTTTTCGCCTGATAGTTCCATATTGGCTATTAATACTCCAAAAGGAGTTCATTTATACGATGCTATTTCGCTTATAGAAATCACATTTATAGAGACACTTGCTCCAATAACAACTAACAGCTTTAGCCCTGATGGGAATCTACTTGCATTTGGTAATAATAGCAATGATTTAATAATTTGGGACGTCAAGAATCGTATGGAACTTGCAACGCTTGTTGGGCATAAATCAAGGGTATCATGTATATGCTTTAGCTCTGATGGAAATTTATTAGCAACTGGAAGCGAAGATGGTATGGTAAAACTATGGGATGCAAAGACTCGTTTGGGTATTGCTAACTTTGATGGTCATACAAGTAAAATTACGTCACTCAATTTCAGCCAAAATGGTAGATTCCTTATAAGTGTTAGTTCTGATAATATGCTAAAACTATGGGATCCAAAAAGTTATATGGAACTAGCCACTTTGAAAGGAACAATCGATTGGACATTATCGCCAAATTACATTCCAGATATGACTCTTGTTTCTAAAAGACGGACTTTTAGAGAGACATTGAAACTCAGTGATCTAAGGATTTCTTCACCGTCAATTATCGCTGGAGATACAACGACTATAGAGGCTTTATCATTATACAGCGGAGACGAAACAGCCCTTTCTCATAACTGGTCTGCTAGTGCGGGATTTATTCAAGGTGAGGGCAACAAGGCAACATATATGGCTCCAAGAGAATCGGGGGTTTATTCTGTTAATGTAAAAGCAACAGACGGGATGGTATCCTCAGAGAGGACTGCCGAAATTGATGTTAAGCAAGGGACACCAGAAGCATCGGTATTGCTTGTTAGCAATACTTATTTTCCCGCCAAAACGATGAAGGATAAATTGACATTTAATATTACTGTCAATAAAATTCCCGGAACGAAAGTTCTTCTTCATTATGATATAACACAAGATAAAGACAAATTCGATACATTCCTTAGCATTGAAATTAATCAAAAATTTGTGCTTCAGGATATGGCAATTGGTAATGAACAGCCATCTACAGGAGTCAGAACCAACAGAGACCTTGATGTTACTAATGTCATTACCAAACCCGGACAATATACAATCACATTTTATATTAGACCGGGCGATAGAACTGAAAATGGTTGGCTTATGAATGAGGCAAAACTAATAGGCGTTGATGGCTCGATTTAGGGGGAGTAATGGAAACAGGAAAAGTTGTCACTATCTTTGGAAGTTCAGGTGCGAGACCAGATGGGAACACATACAAACAAGCATTTCAACTAGGTGAGTTATTGGCTCAATCAGGTTTTGTCGTTTGTAATGGTGGTTATGCTGGCGTTATGGACGCATCTGCTCATGGGGCAAAGCTTGCTGGTGGAAAAACTATCGGCATAACAACAGAAGCTTTTAATTCGAAGCCTGTTAGCACATGGCTTGATGAAAGAATAAAAACAGATGATTACATACAAAGGCTTGATAAACTGATTAAAACTGCGGATGCCTTCATTATATTAAAAGGTGGTCTCGGCACTTTATCAGAACTTTCTCTTGTGTGGTGTTTGACTGTCATTGGCGAAATCCACAAACCGATCATTCTTGTTGGAGACTATTGGAAAAAAGCTATTGATAAAATGCAAAAATGCCTTCTTATTGATAATAGTGCTAGGCAGGCTTTGACCATTGTTGACACTCCAAAGGGCGCAGTAGAAATTTTAAGAAGACTAATGATTTAATTTAATTGGTTTTGAGATAATAGCGATATTTTTCGGACCCTTAAAATCCAAAGTTACTCTCTCAAAACTGACTGAACTTTTTTTATAGAAGTTTTCTACTGCAGATAATAATTCCTCTGTCCCTAGTTTTTCCTCGCTCCAAAAGTTACAGCAAGGAATCACAACAACAGGTTTTATCAAAGCAGATTTTGCCAATTCCTGCATTGCTTCGTCAGGATGCAAGCCTATCAACAAATCATAAAAGCCTGCCATATCCGCAGTAAATTCCTCTTTTCGATGATTGATGCCTTTCAGGGCAATTGGACGAGGATCGATCAATTCACAGATAAAATTTCCCTTTTTTGAAAGAATCCTCGTCAGTAATCCTTGACCTCCAGCAACATCAGCGATATATTTAACATTTCCGCTAAATCTTTCAATAATAAAATCAGCGACAACTTCAAAACGCCTTGTATCGCCCTGTAATAGATGTTGTTTTCTACTCATAGTTCTCAATGCGTAAAACTCATTACGTTTCACGCATCACTTTTCACGGTCTTATTACTGTTCCATCTAAACGCCTTATCGGAGACCATGCGCCATTTAGCGGGTCTGATGATGGGAACGGATATTTCCTTGCCAATTCCTCATCTACATCAATACCAAGTCCCGGAAGGTCATTAGACCACATATAGCCATCTTTTATCTCAGGGCATCCGGGAAACACTTCTCTAGTTCTTTGACCAAATACATGCTGTTCCTGAATACCAAAATTATAACATGCAAGATCAAGGGCTAAATTAGCAGCATGTCCCACAGGTGAAACATCACCCGGTCCGTGCCATGCGGTTCGGACACCAAAATATTCACCAAGTGCCGCAAGTTTTCTGGCTGGGCTTATACCACCTATCTGTGAGATATGAACACGAATAAAATCAAGCAATCTGTCTTTGATCATCGGCACATATTCAAGAGTATTATTGCAGAGTTCGCTAATCGCCATAGGTATACTTGTTTGCTGTCTGAGTATTCTCAAATACTCAATATCTTCAGGTGCAAATACATCTTCAAGGAAAAACAAGCGATATTTTTCCAGTTCCTTTGCAAGATTTATAGCCTGAATCGGTGGTATACGTTCATGGACATCATGTAAAAGCTCAATCTCATAGCCTAATTTATTGCGAAGATGCTCAAACATTTTTATAACGGTGTTTACATAAGGCGTTGGCTCAAAGGTTGCCTGATTTGGATTTATGGGTTGCCATATCTTTCCTGATGGTTTGCCTCCACCTGCGCCATAGGTAGAATAGCCCGGTATAGAAACTTGCACCCGAACATGACGATAGCCTTGCTCGATAAATGCTAAAACACTGTCTGTTAGTTCCTCAAAATCACGTCCTCCTGCATGGGCATACAGATCAGCAGCATGTCTGCATTTGCCTCCTAAAAGCTGATAGACTGGCATATTTGCCCTTTTGCCCTTAATATCCCACAAAGCCATATCTATACCGCTAAGAGCATTATTTAGAACAGGTCCATTTCGCCAATAAGAGCTAACGAAGGCTGATTGATATATATCCTCAATATTATCAGGGTCTTTGCCAATCAGGAATGGCTTTAAATATTCATCAACAGCAGTTGCAACCGCCAAAGGTCTCTGTGTGAATGTTGCACAGCCTAATCCATAGATTTCTGGTTCATTGGTCATGACCTTTACAACAACAAGCCTGATCCCATCAGGAGCAGTAAGGATCGTCTTTACATCTGTGATTTTTAATGCAGGTAATCCATTAGGCATTTTTTATCTCCATTATGTTATGTTGGAAATCTTCTAAATTCCCTGTATGCAGTCTGAATTATAGAAATAATGATTGAAGCCATCGGAACAGCAGCAACCAAACCCAAAAGTCCAAATGTTTTTCCTCCCGCAAAAACAACAAACATTGTAACAAGTGGATGTAAATCAACACTCTTGCCAACGATAAATGGTATAAGAATCACATTATCAATAATCTGAAGAATGATTAGAAATACCGCAGTTATTACCCCATGAATTATATCAAATTGGTATATTGCCAATAATACTGGTGGTATAGCTATACCAACTGGTCCAATATACGGTATAAGATTAGCAAATCCTGCGATTATTCCAATGAGAATTGCGTATTTTATGCCTAATATATGTAATCCTATTGGTGTTAATATTGATAAAATAATTGATTCTGCGAGTTTTCCTCTTATGTATCTTCCTATCTGACGGTCAATCATTTGAAATAGATCAACAGTTATATCTAGGTATCTTGATGGAATTATCCTTAAAGCAGACTTTTTTATTGAACCACCATCTTTAAGAAGAAAAAAAGTTATAAATGGAATAATAAATATTGAGACAAATACCCAAAGAATTCTACCACTATAGCTAGTAAGTGTTTTAATTAACTGACCGATATAGTTCAATACCCACGATGCTATATTGTTAATACTCTTATTGATGTCAATCTGGGATTTAAGATCGTAATTTTCAAGTATGGGAATTGCCTCAGAAATCTGTTTTTGAATATCTTCTATGCTCAAAAGTAGATTCTTACTAAAACTGGGATCTGTAAGGCTATCTTGAATGCTATATTGCATTGTAATTAGTTCATTCCAGACCATCGGAAGAAATATTAAAGCACAAGTTATTATTATTCCAACAAACAAAAGATAGAGCAATCCTACAATCAGTGTTCTGTTAAGTCCCTTTTTTTCCAGAAAACGAACCGCAGGGCTTATGATATAAGAAAAAAGAAAAGCCAAAACAAATACACCAAATACCTGCCGAAAGCGATACATCACCAAAAGAAATATGGCAATAACCACGATTACAGCGGATATTGATATTATTTTAAGATAAAATAATATTTGCTTATCTGGTGGTATCTTAAAATATACTTTGTCACTTTTGCTTTCTATATTCTCTTCCATCTCTTCTATACCATTCCATACATTTTCCTGACTGAAACAATCTTTTCAGTTATTTCATCCGGCACTTTATCATATCTGGAAAATTCCATTGCAAAAAAGCCTCTGCCTTGTGTTATTGATCTTATCTGCGTTGCATACTTAAACATTTCTGCTAAAGGAACTTCTGCATTTGCCGCTTCTCCATTTATTCTGCTTTCGACATTGTGAACTTGCGCACGTCTTGTATTTAAATCTCCAAGAACTTTTCCCAAATAGTCAAGAGGAACAATAATCTGAGCTTTCATTATAGGCTCAAGAAGTATGGGATTGCATTTTTTTACAGCTTCCGCAAAAGCTATTGAGCCTGCTATCTCAAAAGCCATTTCTGACGAATCGACCTCATGGAATGAACCTCCCATAAGTGTTACCTTTATATCTATCACTGGATAGCCTGCAAGTGGGCCATTTTCACTTGCCCCTTTTGCACCTCTTTCAACATAAGGAACGAAGTTAGCTGGAACTTGATCAACAGGGGCTTCATTTACAAACTTAAAACCAGAACCTCTTGGCAATGGCTCAAGTTTTAGCCATACATCACCATATTGACCACGTCCTCCTGTTTGCCTTATATACTTGCCTCTAGCTCTATTTGTTCTCGTTATCGTCTCTTTATAGGCAACCTGTGGAGTTCCAACATTAACTTTTACCCCAAATTCCCTGATCATCCTATCAGTAATAACCTCAAGATGAAGTTCCCCCATACCAGATATTATTCTCTGTCCAGTTTCAGAATTTGACGTTACTCGAAGGGTAGGATCTTCTTCAATTAATTTCCTGAGAGTATCTTCTAATTTTCCTCGTTCTTCCTCTGTTTTTGGCTCGATTGCCACTGATATTACTGGTTCGGGAACGTTCATTGATTCTAATATAATGGGATTTTCTTCATCACAAAGCGTATCACCTGTATATGTTTCTCTTAATCCTATAACAGCAACAATATCTCCAGAATAAGCATCTCGTAATTGCTTGCGTTTATTGGCGTGCATCTGGAGTATACGTGATATTCTTTCCTTAATGTTTTTTGTCGAATTATATACAAAATCACCCGCATTTAGCGTTCCTGAGTATATCCTGATAAAAATGATTTTCCCTACATCCGGGTCTGTTGCTACCTTGAAAGCCAATGCAGATAAAGGTCCTTCGTCATTTGCTTCACGAGTGGAAGTTTGATCTGTTTCTGGAATATGACCAGTTATAGCAGGAACTTCATTCGGGGCAGGAAGATAATCGACAATAGCGTCAAGTAATGGCTGAACACCTTTATTTTTTACAGAAGCACCGCACAAAACAGGAAATAATTTACCGCTAAGGGTTGATCTTCTTATGGCAGATTTTAGTTCTTCTGGTGATATTTCTTCTCCCTCAAGATATTTTTCCATAAGATGGACATCTTCACCAGCGATTGTCTCCAGAAGCTCAGATCTATGTATACTTGCTTCGTCCATTAAATCCGCAGGAATATCCATAATATCATAAGTCGCACCAAGGTCTTCATCATGCCAAATCAATGCCTTCATAGTTATTAGATCAACAACGCCTTTGAAGTCTTCTTCATGCCCGATGGGAATCTGTATCGGAACTGCATTTGCCTTAAGCCTGTCCTTCATCATCGCAATTGCACGAAACATATCTGCAGCGGTTCTGTCCATCTTATTGACAAATGCAATTCTTGGGATATGGTATCTATCTGCTTGTCTCCATACAGTTTCAGATTGAGGTTCAACCCCGCCGACTCCACAGAATACAGCGACAGCACCATCTAAAATCCTTAATGAACGTTCAACCTCTATTGTAAAATCCACATGCCCCGGTGTATCGATTATATTAATCGTGTGATCTTTCCAAAGGCAAGTTGTTGCAGCGGAAGTAATGGTTATACCTCGTTCTTTTTCCTGCTCCATCCAATCCATTTCTGTTGTGCCTTCATCAACTTCTCCAATTCTATGCTTTTTGCCTGTATAATATAAAATTCTTTCTGTTGTTGTTGTTTTACCAGCGTCTATATGCGCCATTATACCAATATTTCTTGTCTTCTCTAATGGATGGCTTCTAGGCATAATCCTTCCTTTCTGGTTTGTTACAGTTCCATTTATGGCTGATAAAGAAAGATACAACAAGATTTATCCAACGTCAAGGTTTTTGTTTATATTTAAACCTATCTCAGCTCATCAGTATTTGAGCGAACTTTCTTTATCGCGTCAGCTATTAAATCCATTTCTTCTAGTTCACCAAGAAAGATAGGATGTGATATGCTTAGAGATTCTGTCCTAAAAATTCTTTCAGCTTCTGGGCAATTTACCTTTGTATAATCCAGTGATTTGCTAACTTTGATAGGATATGTATTGTTATTGGTTATTGACTGAAATAAAGGATTCCGATATACGGGCGCACCATGCGCACCAAGACCCATTGGAACGCCTTCAGCATTGATTGCTTGAAGAAACTTATCTCTTGATATTCCATCAAATTTATCTTGGTTAAATTTGAAATTCCAATAATAGATGCTCCATCTTGTAACTCGTGGATCACGTTCAAAAGCATCAATGCCATCAATATCTTTCAATCTTTCAGCTAGATATGTGAAGTTTCGTTCACGAGTGGCAACTTGCTCATCAAAACGTGATAATTGGCACAAAAGCACAGCCGCTGTAAATTCAGGCATTCGGAAATTTGATGTCATGGGGAGTCGTATATTTTTATCAGGTCTTTCTGTCCATCGTCCCATATCCATATAGGCATACATATTTGCTCTTAAATCTTCATGATTTGTAAGTACAATACCTCCTTCGCCACCTGCGATTGATTTTCCTGCCATTAGGCTGAACGCACCGAGATGACCAATTGCCCCTATTTTCGTTCCCTTCCATTCAGAGCCGTGTGCATGAGCGCAATCCTCTATGACCTTTATATTATGTTTTTTGGCAACCGACATTATTGCATCCATATCAGCAGGATAACCACCATTATGAACTACAATTGCTGCCTTTGTATCCTTCGTTATTGCTGATTCCATTGCTTTTGCATCCATGTTATAGGAATTTGGATCAACGTCAACAAATACAGGTATTGCGTTTAACATCAAAATACAGGTTGCAGATGCAAAGAAGGTTAATGCAGGAGTAAGCACCTCATCTTCGGACTCGACATTTGCACCTTTAAGGGCATTTAATAGCGATTGCGTTCCTGAACTTGTTGCTATACCATATTTTGCATCATGGTAGCTTGCAAAGGCATTCTCAAACTCCCATACTTTTGAACCTTCACCACCACCCCACCATCTACCGCTATTTAAAGTTTCCAGAAGGGCTTTTTCTTCTTTTTCGTCCCATATTGGCCATCTTTTTCCTAATGGGCGGTTAATTGCCTTTTCACCACCGGTGATAGCTAGTTTTGACATTTATTACCTCCTTAGCATCTCTAATAATGAATCACTATTTATATACATGACATCTTAAATTAATGAAAATAGAATGTAAAATAAGCAAATTAGACAGATTCCCCTGAAATCGTTTTATATATGCTTTTATCCTCTCATAATTTCAACAGCGTGTGGTAATGCAGAAAGTATAACGGAAAGATTCTCTTTTACAGCCTTGGGGCTACCGGGAAGATTTATAATAAGAGTCTTATTTCTTATACCTGAAACTGCACGAGATAATAAACCATGTGGAGTTATTTTTATGCTTTCAGCACGCATTGCCTCCTCAATTCCCGGAACTCGCTTATCTATAATTTCAAGAGTTGCCTCTGGTGTTACATCTCTCGGCGCAAGTCCTGTTCCACCTGTGCTGATAATAAGATCAACATGCACTATATCAGATAATTCCTTCATAGTATCAGTAATAATATCCTTTTCATCGGGTATAATCCGATATTCCTTGATTTCTGCATTTATTGTTTCCAGAATTTCCCTAATTACAGGTCCGCTTGTATCTGGTCGTTCTCCTCGTGATGAACGATCACTTATCGTTATTATTCCTGCTGTTATCTTAATGTCCTTCGGCTGTCCATGTTCCACTTTTGCCACCTCGTTTTTCAAGCAATCTTATATCCGATATTCTCATGCCTTTATCAATCGCTTTGCACATATCGTATATTGCAAGTGCAGATACACTAACCGCTGTTAATGCTTCCATTTCTACACCTGTCTTTCCTGATGATATGACTTCTGCCATTATCGTTACCCCTGATAGATCATCATCTCGGAAACTCACAAAATCAACCTTAACGCTTGTTATGAGAATATTATGGCATAATGGGATAAGTTCTGATGTCCGTTTTGCAGACATTATACCCGCTATGCGCGCAACAGCCAAAACATCACCCTTAGCGATCTCAGACGCCTCTATTCTATCAAGCGTTTCCGATTTCATATACACTTTGCCTTCAGCAATAGCTATACGGTGCGTATCAGCCTTTTCTGTAACATCAACCAGCTTTGCTTTGCCATATTGATCTATATGTGTTAATTCGTCCTTCATCCGCCTATCCTTGACATTGTGCGTCTTTTCTTTGCCGATTCATCATTGCACAAATGATGTGATTTAGGTTTTTGTTTCATTGCATTATTGATTATAGCTATTAGATCATCGTCAGATGCACCATTTCGCATTGGATTCTTGATATCAATCTCGGAATCGCCCATCAAACAAGGCAATAGCCTACCATCCGCAGTAAGCCTAAGGCGATTACAATATGCGCAGAAACTATGCGAAAGTGGAGAAATGAATCCAATGCTACCTTTATGACCTTCTATTGTATATTCTCTTGCAGGAACGCTTTTTTCATTTTTATTTGCCTCCAAAATGACATATTTTTCCTTAATTTGCTTTTTTATTCTATCAGATGATATAAGTTTTTCATTATCCCATCCAATCTTATCAAACGGCATGAATTCTATGAATCTGACACATAGAGGCTTGTTTTTTGTCATTTCAACAAAATCCATAATCTCGTCATCATTTACACCTTTTACAACTACAACATTTATCTTAATCAGCTTAAACCCTATATCTATTGAGCTTTCTATGCCTTTAATCACATCATCAAAAAGATCAAATCGTGATATTTGCTTAAATTTATCTTTATTCAAGGTATCAAGGCTTATATTAAGCCTTTGAAGCCCCGCTATTCTTAGTTCTTTCGCATATTTTGCTAGAAGAACACCATTTGTTGTTAGCGATAAATCTATATCATCACCAAGCCTTGCAATATCAGATATTAAGCTAGGAACTCCCTTACGCGCCAATGGCTCTCCGCCCGTTATACGAAACTTAGTAAAGCCCATTTTATAAGCAATTTGAACCAATTTTGTTATTTCTTCATATCTGAGGATATCCTCATGGTTTATTAAAGATATGCCTTCTGGAGGCATACAATACGTGCATCTAAGATTGCACCTGTCTGTTATAGATATTCGAAGATAATTTATCTTTCTTCCGAAACTATCATTCACTTACATATTCCTTTACTAATAGTATGTTTTCAGGTGGAGTTTCATAGGGCAAAGCACCTGTGCCTAATAATATATTTGGTCTTTCATCAGCAATATTGATTATCCTGTCAACTTCGCTGATGATCTCGTCTTTCGTTCCTTTGACGATTATAAACGGATTAGTATTGATTCGGACTTTGACATCTGTTCGTCTGCCGAATTTTGCCATAAATTTTGCTTGGTCTGTTTCAGCAGGGCAAATAATATAGCCTGTTCCTGTGCTTAAAATATCATCAAGTATCGGTTCCGTATCTCCACCGATTATACAGGGGACAGGATGCCCTACAACTTCGCTAACTTGCTCAATGGCATATTTCAAAGCGGGTAACTCAACTTCATTGAAATACTTTGGCGAAAGCAACGGAGGAGCCGCTGCAGACTCAAAAAAGGCAACATCAAGTCCAGCATCTACAATAGCCCTACAAAAAGGAACTTGATTAATTGCAAGCTGTTTAAGAAAATTACATACTTTGTTAGGCATATAAGCGATACTTTCCAGCAAGTTTTCAAATCCCATCAGATTTATCGCTATTGAAAATGGACCGCTAACAGGTATTCTTACATCAGCATCAGGAAATTCTTTTGCCAAACGTTCCCCTGTTTCTATTACCATTTTGATTCTGCCATCTCTTAATGGATTAAATGCCTTTATTTTCATTGCTTCATCTATCGATTTTATTATCGGCTTTGTAATGGCGGGGATACCATTTCCATCGGGATTATTGACAATACATCCATAGGCTTCTGCCTCAAGATTGTATATATCAACGCCAACAACTATAGGTGTATGATTATATAATTCATAGGCTTTGGCATGTCCTTTGAATAGTAAATTTGCATCTCTCGAAACTTCCCAAGGGCTTTTGTCAATAAGAAATGCGGAATGTTCATAAACAGATGGAGAAAATGCGATCTTCATTATGAATCCTTTAACCCAAACGTCCTATACTTTCGCCTCTTATGGTTTTGCGGAAATTTTCGCTTTTTGATATAAGATCGTTGATGTTTGTTTCATTTATAAGACATAAATCTATTTCTTTAACAGAGAATCTCGGTATAATCTTTTGTATATCGCCTTCAAATTCATGTTTTAGCTTATCCCAATCCATTGCTAATTCTTTAATAGCATCTGTTCCATATTCGTTAAATCTATAAGCAAGACCAGCCAATATCAAGGCATTTGGCGACATACACGCAATATCAGATGATTGAATTGCATAGCGATTGCCATTGAAAGATATAGATATTCCACCTGATTTACTTGTGAGTTTCATGGCTTCTGTGTCTGTGATACTATCGCCAACATACATAACTTTAGATAACTCCAATCCAGTTATTTTACAGCTTTCCTTTATGGCATTTGCCTTTTCAAAACCGCCAACAGGATTAATATCCACAAGCATTTTTCCAGAAACCATCTGCGATAACTCGTTCCAGAATATTTGATCTAGTCTTTCGACGCATTTTATCGTTTCGTCATTAAGATCGCTTCTAGATTTGGCAGAGCTAGATATTTCAATATCAGGCAAAGCAAGAATCTCATTATATAATTCTTTTAAATAAGATACCTCCGATTTTGGCAATATATAATTATCAATGCTTAATTCAGTGCAAAATGTTTTATCAACAGGAAAATTGATAGCATTACATAAAGCGTTTATGTATGGACAATAGCTTGTGCTGATAATAAACGCAGGCATTATTTTGTCTATAAATTGCAGGGCAAAATCAGCTTCTGGGACAATTAATATGTTCTTTGATGAGAAATTGATTATATCTGCTTCTGTAATATCATAAGCCTTGAAAAAAGGTAAAATCAGCTTTAGAGTATCACCAGCTTTGTAACCTTTTTTTTGGTCTATATCTGCCAAAATGTCATCATATTTGCTGATTTTAGAAAAGAATTTATCGCCTTGTGGCATAAATCTTTGTGCTAGTTCAAATGCGTTATCATTCTTTGATATAGGTCCTTCGCAATCAGTATTAAAAAGCCTTGTCATTCTATAAAAACTCCATTGTTTAAGTGTATTATTTAGCTTTATATTTATTCTATCATAGTAGTCAATATCATGCAAGTCATCAAGCAAAAAGAGATAACTTACCAAATATGGATAGACGTATGCAATAGTAGAGAATTACTGCAAGAGATGGAATATTGAGACAGTCATCAATGCTTTTGATAGCAGAGATAATCATCACACTCAAAATGACAGCGAAATGTCACCCTGAACGTAGTGAAGGGTCTTCTTGAATTAATACAAAAAATATAATTTCCTATACAACAAGCTCCAAAAAACTTGTTTACACAGCATAGATAATCCATTATAATACATTTTTATTATAGTCAACGTAAGAAAAATTGGAGGTCTCTTAACTAATGCAACAGAACTATGAAAATACTTCTATAAGAATATCTGCGCTAATAATCACGACATTGGCATCTTTTCTCCTGCCTTTTATGATTTCATCTGTAAATATAGCTTTGCCAGCTATAGCCAATGATTTTAATATGAGTGCAATTACTATGGGATGGGTTGTAACATCATATATACTTTCTGCGGCGGTTTTTCTTGTCCCATTTGGAAGGATAGCTGATATATATGGAAGAAAGAGAATATTTGTTGCTGGAATGTTGGTTTATACTCTTGCATCGTTTCTTTTAACAATCTCAAATTCTTCTATAATGCTCATTATATCAAGGATTTTACAGGGATTGGGTGGATCAATGAATTATGGAACAGCGGTAGCAATCCTGACATCAATTTATCCACCAAATCAAAGAGGCAAGGTTCTTGGGATCAATGTTTCCGCCGTCTATTTAGGTCTTTCTGTAGGTCCAACAATAGGGGGAATATTGACACAGGCTTTTGGGTGGAGAAGCATATTTGCTATTAATGTCCCTATTGGGCTTGCAATATCAATAGCATCAATTTTTATCCTAAAAGGTGAATGGGCTGGCGCAAAGGGAGAAAAATTTGATTTGGCGGGATCAATAATCTTTGCAGGGATGTTAGTTGCACTGATGCATGGATTTTCCAGAATTACAACAACAGCGGGTATATTGGAAACATCCATAGGGATTGTTTTATTCGTAATATTTGTGCTATGGGAGAGTAAATCAAAATATCCGATCCTTGATGTCAAACTTTTTAAGGGTAATAAAACATTTACATTATCAAATCTTGCTGCATTGATAAATTATAGTGCAACATGGGCTGTTACATTTCTTTTAAGTCTTTATTTACAATATATAAAGGTTCTTAGTCCAAGAGATGCTGGACTTGTTCTTTTGGCTCAACCGATAGTACAGGCAGTATTATCACCATTTAGCGGTAGAATGTCTGATCATATTGAACCACGTATAGTCGCATCGATAGGCATGGGCGCAACTGCATTTGGTCTTATTTTATTTTCATTCATAGATTCGGGAACTTCGATATATTATTTAATTATTCTTTTGGTTATTTCTGGATTTGGATTTGCTCTATTTTCTGCACCGAATATGAGTGCAATAATGGGTTCGGTAGAAAAAAAATATTATGGAGTAGCTAGTGGTATGGTTGGCACAATGCGTATGACAGGTCAAATGATGAGCATGGGTATTGTTATGTTGATATTTACATTATATATCGGTGGAGCAAAAATTACACCTGAAAATTATGATCAATTTCTTTTGAGTGCAAAAATGGCATTTAAGGTCTTTTCGATCCTTTGTATATTTGGTATGCTTGCATCACTCAGTAGAGGAAAAATCAGGCAGGAGAATTAATTCAGGGCATCTGTTGAGATGCCCCATCTAATCTATTTTTTATTAGCTATGGCATTTAATATTCCATCAACTTCGTCTTGATCGGGGAAGCGTCCCGTTTCTTTTTTCGAGAAAAGGGTTTCTCCGTCAATAGTTACTTCAAAAACGCCACCGCTAGATGGTATAAGGTCGATCTCAACTTTATCACCAAATTTACTTGACACAATATCTGCCACACGGGCAGCTCTTGCTAAATAACCTCAGGAAGTGCAATATTTAATTTCCATTTTCATGATATAGTTCCTCCATTTGATAGAATCTCAATTTATTTAACAATATAACTTTATCATATTTTGCTATACTGGTCAAGTGTATCTATTATTTGTCCTGTAATTCGGAAATGTAAAAAATCAGAATGA
>CAZMCH010000098.1:0-15168 GCA_964564735.1 uncultured bacterium
ACAGGTTTGAAAACCTGTCCCTACATTTCATAATATCAAAAATTAATTCGGCGAACCAGATTATTGAAACCTATGGGAAAAGAGATATTAAAGCTTTGAGCCAGTTTCGACAGGCAAAGTATCAATATTTGACCATTCATTGAAACTGCCGTCATAATTCAATACATTTGGATAACCAAGAATATGTTTTAATGTAAAATATGTATGTGCAGACATTTGTCCCTGTCCGCATGACACAATTATAATTTTATCTGATGTTATCCCAAATTCCTCATACATCTTTGCCAATTCATCTTTGCTTTTCCATGTTCCATCTTCGTTGAGATCAAGCCCCCAAAAATGATTAATAGCCCCTTTTATATGTCCTTTTCGTTTCCAATTTCCTTTTACACCTGAATATAATTCGGCAGGTCTAACGTCAATCAACACAGTGCTATCACTAGCAATAGCATCTTTAACCTGATCCATTTCTGCTCTGACGCCTTTATTAAGTTTATCACGATAGACTGTGGGTGTAATCTTAGGATAATCCTGTGTAACTAGATAGCCTTCGCTTTTCCATTTACTGAAACCACCATCGAGTATACCTGATTTGGGATGCCCTAAGTAATCAAGCGCCCACAAAAGGTAAGGGGCTTTATAATCGCCTTTTTCTGAATAAATGACCACATTTGTTTTGCTGTCTATGCCTAATTTTTCGAGCAGTTCTATCAGATTCCTTGTAGGAATGAGCTTTACAGGAACACCTCCATCAGGCCATCTCAAAGCATCAGGACTAAGGTATACTGCACCGGGTATATGCTCCAACCAATATTCAGCAACCGCATCCCTTACATCAATAATTCTAACATCAGGATTTTCGAGATTTGACATAAGCCACACAGGATTTATCAGCTTAGATGGCGTTTCCTGAGCATTGATTGCGAAAGTAAAATTAACTAATATTAAAACAAATGTAAGCAAGAAACGAATATTTTTCATTTTTTCCTCCGTTATACCAAAGATGTTTATTTTTTAAGCTTTCAGGCATAGTTTTAACGCTATTAAAACGTAGATTAAAACTATTTGGTTGACTGAATTAAATAACTGAAAACTATAATTTGATTTTATGTTGAACTTATATCATTTTCCAAAAATTATTGTGTATTAGCAATGGCAGCAAGTTGCCTGTGGCAAAAATTTTCAGGGCTATTAATGCACTATAAAATATGGAAATTGGTATTATATTAAAGCAACATTGTAGCATATTGCAACATAAATATTTGAAACGTGATGGGCGAAGCGTTATTGGTAAGGGGTATTGCATGTTACGAAATAAAGCTGTGGAAATCCGCCAAATGTATTTAATCAGCGTTTTATTTCCCCTAACTGAAAAAGCGGATTAATATGGCATATATATTGCAAATAAGAGATGTGGGGGAGGGCTGATCTTGTTATTAGTCCTTTTATTTTATTACGGGGGAAAATTATGGCAAGGAATAAGGTTCTTATTGTTGATGACGAAGTTGATATAACTGAAACTTTGGCTTATATACTTCAAACCAAAAGATTTAAGCCAATCACAGCAACCGATGGATTGGATTGCATCAAGAAAGTATCATCAGAAAATCCAGATATTATCCTATTAGATATAAAAATGCCAGTTATGGATGGCTATGATGTGTGTGATTCAGTCAGAAAAAATATAAAGACAAAATCAATCCCAATCATTATTGTTACATCAAGCGGGGATACTGATTCTATTGTGAAAGCTCATAAGGTTGGTGCAAGTGATTATATCGTAAAACCTTTCAATATTCCAACACTTTTACAAAAGATGCGCAAATATATTTGATTAATATAAATGCAAGGGGAGGTATTAAAATGGCAAAAGTAATATCTATGCTTGATGTATTGGAGGAAAATAAATCAATAAATAAAGAAAATGAATTACTTTATCATGAAATACAGCAACTAGCAAAGGAAAATGCTATCCTTACAGCAGAAAACCAGATGTTAAAGCGCTATAAGGAATTATATAGCCAATATGTAATATGGAAAGAGTTTTAGTCGCTATCAGGCAAATCCATCTTTTTTCGGAGTGTTGTTCGGCTGATTCCTAATATTGATGAAGCCTTTACCTGATTTTGTTCTGCTTCGTTAAGAGCCATATTGACAAGGGAATTTTCAACGTAACCTATAATTTCCTCATAGAGATTTTTTGAGCCTAGTGCAATTTTTTCTTTGAATGCGTTTGATATTGCATAACCAAGTTCCTTATAACTAAATTGCTGAGTAGTTTTTTTAATGCTTTCAGGTATATGCTCAGGCAAAATTAAACTGCCTTTGCATATAACTGCTGAACTCTTGATAATATTCTCAAGCTCTCGGACATTACCTTGCCAGTTATGATTCAAAAACATTTCCATCACTTTTGGCTCAACATCTTTTATATCCTTACCCAAATTTTCATTAGCCATTCCGATAAAATGACGGACAAGTAAAGGAATATCGTCTTTTCTTTCACGAAGAGGCGGAATATGAATTCTCATTACTCTAAGGCGATAATAAAGATCAGCCCTGAAATTTCCATTTTGCACTTGTTGTTCCAAATCTTTGTTTGTTGATGTAATTATTCTTGCATTCATCTTTATAGGCTTGTTACCGCCTACCCTTTCAAACATCCTTTCGTCAAGAACTCTCAGAAGGGTCGTCTGCATTTTATGCGATATATCCCCAATTTCGTCCAGAAGGATCGTTCCGTCTTGTGCAATCTCAAATTTTCCTTCTTTTTGGGTTATTGCGCTTGTGAAAGAGCCTTTTTCGTGTCCAAATAGTTCACTTTCTAATAATGTTTCTGTCAAACCTGCGCAATTAACCGTAACAAATGGCTTATCTTTTCTATCGCTATTATAATGAATAGCCTTTGCAACTAGCTCTTTGCCAACACCAGTCTCTCCTTCAATTAATACGGTAATATCATTGGTAGTCAAAGTTCCTATGAGTTTATATATTTCTTGCATTTTGGGGTTGTTGCCAACAATGTTATCTTTTTGATATTTGCCCATAATTTCCGAACGCAGATAATCGAGTTCTTGTGTTTGTTTATGAGCTTTTAATGCCCTATCAATGATCAATTTTACCTGATCAAGATCATCAAAAGGCTTAAGTATATAATCAAAAGCACCTGCTTGCATTGCTTTTATGGCAGTCTGCATCGTTCCGAAAGCGGTCATCATAATAACATAAATGCTGGGATCAATTTTTTTCATTTCTTCAAGTGCGGAAAGCCCGTCCATATTACCGGGCATCCTAATATCCATTATCACTAAATCAGGTTTTTCTGATTTTAGTTTTTCAATCGCTTCTTGAGCGTTGCTTGCTATTATTGATTCGTGATCTTCATCTTTTAGAAACTGCTCAAATGCCCAGCATACAGATTTTTCATCATCAACAACCATTATCTTGCTCATTGAAAAAATCACTCACTTTTTTGTATAAGGCAAAATTAATGTAACCTTTGTTCCCTTGTCTTTAATGCTATCAATAAATACTTCTCCCTTATGCAGTTCTATAATTCTTTTAGCATTTGTAAGCCCTAAGCCAGTTCCGCCAGATTTTGCAGAGAAAAATGGCTCAAATACTCTATCAGAAATATCTTTTGACATGCCCTCACCTGAGTCTGATATTTCAATCTTTATGGCTTCATTATCTTGCTCGCAATGGACTTTTAAGTCGCCTCCATTTGGCATTGCTTGAATGGAGTTTAAGATTATATTCATAAAAACTTGTTTCATTTTGTTTATATCTATCATAGTTTCAGATATGGATTGACCTTCTATTTCTTCTATGATCTCAATTTTTTTGTGAGTTAAATTTGGCTTCATTAATTTAATGACTTCGTCTATAACATTTGCTATATTAGCTTTTTCAAGAGTTAATTCCATAGGACGCGCAAAATCTAGTATCCCATTAACGATTATTTCTAATCTATTTATCTCATCTAATACAACCTGAAGAGATTCTTCTACCGTTTCGTCATTAAGCTTTCTTTTTAGTAACTGAATCGTCATTTTCATAGAAGTCAAAGGATTTCTAATTTCATGAGCTATCCCGGCAGATAATTGACCAACAGCAGCTAATCTTTCTGATTGCACAAGCCTGTCTCTTGATGTTTTTAATTCTCTTGTCATTTGATTGAAGGATTGAGCTAGTGTGCCGATTTCATCATGTGTATTGACCTTTGCCTCTGCTGTTAAGTCGCCTGATGCGACTTTTTCTGTTACTAAAACGAGTTGTTTGACAGGTGCGGTTATATTAAAGGCGATAATGCTTCCCAATATAGCAACTAAAACAACGCCTGATATTGCAACGAGAATAACCGTCATAGCAGAATGGGATTTAGTTTCTTCAATATCTTTGGTAGAAACAATTAACGCCAATATTGTTTTACCATCAGGGTCGATATCATCAAGCCTATAATAAACAACCTTAAATGGTTCATTCTTGTATTTAACATCCCTGAAAAAAAAGGAGTCTTTCTCCCATAAGTCCTCAATTTCCTCTTTGTAAATAACCCCCATAATATCTTCAAGTTCATTTCTTGGAAATGACGTTGCAAAAACCCTTCCCTTATTATAGGCTATTATTTCTGATCCAATTACTTCGCTGATTCTAGTGTTTTTTAGAAAATCATCATTAAGCAGAAACCCCATAGAAGAAACGCCTTTTATGGCACGTACCATCTGACCACGTATTCTATCATCAATTCCTTTATATATAATGTTTATAGTAATGATAGATACAGCAGTTGTAACAACAGCAAGCAAAAGCGTATATGGGATTACAATTTTGATCCAAATGTTGATTTTCTTTATCATTGTATAGGGAATTATATTTTTGTATTAATTCAAGAAGACCGTTCACTTCGTTCCGTGTTACATTTCACTATCATTTTGAACGAAGCGAAAAATCTTTTTTATTTTTCAAAGCGGAAATCCAAAAAAGATGATAAAGGAAATGATTATGCTTCACTGGTAGAAGTAGAATCAATTAGGAATTAGCATAAGTCATTAAATGACTCAATTTGCCTATGTGTTGGATTCATTTTATTCGACGTAGAAAATTGTATTTACCACCAAGACACAAAGACACAAAGCAATAAATAAGATTGAAGCTTTTTAACGTTGCAAAAAAGGAATAGACTGTTGATTTTCGCTGACTGTGTAACGCTGATAATCTCTGATTTTTTAGACAGATGAAATCAGAGGATAGACTATTGAAAATAAAAGGTTTACTTGTAGCTATTTTTAGGGCTTTTGCTAATTATTTTTGTTTTATTTAGGTTTTTATAATTTCCAGCCTAAAAGGCTGGTCTACAAAGTGCCTTCAATACTTGGTTTATGGTAACTAGCACAAGTTGTTATTTTTGCAAAAATGCAATGTTAGAGATTTAATCATCAATCCCTTGTGATACTTTGTGTTTTAGTGTCTTTTTGGTTCATTTTTATATCGAACTGACGTTAGATTAATATTTTTTCGCCCATCTTTGCTGATAGATAAATAGCCTCTATTGTCTGCACAACCTTAAATCCATCATCAGCAGAGCATAATATTTTATCTCTGCCTAGAATTGCATTAATAAAATTTTCGACAGGTTGTTTTGATGGAGGCATGTTCGCTTCTGTTACTATGATTGCTTCTTCTTCTGGCTTTGTAATGATAACCTTGAATGGCATACCTTCAACAAAGATAGTTCCTTTTGAGCCAAAATAAGCGTTATGTATTCGCCTTGCAACCTTGCTGTTGCCGATATTGGTTATATTACAGACAGCATCGTTGTCTAGCTTTATGCTTGCGGATGTCCGCATATCAAATTCAGGGTCGTCCATGATTGCGCATATTTCCCTTGCGTTTAGTCCTGTCGTCCAAAAAAGTTCAGAAACAAGATGAGAACCAGAATCAATGAAATGTCCGCCTCCACCAAGTTTTGGGTCACCTCTAAATATAGTCGGTGGAACAACTCCCGGCATATTTTCAGGCATTGGTGCAAGTCCAAAGACAACTTCGGCATTACCAACCCAACTGATGCTAACTTCTTCTATTTCGCCTATTTTATCAGATTCTATAAGCTCCTTCACGTAATTAGTATGTTGCCAAAATGGGGGATTCATAGCTACTACTACAACAAGCCCTTTATTTTTTGAATACTCTGCAATCTTTTTTGCTTCGTCAGCTTTTAGTGCTAATGGTTTTTCTACAAGAACATGAAGACCTTTTTCTAATGCAAGCATTGTATTTTCATAATGCAAGGCATGAGGAGTTGCAATAAGGACTGCGTCCATTTCAACGGAGTCTAACATATCCCTATAATCAGTAAAGGTATAATCACAGTTAAAATGCTCTGCCATCTTTTGAAGCATCTCTCTATCTCTTCGGCATAGTGCAACAAGCTCTGCATCGGATGATTTAACGATAACAGGTATATGCCTTCTTGATGCAAACGATCCAGCACCAATAACACCAATTTTGATTTTTTTCATTTGATCTTTCCTTATTTCATAATCGTGTTTATTATATTCATTAGCCCATCAAAAGATTCCTTTGTCCCATCAATTTTTGAGCCATTTTCTGCAACGCAATGAGTTTCTAACGCTATTATGCCCTGATATTTGTCATCTAATAGAGCCTTCATCTGACCTTTATAATCTACTTCCCCTTGTCCGATGGGCTTCCAAATTCTGTTGCCCTGTTCATCAAATATGGCATCTTTGACGTGAACGTGTATGATCCTATCTTTAATCTTTTCGTATCCATTGGGATAAGGAGTTTTTTCACCTGCGGCATAAGCGTTACCCGGATCCCAGATTAGCTTGAGATTAGGTGAATCAAAATAATTGAAAAGACGAACCAAATCATCACTTGTGCCGATATTGCCGGAACTAACGTTTTCAAATCCAAGTATAATACCTTCTCGTTCAGCGATCTTTATCGGTAATTCCATTTTTTCAAAGATAAGTTCCCAATTGGGATTTTGCTCTTTCCAGAATGAAAATAGACGGACAATGTTTGTATTAAATAAAGGGGCGATCTCAATTGATCTAAGCAGATGCTTTATATGCTGGCAATATTCATCATTGTTTTGCAGATGACATCTCAAAGTCAATGAGTCTATATTAGTAACTGTCATCCCGCTTTTTCTGACGATACTAATTACTCTACTGAGTTCTGCATCATCAATATCGCAAATATTTTCACCCCAAACGCTGTGGAGTTCTATATAATCTAGCCCCCACGACTTTGCTATTTCTATTGCTTCCACAAGATTATTGCTTATTTCGTCTGTAACAACGCCGATTTTAAACATTTCAATCCAACCTCACAAGTTTCGCCTCAAAAATACTCCCAAGCGTCTTAATCTTTTCAAGTGCTTCTTTTGGCATAGGATTGTCAAGAGTTAGTATGGCAATCGCCTCATCATTTGGGCGTTCTCTGCCAAGACTCATACCCGCAATATTTATATTATGCTCACCAAGTATGTTCCCAAGCGGTCCCATCACGCCGGGTTGATCTTTGTGAGTCTGCAATATAAGCAGATAACCAGAAGGCATAACGTCAACATGATAATCATCAATTTCAACGATTCTCGGCTCTTTTGTGCCGAATATTGCGCCAGATAAACGTCTTTGGCTTCTGTCAGTTTTTACAGTTACAGTTATAAGATTTACGAAATCTTCTATCTCTGCGCTTTTAGTCTCAGATAATCTTATTCCTCTCTCTTTACACATAAGCGCGGAATTAACATAATTGACATTATCACCAACAAACGATTGAAGCAAGCCTTTTTGTAGGGCAATGCTGATAATATCGGTAGGATAGTTGACTATATCACCTCTGTAATCTATGTTAATATCGGTTACATGACCATCGACAAGCTGTCCATGAATGTTGCCTATTTTTTCTGCTAATTGTATGTATGGTCTGAGTTTTTCAGCATCGCCGATGTCAAGAGTGATCATATTAACCGCATTACGGACAGGTCTGCCATTAAGGGCATCTAAGACTTGATTTGCTATTTCAATAGATACATTGATCAAAGCCTCTTTCGTTGATGCTCCGAGGTGAGGAGTCGCCAAAACATTATCAAGATTAAGTAAAGGACTGTCCAGAGGAGGTTCTTTCTCAAATACATCAAGCGCGGCGCCTGCTACTTTCCCACTAACAATGGCGTCATACAAAGCCTTTTCGTTACATATACCACCACGAGCGCAGTTTATTATCCTAACACCATCTTTCATCATAGCGATAGTATCTTCATTTAATAGATCGCATGTTTCATCTGTCATTGGAAGATGAACTGTAATATAGTCAGATTCTTTGTATAGATCATTTTTGCTTACAAGACGGACATTTAGCTTTGCGGCAGTATCAGGGGATATATAAGGATCAACAGCAATAACTTTCATGCCGAATGACAAAGCCCTTTTTGCAACTTCCGTTCCTATGCGACCAAGCCCGATGATACCAAGCGTTTTATCATATACCTCAACGCCCATAAATTTTTGGCGTTCCCATTTGTGATTTTTTAACGAAAGGCTTGCTGGAACGATATTTCTTGACATAGAGAGTATTAATGTCAAGGTATGCTCTGCGGCGGAGATAGTATTTGCATTGGGCGTATTGACGACAATTATTCCCTGACGTGTTGCAGAACTTACCTCAACATTATCAACTCCAACACCAGCACGACCAATAACTTTAAGTTTTTTTCCTGCCTCTATAATGTCTGATGTTACCTTCGTTCCGCTTCGGACAATAAGTGCTTCGTAATCCGCTATGCGTTTTATTAGCTCATCTTGAGATAGCTTTGTTTCAACATCAACGGATATGCTATCTTCTTTTTTCAGAATCTCAATGCCTTCATCGGATAAATGTTCAGTTATTAATATTTTCATGTATTGTAAACCTATGCAATGTTAAATCAGACAAATTTAAATCTTAAAAATGTAACTCTAAAGGCTCAAAAACAAAAATAGTTTTAGAAACCTTTTTCTTTATTTCTTTATCCTTAGTTAAAAGAGGAATACCGTATTCATCAGATACTTGTGAGATTATAGCATCTACAGCTTTTAATCCAGTTTTAATACTTAATATGCAAGCTCTTTGTATAACATCAAACGTAATATCCAGCCAGTTAATTGATGGCAGAAATAATAAATCCTCATAAATTTGATTGACAAGTTGCTCATCATTAGTTCTTCTACACAAGACAGAAATAGTCTCTAGTAAAACAATATTTGGTGATGTAACTTCTATATCAGAAACTAATATGCGTTTGAATATAGGATAGCATTCAGGATAAAATATATCTTTGGGATCAAGGCTACTTATGAGTATATTGCTATCAACGACAAGTTTCATTCATCTCGTTCCTTTCTGACATCCTCAACGCTATTACCACCGATAGAAACCTGTCCAACTCTTTTTATATATTCTGTAAATCTTTTCACTATTGCTTCCGATTCCATATCTTCTTTTGAATGTTCTTTGGATTTATATCTAGCAAGACGGCTTTTCTTTACATATAATTCCCTCTCAATTTGCTTGATTTCATTAATCATCTGATTTATCTGTTCTTTAGATATTTCTTCTTTTTCCATCTTAATTCTCCGAATCATAACCAAAGGATAGCAAAACCTTCTCAGCGGTTTTAATACCTTCGCCAAAGGATACTTTATATCCGAACTTCGGCAAAGACATTTCAAGGGCGGATATAGCAGAAATTACGTCCAGATCATCAATATAGCCAAGATGAGCAATACGGAATATCTTTCCAGCAAGAGATTCCTGACCACCCGCAAATGTAACACCAAATTTATCCTCTATATATTTTAATAGTTTTTTGCCGTCAATGCTTTCAGGCACTTTAACTGCGGTTAGGACGTTTGACGGTGATGATGCGAATAGCTCAAGACCCAAAGCTTTAACACCTGAACGTGTCGCTTCTGCAAGTCGTGCATGTCTAGCAAGGACGTTTTGCAATCCTTCTTGCTGGATCTGTGCCAAAGACTCTCTCAATGACAGAATCAGTGATATACTGCATGTAAATGGAGTTTGATTTGTCGCACAAGCCTTTTTTGCCTTTCTGAGATCGAAATAATATCTAGGTAGTTTTGCTTTTTCGACTGCCTCCCATGCCTGATCGTTTAAGCAGATAAAAGCAAGTCCCGGGGGAGTCATCAATCCCTTTTGAGAGCCAGAAACAACAACGTCAACATGCCAATTATCAGTCTGAAGTTCTTCTGCACAAAGCCCGCTTACTGCATCAACAACGAGTAATGTATTATCAAATCCATTTACAATTTCGCCAATGGTTTTTATATCGTGAACCACGCCTGTTGAGGTTTCGCATAAAGTCGCATATACGCATTTGATTGAAGGATCAGCTTTTAGTTTATCTTCAACTTTTTGTGGATCAACCGCTTTTCCATATTCAACATCAATAAATTCGTATCTAATGCGGTAAGCATCACAGAACTCCGCCCATCTCTCACCAAATTTTCCTCCACCGATCACTAATGCCTTATCTTCTGGTGAAAGAAGATTAACAACAGAGCTTTCCATTGCGCCAGTGCTAGAGGCTGTAAGCAATATAACATCATTATTTGTCTGGAATACATATTTAAGGGCATCGGGTATTTCTGCCATGACTTTTTCAAATTTTTTTGTTCTGTGGTGTATCATGGGTTGTGCCATTGCGATTAGAGAGTCGGGTGGAACTGGCACTGGTCCAGGGGTCATAAGTCTATTCTTCATCTAAATTTGCTTTGATGAATTCAAAGCGCTCCTTCCTAAAAAAATTTTTTCTAAAAATAAAAAACTAAATTAGATTTATATCAGATTATTATCATTGCGTCAAGGATAAAATCCTGAGCCCGAGGACAAAGTTTTTTTGTTCAGAACACTTTATGCTTATTAGCAAGCATTTGCACTTGACAAAAATGGCTGTTTCGAATATCCTTAAAATGTATTTTTACGCCTAATATATATCTTTGATAATAGTCAGAAATCAAATAAATGGGACATAATAATGTTTGAGGGTCTAACAGGTAGATTACAAGAAGCCTTTAAGAAATTACGCGGAAAGGGCAAGCTGACGGAATCTGATATCGAGGAAGCCATGCGCGAAGTTCGTGTAGCTCTTTTGGAGGCAGATGTAAACTATAAGGTTGTTAAACAATTTACTCAAGATGTAAAAGCAAGATCAATCGGTCAGGAAGTTTTGCAAAGCCTAACACCCGCTCAGCAGGTAATCAAAATCGTAAATGAAGAGATGACTAGACTGATGGGTAGCACATCAAGCAAAATTGCCAATTCCACAACTGGTTTAACTATAATTGTTCTTGCTGGACTTCAAGGTTCTGGAAAAACTACGTTAGCAGGAAAATTAGCTAGACGTTATAGTAAAGAAGGAAGGAATCCTCTTTTAGTTGCAGGCGATATTTATAGACCAGCAGCAATTAATCAGTTACAAGTATTAGGTCAAAGCATAAATGTTCCTGTATTTACAATGGGTTCTGATGTATCACCAGTTAAGATATGTCAAGCAGGATTGGAACACGCAAAAAAGAATGGCAACGATCCTGTTATTATAGATACTGCAGGACGGCTTCATATTGACGAGCAGCTTATGGATGAGATGCGCCAAATTAAGCGCCAAATTAAGCCCACAGAGATATTATTTGTCGCTGATGCTATGACTGGTCAGGATGCAGTGAATGTTGCCAAAGAATTTAATGATAACCTAGATATTGATGGAGTTGTTCTAACTAAGATGGATGGCGATGCTAGAGGTGGTGCGGCTCTATCTATAAAGGCTGTTACAGGCAAGCCAATAAAACTTGTTGGTATCGGTGAAAAGCTTGATGCACTTGAGGAATTTTATCCTGAACGCATGGCATCAAGGATTCTTGGTATGGGCGATGTTTTAACTCTCATCGAAAAAGCTGAAGCGGCAATGGATGAGGAAAAGGCAAGAGAGTTAGAAAAGAAAATAGCCGAACAACGTGGTTTGACATTAGAAGACTTTCTTGATCAATTACAACAAATAAAGAAGATGGGTTCTCTTGAGCAGTTAGTCGAGATGATCCCTGGTCTATCTGGAGCTGGAAATAACCTTCAGGTTGATGAATCAATGATAAAGCAAACCGAAGCGATAATCAGGTCTATGACAATCGAAGAACGTCATAACCCAAGAATTATCAACGGAAGCAGAAGAATGAGAGTTGCCAAAGGAAGTGGGACAACTGTTCAGGACGTAAATATGGTTTTAAAACGATTTGACCAAATGAACAGAATGGTCAAACAATTTGCAGATACAGGAAAAAAGGGGAAAAAGAAGTTCAAAAGGCGTTTTAATTTTCCTTTTATGGGTTAATTTTTAATTACTTGAAGGGAGGTGACGAATTGTCGGTAGCAATCCGTTTACAAAGATTTGGTCGCAAGAAAAGACCTTTTTATAGAGTTGTTATATCAGATACAAGAAATCCCAGACAGGGACTTACATTAGATAATATTGGTTACTATAATCCTCTAACAGAACCTGCTCAGATCCAGATTAATGAGGAAAAAGCAATTAAATGGCTCAAAGATGGTGCTAAACCAACGGATACAGTCAAGAATATCTTATCAAAAACTGGTGTTTTGCAGAAGTTCCATAATAAATCTGAAAATGTAGAAGCAAAAGAAGAATCAGAAGGTGAACAGGAGGTGTAGTCCTAATGGCTTTAAAATCCCTAGTAGAATATTTGGCGAAAGCATTAGTTGATCACCCTGAGAAGGTTAGCGTAAATGAGGTTGAAGGCGAAAAAACAACAATCTTGGAATTAAGCGTAGCTGAGGATGATCTTGGAAAAATAATTGGCAAGCATGGTCGCACAGCGCGTGCAATGCGCACTGTTGTTAGTGCTGCGGCAAGCAAAGAACGCAAAAGAGCCGTATTGGAAATCCTTGAGGGAGATCGCCCTGATAGATATATAAGAAGAGAGGAATAATATAAGTTTTTGGCTTCAATTATTGGCTATATGATCATCTGAGGTTAATTTGTCATGCTATATAGCATTAGGATGCCATCTATTTATGAAAATACGAATAGACCTAATAACCGTATTTCCTGAGATGATCTCCAATGTGGTTCAGTTTGGGGTGATTGGGCGCGCCCAAAGCAAAGACTTGATAAAGATAGAAGTCCATAACCTAAGAGATTTTGCTCATGACCGCCATCGTTCTGTTGATGATTACTGTTATGGTGGCGGTGCTGGTATGCTCATGAAGCCGGAACCGATTTTTGAATCAATAGAATCCATTAATTATGATAGTGATTCAAAAAAGATTATATTACTATCACCACAAGGGAAGCTATTTAATCAAGAACTAGCAAAACAGCTATCCCTATCAGATCATCTTATAATCATTTGTGGACGTTATAAAGGTGTAGATGAAAGGGTATGCCAAAGCCTTATTACTGATGAAATATCGATAGGCGATTATGTGCTTTCTGGCGGGGAAATACCCGCCCTAGTTATTGTAGATGCGGTGGCAAGATTGATCCCTGGTGTTCTTGGGAACTATGAGTCTGCTCATGAAGATTCATTTTCCGATGGTTTGCTAGATTGCCCTCATTATACAAGACCTGCTGAATATAGAGGCATGAGAGTGCCTGATGTTTTATTAAGTGGCGACCCAAAAAAAATTAGCAAATGGCAGAGAGAACAAGCCATAATTAGAACATTAAAGAAACGTCCGGATTTATTAAAACCAGATACCTTATCCAATGATGAACTAGAATTTTTAAAAACAATTCAAAATAAAAGCAATGATACTTAGCTTTTTGTAATGGGAAATAAGCCCATTGATCTCCATTTCTGATGATGGAACAGCTTTTCAATATAATGAAGGAGAGTAGTTAGGTGAATTTAATTCAGACAGTAGAACAAGAACAAAAAAAAGACAATATCCCTGCTTATTCAGTTGGAGATAGAGTCCGTATCAATGTCAAGGTAATAGAAGCTGGCAAAGAAAGAATACAGGCATTTGAAGGCGTTGTTATTGCAAAAAAACACGGTGGAATGAGTGAAACTTTTACGGTAAGACGAGTTACCTATGGAGAGGGCGTAGAAAGAACCTTTCCTGTCCATTCACCGATTGTTGATAGTATAGAGGTGCTTTCTAGAGGAAGAATCAGGCGCGCAAAGCTTTATTATCTTCGTGGACGTAGTGGAAAAGCTTCTAGAATCAAGGAAATACGTTAGTGAACCTTTGCGATTCATCTATTGCTCAGATAAAGGAATATATAAAACATCTATCAAACCAAAGATCAATGAAAATTTCTGAGCAAGGTGAAAGATATGAGATGCTTGTTAATATAGTCTCATATCTTAAAGATGATAATCAAAAAGCATCAAAAAGTCTTATCAGATTTGCAGAACGTATCCTTAAAGGCTATTCCCATTGGCAAGAAATGATTTCCAATGAAGAGAAGTTTATCGAAAGTGGATATGAATTGATTGCTGGTGTGGACGAAGTTGGTAGAGGTCCATTAGCGGGACCTGTTGTATCTGCTTCTGTAATTCTGGATAGAAATATCTGTATTCTTGGCATAAATGACTCAAAAAAGTTGAGTGAAACACAACGAGAGTTACTCTATAGCGAAATACAGAAATATGCCATATCAATTGGCGTTGGCATAATTGACGCAGAAATTATTGATAAAATAAATATACTGCGAGCTTCTCTTGATGCAATGAGTCAGGCAGTTTTTGCTTTGTCTATCCAACCGAATTTGGTTTTAGTGGATGGACAGCACTGCCCCAATATTGCTCTTCCTACGAAATCCATTATAGGCGGAGATGGATTAAGCGCATCAATAGCCTCTGCATCCATAATTGCAAAAGTGACACGTGATCGCATAATGGATGATTTTGATAAAATTTATCCTCAATATGGATTTTCTAAAAATAAAGGCTATCCCACACCAGACCATCTTTCTGCACTTAGGCGTTTTGGTCCCTGCAAAATCCACCGAAAATCATTTGCTCCAGTATCTGAAGTTATACAGCAGACAGAAATTACATTTAATTTATAAAGCGGATTTTTGATGATTTATTCTTTAGGAGGTTATATGAACGGCTA
>CAZMCH010000099.1:0-15116 GCA_964564735.1 uncultured bacterium
CAATATCTGATAGAGTTCCACCTGGACAAACACAAAGCCCAAGAGATCGTGCAAGAGCAGATGGCGTGCCGATGGATCAAAATGGAGTTCCATTAGATCGACCCGGCGGGAGACCACTGAACCAATCAGAGAACTATGAACAAAGATATGAACCCGGTGCAACAACCTATGACGCCAATGGCAATCCATCAAGGGACTTTGAACAGACACATCATACATTCCCCGGAAGCCAGTATGTTCCTATGAGCCAGCGAGGCACTCCATAGAAAGAGGGTTTTAAAATTGCAGTCAAAAAAAGATAGCATGAAAATAAAAATAAGGTCTGCATTCTCCCTGCATGATCAAAATGCCAAAATTGAGGCTATAAGAGAGCTTCTCGATCTTATAGATGCCAGAGAAGCAGATATGAAAGATTGTGTTGATGAGATAATCGCGGGCATTGAAAAAGAAATAAATTCAGGTGTTTTATCGTTTATATGGACAAAACTTGCAACAATGGCGCCTGATGAGAAAATAAGGTCTTTTGCTGAACAAGAATTGGATAATTCTTCGCCTGAAAATAGGAGGTTTGCTCTTGCTTATTTGGCAACGGTATACCCTGAAGAAAGCAGAAGACTTTATGAGAAAATGCAGAAAGATAATAATGCGTTTGTGCTTTTTGAGGCAGGAAAGGCTATTCTTCCAATAGATCAGAAACTAGCATTAAATCTTTGGTTTTCGATAATAGGCATATCTCCGCATGTATTGGGAGATGAGATAATCCCAGAATATATTGCTCAATATGCAGATGCTGAATTTATATCATATTTAGAAAAATTATATGAAGAAAATCCCAATGATAAAATAACAGAGATGGTATTAGAAGTTATAAAACAAGATGGTAGATAGTGTTTGACCGAATTATTTATAGAACACTGATTAAGCAGATAGCGTAAAACATGAATGTTAGGGACAGGTTTGGGAACCTGTCCCTACGTTTCATAGCATCAAAAACTAATTTGGTCAAGCATTACTGAATAACTAAAATAATCTTTTTGCCAAATAATCACTATAATTTCATATAATAATCTATATCTTCATGATATATGTTAAAACCAGCCATTTCATAAGCTTTTTTGGCTGGTGCATGTGCATAATCAAGCCCTGTATGAACCTTTGCATATCTCATACCTTGTTTTTGAAAATAGTCAAGGACAGCTTTATACATCTGTTGACCAATGCCTTTTAGATTACAATTAGGCTCTTTTGCATTACTCCCAATTTCACCAATCTTTTTCTCAAAGTCTAGAGTGAACGTTATAAATCCAACTATTTGTCCACCCTCTTCACAAATAAAGACCCATTCTGGATGATTTTCACAATGAGATTTGATTTGATCACCTTTTCTTGTTTTCTCATTAGGCACAATGATCTGAAAAAGCTCATCTCCATAGGCTTCACGGAACATTTTATATATGTTACTCCATGCACGATTGCCCATATCCATTATTATCCCAAGATCATCTGGCTTATATTTGCGAATCATATACTATCCTTCATTAGTGATACGACTTTTTCAGTTAAAGGAAATAGAACGCAGATTGAACGGATTTAGCGGATTTTCGCTGATTATAAAATTGATAATAGTTTCTAAGATTTGGGGAATGTAATCTTTAATCTTTTAATTTTTCTATCATTGAATCCTCAATCCGTGTCAATCTGCCAAATCCGCTCTATCCGCGTTCCATAAGTGAAAAACTCGTATTAGTGAAAAAATTTTGTTATCGGAGGCATAAAAAAGTAGAAAAACATTATCCAGAAGCGATTAAATAGGCTGGGTTATTACTACCCAACCTATTTTTTTTATTTGCTATTTAAGACCAGCCTCGTTCCAGAGCTTAGTTAGAAGGTTACTAACAAGTTTTGCAGATTCTGCTGGTGGTAAGAAAGATAAGACTTTACTGAAGGGTTCTGGTGTAACAGGTGCTTCACACCCAATACTTTCTAAGGCTTTAAGGAAACCAACAAGATCGATTACACCAGTTTCAGCAGGCAAAGCACGAACATTGTCAACCTGTTCATCAACAGGGATTCCCAAAGGTGCATCGTTGATATGTATATGAACGACTCTTTCAGGATTCAATTTTTTGAGTTCATTAAGCGTTCCATGGGATGTATACCAATGCCATGCGTCCAAAAGCAAGCCAATATTTCCAGTGCCGATTGCATCACCAAGATCGAGCATACCTTCCATTGTAGAAATGAACTCATATTTCTTGCCTTTACGCATAGTGGCAGGACCTATGAATTCAAGCCCCAAAGAACAACCGTGATCTGCAAGGATTTCACCAATAGGCTTAAATTGCTTTACATGAAAATCAAAATTTTCCTTAAAAGGCATCTCATCTGAGAACGGAAGTATCCATGTTGCAAGCCTTGTGCATCCAAGAGCTTGACCCGCTTTTGCAAACTTTTTAAGATTTTCAAGACCGTTTTTGTAATCATCGCCAGTAGAACGCCAGTTTACAGGCAAGCCCCACGCACCCATTTTTAAGCCTCTATCAGTGAACATCTTCTTTACAAAATCTGCGGAATTTTCTTCCATCAGCTTTGTTAGGTATCCGATATCGATGTCAACGCCCTGATAGCCTGTATCTTTTGCTAAATCCATACTTTCAATAAATGATAGTCCACCAATACCAATGGCTCCGGGACTTAGACTTCTAAACATAATTTATCTCCTTTAATTTTGAGTATTTGTTTAATGGATTATTACGAAATATATTATAGCAAATTATTGCTTATCAACCAAACCATATTTTTCTAATTTTCTATAAACAGTTGCTCTGTTTATACCCAAAGCCTTTGCAGTCTGCTGAATATTATGGTCTGTAATTCTAAGAGCGTTTATAAGTGCTTGTTTTTCTATATTCTCAAGAGGAATTATACTATCATTAGTTATATTTTCCTGTCTATTGCTAATAATTGTTTTGTCTAATTTTCTATATGCAAGCAATGATGGAGGTAAATTATCTGCCTGCAATATATCCAATGTTTCTAACAAAACACCTCTCTCAATAGCGCTCTCTAATTCTCTAACATTTCCGGGCCAATTGTGCTTCATCATCAGTTCCATTGCTTCTGAGGATATAACTGTAACAGCCTTATTTGCTCTTTTTGAGGCTCGAATGAGGAAATATTCTGCTAATAATGGAATATCCTCTTTGCGCTCTCTTAGTGGAGGAATAACAATAGGGAAAACGGATATTCTATAAAAAAGGTCTTCACGAAATTTACCTAATTTGATAGCTTCATCCAAATTGGCATTTGTTGAGGCGATAACCCTAACATCGACAGGGATACTGCTATTTCCACCAATGCGCTGAATTTCCCTTTCTTGAAGGACACGAAGCAATCTTACCTGAAGAGAAGTTTGCATTTCACCAATCTCATCAAGCAAAATAGTTCCACCATTAGCCTGTTCAAAACGCCCAATTTTTCTTGCAGTTGCTCCGGTAAAAGAGCCTTTTTCATGTCCAAACAACTCACTTTCAATTAGAGTTTCTGGTATTGCAGCACAATTAACAGGGACAAAGGGACCATTTTTACGATGACTATTATAATGAATTGCTTTGGCGATTAGCTCCTTTCCTGTGCCAGTTTCACCTTGAATCAAAACAGTTATATCACTTTGAGATGCTTGATCTATAAGAGTAAATACTTTGCGCATCTCTTTACTATTGCCTTTAAGTTTGTCAAAGGAATATTCAACTTCTAGTTCTGCCCTTAGTCGCAAAAGTTCTGCCTTCATCTGTTCGATCTCAATTTCTTTCGTTACATCACGATAAACTATAATGCGTCCAATAGCCTTGCCCTTTTGTCCAAAAATCGGTGCTGTGTATAAGGAAAGAATCATACGGTTTGGGATTCGTATCTCAACAACCCGATTAAAAGTCATATCTGGATTAGAAAAAAACAAATCTTGATCTCTTCTAAATTTGTCATGATCTTTAAAGCATCTTTGGAGATCATAAATATTGAATTTGTCAATAGGCTTTTCATTTAGATCGAACATATCAAGAAAAATCTTGTTTGCAAAGAGCATAATTCCAGAAAGATCAAACATGGCAATTGCTTCGCTGGTTGAGTTTATAACTGTTTCTAGTCTTTGCCTATTTATTTCGGATTCACGAGTAACATTCCATTTTTCAACAAGCGATATAGTCATCTGTTGTATTTCTTCACGAGAGAAAGGCTTTCTAATGTAGAGTAATTTGTCTAATAGATCCATGTTTTCTACAATTTCAGAAAGGTATATATCTGTATATGCGGTTACTATAACAATCTCTATATTTTTGTCAATCTCTCTTATTCTCTTAATGGTTTCAAAGCCATTCCAGCCCGGTGGCATTCTCATATCCATATACGTCAGCGCGATAGGTTTGTTGTCTTTTAAAGATTGTTTTATCTTTTTATATGCCTCTTCACCACTCCTTGCGTGAAGTATTTCAAATTCAGGGAGAAAACTCTTCTCTTCATTTGAACCAAATGCCTTAGCCATATCATCGGTGATTGTCGATGTCAAATTTGGTTTTAATGTTTGATCAAAATCTTTATGTATATTTTCCTCATCATCAACAACAAGTATTCGATTGTTCCATCCATCTTTAAATTTCATAGGTACTCCTTTTATATGACAGAAGATAGAGGAAAAATTATACGCATAATTGCGCCCTTACCAAAGCCATCACTTGATACATTTATATGTCCACCGCAACTACTGACGAAATTTGCAACAGAATGAAGCCCACGCCCACTTCCAGAATCTTTTGTTGTATAGCCCGGTCTGAATATTAATTCAAGTTTATCTTTCTCAATACCAATACCGTTATCTGATATTTCTATTGTGAAATTTGACTCATCTATATAGCTTATTATTTTAATAAAGGGATTATAATCTTCTTGCTTAAAACTTATATCTTCTGAATAATCATAGTTTCCCATTTTTATATTAAACTCATCAATCGCTTCTATGGAATTTTTAATTAAATTAACAAGCATTTGATGGAACTGACTTTCTTGAATGCAAATTTCTTTTTGCTTGCTATTACATTCAAGTATAATATTGATGTTTCTTTTTTTTATTGATTCCTGAAATAGATTAAGCACGTCTTCTATGGCTTTTTGGGGATTGATAAATTTTCTATATATTCCTCTTCCGCTGATAACTTTTTCTGTTCTAATAATATCTGCTATATGTTGCGACCTTTCACGCACTCGATTGACGATTCTGGCGAATTCCTCCTTTTGCCTATTAAAATCTTTTGCTAATGCAATAATAAAAGGGACGACCATTTGCCCTTGTTTATCATTCTGGATGTAGTCAACGAAATTATTTTGGTTATCCTTTATTGCTTTTGCCAGCAAACTAAGACGGTGTGTTAGTTTATTATTTGTAATATTTTCTTGAAGCGTTCCGATACCAGTAGTTACACTGTTGATAGCATTACCAATATTATGAAGCAAAGTATCCATCATCTCAATTCTGCCCCAAGCATAGGCTTCTGCTTCTCTTTCAACGCTTTTTTTTAATTCTGTTGTATTTTCAAATGCAATACCTAGTTGTTCACCGGGCAATCTAAATATTTTTATCCTGAAATTGCCCTCAAATCTTGAATCATGATAATCAAGGTCATCTATTTCTATGGTTTTTCCTGTCTTTATTACTTTGATACAATCATCTAATAAGCCATGTTCTTTCACCCATGTATCATTTAATTTATGAGTTGACCATTCATCAATGTTTATGCCAGTTATTCTTTCTGCTGCTGGATTTCCATATATAAGGATAAATTGATTTTCTGGTTTATATTGATAAATGAATAGACCCGAAGGAATAGAATTAACAATCTCAACTGACCTTTGAAAAGAATCTCTTAAAGACTCTTCTACCTGTTTACTTTCGGTAATGTCTTCAATAAACCTTAATATTTTCTTATTGTTTTTTTTATCATCAAATATCGGGTATATTTTATCGCTTATCCATCTAATTGCGCCATCAGGTCTTACAATACGATATTGAATTATACATTCATTTTCAATTTTTTTGATACTATGGACTATTTCACGATCTTCAGGATATATACTGCTACTCCAGAGATCATTTTCCTCGTATAAGCTCTCACAACTTCTTCCAAATACTTTTTCATAGGCAGGACTAACATATAACACTCGATCTAGTTCAATAGAATAAATACAAAAGACTACAGGTAAAGCATTTGCTATCAGTTCAAAATAGCAATTATATGTAATATTTTTTGATTCTTGTTCCCATAGGGATTCCATACGATTATGCAATTTAGAAGTTTCATTATTCATTTGTTCTTTTGTTTTATTTATTTTGCTCATAATTTTTGGTATGTGAATATAATATGATTAGGTTTATATTATGATTTATAGATTTATTATACATTTGGAATGTTTAAAAGTCAATATTAACGCTATAATAGCTCATAGCTGAAACATCAACCAATATCTGTTGTAAATCCATTGTCTATATGATATAATAATGTCTGGAAGTCTTTTTGTTATAAGGTTTGATTATATTGATGTCTTTATGGATTATGAAAATGACGATAAGGGAAACTTTGGAGCATATTGAAGCTGATAATCTATCACCATACGCCTGCCTAAGTTTAAATACACAAGGAAGACAGATAGATATAAAAAAATGCGATATAAGAACAGAATTTCAGCGTGATAGAGATCGCATATTACACTCAAAATCATTTAGACGTTTAAAAGACAAAACTCAAGTCTTTCTCTTTCCCATCGGTGATCATTATCGAACAAGATTAACACATACATTAGAAGTTTCTCAAATCGCAAGAACAATATCAAAATCACTAAGACTTAATGAAGACCTTACAGAAGCGATTGCACTCGGTCATGATCTAGGTCATACTCCTTTTGGACATGCCGGCGAATCTGCACTTAATGATGTTGTTCCAAGAGGATTTCGCCATAATGAACAAAGTTTAAGGGTTGTTGATGTATTAGAAAGAGATGGTGAAGGTCTTAATCTGACATACGAAGTGCGAGATGGTATATTGAAACATACAAAAGGAAGAGAGCGCATAATATCAAAAGATTTTTTACCATTCACTCTTGAGGGAAATGTTGTCAGAATCGCAGATATAATTGCTTATGTTAATCATGATATTGAAGATGCTATACGTGCTGGCATAATAACCCATGATGATCTACCACAAAAATATATAAAAATAGTTGGTGATTCACATGGATCAAGAATTGATTGTATGATAAAAGACGTTATAAATAATAGCCTCGATTCTGATGAAATTAAAATTAGCAATGACATTTTGAGTGCAATTGAGGGATTAAGGGATTATCTATATAACGAAGTTTACACACGTAACGAGATAATAAACGAAATAAAAAAAGCAATAAAGGCTTTAAAGGAATTATACCATTACTTTGTTGATAATCCTGAATTGATTCCCAAAGAATATATCAAAATAGCAAATAATGATATTGAGTTGGCGGTATGTGATTATGTTGCTGGGATGTCAGACAAGATGGCTTTGAATAAGTATCAGAAGTTATTTTTGCCACAGCCTTGGAGTGAATAAATATTATGAAAAGAGGGCATAGTATAAAACTTGAGAGATTGATCATTTGTTTTATTATATGTTCCATACTCATCAATTTTACTCAAATAAGCTACGCTTTTTCCTATTTTCATGGAACTGGATTGCTGGATACACCAACAGCCTATATATTGGATAATGGTGTTTTTGATACAGGAATAGATATATTAATAAGCGATTCTAAAAGGCAAGAGATGTCGTTTAAGCTCGATTTTGGTTTGTTGAATTTTTCAGAATTTGGTATTGTCTGCCTGAAAAAAGATAATAAAGATTTTATAACAGGAAATGCGAAATTTATCCTAGCAAGAGAAGAAGGTATTTTGCCAGCCTTTGCTTTTGGAGTAGATAATGTAGGCGAAGATATTGATAAAAAAGACGATAAATATAATGTTTCTTTTTATGCAGTCATAAGTAAGCAATTTAATTTGCCCCTAATACACCTAATTAATACAAATCTTGGATTTGGTAATAAACGATATGTAGATGAGGAATCAATAGGCAAATATCTGCATGGCGGTTTTATTGGTCTAAATAAAGATATATTGATAACTTCACGAGATATGCGTCTATCTTTTATTGGTGAAATAAAAGGTAATGGCATTAATATTGGATTAAAATGCTTGCTAAAAAGCGGTCTTGGTGTTAATTTGGCAGTCGGGCAATTGGCTTCAGGAGATGAGGTAAACCAGTATCATTTTGGCATATCTTTTACAAATGCCCAAATTATAAAAGAAATCAGCCAAAGTATAGGATTATCAAAGCAAGCTGTTCGTATATCTAACGAGGCGAAATCAAAAGCTGATGATAACAAAAATTAGGACTTTTTTTGCCTGTGTTTGCCGATGACTTCAAAAATATGTGTAAAAAAACTAATCTAGTTGACCGTTATAAGCCATCTTACACAAAATGTTTTCAAATACCAAATTTATATAGTTTCGAAAATTACGAATATTCTTGACATAATAAGGCAGTTTTGGTAAACTATGTAAGACTTTATACGTTTGAAAGTCTGAATAATATTCGCAATGTATTTTAACTTTTTATTAATATATACATTATTCAAATGGAGATGGTGAAAGGGGGTGTAAAAACAAGCTTTATGCTTGTTGTTTGGAGAATATTGGATTTTTATTTAGCAGGTTAACGGAATCCATTAATATTCTCTAGTCTTACTATACTGAGAGCAATGCTTTTATTAGAAAAAAGATTGTTAGGCTTTCAGTAAACACAATTGTTTTATATACTTTCTGATAGTTATAAACTGCTTATATGATAAAGGAGGATTTGAAAGATGAAGAGAACGTCATTATTAATGGCATTAATCAGCTTGGCTCTATGTATTGCATTCATAGGTTGTGGTGGATATGTTAAAAAAGATGAATTAGAGAAGCAACTTTCAGATCAAAAGATGGATATTGAGCAAAGAGTTCAACTCGCACAAGATGCTGCAGCAACTGCAAATGATAAAGCAGACAAAGCATTATCCGCTACCAGAAATATGGATAAAATGAAAGAAGAAATCCTGATGACCGTTGATGGGAAAATTGATGCGGCAATGGTTACCGCAAAAGGCGATGCAGAAAAGACAAGAGCTGAAATGAAACGATTAGCGGAAGATGCTGCTGGTAATGCGCTTTCAGAAGCTAAAGCTTTTATGATCGCAGAAGATGAAAAAGTAAAACAAGCTGCAAAAGAAGCAGCAGATAAGGCAATGAACGCAGCAATGGAAGCTGATAAAAGAGCAGAAGAAGCGGCAAGACAAGCTGAAATTGCAAAAACACTACCAAAAGTTACTGGACCAGATGTTTTCACTGTCTATTTTGACCCGGGCAAGATTGCAATTAAACCGGAAGGGGTTTCTGAACTAGAAAAAGCGGCTGCTATGATTAAAGAAAATCCCGGTGCGATTGTGAAAATTCATGGACATGCAGATAACACTCCCGTTGTCTATAGCAAATTCCGTAACAATTGGCTCTTATCACAAGCTAGAGCAGAAGCAGTTAAAAACTATCTTGTTGATAAACTTGGTGTGCCTGCTGATGCCTTAAAAGAATCTGTTGGTTTTGGTGAATATAAACCAGCAGCAGCAAATGATAAAAAGAGTAAATGGGAAAATAGAAGAGTTGAAATACTTATTTCAAAGTAATCAAGCTTTTATTGATTTGTCAGTTTCTATTTGCTTATTATGATATTCGTTTTTGTGTTCTCATGCCGATTATAGATCGGCATGAGATTTTTTCGGGAGTATTCTACGCATTACAAGATCGCAATGATTGACAAGCTTAGTATTGAAATAAAATTTAAGAAGACCCTCAATTATAAAAAGCAAATCTACCTTTCTATCAGTCCGAACTTACCAAATTTTCTTGCAATAAAATACGAATACCTCACTCAAAAATGGAAATTGATATGAATATGCTGAGGAGATGATTTCTGCTAATATTATTATATATTTATTCAGATTGAAAATTAGTATTTTTTATATCTTATAAAATTGCTATAATGTAATTCGAACAAATTTAATTTTCATAACGATTTGAGGTGTAAAATGAAAGTTCGTAAAGCGATAATTCCAGCAGCCGGATTAGGAACAAGATTCTTGCCAGCTACAAAGTCTTTACCAAAAGAAATGATACCAATTGTTGATAAACCAGCAATTCAATATATTGTAGAGGAGATAGTAGGTTCTGATATAAGAGATATACTTATAATAACGGGTCGTGGAAAAAGAGCAATTGAAGACCATTTTGATAAATCATTTGAATTAAATGAATTATTAAAAGAAAAAGGCGATCATGCAAGTCTTGAAACTCTTGAAGAAATCGAAGAAATGGCGGACATTCATTATCTAAGACAAAAAGAAGCATTAGGAACGGGTCATGCAATATTAAAAGCGAAATATCATATTGCAAATGAGCCATTCGCTGTATTATATGGCGACGATTTAGTAATATCAGAAATACCCTGTATTAAACAACTTATAGACCTATATGAAAAATATAATTGTTCTATATTAGCTGTTCAAGAGGTACCAAAGGAAAAAGTTAGCAGTTATGGTATTATATCAGGAACAAAGGTGAATGGCGAAGTTGTAATGGTAGATAAATTGATAGAAAAGCCAGACCCAAAAGATGCCCCGTCTAATCTAGCCTTTCTTGGAAGATGCGTCCTTGATCCTGCAATATTTGATATTCTTGAAAGAACAAATCCAGCAGAGGCTAGCCGAGAGATTCAGCTTACAGATGCAATACAGGAACTAGCCAAAACAAAGGCTGTATATGCGAGGAAAATAGTCGGTAAATGGCATACCGTAGGCGATCCATTATCGCATCTAAAGACTACAATAGAATTTGCTCTAGAACGCCCGAAAATTGGACCTGAATTAAAAAACTATCTTATTGATTTAGGGAAGAAATTGGAATCAAATATTCCAGAAAAAGAAAAAAAATCTAGCAAAAAGGACGAATCAGCTAATAATTGATTACGTGTTAATTATCTATGGTGGATATACATTCACATATTCTTCCTAATATCGATGATGGACCGTCAAATATAACTGATTCACTTGTTATGTTGGCTAATACCTTTGCTTCTGGGATTGATACTGTTATATCAACCCCTCACCTTATTGATGGCTTATCAGAAGATAGAATAAATGAATGTAATGAAGCCTTAGTTGAATTAAGAAATATTACAGAAAAGAATGACATCAATATACAATTAAAAAGCGGATTTGAATGTTATATAACACCTGATTTTACGAAAAAAGATGCCAATTTATCTAGTGTTACTATAAACAAAAATGGAAGATACCTTCTTATAGAATTTCCAATGAAAAGCATACCTCCGTATGCAGATGAGGTTTTTGCTAATCTAAAAACAAAAGGGATAATGCCTATAATAGCACATCCAGAGCGTAACTATGAGATAATGGAAGACCCAAACATATTATATAACTTTATATTGCATGGCTGTCTTGCGCAGGTTAACGCAGGTAGTATTATTGGTCATTATGGAAAACAAATAAAAGAAACATCAAAGATTCTATTGAGTCATAATATGATACATCTAATTGCATCTGATATGCACTCTGTATCATCACTGACAATCAAACAAGCTATGCCTGATTTAATATCAATAATAGGTCATAATGAAGCGTTAGATATGATTAATGATAATTCTTTTTATATCCTTCTAGGCAGAGAATTTAAAAGGAAAACACCTATACCCTATGAATATCAAAAAAGAAATATAGGTAATCTCTTTGGAACAATGAGGAAAAAAGAGTAAATTTTTTATGAAAATATTGGGATTGGATGTCGGTGATGTATTGATTGGTGTTGCTGTTAGCGATCCTTCTGAGACAATAGCTCAAGGGCTTGATTCTATAAGACGAGTCTCACTAAAAAAAGATATTCAGGAAATATCACTGATAATAAAAGATAATGATATTGAAAAAGTAGTTGTCGGATTACCAAAAATGCTAAATAATGAAATCGGAATACAAGCAAAAAAGGTAATGGATTTTGTTGAAAAACTACGCGAATCAATTGATATTCCAATAATTATGTGGGATGAAAGATTATCCACCGTTTCTGCAAATAGAACATTAATAGAAGCAAATATCAGCCGAAAAAAACGCAAAAATCTAACAGACAAAATGGCAGCAACAATTATTCTTCAAGGATACCTAGATAGCCAATGAGGTTAAGATTATGTCTGAATTACCCGTTAATAATAGATCAATTATAAAAAAAATATACGATATAGCATTAAAGAAAAATCAAGAAAGTGATTTACATTCAGTAATTTCTGATCTAAGAATAAGTCTATCAGGAGTAAAAATTGCGTTTATTATAATTTTTTTATATGCAATTGGGATATTAATATCTTATTCATGTATAAATCAAATCCTTGCGCCTGTTGAAAATTCAGCTAATACTGAAAAAGTCATAAAAATAGATACAGGAATGAGTATTTCATCAATAGGTTCTTTATTAGAATCAGAAAATCTTATTAAAAGCTCATTAATTTTTCAGTTGGTAAGTATTTTAACAGGAAAAAGTCATTCACTTAAAGCAGGAGCATATTCTATCAGAGCAAATATGAGTATTACAGATATAATAAAGAAGATTAATTCTGGTGAGACGATTGTATATAAACTTACAATTCCAGAAGGATTAACAATTGCGGAGATTGCCTCAATATGGGAAAGAGATGGCTTCGGAAAGTCAACAGATTTTATAGATTTAACTACTGACGTTTCTATGCTTAATAAGTATAATATAGAAGCTGATAGTTTAGAGGGATATTTATTTCCTGATACATATATTTTTCCTTATGGAATATCAGAACGAGAAGCCATAGAAAAAATGCTTGAACATTTTAATAAACAGATTTCTAATGCTTTGAATGGCAAATCAATTGATAGTCAAAAATTACATGAAATTATATCGCTTGCCTCTATAATTGAGAAAGAAGCAAAAGTTAGCGAAGAAAGACCAATAATATCTGCGGTTTATCATAATCGCTTGAAAATTGGAATGAAACTTGAGTCATGCCCAACTGTATTATATGGATTAGGCTATCCCAATAGAGAATTAACTTATGATGATCTAAGAAATGCAAGCCTTCGATATAATACATACGTTTATAATGGGCTTCCCCCTGGACCTATTTGCAATCCGGGGCTAAAATCAATTATTGCAGCAATAAAACCCGCAGATGTTCAGTATTTATATTTTGTGTCAAAAAACGATGGAACACATCACTTTTCAGAGAACTATAACGACTTTTTGAGTGCAAAAAGAAAATACCAATCACAATCATCGAAGCGCTCATAATGAATCTGGAGGAATAATGAACCCACAAAAAACAATAGCAAAAGAAGTTACCATTTCTGGTATCAGCCTGCATTTAGGGTTAGAATCTTCATTGACTTTTAAGCCTGCTGAGGTAAATACAGGGATAGTTTTTATTCGCAAAGACCTTCCTGAAACTCCGAAAATAAAGGCAACAATTGAAAATTCGGTTTCTGGTTTAATGAGGCAGACCAGCATTGGAAGTTCAGATCAAGCAATGCACACAATAGAGCATCTTATGTCAGCTTTTGCATGTCTAAACATAGATAACATAATAGTAGAAGCAAATGCCTCTGAGCCACCCGCAATGGATGGCAGTTCACTCCCATTTGTTACTCTTTTAGAATCGGCAGGTATTATAGAACAAGATGCAGAGAAAAAAGAAATACAACTAACAGATGCAATATCTGTTTCAGATCAAGATAAAGAAATCGTTTTAACACCAGCAAAGGAATGTAAGATTACTTATATATTTAAGTCTGATAGCCCACAAAATATATTACAAATGGCAACGGTTGATTTATCAAAAGAATCGCTAATAGAAAAGGTTATGCCTGCAAGGACGTTCTGTTTTCGTAATGAGATAGAATTGCTAAAGTCAAAAGGGCTTGGTAAGGGCGGAAGCAAAGATAATGTTGTAATAATCAATGACGATGGGAATCCAGATCAAACACCAAGATTCGATAATGAAATGGCAAGACATAAAATGCTTGATCTTATAGGCGATTTATATTTGCTTGGAGGATTGCCAAAGGCGCATATCGTAGCAATAAAATCGGGTCACGAGTTAAATGCAAAGCTAGTTCAAAAAATATACGAACAACATCAAAAAAACGTCAGGATAAAAAACGTATCATCAGAGAAACCATTATATTCAAATGATATAAAGAAAATCTTACCACATCGCTATCCTTTTCTTTTGATTGATAGAGTTATTGAATTAGAGGCAGATCAAAAGGCAGTAGCGATAAAAAATGTAACAGTAAACGAAGAATTTTTTCAGGGACACTTTCCCCAAGAGCCAATAATGCCGGGAGTTCTTCAGGTTGAGGCACTTGCTCAACTTGCTGGCGTTCTTTTATTTTATGGAGATGAGGGTGAAGGTTCAATAGGTTTTTATAGAGCAATAGAAAATGCAAAATTCCGCCGTCAGGTAGTTCCGGGTGATCAATTGAGGCTTGAGGTATATCTGGATCGGAAAAAAGGTCGTTTGGCAAGATTTATTGGTCAAATCTATGTTGATGCCCAAGTTGCCACAGAAGCAGAATTTTCAATCGCTTTTTAGATGAGGTAAGCAATGACAATTCATAATACAGCTATCGTTCATCCATCAGCAGAATTAGGTAATGATGTAGAAATAGGTCCGTTTAGCATAATTGATGAAGACGTTAAAATAGGAAATAGAACTAAAATAGGTCCTTATGTTCATGTAAAAAGATGGTCAACAATTGGTGAGGATTGCCAAATATATGAAAGCGTGGTTATCGGAAGCGAACCAAAGGATCTTAAGCACGTTCCAAATTCCCGTAGCTTAGTGATTATAGGCAATAAAAATAATATACACGAAAAAACATCAATAGCACGTGCAACAGCAGTTGACGAAGCA
>CAZMCH010000100.1:0-15089 GCA_964564735.1 uncultured bacterium
AATGAGAATTCTTTGGACGTATTGTAATAACTTGAACATCTTTAACCTGACTTCTTATTATGATAATACATACCCTTGAAATATTCTTGGATTGTTTGTATCATTCTATCAGGATTGATATTTTTTTCATAGCATTCCAATATTGTGTTTATTCCAAAATAAAAGGATATGCTATTTTTTTGTTTATTTCCAATACTTTCTCACATATTTTTATCCCAAGTCCTTATTTTATCATTGCTTAATAAAAACTGAGAGTGAATCAGATCAAATAAAAAGTCTTGATTTCATGTTAATATATGATATAATTATATCGCACTTAGCTATTGGGATTGTAAGATTATATTATTAATAATAAATCTCTTGGGTGACGGTATGGAGATCATTGATTCAGAAAAAACACTATACCGAGTTGGAGAAGTGAGCCATCTGATTGATGTAGATCCTTATGTCCTCAGATATTGGGAAAAAATGTTTCCTCAATTGAAGCCCAAGAAAGATGAAAATGGTCAACGAGTATATACTCAATCTGATATAGAAATAATACAACGCATAAAATATCTTTTATACGAAGAGCGTTATACAATAGCAGGTGCAAAAAGGAAACTAAATAACGAATCTGATGACAAAACAAAGAAATATGACGGGGAATTGATGATTGTATTGCAGGATATTAAGCAAATACTTGAGGAAATCTCCGAAATATTAAATAAATAAAGTCTTTTGTCGGGGTGTAGCGCAGTCCGGATAGCGTACTTGAATGGGGTTCAAGTGGTCGCTGGTTCGAATCCAGTCACCCCGACCAATTTTTAGCTCAACATTGCTTTTATACAATCCTTCATTTCAGCCCAATTAAAATTAGCCTTCCATTTCATCATTAGCCAAAAAAATCTCTATTGTTAATATAAAATATATTTTTTAAAATGATAATATTTTCACTTTGTTTTTATTATTGTGCATCCAAATCTGGTATAATTTGGAATTAAAGCATTATAAATATTGTTGTTATTAATCAAAGGAGACTTTATGGAACAAATAATATTTAATCCCCCTGAAATAGAAAAAGCATTACTTGTGGGAGTTAGGCTTCAAGGCACAAATAAAAACGAAGCAGATGAATCTATAAATGAGCTTGGTAGGCTTGCTGATACGGCAGGCGTCGAAGTTAAGGAAAAAATAATTCAGGTTCGTGAAAGTCCTGATCCTGCATATTACATTGGCAAAGGCAAAGCAGAAGAAATAGCGTCTTTATATGAGGCATTATCTTTGTCAATGGTGATCTTTGATAATGATTTATCGCCAGCACAAACACGTAATCTTGAGAATGCTATCAATGGCAAAGTTATAGATAGAACAAGGCTAATTCTTGATATTTTTGCGCAACATGCTCGAACAAAAGAGGCAATGTTGGAAGTCGAATTAGCTCAATTAGCATATCAATTACCGAGACTAACTCGCCTATGGACACACCTTTCTCGACAAACTGCCGGGGCAACAAAAGGCGGAGTCGGTATGCGAGGACCGGGTGAAAGGCAATTGGAACTTGACAGAAGAATGATTAGAATACGAATGTCAAAGCTACAGCATTCTCTTGACAAAATAAAGGAGAATAGACAACTCGAAAGGGAAAATAGACAAGATAAATTAACCATTGCCCTAGTAGGATATACCAATGCAGGAAAATCTACGTTATTAAATGCTCTAGCTAATGATAATCAATATACAGATGATAAGTTATTTGCTACGCTTGATCCTGTAACACGAGTTGTTCAGCTATCAGATAATTATAGCGCACTTGTAACTGATACAGTCGGATTTATAAGGAATCTTCCGCATCATCTTGTCGCTTCTTTCAGAGCAACTCTTGAGGAAGTCAATGAATCAAAAATGCTTTTGCATGTTGCGGATGCAAGCCATCCAAGTATCAAAGAGCAGATCAACGCGGTTGATGACGTGCTTAAGCAACTAGGCGCAGATAATATACCTACTCTGATGGTATTCAACAAAATTGACATGGTTGATGACATGAGTGAATTATATGATATAATCCAAAAATATCCCAATCATGTTGAAATCTCTGCATTAAAAGGCAAAGGTCTTGAAATTCTAAAAAACAAATTGCTTGAAACTGCTTCCGCAAATGAAGTTGAAATTGCAGTTGATATTCCTCATTCACAAGGGCATCTAGTCAATTTTATTCATGAAAATGGCGAAGTTATCAGCAGAGAATTCGGGGACGGATTTATAAGCCTAAGAGCAAAGATGGATCAAAAATATGCTGATAAACTCAGAAAAATCATAAATAAAAGGTTTGATATACAGGTGACAAATGTTGCTCGAACTTGATAATATCTCAAAATATTACGATAGTCCTGAAAATAAAAATCCAGATTATATACTAGATAATATTGATTTGAAGGTTATATCAGGAGATTCACTTGCAATTGTAGGTCCATCAGGTTCAGGAAAAAGCACTTTGCTAAATATAATAGGTGCGCTTGATCGACCAAGTTCAGGCAAAGTATTATTAGATGGCAAAGATATAACACAATTAAATGATAACCAGCTTGCAGAAATTCGTAATCAAGAGATTGGTTTTATTTTTCAATTACATCATCTACTTCCGCAATGCACAGCCCTTGAAAACGTCCTCATACCAACCATCGTTAATAAAAATCATTCAAACAAAGGCGAAATAGAAAAATATGCAAAAGTTATGCTTGAAAGAGTCGGTCTTGCAGAAAGAATATCATATCGCCCCGGACAGCTTTCTGGTGGAGAACGCCAGAGAGTCGCTGTTGTTCGTGCATTAATAAACCGTCCAAAGCTATTGCTTGCAGATGAACCTACAGGCTCACTTGATCATGCAAATTCTATAAGCCTTATTCAATTATTAATTGATTTAAATCTTAGTGATGGTATCACTTTAATAGTAGTTACACATTCTCAGGAAATTGCCTCAAAAATGTCTAGGATTTATCAATTAACTGATGGGAAGCTAATAGAGAAGGGAAATCATAAATGACCCTATGGAAGCTAGTTGGTAAATCCCTTCGATTTTATTGGCGAACAAATATTAGTATTATGCTTGGTGTTGCCATCAGCACTGCGGTTATTGTCGGTGCTTTGATCGTTGGTGATTCTGTCAAGTATTCACTCAAAGCCATCTCTTTATCGAAACTTGGCAAAGTCCAATATGTTATGGCTACTCAGGACCGTTATTTTCGTTCTGAACTTGCCAATGATCTTGAAAAAGAGCTTGAAACCATTGTTGTTCCTGCGCTTATGCTAAATGGAATGGTTATAAATAGCGATAATAACCTTAGAGCTAATCAAGTTCAAATATTCGGTATAGATGACAGGTTTTGGAAACTCAGAAACAAGCCGTCAAATGTCAATATAACAATAGAAGATGACTTTTTAATAATAAACGAAAGACTATCAAGGCATATCAAATCTAAGGTTAATGACGATTTGCTGATTAGAGTTGAAAAGGCAAGTCTTATGCCAAAAGATGTCCCAATGTCGCTTGATACAGACCTTTCTGTTTCTTTTCGCCTTAATGTAAAAGCAATAACTCCCAATCTCGATCTCGGTGATTTCAGCCTTCAATCAAGCCAAGTTCCACCACTAAACGCATTTATCCCACTAAGTATGCTCCAAAATAAAATATCTCTACCCAATCGGGCAAATCTGATGCTTGTTGGGGATAATAAAATATCTGATATTGATTCAATAATTCGCAAAAACTGGACAATAAAAGATGCTGATCTGAATCTTCAAGAAATATCAAGAAATAACGCTGTTCAGCTTTCCACAGGTAGAATCTTCCTTGATCAGCTAATTGTTGATGTTGTCAAAGAAATTCCAGCAGATAAGACATATATTTTGACTTATTTGGTTAATGAAATACGCCTAAATGATCGAAAAACTCCTTATTCGATGGTATCAGCAATTGATCCGATAGAAAATGTTTCCAAAATAAATGATGATGAAATAATTATTAATTCATGGCTTGCTGATGATCTAAAGGCAAAAATTGGAGATTCTATTGATTTGACATACTTCGTTTTCAGTGATAATCGCAAATTGATAGAACAGACTTCTAGCTTTCGTATTAAAAAGATTGTGCAAATGGAAGGTTTGGCAAACGATAGGTCTCTAATGCCTGATTTTCCGGGTATAGCGGAAGTAGAAAATAGCCGTGATTGGAAAGCCGGGATCCCTATCGATCTTAGTAAAATTAGAGATAAGGACGAGAATTACTGGCACAATTATCGAGGAACTCCAAAGGCATTTATAACGCTAAAAGCAGGACAATCTTTGTGGTCTAATCGCTTTGGAAATTTAACCGCAATAAGATTTCCCTTAAATGATAAGCCAAAAATTGAATCTGCAATCATAAATGGTCTAAATCCAGCCTCAGTTGGACTTTTTTTTGTGCCAATTCGTGAGAGAATCTTGTCATCAAGCAATCCAACAACAGATTTTGGTCAGCTTTTCTTGGGATTGAGTTTCTTTTTAATAATATCTGCTTTATTGCTGACGGGATTACTTTTTGTGTTCAGCATACAGCAACGCAAAGAAGAAATCGGGACATTACTTGCCTTAGGGCTATCAAATAAGATAATAAAAAAGGCTTTTCAATTTGAGGGGCTTGTAATTGTGTTAATTGGTGGCTTGGTTGGAACTGGTTTGGGAATACTCTACACAAAGGGCGTTCTCTTTGCCCTTTCAACTATCTGGGTTGATGTTGTTGGGGCAACAAATCTGCAATATCATTCTGGAATATCAAGCCTATTTATAGGTGCTTTTTCTGGAATTATAATGTCTTTAACGATAATATGGCTTACTTTGCTCAAACAAATAAAAATCTCTGCACATGAACTAATTTCATCTGGAGGGGAATTTGAATCTTCAACAAAAAAAGGCACATCAAGATTAGGTTTGTTTATCGCAATCATTTCATTAATTATATCTATTGCATTAATCATTTTTGCTAGTTTGGTTAAAGATACAAATGCTGTAGGAGTATTTTTTGGTGCAGGTGCGCTTCTTTTGATTAGTAGTTTTGGCATAAGCCATTATATCCTATCTTCTCTATCAAGAGCCAAAAGTAGTATTAACTTGACTCTTGCAAAGATGGGTTCTCGTAATGCTGTGCGCAGGCGTGGAAGGAGTCTTGCCATAATAATTCTTCTTGCCTGTGGTAGTTTTATGATTATCGCTATCGGGTCAAACAGGCTTGATTCTATGAAAGATATGGAGAAGCGTTCATCAGGAACAGGCGGATTTGCCCTCTATGCAGAAACTGCTCTGCCAATACTGAAAGATTTAAACGATAAAGATGAACAAGAAGCATTGAATCTGGATTTGCCAAATATATCTAATATCAGTTTTGTTCAGTTGAGAGTCCGAGACGGTGATGATGCGAGTTGTCTAAACTTAAATCGTGTCCAGAATCCGAGATTACTTGGCGTAAATCCTGATGAATTACAGAAACGTGGTTCATTTACCTTTGTAAAGTCATTATCTAATGAAGGCTTTGATATGCTCAAAGATGTAACACAAGAATCTGGTATAAAAACGATCAACGCTATCGGTGATGATGCAATGATTACATGGTCGCTTGGGCTATCTGTGGGCGATACTATTCGATATACAGATGAAAGAGGCAATCCGTTTCAAATTCGTATCGCCGGAGCTATATCAAACACAATATTACAAGGAAGCCTTCTTATATCTGAAAATCAATTCAAAGAATTATTCCCATCAATAAGCGGAAGACGTGTTTTTCTTATAGATGCACCTTTTGAGCATTTGTCTGATATATCAAAGACATTATCTCGCAGATTCCAGAATTATGGGATAGAAATAACGCCTACATATGAACGTTTATCAGAATTTAACGCTGTTCAAAATACATATCTATCTATATTTCAGATGCTTGGCGGATTAGCATTGATTCTTGGTAGTTTGGGCTTGGGAATAATCGTACTTAGAAACGTTATGGAAAGACGGAATGAACTTGCTTTATTGCGTGCTGTCGGATTCAAAAAAGATTCTATACAGTGGTTTTTGCTAAGTGAGCATTGGCTATTATTGGCTATGGGTTTGCTTTTTGGTTCTATCTCTGGATTTATTGCTGTTATTCCAAATTTGACATCACTTAACTCAGAAATTCCCTATTTTTCATTGGGAATTACATTAATTATCATTACATTTAGCGGATTTTTGTGGATATGGCTTGCGGTTAAGCTTGCTCTTCGGCAAAATTTAATATCTGCCCTTCGAAATGAATAATATCAGCAATTTTTACCTTATAACTGCTAATTTGCCGATTTTATCAATTTTCTTTCTTTCAGTTTTGACAGTAAATTTGTAAAGATAAACTCCGCTTGCAACCTTGCTATCATCTTCATCTCTGCCATCCCAGTATATCTCATTATATTTCCAGCTTGGTGAGTCCTGCTCAAGAGTTCTAATAAGCCTTCCTTTTATGGTATAAATCTTTACAATAGCTTTATTAGCAGGTTGCGTTAGATAATATGAGAAAAAAGTCCTGTCTGAAAATGGATTCGGGGCGTTTATAATCTCTTTAACCTCGACATCTTCGTCCACAGTGAATCTTATAGGCTCAAAGTCGGGAGGACTCAAATATGCAAAATTTTTGCTTGTATCAACAGCTTGAATCTGAATTGCATAATCACCGTTCATAAGTTGCGGATAATAGATTATATCAGCATTTTTAAGGTCATTAGAAATACTGATTGAGTATTCATTTTTTTCCAAAGGTATTAACTCTTTGCCAAAATTCGCAATTGAAACTATGATTGCAGATACTTCTAGGGCATAATCATCGCTTATATTAATATTAAACATGGGCGATTTTTGAAATACATCACCGTTGGTTAATTCTTTGCCATTGGCTATAACTTTTATAACAGGTGACTTTAAATCGGGCTTTTCCTCTACAAGAAACATGAATTCCAAATACTCACCATTTCCGCTTTTTGAGATATTACCAGCGAAATCCTTAACAGATATACGGTATCTATACTTCCCAACATTCAATATTGGCGAATAAAATACGGGAATATTATCTAATTGGCTTCTGTCCGAAAGGATATAATCACTTCTTGGAACTTGATGGAATTCTCTATCATTAACGCTAACAGAAAAATTAAAACTGCTCATATCAATACCATTAACATCAGATAACATAAGCGACATTGATGGTCTAGGGGGTATAACAGCCCCGCTTTTAGGAATTTGCCCATTTACCCATAACTCAACATTTGGACGTATTATATCGTTACTGTGCATAAGCGATATTGTTCCTATCTGTTTTATATTTGCCTTTACTTTACCAACAAAAAGTGTTTGAAAAACTAGCTTATCTGCAAATTCAAAGGGATATTTTCCCTCGCTTATTTCAATATTAAGACCTATACTTGGAATATAAAGCTCTTTTCCTATTGTGCCAACAAAAACCTCGCCAAAATCATCTAAAATAGGACTACCATATTGTGTATGTATCTCAAAATTCTTTGAATCGAGAAAGAAGATAATCCATTGCCCTGTTACTTTATTTATATATGATTGATCTTCCTTGATTATAGTTACATGCACAGTTCCATCACCATTATTAAAGGCTTTCATGCCTAATACCTTGATTGAGCCGTCCAATTCACGGTAAGTATTAAACTTAAAAACATCTCCATAGCTATAATCTTTTTCGCCTTTAAACATTGTTACCTGCAATCCAACATCTGTATTTGAATATGGGACATTGACCTCTCCATATCTGCTTAGGCTTTCATAATTTTTCTGACCTTCACGGCGTAGATAGATTTTATATCTTTCAGAATCAACAAATAATATCGCCCAATTGGCTATTGGCGCAGAAATCTCATCTATCTTTATAGTGCCATTTTCAAATGTAGCTGATGAAACATTTTCCGCTACTGGAAGTGTTACATAATATTCCCTAGCAAATTCAGTATTATTATCAGCCATAACTAATTCTGATGGGATATATTTCCAGACCTTCAATTCTTCTTGCCATAGATACACTCCCAATTTTTTGGCTTCTTCTTGAACGGCTATATCAACCCATTGTTTTTCTGTATATGTGAGTTGTCCTTCTGTTTTTCCTCCTAGTCCTTTGGCTTTTTTAGCGATCTCACGAAGATGAGATACATCGAACTTTAATTCAATTGATGCATCCTTATTCAATGTCTTTATTCCTGAACTAACCTGTATCCTAAAAGCATTTCCATCTATTTTATTGGCTGGCATAGGGGCATGAGTTATATCAACTTGCTTCCATTCAGAAATCGGAGCTATAAGGCGTGTTATAGACATTATGGTCTCATCAATAGCATTTGGCGGAATAATTAAATCTAATGTATCATCAAGGCTTTGTGCATAAGTATCAGAATCGTTTCTTCCAACAAGAAATTCATTAATCTGGAAAAGTTTGGAGCCTATATTATCGAATTCGTCTGCGTCCTCTACTCTATCCACTAATGCAATTCCATGATTAAAGCTGATTCTGGGATTTATCCAGACGAATATCTGATGAAAACCGGGATAAAGTGGCTCTGAAAGCTTAATAGTAGCAACAGCCCTTTGAATAGGTTGGTCTTCACTTGGTTCTTGTTTCTCCCAATGTTCATATTTGATTACTGTTCCTCCAAGAAGTAAAGCATCTAAATCTACCGTCTGATCATTATTTCTATCGGGATTACCTTCAAAAAAATACACACTAACAGGATTTTTTAGCTCTTTGCTTCCACTATTTTCAACAGAAACAGATAAAGTCCATGCTCCATGATCCTTAGAATAGGAATATGAAATGTTTGGAGGCATATATATAGCTGGTCTTGGTATAGTGAGATTTACACCTATTGGAACTTTTACACTTACATATTCAGACATTATTTCATTCGCTTCTGTATCTATGACTTTGATTCTATAATCTATCTTTGTTCCGGGTTTGGATAAAGGGATAGGGTCTTTTAAAACAAACCAAACCCCATTCACTTTTGGAGCATTTTCTGGGGCTGGTCCGGGTTGTAAAGGGGTAATACGTTCTAGCCATGTTTCTGTATTGCGCCAAATACAATTTATCGATTTTATTCCTGCCAAACCAAGATCATCTGAAACCGCAACATATATTTGAAGATAATCATCATTTATGATTTTGCTTATATTTTGCTCGATAACTGGCTCAGATATGCTAAACCTTATTCCACCTACTGCCGATGCTATATCATTGTTAGCAAAAAATCTTAAACGTGCTTTTCCGGGCTTAATATTTTTTGGTATTGCCAAAGATATATTTTGAAATACACCTTTTGCTACTTGGGTATTTTCTATTTGAACAGGTAGATCGTTGCTGTCATCGTCATCAAAATTATTAGGATATGTGATTGACATTCTCATCTGTCCAGAAAAATTTGTGTCTGTTAGCCAATTTGTGTTTCCAGTTGCGGAATCGAGTTTTTGCCTTTTAATATAGCCAGCGTTCAAGTCAAGATTACCAGCCATACTGACAGATGATTTACCAAGTTCACATTCGATCTTTAATTCGGGCATTGCTATTCTTAATGCTGGATCACCAAAGATAGTATATTGTTCAACGGTTGCTGTCCATGCAGAAATATCAAGTTTTATAAAATCTATCTTTGCCAAATTCATAATTTTGCCCAGAATAGGCGGATTTGTATTAAATAATCTTGGATATAATTTTTGATCAAAGACAGCATTACCTTGACCATAGGTTAGCCGTGTTGCACTGAAACATGCAACCGACCCTGATTTTGCCTGCATTAAAAACTGATCTATAAGTGTCTTTTTTCCCCCCTGTGGATTATCAAAATATCCATTTTCGCATGTTGTTGTTATTACTACTGGATAAACTGAGTTCCTTAGCTTTTTTATACTAGACATATTAAATATATTTTCATGCGCCCAATATTCTGAACCACCATGCCCCGAATATTCAAGTAACAATACCCCAGAATTTATGCCCTTAACTATTTTGTCTTCTGCCAAATATGGTTGCTTTATTTTGCGAAGATAAACATCTAGGACTTCGTAACCTACTGGTATATAATCTTCTGCTAGGATTCTTCTGCTATCTTCAAAAACCTCATCACCACTTTTACTTGATTCATCATCTGCAACGAGCATAATTCTTGATTGCCATTGACCATATTTTATATTGGTTTCATATTCTATTGTCTTATCGATTACATTATTTATATCTTCTACTTCATTAACGGGCATTCTACCAAGAAGCATATCAGGTATTACATCATCACCACTTACACAAACAAATCTATCATCCATAGCAGTTTCGCCATAGGGATTGCTTGGTCCGTGATAGGTCGGAACATATATCAAGGGATAAATTGGATATTTCTTGTAATATTCATCATATACATACTTATAATCCCAATGCGCATCACCAACTAGCAAAACATAGGTTGGCATTTTTGCCCAATTAAAATAGGCATACCTAAGAAAACGTTTAATTGACTTTGGATCGAAGATGCCATAGCTAAACTCATCATATATATCATCCACATCAACAATAATAACATTAAGTCCTTGTCTTCTTCTAAATTCCGCAAGGCGTTCTATGCTACTATAAAATTTATTATGTGTTATTATTATATAATCAATATTATTGGCAGGATCATGTAAGGTTGATGGACTGTCTTTAATTACAGATTTTGGGCGCATTATGGTTGATGATGCCACAACAACATATCTGGTCGGTTGTGTTACATTATCCTCAAAAGATGCAGTATAGGTATTTCCTTCTTTTACAACCTTTGGATTGATTATCTTTGCAATTGCCTTTGATGCGTCAATTTGAAATACCTCAATTTCTGGATTTGTAAAATTCCTTACTGTAAAAACTGAATTCATTGATACAGAAGGTAAAGTTTCTGTTGAAAATTCTATAGAATTATTAGTTGCCAAAAATTCACGCCAATAATCAACCTCAACCCAATTTAAATATGAATCCCATTTAGGGTCTGTATCATCACGGGTATCATTTTTATCATGGCATTCTATTACAAGCCAGTTTGTTTTATGAATCCTATCCTGCCTTATTGTTGTTTCGCTTATATATTCATTAGGTCCTTCCCATTGTGCTGTATTCAAAAGCTCATTGTTAAGATATATTTTCATTATGTGAGTTGATGCACCTTTGGCATAGGTTATGCCTTGAAAACAGACTCGCAAAGTAAATGGCGAAATTGTGTTAGGCGCTCTATAGGGAAGTTCAATTGCAATAGGCTCTGTTTTGTTATTTTTTGGATCCTGACCACGAAAAGGCTTCCAAAAGAAATGATCTGCAGTCTCAGAATTAACTTTCTTCAAAGGATCATAGTCTCTATCATATTCAAGCCTTTCTGTCGTTTTATATGCAGTTAGCTTTCTTGTGTCTGGAGTTACAGGATTACCATCTTTAACAGCCATCATCCACGATTTTGCATTGGGATTCTCTTTTGTTGCCCAACTTAACCAATAAACATTGTCATTGGTATAAATACTATTCATTTTTGTTCCATAAAACTCTATATAATCTGTCTCATCAAATTTGCCATCCTGATAGCCTTCAACATATATGGGAACATCATTTCCACCTGTTTTCAATTCTATTTTTCTGGGATCAATAGTCGATGGGTCTATGCCATAGCTTTTAAGATAATAATAATCAAGACGATATATACCATTTTTATTTATAATGATCTTATAAGATAATCCCTGCGTTCCTGATGGTTGTTGTAATGCAGTAGGGGCAAGTTTTGTATTTTTTGCATTTATTCGCCATTTCTTTGCTTGTTCATAGTTTAGCAAGGCATCTTTGTATATATCTTCGTAAATTTCATCATTGTATCTGGTAGGATAGGAATGGTTAATTGAATCGCTAAAATCGACTCTGATCCGAAGCTTTTTATATATCTTCAATTGGTTTGTTAGCTTATTATATTGAATAGGATATATCTCCAAACGTGCAATTCTTTGCTGTCTCATATATCCAATAGGAGTGATTTTTGCAATACTTTCTGGATAGAAATCATTTTTTTGTGAAGGTCTGTAGTCCTGATTATTGTTTTCATTACTGATCAGTGGAAGTTTGTAGCCATTTAAAAGATTATAGCTGTTTGATAATATTGAAACTGTTGGTGAAGAATTTTCAGGAATGCCAAGTATAGTCGCATAGAAGGGAACTTTATAGCTGTTATATTCATAGGTGAATGTGCAGTTTTCAAAAGAAATTTCCACAAAAGATTCGCCGTCAATTATCTTTTGCTCAGATTTTAATTCGGGCATGTCAAATTGAATGACAATGCTATTTGAGGACGTTTCGATAATTTGCACTTCTGCATATAAATTGTGGGAAAATAAGAGAAAATAAAGAAAAAAAAATGGAAGGATAAATAAAAGAAATAATCTTACATAAAAATAATGAATAAGATATCTAACCCCAGAAGCCTTTATAGACTTATCCAATTGAGAAATCCTTTCTCTTGCGTTGATGGTTGTTTATAGTTTCAGTTTACATTCTCTTCTGATATTATTTCGTAAAGGGAGGAACCTTCCGAAGCACTGACATTGCGGGTAGGAACAGCTAATACCCTAAACGTCAATATTTTTGATCTGAGATTGAGACGAATTACATCGCCTTCATGAATATCTTTTCCTGCTTTGGCAGGAATATTGTTGACAGTAACACGATCATCGTCGCAAACAGCTTTTGCGACTGTTCTGCGCTTTATAATTCTACTAGCTTTTAGAAATTGATCGAGGCGCATCTTATCATTGCTTTAATGCTATTTCTAATACTTTATCCATATTGTCAACAAGATGAAAAGATAGTTTTTTTCTTATTTCTGGTGGAATTTCACTGAGGTCTTTTTCGTTATCTCTAGGAATAATAATATCTCTAATATCAACTCGGAGTGCAGCAAGGACTTTTTCTTTTAGACCACCAATAGGAAGCACTCTCCCGCGCAAAGTGATTTCACCAGTCATTGCTATATCTTTTCTTACGGGTTTTTGTGTTAATGCTGAAACCATAGCGGTCGCAACAGTAATACCAGCAGAAGGACCATCTTTTGGAACAGCGCCTTCTGGTATATGAACATGAATATCATGTTTTGAATAAAAATCATTCGGAACATTTATTGTAGGCTCTTTGGTTTTTGACCTTATATAACTTAATGCTGCTTTTGCTGATTCCTGCATTATATCACCAAGTTTTCCTGTCAAAACAAGACTTCCATTACCATCCATAGTAGTTACTTCAATAGAAAGAACATCCCCACCCATTTCTGTATATGCCAAACCAGTAGCAACACCAACTTGATCTTCTTCTTCAGCTTTTCCATGAGTAAATCTTGGAATACCAAGATAATCTGATATATTACGTGAGTTGACATTGATCTTTTTGTCAGTGGACTCCGACTCAAATTTTACAACTTTCTTGGCTATTTTTCGGCATACAGAGGCGATTTCCCTTTCAAGATTTCTTACACCTGCTTCTCTGGTATATTTTTGGATAATGGTTTGGATAGCGGATTTTGAAAAGGTTACAATATTAGTATTCAAGCCGTTGGCTTGTAATTGTTTTGGGACTAGAAATAATTCGGCAATCTTTTCTTTTTCGTATTCAGTATAACCCGGTAATTCAATAATCTCCATTCTATCACGAAGAGGCGGAGGAATTGCATTAAGATAATTTGCAGTCGTAATAAAAAGAACTTCCGAAAGATCAAAATCTACATCAAGATAATGATCGTTAAAAGTATGATTTTGTTCAGGATCAAGGACTTCCAACAGTGCAGCAGAAGGATCACCACGAAAATCCATGCTCATTTTGTCAACTTCATCAAGCAAAAAAAGCGGATTTCTACTTTCTGCCTTCTTGATACCTTGTATTATTCTACCGGGCATAGAACCGATATAAGTTCGACGATGCCCACGTATCTCTGCTTCATCACGAACACCGCCCAATGACATTCGGATAAATTTACGTCCAGTTGCCCTGGCGATTGATTTTGCTAAGGAAGTTTTACCAACTCCCGGAGGACCAACAAAACAAAGGATAGGTCCTTTAATCTTTTGCACGAGTTTTAATACTGCAAGATATTCAAGAATTCTTTCTTTTGGTTTTTGTAAACCGTAATGATCTTCATCAAGAATCTTTTCTGCTTCTTCGATATCTATTTTAGTTTCTGTAACGATTGACCAAGGCATTGAGATTAGCCAGTCAACATAATTTCGAATCACACTAGCTTCGGCAGACATCAGAGGCATTTGCTCTAGTCGTTCTAATTCCTTAAAAGCCTTTTCTTCTGCTTCTTTGGTCATTTTTGCGTCTTTTATCTTCTTCTTTAATTCATCGATTTCTGCAAGCCCTTGAACGTCTTTTCCGAGTTCCTTTTGAATTGCTTTTATTTTTTCGTTGAGATAAAATTCTTTTTGCTGTTTCGATACTTGTTCTTGAACTCTACCATCAATGTCTTTCTCTATGCCGAAAATCTGAATATTATATTTTATAATCTCAATAATTTTGGTAAGTCTTTCTTTGACATTAAGTATACTAAGAATTTCTTGTTGAATCTTAAAATCAAACATAGGTGGGGCTAAATACTTTCCAACAATATCAGTCAAGAAAGAAGGGTCACTTTGAGATAAGGCATCTTCGACATCTTCTAGCGTTTCAGGAGGTAGTTTTTTAGTAATATTAATGTATTCCCTCAAAGTAGATACAACATTATTCATAAGGGCTTGAGTCTGAATATCTCTTTCGATTATTTCATTAGGAATCTCTACAACAGCCCTTGTAAAATCAGGGTCTTGAGTTATCTGCAAAACTCTAGCTCTTACTATTCCACTTATGAATACTTTAATACTGCCATCTTTTGGGTCTAATGATTGCAATACTTTTCCTATAGTCCCAATCTGATAAAGGTCATCAATATCTGGATTGTCAACAACATTTTTCATAGTTAAAAGTAATATTTCACTGTTGTTTTCTATAACATGTTTTAATGCTTTGA
>CAZMCH010000101.1:0-14742 GCA_964564735.1 uncultured bacterium
GATACTTTGTGTTTTAGTGTCTTTGTGGTTCATTCTTATATCGAACTGACGTTATTTATGGTTGAAGACTGTGTTTTTTACCCTTCACAATGTTACTTTCATCTGTCAAAGATTTTGCATCAGAATTGGTAAGCGCAATAAAAGGGCTATAATAAATAATTATGAAATTTCATCGCTTTGTAAAAATCCATTTCAATTCTTTTTTGGTATATATGATACTTCTTTTTTCCTTCGTATTTACCTTACCTTCCCATAGTGCAGAAAACGAAATTGAATCTAGCATAAAGATAATATCTGACAATATTACCTTTTTTCTCTCACAGTCATTTAATTTGCCAATCAAAGTTGCTATTTTGCCATTTTGCTGGGAAAAGAATGATCAATGGGCTTTGTGTCGTGTGATGACTGAACTTTTGTATACTAACTTAAGCCAAGTTAATGGCTTTGAGTTGGTTGACAAGCAAATAACTGGTCAAATTATCGCAAAACTTAATATAAATATTAAAAAGGGCTTGCTCGAAGCAGAAGATATGATAAAATTAAAAGAACATTTAGCTTGCGATTTTATTATTACTGGTCATGTTGCGGATGAGCATACAATTATAAATATAAATACTTTAGTTTGGAACGTTAGAGAAGGTAATTTATTAACTATCAGATCATCTCAAGTTAGGAAAACCGCATCTGTTATTGCATTGCTTGAAACGCCATATAGTAATAATGCAGAGCATCATGATTATTATTCGGTAAAATGGAGAAGTCCGATATTGCCATATTGTATATTGGCTATTTCTGTAAATGATATTGATGGTAACGGAATTAATGAACTTATTTTAATAACAGAGGAAGAGTTAAAAATTCTTTCTTGGGATGGTTTTGGCTTTGTTGAGAAGTCATCCGCAAGGTATATAGATTCAGCAGGACTAAAACGAAATCAAAAGGACATAAGATTTGTCTATGGCTGGGATTCCGATGGTAATGGTAGCGATGAAATCTATCTTTCTGTGCCTGATATGGAAACATCTATCTGGAAATGGGAAAAAGATGACATCATGAAATTTGGGTCTTTGCCATTTACGATTGTTGCTGAACAAAAAGACAAGATATTATCCAGTTTTTTGAAAAGCAATAGAAATTATTATTCTGGTCAAAAAACCTATGAAATATCAAAAACGAATAATATACGAACAGAAAAATTTTTACCTTATGATTTTTATACAATCACAATTGGAGAGACAAATGATAATGAAGGAAACGAAATTTTGATAGTTGATGCAGAAAATATCATGAGAATATTTACAGAAGATATGGTGCAAATATGGCAAAGCACAAATGCTTTTGGTAATGTATCAATTATAGCGGATATAGATAATAATAAAAGAGATGAGATCTTTGTCGCATCTGCTTTGCCTATAGGTGATGAAGATTTTCTGAGCATATTTGAGTGGGATGGAAACACCTATGCAAAAAAATGGGAAAGCCCTGCAATAAACGGAAGTATATCTGCTTTATATGTTGGTGACCCAAATAATGATGGTGTTAAAGAACTTATTATGATAATAAATAGACAAGATCAGTCTGAAATATATCTTTATACTGCAAATTATCTGCAATAGAGGTATAGTGTTTGTAATGGATAATCATCCAAAATTTCTAATAACCCAAAAGGAGAAGTTAAATGGCAACAGCAACAAAAACATCAACAAAAACCGCAAAAACTCCCAAAAAATCGAAAGATACAATAAACGTTGGTATCGTTGGCTCAGGTGGAATTGCAGAGGGTGCACACATGCCGGGCTATCTTGCAGTTCCAGATGTAAAAGTTATTGCAGTCTGTGATGTAGTCAAGGAAAGGGCAGAGAAATTCGCTGAAAAATATGATATTCCAAAGACAAATGTTTTTACGGATTACAATGATATAGCGCAAATGGATGAACTTGATGCTATAAGCGTTTGCACACCAAATAATTTCCATGCGGGTCCGACAGTCGCCGCACTTAACGCTGGCAAACACGTCCTTTGTGAAAAGCCAATCGCTGGTAATGCTGATGATGGTCAAGCGATGGTTGATGCTGCAAAGAAAGCTAAAAAGATACTCCAAATCGGTTTGCATCTTAGATTTATGCCAAGTAGCCAATTAATAAAGAAATATATAGAAGCAGGCACACTTGGTCAGATATATTATGCTCGTGCAGTTACCATGCGAAGAAGGGGCATCCCAAGTTGGGGAGCATTTGTTCAAAAGAAGATGTCAGGTGCAGGACCATTAGTTGATATAGGTGTTCATGAACTTGACTTAATTGTATGGCTTATGGGTTGCCCAAAACCTATTAGCGCAGCAGGGCGCACATATACTATGTTTGGAAATAGAAAAGATGTTGCTGTTGGTGATTGGGGTATGTGGGATGCAGATAATTATGATGTTGAAGATTTTGCGGTTGCATATATAAATTTTGAAAATAACATATCCGCAACGCTTGAAACAAGCTGGGCAGCGCATATTGTCAATTCAGGACCATCATTTATACTTGGTGATAAAGGTGGTATTCAGACATCGCCATTTGTCATTGCCACAGACAAGAACGGTTCTATGGTTGATATAACTCCCCAAGTGCCAAGATCAAATGAAGACCCTCATACTACTGAGATCAAAGCATTCATAAAGGCAATAAAAGAAGGCGCACCATCACCTGTCCCGGGTGAAGAAGCTTTGGCAATAACCAAAATATTTGATGCTGTCCAAAAATCAAATCAAACAGGCAGTATGATTCCAATAAAATAAATAATAAATATAGGACGGGCATTGCCCGTCCTAATAATTAAAATTTTGCTTATCATGATTTTTCATCTTTTCAATCCGCCTTCTATAATCATAATCTCGCCTTCATTTTTATTGACCAAATATCATAAAGGTATTATAATAAATTTGCTGATCGTTAAATCGGGGCTATTTTTTACGATAATAGATTTGCATAAAAAAATAGACAACAGGAGGGATGAGTGAGACTTTAATGAAAAAGAGTAAAATACTGGTTATAGATGATGAACCGATTATTCATGATATTGTGTCTTTTATGGTAAACACAAGAGGACACCAGATTATAAGTGCGTCTAATGGTGAAGAAGGACTTGCCTTTGCTAGAAACAATCATCCTGACCTGATATTGCTTGATATAATGATGCCGGGAATGCAGGGGCATGATGTTTGTCTTAGGCTTAAATCAGACAAAGATACAAAGAGAATACCTATAATAATGCTTACAGGTGAAGGCGATAGAGAGGCAGTATTAAGGGCAAGGGAGTCAGGTGCAAATGATTATATTGTAAAACCGTTTACTTTAACAACTCTTACAGAAAGAGTTGACAAATTTCTAGGAAAAGTTGAGGTAAAGAAAGCAACTTATAGTTGGTGGCAAAAGATTATTAGAAAATTAACCAAACGTTATTAAGGTATGTTTTTATGAATATACGATTAAATGAATACAAAAATCAAGCTTATAATCGCGGTTTTGGTGAAAGAAACAGCCCAAAAGAAGTAAATCTTTCTAAAGCTTTCTTTGAAATATACAATAATTTTTCATTACCAGAACGTCAAGCTAGAAGCATCGCTTATGCACTAGAAAATGAACCAGTATATATTCATCCTCTCTCACGCATAATCGGTCAAACATATCAGGCATGTTCGGGAAGTGGTTGTCCCGAATTGTATGGAAGTGCAGAAGATAAAAGATGGATGGATTTTTCCGCAAATGCAAATGCCATAAAGCAAGTCAAAGAAACGTTGCCTGAAAATGAAGCATACGCAAGATATTTCTGTGATGGTGCAATGCCGGGTCATGTCTGTTGGGATTTTGGCATGATCTTAAAACTCGGTGCTAGAGGTATAATTGATATTTGTCGTAAATCAAAGGAAAAAACTGATGATCAAGAAGCAAAAGAGTTTTATACCTGTGTGGAAATTGTCCTTAACGGGCTAATAAACTGGGTTAAACGTCATGTTTTGGAGCTAAAAAGGCTAGCTCAAGAAGAAACCGATTCAATAAGAAAAAAAGAGCTTTTGGAAATGGCTGATATATGTGAACGAGTGCCTGAATTTCCAGCTAGATCATTTAGAGAAGCTATACAAAGTTTCTTTTTTCAGCATCTTGCGGTTATGTTTGAAAACCCATTTGGCGGAAACGGTCCCGGGCGTATAGATTATTATTTATGGGAATACCTTGAAGCTGATATAGATAAAGAAAAAATAACTTATGAGGAAGCAAGGGAACTTGTCTATGAATTATTGATAAAACTTCACGAAAGAATTGCCCCTGCTGATGGCTGGGTAGAGGCTGTCCCAATCGGTGGACGGAACAAAGATGGCTCTTCCGCAATTAATCCATTATCGTATATCATCCTTGAAGCTATAACCGAACTAAAACAAACTCACCCATCTGTATATGTTCGTTTGCATGATGATGCTCCCGATGATTTCCTTGATCTGACAGCTAAATACATGATAGAAAGTGGAAACCGCGCACAGATTTATGGTGATGACCCTATGATTTCTGCGCTATGTGCTGATGGCGTTAGCATAGAGGACGCAAGGCATTGGACAGCCGGAGGATGTATGGAAGTATCTCCACAGGGCTGTAATTGCGATCTTTTATTCTCATTTGCTCATAATGTAGCAAGGACATTTGAGTTAATTATAAATGGCGGATGCCTCTTACAGACAGGCGAAAGAGCTATTTCACATACAAAAACACTTATTGACTACGAAAATTTTGATGAACTCTACAACGACTTTGAAAAAGAGTTAAAAAGAGAGATTAATATCCTCTTGAAACGCCTTGATATCTATCTGGGTAACTATGCAAAATATCGCCCTTCTTTTCTTTTATCCAGCATGACGCATGATTGCCTTGAAAAAGGGCGAAGCATTAACGCTGGTGGTGCAAGATATATGGACTATGGCGGAAGCGGAGTCGGCATCCCCAATGTTGGCGATAGTCTCTATGCTATCAAAAAAGCGATCTTTGATGATAAAAGATTTTCTGCGAAGGAATTGCTTGATGCGATAAAGGCTAATTTTGTTGGATATGAGAAAATTCATTCATATCTAATTAATTTACCAAAATTCGGCTCTGATAATGCAGAAGTTGATTCATTGGTTGACAGAGTTTTGCTATCTTTCACAGATGCGCTAAAATCTCACAGAAACAAATATGGTGGACATTGCAAACCGATCATACTTGGATTTGTGTGGGTTGTTTCCTATGGAGAGCAAGTTGGAGCAATGCCCGATGGACGCATGGCAGGAAGACCCTTGGCGCATGGCTTATCCCCTCAATCGGGTTCTGCTATCAAAGGTATATCCGCCGCAATCAATTCAGCCACAAGGCTATCACTTGAAGAAGTTAGCGGTGGCGGTGGTATGATGTGGGATTTAGATTCATCATGGGCATCACAAGAGATAGTTAAGTCAGTTATAAAGACTTTTATTGCAAATGGTGGTCATATCTTTCAGGGAAACGTCATGCCCATTGAAAAACTTATCGAGGCGCAGAATAATCCCTCTGCACATAGGGATATAATGGTCAGGGTTGGAGGGTATTCTGCAGTTTTTGTAACCCTATCAAAACAATTTCAGGACGAGATAATCAATAGATATAAATTTGATGGCTAATGGTCAACCACTATTTTAATATTTAATTGATTTTTATCCGCGCCAATCCGCCAAATCCGCTTAATCAGCGTTCTATAAATTATGTTCTGTCCTTGCAATAATATCGTCTTGATGTGCAGGCGAAAGATGATTGAAATATCCGCTAAACCCGCCAACACGCACAACTAAGCCTTTGTATTGCTCAGGATTTTGCTTTGCCTGAATCAAAGTTTCTCTATCTACAACGTTTATTTGAACTTGTTGACCTCCACTAGCAAAATATGTCTTTAATAATGCGATTATTTTGTCTTTATTGCCCTGAAAAATCTTCGGTGCGAATTTTATATTCAAAACATAAGTGCTTTGTGCAAGTATCTGAGGAACTTTCGCTGATGAATTAAATACAGCGGTTGGTCCCTGCAAATCCCTTCCTTGAACGGGACCGACTGAATCAGCAAGGGGCGTATGCAACTTGCGACCATCAGGCGTTGCGCATACTCTGCTACCAAAAGATGTTGCGCGTGTAAAAACTATTGAACCTCCGCCATAAATTCCCCCACGCCATGTCTTATATGTATTCAGATGGTTATAGAAATGATCAATAATCTTTATCGCTAATTCATCAACATAATCGTCATCATTGCCGAATTTTGGAACTTCGTTTATCAGCATTTGACGAAACGCCTCATCAGGAAAGTCTTTATCCAAAGCATCAAGTAATTCGTCTATGCTAACACGTTTTTCCTCAAAAACTAATTTTTTAATTACTGCAAGCGAATCAGCAGTATTAGCGATTCCTTGCGTCAATATCTGCCCATGATTATATATTGGTCCTCCTGCCTTGAAATCCTGTCCTTTTTCTATACAGCCTTCTATAAATAAAGACCTAAATAAATTGGGAGAGGTTTCAGCATGGGCTTTTTGGACAATATTTGACGCATCCGTAACTCGTTTGCTGAAAAATTCAACTTGTGCTTTATACGCTTCCCATAGCTGATCGAATGTTTCAAAATCTCTCGGATCGCCTGTATGCAAACCTGTTTGATGTTTTGTGTTCGGATCAAAGCCATCATGCAAGGCAAGTTCAAGGCATTTGAGCAAGTTCATTTCGCCATCTTCCAAACCCATGTGAGATTTGCCTTGTATATCAACCTGACTGCATCCATTCATGGCATAATTACGGGCATCTTCTTCTGATATGCCATATCGCATGAGCGCAGGGATAAATATATCATCATTATATATCGCAGGCATACCGACGCCTGTTTCTATTACCTCAACAGCCTTTTCCCATAAGGCGTAAGGGCTATCTTTATGTAGCCTTAATGATAGATTAGGGGCGACTTTTCTGATACGTCTTGTTGCCTCAAGAGCCATGAATGTCAGATCATTCGTTCCATCACTGCCATCGGGCTTTAGTCCACCGACACAGACATTCCAAGAACGTGTATCATTAAATCTTTTCCATAGATGATCGATCCATGATTGCGCCTCATCCTTTGTCATGTTTTCCATGTCTATATCACGCTGATAATATGGATAGAGATATTGATCAAACCTGCCCGGTGAGTCATTACCCTCAAGAGTATGAATAAACCAGAAAGATTGCAAGGCTTCTGGAAATGACCTTGCGCCATTCTTTGGAACACATGAGCAACAGTCCGCAATATGTTTCAGTTCCTTTATTCTCTTTTCGTCTGTTTCTGTCTCAATCATATCCAATGCTTTTTTTGCATAATTTTGTGCAAAGGCATCTATAGCATCACAAATTATAAGCAAGGCATCTCTATATGCTCGTTTTTCCTCGTTTTTTTCTTTTTTTTGATAGCTATTTATCTCTTTACGGATACCCTCTGTTCCTTCTGCGAGTATCTTTTCAAAACCAAGTATGGCATGACCGCCCCATCCTGCCCAATAGACATTCTGCCCATTCATAAATCTCTCATCTTCAGGATAGCTGATTCTGCTTCCGGGTGTTAGATGCGACCAAAATTCAACTAATGCGTCAAGATAATCTTTCCATTGTGGATAATCTTCTTTCAGCTTTTCTGCAAGTCTTACATCGCAGAATATACCAGAACCGAATGAAAATCCACCTATCCCGTGTGAACCAATGCGACCAACCAAAAGGTCATCAGTCTCTATCTTTGCTGGCATATTTGCCAAATGGTTACGCATTGCACAAGCCAATCGGATCGTATGATATTCCGATTCGCAAGTTAAATATCCAAAAGAAAATGAATCTATCTTTTCTAACCATTCAAGCCATGTTTTTTCTCTTAAATCCATAATATCTCCAATGAATTTCCCATTTTTATTTTCAATAGAGAAAGTGAAACAAGGGTTATTAATCATTTTCCCCCGTATCTTTCAATAATAGTCTCTATAAGATTGGTTGTGGATTTCCCTTCTGCACCAGGGAGCAAACGCAATTCCGCCCCAATAGCTTCCACTGTCTCACGTTCAATGACACGATCCAGCGAATAATCACCGCCCTTGACATGTATATTTGGACGCAATTCTATCAAAAACTGCTTTGGATCAAGTTCAGGAAATATCATTACATAATCCACACATTCAAGCCCCGCCAAAAGCTCTGCCCTTTCTTCTTGTGGAACAAGCGGACGCTTTTTGCCCTTAATTGCCCTGACGGATTCATCGCTGTTGATAGCGACTATGAGTATATCGCCAAGCTCTTTTGCTGATTGCAGATAGCGTAAATGCCCAACATGCAGAACATCAAAACAACCGTTTGTTGTAACGATCTTTTTGCCTTGTTTTTGGGCTTCTTGGATTATTATTTTCAGTTCTTCACGTGTTTTTATCTTATTTATCATCAATATCCGTCCCTCAAAACTCTTTTTGCAACCTCAAGCCATATCTGCACCTGTCGGATGTCGTATTCAAAATCATCGTGTATCTTTTCTATTGCGGCAGCGGTTATGCCATAGCTTCGTCCTTTGCAGGCATTTTTTATCCTCACCAAATCCTCGATCATCTGTTCTTGTGAAACAAGCTGAACATCAACATTTATTAAAGATATGCTTAAATACTTATCTGGTGAAGCATTTGCGACAGCATCTTCAACATTTGTCCAGTGGTTGATCTCATGCCCGCCCAAGCCCTTTAATTCCTCAAGTCTTTTCTGGAATTTAACCTTACTTCCGCAGGAGTGTATCCAGCCGATACCTCCATGATATTCCTCAAGTTTTTTATAATATGGGAATACAAATTCCTCAAAAATTGACGGGCTAATGAACGGTAGATAAGTCCAGTCATCTCCTATCCCTGCTAAACGATCTTTGGTATTGAAGTGTTTACAATAGGCATCCCACCATCTTATGCGCTCCTCAATGATATATTGCATAAGTTCATGAACAAATTGTGGTCGTTTCATCGTATCATCAATAAATTGTTCATATCCTCTTAGCTGAATTGCCATATCAAGCGGTCCTCGTTCCCATCTCGGAAAGCCAACGTTCAGACGATCTTTGGATATAGCTCGCAAATCCTCATAAAGCTGGAATATATGGGGCATTTCACCTGTTGTATAAAAATCATGCCTTTTCATAATAGAAAGATCGGGCTTCTTAGTAAGTGGGTGGTCGCTTTGGATCAATGGAACTCCGTCGCTTTGGTGGCTGACATACATTCCAAGCAATGTGTATTCAAAATACATGCCTGTTGAGGCACTTATCCAATTTGATAGCATACTATCATCATCGAATCGTTCAAACTGAATAAGTTTCTGTTTTAGCTGTATTTCGCAGTTAAATTCTGGGTCTTCAAAGTAATCGTTCATATCATATTTTAGGTATTGCACCCATCCAAGATTCTCAAGATAGCACGTTATACTTGGCTTGGGACGATTATTCTTTGCCTTATTTCTGGAAGAATCCATCTGAATCAAAAGCGTATCAATAAGCTGTTCAAGTTTAGGGCGCATTTTTTTCTCCAATTTTTCGTTATTTCCTCGTAAACCTTATTACATCAATTTTTTCACCAAAACTCCAATAGCTGTTCATTGCAAATATAACCGCCTTAGATTTTGCAGGATCAATAATTCCTCTACTTTCTTCAATGATTATATCTTCTTCTGCGTGCATAACCAAAACATCGCCAATAAACAAATCATGTGATCCAAGAGACAAAACACCAATAACCTTGCATTCCAGATTTACAGGACATTCCTTTATCAATGGCGGTTTGACATGCAAAGCAGGCTCAGGCGTCAGACCTGTTTCCGTAAATTTATCGCTAGTTCGTCCCGATACTGTTCCGCAATAATCAACCTTGTCAATTATATCTGTCGTTGGAAAATTGACAACAAACTCACCCGTTGTTTTTACAAGGCGATTTGAATATGTCGCTGGTCTCATTCCAACACTCACCCTAGTTGGATTAAGCGATACCATCGCAACTTCGCCTAATGTAATGATATTTGGCTTTCCATCAACATCTACGCTTGTTATAAGTCCTGCTGGCGTAGGATATACCGGTCGGAAAGGCTTTTCTATTATCTTTTTGCTCATCTTCACTCCTTTTGCATTTTGAAACCACTGATAGATACAAGCTTATGGGACTACATCCCTATTGGTGTCCATCTTTGGTTTCAACACTACCCAAATCTGATAATTTCAGCAAAGAATCACTTACTTGCTTAAAAGTATCTTTATATATATTAAAGAGTTCGCTATATTTTTCAACATTATCCATATTAGGCTCTAGCAATTTTTCTGATCCGCTTAATGCTCTATAAGCCTCTTTGAGATTAGAAAAGACTCCACATCCGAAGCCCGCAAGTATCCCTGCACCAAAGCTGGCAGATTGTGTTACAGAAGGCAAAATAACAGGAATTTTCGTAACATCTGCAACAATTTGCGTCCATGTTGGGCTTGACGCTGCACCACCAACCATCCGTAAAACTTCGCTTTTTATACCCGTTTCATGAACATCATCAAGCGTCCACCGAAGATCGTATGCTATTCCTTCCATTATAGATCGCGCCATCTCAACTTTTGAATGTGATATTGAAAGCCCAATAAATGCGCCTCTTTTGCCATGTCCGTATCCGCCTGACGATGGGAAAAATAGCAATCCATTTGAGCCTATTGATGATTTTTCAACGCTTCTATTTAAGTCATCATATAATTCTGAACGACTATCTTTCTTACCCCATAAATTATCAAGAAACCATTCCATACAAGAACCAACTGCACCCATAGATTTTAGCGCACCCCATCTTTTTGGTATAACGTGAGGACTTATAGAAAGGCGTTTTAGCGGATCATGTTTCAATTGATCCATAACACCAAGAATCACCCAAGCTGTTCCGCATGAGAGCATAACATCGCCCTTATCAAGCACTCCAGAACCCAATGCGGCGCAATATTGATCATGCGCTCCATTAACAACCAGAACAGACTCAGATAATCCAGTTTCCTTGCTTGCTTGATGTGTCAATTTACCGATTGGGAAGCCTGAATTTTGCATTGATGATAGCTGATCAATTTTTATGCCAGCTATATTTAGCATATCATCATTCCATTGTCCAGATGCGATATTATAAAGCTGTGTTATGCCTGCATTTGAAGGATCCATGCAAAGATGACCTGTCAATTTATGAATAATAAAGTCATTTACGAATAGAAAATATCTTGCGGATTCAAATACTTTCGGATCATTTTCCTTTAACCAGACTATACAGAGAAGCGGCAATCCGTCATATATATCCCATCCGCTTATTTCGTAAATCATGTCTTTATAGATGGATTGCCTCATCTGTTCAGCCTGCTTATAGGCGCGGTGATCCATCCAGCTTATCGCATTACAGACGGGCTTATAGTCAGCATCAACGGGAATAAGCGTTCCCCCTTGCGTTGAAAGGCTTAAGGCAAGTATTTTATCTCCTGAATTAACATGCTCAAGCACCTTGCGTATAGCCAAAACAACGCCATCCCACAGATCATCAGGGCTTTGCTCAACCCAGTTTTCGTGTGGCGTTATTAATCCATAGCTGTATGATGCTGATGCGATAGACTTTCCATTAATGTCCATCAACAAAGCCTTTGTTGCAGTCGTTCCGACATCAAGTCCTAAAAGTAAATCCATTTTATATCCTCTATAAGTTATATAAAATCCATCTAAGTCCTATTTATGAAGGGAGACTTTCCATCAATCATTCAAAAGATGATAAGCATTATTGAAGAATATATCATCAATATCGCTCTTTTTCAGATTGCAGGCTAACGAGGCATTCTTGAAAGCGAGTATCTCCTCATAGAGCATGAATGTATATGATTCTTCTTCCTCAATGTTTCGCCTTGTTCGTTTGTCTTCCCAATCAGCATGATAGACGTAATTTACATACTCATCGCCTTCGCAGATTCGCTTTGCCCTCATGGCAGTTATTGGCATATCGCTTCCGAATAATATCCGCTTCGCGCCAACTTCCTTTATAAGCAATTCCATGACGCTTTGTTCAGTATTTGCAGATATATCAAAAAGTATGTTCTCATATTGGCTTAATGCAGGAATACCAATCATTCCATGTCTTGGACAATATGATCGTCCTATATGGGCTACAATTAATTTAATATTTGGATAAGTCGTTGAGATTTCCTTTAATTGAGCAAGATTTAGCGGATCAGCCAATCTATCAGAACGACCTATATGAAGCATGACAATCAATCCGTTTTCTTCTGCAAGCTCCAAATGTTCATGTGGAAGATAGTCAAATATCTCAATATCATCTTCGTATTTTGCATCTTTTACCATATATGGATATGGCTTTATGCCACTGAAATCGCCATCGTCAATCCGCCTCATTAGATCGTCCTTACTCCAATCGGGCAATGTCCATATAAATCCCCATACGTTATCATATAGTTTTAATTCTTCTGCAAGATAGAGATTGCGTTCCTCTATATCATTACGATCACATATAGGAAAGCATACAGGAAAGACTTGCTTGCCCGGAAATAGCTTTAGATATGCGTCCAATAAATTCGGCAACAACATTCCATGTCCAAAAGTCACCCAGTCTGGCCATGAAGTCGGTCTAGGGTCGTCGGGCTGAATTCCGGGGTTGTTGCTGGAATGTGAATGAATGTCTATAATCTCATCTGGAAGAAAATCCTCAAGATGCTCTTTATAAAATGGAAAGTCAACTTTGTAGTAATGTGGTGTAATGTCAAGCCGTCCCTGTCTCAAATCCTGCATATCAAACACTCCCATTAAAACGTAATACGTTATGAGTAATACGTTTTACGCATTACGTTTCACGTTTTACGATCTTTTATCCGTTTTATCTGCGTTCTATTCCTAAATGCTAATTATCTGATTTTACTTTCCCGAATGTAGATTTTAATTTCCCTTCTGGATTAACACCTTCTCCTGATTTTATTGGTATTCTTAATGCCTTTGCGGGATTGGTGATAAGGAATTTGTCAATCATAGTTTTATCTATTCCCGATTTTTCCATTAACGGAATGAAATCCTTTATTATATAAGCAAATCCCCTTATATTCCCGCCTTTTGCTTGACCGACATTATACCAACCTGCATCTTGTGATAAAAGCAGACGATCTTCATGTCCGTTATCAATCATAGTTTTGATAAGCTGTATGTATCTATTTGCTTCTCCAGGGCTTATACTATCATATTCTACCCATGCGCCCTGTTCTGCAACAGCAAGATGGTATTTTATATCGCCTTCTGAACCAGCATGAACGAAAATGAATTTTTCCAGAGGTAGTTTCTCTTCCTTTAATATACTAAGTGTTTCCATGACAGCAACACCATGACCCGTATGACATGCGATAGTTGCGCCTGTTGCCTTGCTTGTTCTTGCAGAAGCACGGACTATCTTCTGTTGAATTGGTATAAGACTTCCCGGATTGACCGCTATTTTGATAAATCCAGCCTTAATCTGAGTGCCTTCTATGCCATCCTTTATTTCGCTAATCCACATTTGCGCTAATTCGTCTGCGGATTTTTCAAATGCGTATTGTGGAAGATAAGGTTCTTTATACATGCCTGTATTTGTCAATATGTGCATATCAAGTGCGTCTGCAAATCTTTTCATCAGTTCAGCATCTCTGGCAAGAAACATCGGTGTACATTCTGCAAAGCCCGTAACGCCCAAATCTTTAATCTCTTTTAGATATGGAAGCATTACTTCAAAAACTTCATCCTGATTATAACGATCTTTGCTTGCTTTATCTGCACCGATAAAATCAACCATCAAATGCTCATGTATAAGCGTCAATCCTAGTTCACTTGGTTTGATCCGTCCTCTGACCGTTTGAATAAAGTAAAGATCATCATCTTGCATTGCTTGTCCTCTTGCAGAAGTCAAAAAACTTTTATCAATTGCTGTCAAAAGCCCTGTAGTTGATAATCCAGCAACAAGGCTTTTTATAAAAGTCCTTTTTGTTATTTTATTTTCCATTTTTATCACCTTGTTTTCCTATATTGGCAATGTCACAGGCAAACCTTTCTCTGATGATAAATAAGCCGCTTCAGCTATCTCTATTCCTGCACGCCCTACACAACCCGATGTCGTTGGTTTTTCCTCTCCTGCAATACACTTTAGCCAATGATCAATGCTTGCGCCCTTTGATGCATAACTCCAATAGTTCCTTTCTCTTGCTTCTGGTGATAGCGTTCTGTATGTGTCATCATCAGGAACTTCTGCCTTAAAGTTTTCAGCCTCTTTCATATCATGCGTTTTCCATCGCAATCCGCCTTCTGAAAAAGACGCTGACCCATTTGTGCAGACAACGCCTTCTCCGCCATGGCCTATCTCTGCTGACCAGCTTTTGATAAACATGCCGACTCCGCCACTCTTGAAGTTTATTACCAAGACTGCGTTATTCTCGACTGCCTTTGGTTTCTCGGGATATGTGCCACCCAATGGGACATGGCTTGTTTTTGCATATACAGAATCAACAGCGCCATAGAGCCATAGCCATACATCAAAGTTGTGAATCGCCTGCTCAACTAACATCCCGCCTGATTCTTCTTTGATGAAAAGCCAAGGATGCCCCGGTCCGAACCAGCCAACCTGATTGCAATATGCCATTGTAACGTTA
>CAZMCH010000102.1:0-558 GCA_964564735.1 uncultured bacterium
TAGATTTACAGCTACCGTAGTCTTACCAACTCCGCCTTTTCCACTCATAACGATAATCTTGTATTTTATCTTTGCCATATTGTCTTTTAGGCGAGTATCTTGCTGTTCTCTTTCTTCATCAGTTACTTGGTGCATATTTTAATCTCCAACTATGGAATTCCAGATATTTTCTATAATTTTTGATATGTCATTTTGTTTATACTCAACAAATGGAATCATATTAACAACAGACTCAACTATTTCTCTTGAAAATGGTATCATTCCCGATACTTTTAAATTCTTTTTTTCACATATATACTTTATTTTGTCTGAATTTTCCTCATTCAGATCAAATTTGTTTATTACAACCCTTGTATCAATATTAAAGTGTGATGCTACCTCAATCATCCTTTCCATATCATGGATTCCTGATAATGTAGGCTCTGTAACAATTATCGCTATATTGACGCCTGTCAAAGATGATATTACAGGACATCCAATTCCCGGAGGACCGTCAATCAAAATATAATCTGCTCTTTCTGATTCAGCGATTTTCATAGCCGCTTTTCTTATCTCCGT
>CAZMCH010000102.1:568-14582 GCA_964564735.1 uncultured bacterium
TCTCCGTAACTAGCTTGCCTGAGTTTTCCTCAGCAATACCAAGCTTTGCATGGACGAAAGTTCCATATTTGGTGTCTGAGATGAACCAATCACCTGACTGGTTATCCTCCATGATTGCCGCTTCGGCAGGGCAGATGTTACTGCACAGCGCACAACCCTCGCATAATACGGGATCAACGACAAAGTCCTCACTGATTGCGTAAAATCTGCAAGCCTCAACGCATTTCCCGCATTGGATACATTTTTCCTGATCTATTCTTGCTGTTACCCCTCCGCTAAAATCATGTCTCTCTTTAAGAGTAGGACTCAACAGCAGATAGAGGTTTGCCGCATCAACATCACAATCAACCATAACCTTATTTTTCGCCAGAGACGCAAAAGAGGCGGTCAGCATCGTTTTTCCTGTGCCACCTTTTCCGCTTACAACTGCAATTTGCTTCATTAAATCTTTCCTTTAGTTAATAAAATTAGACGATCCATCGCTTTTGAATATTTCTTAAACTGATAAGAAATAATCCCAAACAGAAAATTCCGATCATTACGAAATCAAACCATATCGGCATCAGGTGTTGTCCTTCAAAGGCTTTATGCAATATATCAACACCATAGGTTAATGGAAAAATATAGGATAAGGGTCGCAGAAAAATAGGCAATTTTACAATAGGAAAAAACAACCCACATAAGAAAATCATTGGAAATCGGAAGAAATTGGAAAAAGTCTGCGCCTCAAAAACCTCGCTTACTGATACAGCTATAAATAAGCCCAAAAAAGTTGATGATATAGCGATCAATATAATTGCAGGCAATGCCATAGCCCACACGATTCCAGAGAGATCAGCCAAAAAAACAGCAATTATAATCGGTATAAATGCGTTCAATGCGCCAAAAATTATAGCCCCTGATGTCTTGGCTAACATCAACAAATTTAACGGAATTGGCGCCAATAATAGCCTTTCAAACGACCTGCTTTTCTTCTCAAACGTAACCGTTACAGCCAGCATTGAGGTCGTCCCAAAGAGAACGGATACTGACACAACCCCCGCCAAGATATTTGGAATACTCTCCAATCCGGAGCCGGATTTGACGAAAAACATCCCCATCCATGCCAGCGGAAAAACCAAACCCCAACTTATGTTCGGCGGTTTGAGGTAATAAGTCTTCATGTCTTTGAGCAAAATATTCCAGAAGGCAATCCAGTTTTTCATGCTTTCCCTCCTGCTTTTTCCTTTTCCTTTTTCATCGCTTCCGCCTTTATATCAGTAATTTTTACAAAAACATCCTCCAGTGATGGTCTAACTTTGCGCGCTTCGGTAACTTCTACGCCCTGATCCTCAAAAAATCGCACTAATGGAGCGACAAGAATGGGCTGTCCTCTTTGTATCTGAACTATCTCATTAGAGATAAGCTCACATTCCATATCGGGAAAATCTAATTCAATTTTACTGCATAAATCGGCTGAGGCTTTTGATACAGTGAACTGAACCACATAGCGTCCCTTGACCTGTTGTAAGAGATTCTCAACTGAGTCAATCCTCACAATCTTCCCTGATACGATAAAGGCGATCCTTTGGCAAAGCCTTTCTGCTTCCTCTATATAGTGTGTTGTAAGGAATATCGTCTTTCCTGAGTTGTTAAGCTCAATAATAAGCTGTCGGATCAGGCGTGTGCTTGCAACATCAATACCTGTAGTCGGCTCATCTAGGAATAAAATCGGAGGATCATGGATGATTCCGGCGGCAATGACGAGTTTTCGTTTCATGCCTTTGGAATATCCCGCAAATTTTCGTCCTCCCGCTTCTGTCAGGCTAAATTTTTCCAGTAATTCATGGGCTTTTTTCTCACGATCTTGTTTTTTCATCCCATATAACGCCCCGCAAAAACAAAGGTTCTCAAATCCCGTCAGTTCAGTATATAGATTGCTTTCATCAGGCACAACGCCCATTAAATGCTGTGCAGATTTGACATTTTTTGAGCAATCTATATCAGCGATATGGATTTTCCCTTCGTCAGGTCTGGCAAGACCGGTCAGCATAATAATCGTGGTGGTTTTTCCGGCACCGTTTGGACCCAAAAAGCCAAATAACTCGCCTTCTTTTATCTCAAAGCTGATCCCGTCAACAGCGCGGACTTCATCATAATTTTTAGTCAAGGAAGAAACTGATATTGCGTTCTGCATTTCCCATCCAGACATTGAGCTTGAAACATCAATTTAAATCTTTCAATTACCTTTTCTGAATAAAAGCCAAATACCCAGACCGGCTTGTGAACTTTCTGGATCAGGCTCTCCATCACCAGCTATCTCAAAATCCGCTAGTCCTGCATCATTCGCAAGTTGTCGGAAGGTATCAGGGCTACGAGCATCTTGAAAACGCTTATATGCTTCGGGACCTTCTTTCTTCATTCCCTCATGCCTGCGTCTGGTAAATTCCTGTCTTGCCCATTGAGGATATGAAGCACCCAAGCCTCCGCCTATCATAGCCTTTCCGCCGGGAGACAAAATGCGAAAAACTTCTCGTAATCCCTGTGCCTTGTCGTTCCAGAAGAAGATAGAACCCCTGCTTACAACCAAATCTATACAATTATCTGGTAATGGAATATCCTCAGCCATTGCTTTGATAGCAATGATACGTTTATCAAGTTCTACTCTTTTTGCTTCACTCAAAGCCTTTTGCAGAGCATCTTGGTTTGGATCTATCATCACTATCGTGCTAGTAGTTCGTTCTGCCAGAGAAAATCCAACCCCACCGGCACCAGACCCTAGATCAACCCATACGCCTTCTTTGGGATTGCATCTGCAAAGAATTTCCTCTGCAACGGTTTTATAGTAATCTGGTAATTCTTTATTCAATTCAAAACATCCTTCCTCTTTTGCTGAAACTCCTCGTTGCTTATTTCTCCTAGTGAATATCTTCTTTCCAAAATCTCCAAAGCATTCTTATTTTTATCAACTTCATTAAATGATTCAAGATTCTTTTTCATTTGCTAAAATTTTATCCATTTTTTTTATTTTTCTATCTGTATACCCATCATTTTTACGCCATTTTCTGTTTTCATAGAGAATATAGCAGGTTCTGAGATAACGCATTGCCCCTCTTTCAAAATGGCATTTTGATTATTAATATTTATATCAACAGTTCCCTCAATAACAAAGAAAATTACATGAGAATCCATTTCACAGGTCGGCATTTTCCCTCCCCGTGGCAATTCAATGATTCTTGCCTTAAATTCGTCTGTTTTGTAAAATACGTTCTTATCCCTTTCTTCGTATGGATAAGACTTCATAGCCTTGATGTCAAATATTTGCATGTTTCTAATCCCTTAACAGATCGCTATCCAATCCTATTTTTTTATGATTGGATAGCAATCCTCAAAGCGGTTAAATACCTTTATAATTATATTTATTCTTTTGGTTTATCTTTGGGTTTATCCTCGCATGGATGTTTGCCCTTAGCTTCTGGATGACACTCTTTTATCTGTTCAGGAGTGCATTTCTTTGGTTCTTTTCCTTTTGAACAGCATTTGGAATTCTCTTTACACATTGTCTTTCACCTCTCTTGATGTTAATTCAAGAATTAAGTTGGCACATTCTTGAAATCGCTGGGTAACCAACTCATAGTGAACCCAGTAGCCCTTTTTTACTCCGACAACCAGACCAGCATTTTCAAGTATGCTGAGATGCTGTGATATTGCCGGCTGAGACATACCAATCTTATTCACAAGGGCATTGACGCATAAAGAGCGCTCAGACAAAAGCTTTATTATTTCCAGCCTTGTCTCGTTTGATAGTGCCTTAAAAACTTTAACAGCGTTTTCCATGCTTAAAATCCACCATGAGTATATAAGTATATAACAATTTACTTATATACTGTAACACAAGAAAAACGCGTTGTCAATGAAAATCATAACTCTACTTGCATTTTTCTCATCATAATTTCCCCTCAAGCCAACCTATTTGGACATTTGTTTTGGGATTAAGATTTGGCGCATAGGGCTTTATATCAATCAATGGCGTTCCGTCAATGGTGTCTATACCCTCAACAAAAAGGATATTCTTTTCACGTATCAGCAATCTTACTACGGACAAACCCAATTGGTTCGGTCTTCTCGGCGACCTTGTGGAAAATACACCCTTGACGTTTTCATCATGCGGAGTTTTGACTTTTAGGCTATATCCCTCTGACTTATGAAATCTAAAAATGATAATTATATGAGAAAAGCCATCTATATCATCAAGTCCTTCTTCATATTCTTCAAAAATCTCTATTCTGCCAATACTATTAGAGGCAATTGACTGATGTGGTGTTTCCTCTTTTGTTTTGAATGGTGTATGGATTATACCTATCGGTTCAATTTCCATTTTTGCATATATCCTTTATTTGATCAAACATATCCTGAAACTTATTGGCATAATCTCTATTTTTTTTGACTATCGGTATGCCTTTAGAATAAAGAGAAGCGACCTGCCTATCAAATGGTATCTCCATGAGTATCGGTATATTATTTTCTTTGCAGAATAAGCTAACCTTTTCATCGCCTATATCAGACCTGTTGATCACAACACCCGAAGGAATACCCAATTTATTCAATACCTCGACAGCCAAAGAGAGATCATTTAGTCCAAATGGTGTTGGCTCAGTTACAAGGATGCAAAAATCGCTTCCATTTACAGATGCGATAACAGGACAGGATGTCCCAGGTGGAGCATCAATTATGGTTGTCCTTGCAGGATTGATATATTCTTTTACCTGTCTAATCAAATTGGGTGACGCTATCTCGCCAATATTAAGTTTTCCATGAATGAATTGAATATCTCCACAATCACCAACCTCAATTATGCCGATCTCCTTGTCTATTTCGCTTATGGCATTCTCAGGACAAAGAAGCATACAAGCACTGCAACTATGACAGAGATGGTCAAATATTAAAACGCTTCCGTTTATATCTTCTGATTTTGTTATAACAGCAATGGCATTATAGGCGCATACTTCCTGACACCTTCCACAATAAGTGCATTTTGATTCGTCAACTTCTGGAATAGGGACGTTGGCTTTTATCCTTCTCTTTATAACTGGATTCATAAACAAATGAGCATTAGGCTCTTCAACATCGCAGTCCAGCAATTGAATAGTGCCACGTATTGATAGGGCTAGATTTGTGGCAACTGTTGTTTTTCCTGTTCCACCTTTTCCGCTTGCTACTGAGATAATCATATAAAAAATACCTCGTCTATTTCCGATTTAGTGGCTTTCGCCCTCAACATGATCACATATTGCCTTCTCAACACCATGTCCTTTTGCAGAACCGGGAGCGCAAAGGCTTTCAGCACCTTTCAGCGTGCCATCCAGCAAAGCCTTTATAACATCATCAATTTTGCCCTGTATTCCAACCACAGTTTGTATCTCATAGTCATTGAAAAAGTTTATGGCTCTTGGTCCCATTCCACCAGCGATCATAACATCAACATCCAATTCGTTCATAAGTTGCGGTATAGCACCGGGCATGTGTCCCGGATTATCAATAAGTTGGGTGTCAATAACCTTGTTATCCTCAATATCAACAATAGTATAGCTTGGACATCTACCAAAGTGTTCGGCGACATTATCGCCGTCAGTTGAAATAGATACGCGCATATATTTCCTCCAATTTTAAAATATTAATTGGGCTGGATTCAGCATCCAGCCCAATTATGATTATTCTTTTTCTAATTCATTGATTCGTTTCTGAATATCATCAAGCTGTTTCTTTAAAAATTCTGCTTGATCGCTTAACATGCTTTTTTCATCTTCAGCAGTTGGTGCTTGCATATATGGATTTACAGGCGGAACCATGCCACCAAAAGCCGGCATACCTTGTGCAGCACGCACCCATCCGGGCATACCAGTTGCATAAAACCAGTTTCTTCGTCCTCTTCCGCCACCTCTGCCAAACCAGCCTCCACCGAATCCCAGGTTCATATAACCCGGTGTTGGAAAACCAGCACAATAACCCATACCTCTACCTGTCATAGGTCCCATACCTCGTGGACCTGTTCCATCTCCAAACGGCATTTTTATATCCTCCTTTTATTTAGAAAAAATCACAGAGCTTGGGGAGATCCCAAAATATAAAAGCCCTCCGTTGCCCATCTCTCAGAACCTCCTTTGGCTCCGTGAAATAATTACCAATAAGCCCTAAACCGATTTCCTCTGCCTCTTCCCATACCCCGTCCTCTGCCAAAACCACGAAAAGCCAGCCTTTTGAAAGGTCTTGCAGGTGGAATATAATACGGAAATCCTATATTAATTGGAAATCCCTCTATACCAGCGAAACCATAGGGATAATAATTCATTCTCGGGGCAGGGAGATTCATTGCACAATATCCCATGCCACGACCAGTCATGGGTCCTTGACCCAATGGTCCTGTCCCATTAAATCTCGGCATTATCTATACCCCCTTTCTTTATCTTTCAATATATAACTTGATAATGAAAATCATTTTCAATTAATGGCAAATAAAAAATGCTTTTCATGTAAAGCATTTTTTATTTACACTTGTCGCACAATCCATAGAATTGAATCAGGTGATCTGTAATTTTGAAATTAAACTTTTCTGATAAGCCTTTTTCCGTTTTTTTTAGCAATTCTAATTCATCATCGATAAAATCATCATAATTGATAATTCTTTTGCAGTTTGTGCAAACAAGGTGGTGATGATGATTGTCGTTCTGTGATCCGCTCAACAATTCATATCTTGCACGACCATCGCCAAAGTCAAATTTCTGAATCAAATTCATTTCCACAAGCAGTTCCAAAGTGCGATAAACACTAGTTAAACCTACATCCGGATGGTGTTTATGCACCTCAAAATGAACCTCTTCGGCGCTTGGATGACCCGATATTCTGCCTAATGCCTCAAAGATCACTTCTCTTGGCTTTGTCATTCGATATCCACTATCCATGAATTTTCCGCAGAGCCAAGGCGGTCCTTTTCCGCATCTTCCGTGCATTAATGCCTCCAAAATTAATTGTTATTGAAAATGGTTTTCATTAACGATAATAATTATAATACAGAAAATTCCTTTTGTCAAATATTTTTTTCAATAATGAGAAGTTTTCTTTATTAGGCATTGACTCAATGAATATGATTTTAACATAAATTTTCTATTCTTCTTTTATCTCACGATAACATATGCTATACTTATCTATACTGTAAACTACTTACAGACATAAAAGGTTTATCTTGAGATATGAGCAAAACAGTTGCCTATATTCGAACATCGACAGACAAACAGTACATTAAAAACCAACATCACGAAATCTTGAAATATGAAAACCACGAGGATATGCACATCGGTGAATTTATTTGTCCGAACTTATGTCCGAAATTCAGTAAACTGCAATTGACAGATGATTGAGAGTATGCTATTTTTATAGGTAGTAGGTATCCCTTTGCCGACATATATTTCTTTACTCTCAACATGAGGTATCATGCTCAAATCTAAAAAAACAATACCAAATCTAATAGCAAAAAGATTTCGAGGCGGAGTTCATCCAAAAGATAGAAAAGAATTAAGTATTAAAAAAATTGAAGATGCAGAACTCCCAGCAAAAGTTATTATACCTTTCCACCAACATATTGGCACACCTGCCCGTCCCATAATAGAAATCGGTCAAGAAGTCAAAAAAGGACAAAAGATAGCCGAAGCGACTGGTTTTATTTCTGCAAACATCCATACTAGCATCTCTGGTAAAATAATCAATATAGGGAGAAATCTCTATCCTGCTCTTGGGCGTTCATCTCTAGCTGCAGTGATTGAATCCGATGGCAAAGATGAATGGTCAGAGGAAATAAAGCCATATTTTCCAGTTACACAACAGGAGATTCTTGATATAATAGCAGAAGCAGGGATTGTTGGTATGGGAGGGGCGACATTTCCTACTCACGCTAAATTATCTATTCCAGAAGGCAAGAAAATTGAAACGGTTTTACTTAATGGCGCAGAATGTGAGCCTTATGTTACATCTGACTACGCACTTATGCTTGAAAAATCGGAGAGTATCATTGATGGGCTAAAGCTGATAATGAGAGTTACGGGCGCAAAAAATGGTATAATTGGAATAGAAAAAAATAAGCCCGATGCCATAGAGATCATGAATAAGGCAATTCATGAAGAACAAAATATTGATATAGCAACACTAAAAGTTAAATATCCACAAGGTTGGGAAAATATGCTGATAAAAGCCATATTGAATAAAGAAGTCCCAGCAAGCAGACTTCCTCTTGATTTTGGCATTGTTATATCTAATGTCAGCACAGCTCATGCAATATCAAATGCTGTTCGGCTTGGTCATCCATTAATTGAACGAATAGTTAGCGTAAATGGATCAGGCATTGCACAACCTAGAACCCTTAGAGTAAGGATCGGAACGACATTTGCCGAAATCATAAGGCAATGTGGCGGATATTCCAAGCAGGTAGCTAAAGTTATCGCTGGCGGTCCAATGATGGGTTCATCAATGTCAGATATAAGTGTCCCTGTTACAAAAGGAACGAATAATATCCTAGTTCTAGCCAAGAATGAAGTTAAAGAAACTAATCAAAGACCATGTATAAGATGCGGTAATTGCATTAATGTCTGCCCTGCGGGATTAATGCCATGTATGATTGCTCTAAATTCACTAAAGGGACAATTCCGAGAAGCAGAAAAATATTTTCCGCTTGATTGTAAAGAATGTGGCTGTTGTGCTTATTCATGTCCAGCAAATATACCTTTGGTTCAGTTAATACAGACAGTAAAAGCAGATATTAACAAAAGACGGAGATCGGTAAAATAATATGCAAGACGATGGTTTATTGACCATATCAACATCACCTCATGTAAAAGATAAGGAATCTATTCCAAAAATAATGTGGACTGTTGTCATTAGTCTATTACCAGCAGTTTTTGCTGGAACTTATGTTTTTGGATTTCGTATTCTTTTGATTATAATTATAGGCATTATCTCTGCAGTATGCACAGAGGCATTAATACAATATATCTTTCATAGAGAGATAACTGTTTATGATGGAAGTGCGGTTGTTACAGGAATGCTTTTGGCAATGGTCATTCCTTCGGGAGTGCCTCTTTGGATGTCTGCGCTAGGGTCTTTTTTTGCTATTGCATTGGCAAAAGCCCCTTTTGGGGGATTGGGATATAATATTTTTAATCCTGCATTGATAGGTAGGGCTATTCTTTTAGCATCTTTTCCTGTTGCTATGACTACTTGGCAAATTCCAATGTCTATGCAAACTGCCATTTCTATATCAAGCGCAACAAACATGCCTGTAGATTCAATAACAGGGGCGACAACATTGGGTCTAATAAAAAGAGGTAGTATTGATAATCTGCTACCTGTCTGGAATCTTTTTATCGGAAAATCTGGCGGTTCTATTGGTGAAACCTCTGATCTGGCTTTACTCATTGGCGCAACAATACTTTTGCTAAAACGTTACATAACTTGGCATATACCAATCAGCTTTATTGGAACAGTAGCTATTATATTTGGATTAACTGAATTATTTGGCGATAAAAACTTTATTATGATACCGATTCAGCTTTTTTCTGGTGGATTAACTATGGGCGCTTTCTTTATGGCAACAGATATGGTAACAAGCCCTATAACAAAAAAAGGTGGATTAATCTTTGGAATAGGGGCAGGTATAATAACTTGCGTGATCAGGATTCTCGGTGGGTATCCAGAGGGGGTTTGCTATAGCATTTTGCTGATGAATGCCTTTACGCCTTTGATCGACAGATATATCAAACCGAAAAGATTTGGGATAAAAAGCAATGCGTGAATCACTTATGATGGTAATTGTCTTGACTGTTGTTTGCATGGTGTCAGCATTATCATTAACATTAATCAATAATTTTACCCATGAGAGAATTACAGAGCAAAAGCAAAAAGAAACGCTTAAAGCAATTAATGCTTCTCTGCCTGTTGATCAACTACATTACAATAACGATCCAAGCAAAGATAAAGTAAATATACCAGAATGGAAAGAAAAGGATGGAACTCCAGTAGAAATATACCTTGCAAAAAGACATAATGAGATTGTTGGAATCGCTTTTAAGTCCAATAGCGAAGGTTATAGTGGTTCTATAAAAATAATGATAGGTATTGATAAAAACGAAAAAATTCTAGGGATAGAGATAATTGAGCATCATGAGACCCCTGGACTTGGCTCCAAAATTGAAAATATGCAATTTAAAGATCATTTTAAGGGTAAAATTGCAGAAAATTCACAAGATAGAAATTTATCTATCATAAAAGGCAGAAATGCCAAATATAACTGGGAAATAGAGGCTTTGACTGGAGCGACAATATCCTCTCTTGGTGTTGTTAATGCGATTAATGATGGTATGTCAAAGTTCAGACAATATAGAAGCCATATATTAGGCGAGTATTAAGATGAGAATTTGGCGGGAATTTTATAAAGGCATAATTGAACAGAATCCTACGCTTAGGCTTGTTTTGGGAATGTGTCCTACACTTGCAGTTACAACCACCGCTATTAATGGTCTAGCAATGGGTTTTGCAATAACTTTTGTTTTACTTGGTTCAAATATCGTTATATCGCTAATTCGCAGATTAGTACCAAATAAAGTCAGGATACCTGTTTTTATAGTCGTTATTGCATCTTTTGTAACGTCAGTTGATCTATTCATTGCAGGATTTTTTGGCGAACTTCACAAAATACTTGGTATCTTTATTCCTTTAATTGTAGTTAATTGCATTATATTAGCCCGTGCAGAATCTTTCGCTTCAAAAAATAATATCATTCTTTCCATTTTTGATGCTTTGGGGATGGGTTTGGGTGCAACTCTTACCCTAACTTTAATGGGTATTATAAGAGAAATATTGGGTAATGGAACAGTATTCGGATTTGGTATCCTTCAACAATTTGGTTATCATAATCTAATTATAGCCATATTACCACCTGGAGCATTTATAATTTTAGGTTTTTTAATGGGATTACTGAATTTTTTAACCACAAAAAATAGAACATAGATTTATTGGCTCTTATATGGCATGAATTTCTATGACTTTCCTTATAAATGCCCTTTCACGCATTATATTTTACGATTTTTTATCCGCGCTAATCTGCTAAATCATTCCAACCAGCGTTCTATAAACAATTAATTTAATCAAGTAATCAGGAATCGTTTCTCTTGACGTATGCTATTTTATCATTGTATATTTAAGGCATAGATAATTTTTTGCTAACATCTAATAGGAGAAACATTGTGGAAGAAAAAGATAGTGAAGCTACAGAAACAAATGATAACGAAACTAATCAAAAAGAACAAATAGATTATGTAAATATTGAGGACGAGTCATTAGAATTTGAAGATGATTCTGAAGGTATTGTATCAAGAGGGCTTATTGAGAAACGAGGTTGCCTGAAAGGATGCTTGCTTCCTATATTCATTGTCTTTGTTTTGATAATTGCTTTGGGAATAGGTATTCATGCAAAGCGTAATCTCATAGGTGAATGGCTCACTATCCGAATAATCTCAAATACAGAGGAATTGGCACTAGCTAACCTTCCAAAAGATATGGATAGGAAAGCCATAGAGGGCATCTTTGAAAAAACAAAAAATGCTTTTAAGGAAGGCATGATCGATCAACCACTAATGAATCAAGCAATAAAAGATTTTATCAATGATATTAAGAATAACACCTCTGATGAAAAGAAAAAAGAGGAGATTACCAGACTAATAAAGGCTTTAGATGAAGCAATATATAAGCCCAATTAAGATATTGTATTTATCCTTGTCTATTAGTTAGTTATATTGTATTATTTTTTTTGTATATAAAATATTGTCAACAACTTTTGTATGGAAAGGAAAAATGTATGGCGAAAATAACTTTTATGGGTGCTGGTGGGTTTAGTTTTCCTGCTAGAATTACCTTTGACCTTTTATCGTTTCCAGAGCTTCAGGATAGCACTATCTCATTGATGGATATAAATAAGGATAACTTAGAGCGTTCAAATAGGCTTATTGGTGGTGCAGTAAAAAGATTGGGCTTGCCAACAAAGATAGAAGCAACAACTGATAGGCGTTCTGCGCTTGATGGTGCTGATTATGTCATTATAACTTGGCAGGTTGGCGGGATTGAAGCATATACTCCAGATGTTGAGATTCCAAGAAAGTATGGGATTGATCAATGTGTTGGTGATACGCTTGGACCCGGTGGGGTATTTCGTGGTATTCGATCAATTCCAGCGTATATTGACGTTTGCAATGATATGAAGGAAGTTTGTCCCAATGCCCTTATGATAAATTATGCCAACCCAATGTCAATTAATACTTGGGCAGTATTAAGCACAGGTATTAAATGTGTTGGTCTTTGTCATAGCGTTCAGGGAACTTCTCATATGCTTGCATCTCATCTTGGCATTCCCTATGAGGAAGTTAATTACAAATGCTATGGTATCAATCATCAGGCATGGTTTACCGAGTTTTATCATAAAGGCAAAGATGTCTATCCAGAATTGCGTAGAGTTATGTTTGAGCGCTATCCATCACCCGGCGCAGGTGTCGGCTTGACAGAAGAATTAAAAGGTGAAAAAGTTGATCTAGCGGTTGATCATGGTGATCATTATTATCATGAAAGAGTCAGAACCGAAATTATGCGGACATTTGGATATTTCCAGACTGAATCAAGCCATCATGCAAGCGAATATATGATGTGGTTTCGCAAAAATAAAGAAATGGTTGATGAATATATTAAGCAAAGATGGGATTATTATCAGATATGTCTTAATCATGATTTTGCTGGTCAGGAGAAATGGATTGAGGAAATTCAAGCACCATTGAAGGCTTCCGGAGAATATGCAGCATATATTATTCACTCGATGGAAACTGATACAAAACGTGTAATCTATGGCAATGTCCCGAATTATGGTCCTCCGGGAAGTTCACCGAAGACACCATCATCGCATCTAATTCCGAATCTACCACAAAATTGTTGTGTTGAAGTTGCTTGTCTTGTTGATAAAAATGGTATTCAACCGACTGTTCCGGGTCCGTTACCAGCAGGTTGTGCGGCGATAAATCGCATGTCAATTAATGTTCAAGAATTGGCTGTTGAGGCGGGTCTAACAGGTAATAAAGAACTACTATATCAGGCTATTTCTGTTGATCCATTTGCAGGAACTATGCTTACATTACCACGTATAAAACAAATGGTTGATGAAATGCTCGAAGCAGAAAAGAAATGGCTTCCACAATTCAAATAAAACATTTCTATATGTCAACGAAATTAATTGCAAAAAATAGAAGAAAAAAGGTTAATTTACGAGGAAAAAAAAGACGTTTCCTGCACACTTGAAAAAGCGGTTTAAGCAAGCAATAGCAACAAAAAATGCAGGTTTGAGAGGGGTTTATTTTCCTTTATTTCTGGGAGTTTCTGTATATGATGATCAGAGGATTTTTAATACCCCCCCCCTTTATCCCCCCCTTAAAAAGGGGGGATTATAGTAAGTTGCCCTTAAAAAGGGGGGGATTATGATAAGTTGCCCTTAAAAAGGGGGGATTATAGCAAGTTCCATTTTTAAGATCCCCCTTTATCCCCCCTTAAAAGGGGGGATTATGATAAGTTGCCTTTATTAAGGTTTTCATAGATGGTTTTTTTGCAACTATTATTGTTGTAATACCACTTGATAATTCAAAACTGTTATTCTGAACGTCAGCGAAGAATCTATCGAGATGTTTCACTTCGTTCAACATGACAAATAATTATGTAATATTTGAAATGGAATAAGAAGGAAATAGAGCGCTGATTTTCGCTGACTACATAACGCAGATTAGCTTTGGTCTTTGAAAGAACTTGTAAATTAACGTCAGTTCGATATAAGAATGAACCACAAAGACACTAAAACACAAAGTATCACAAAAAACTAAAGATTAAATCTTTAACATCGCATTTTTACAAGAAAACCATTTATTTTCAATAGTCTATCATCTGATTTCATCTGTTTAAAAAA